>DATGTE010000001.1:0-33322 GCA_035301985.1 Bacillota bacterium
AATCAACTCTCCGTCCAATCAATAATGAAATGAGCGAAAACGTTAGTGACGTCGATGACGCTAGCGAGATCAACATTTTCATCTGGACCATGCATGTTTTCACCGATCGGGCCAAAGCAAAGTCCTGGCATGTCGTAGTACCGGGTAAATCGTGCATCATTTCCCGAAGCTCTACCAATTACATGGATAGGATGTTTTAAAACCTGTTCCGATGTTCTTTTAAAGGTTGTAACAAACGGGTGTTGAGGATCTTGATACCACGGTTCTGTTGACCAACCGAACCACTCAATGATGGGAGGATGTTTCTCAAACCAATCATCATCAGCAATCGCTTGGAAAACCGTGTCATGAACGAGCTGTTTCATTTGTTTACGACTTTCACCAGGGATAAAGCCAATCCGGCATTCCAGTACGGCTTCACCAGGAACGGTAGACACCCAATCGCCCGCTTGCATCACTCCTGTATTCAAATGCACGGATTGCCCTGACCCTTGCTCGTAAAGATCAAACCGAACATGTTCGCCACGCCACTTCCCTAATTGTTCTAAGGCTTGGAAAATGGGATACATTTTCGCAATCGCATTGACACCTTCATGCGCGAGTCCGGCATGAGCCGTTTTTCCTGTCACTTTTACCCGAAAGTACATAATTCCAGCGTGGGAGATTGTCATTTGTAATTGATGAGGTTCAGAAGAGATGTATCCATCTGTTCGATAACCTTTTTCTAAACAAGCTAAAGCGCCTCCCCCACCTCCTGCTTCTTCTTCGATGACACAATGTAATTGCACATCCCCTGCGATCGGGTAATCTAAATCGATTAACGTTTTTAGAGCAAACCAGTTAGCCACTAAGCCTGATTTCATATCGGCTGAACCTCTTCCGTACAATTTATTTCCTTTAATTTCCCCACTCCAAGGGTTGATTGACCAATTCTCGACCGGTTCTGCGGACACGACATCCATATGACCATGTAAAGTTAATGACTTTCCATCTCCTTGACCTTTGTGAATTCCGATAATGTTATTCCGATTCGTAAAAGAAATTCCCGAATCGACGAAGGCTTCATGGCGCATTAATTCCTCCTTACATGGTTCAAATTCATGAACGTCTAAGCCAATCTCTTTATATTTTTGTTTTATATATTGCTGCCCTTCAAATTCATTACCGACAACGGTTTCAATCTGAACGAGTTCTTGAATTGTCTGAAATAATTCATTTTGATGTTTATCAATATAGTTACGAATTTTCTGTTTCAACGTTCTTCCTCCTGCATGTCAATAAGCATTTTTCCTTTTATAAATTCGCATTCATTATTCTAATATTCGGAATTATTAAGTTGTAATCATATGGTGCTTCGTGTTATGTTTATTTATTGCTTTTTGTAGTCATCATTTATCCACTCCATTGAGGTAGCGTATTGTAACGATTCATCATCACCTGCTAAATAATTAGGAATCACTTGATTCAGTACGAATCCATTTTTCACTTGGAAGGTCATTACTGGATCATAAATTTCTCCTTTGATCACTTTAAAAGCATATTCATCAGCCGTCATTTTGTCAGCGTAACGATAGTAATGAGGAATTCGCCCACCGATGATGATGCTTTGCAAATTGAGATCTTTACAAACTTGTTTGCGACCGTTATATAAATGACGACCAATTTTCATCCCGCGAAATTGTGGATCAACACCAACTTCAATTCCATAAAGGTTTACTCCACTCGCATTATGATTGCGAATAAATCCCTCATCAGAAATCTCCTCATAGTCATGATCATAGCCATAATCGGAAAAATTAACGATTAAGCTAGAGGCCGAACCAACGATTTGCCCTTGATACTCGACACATATTTGTCCTTCTGGAAATATTTCAAGTTGACTTTTTAAATGCTCTAATTTTAAAGACATGGACGACCCGAAACATTTTTGTGATAAATCGGCGATCTTTGGCAAATCTTCTTCCTGAATATGGCGTACGACCACACTTTGATCCGTTTCATGTATTGGTATATTGATCATGCAATCCTCTCCTTTTAATCATTTAAACATTCCTTAACTACTGTTTCTTAAGGAGTAGACGTATACCATCCCCCCATAACTTGTAAAAATGTTCGTCTAGAAAACTATCCGTCTACCCCGTTCCTCCATTAACATTATGCGTCGACTTTTCGTCTATAACTCACAAAGGACGAGTACAATCGTTCTCAATTTGTTCGAATCGAAACAAATTTTTCTTCTAAATACTCATCCAAGCCATACTTTCCTCCTTCATTACCGATTCCACTTTCCTTCACTCCTCCAAACGGAGCTTGAATGACGATTGGTGTAGGGTCATTTAGGCCAACAATGCCAAACTCTAATTCCCTTATCATGCGTAAGCCGCGTCCTAAATCATTTGTAAAACAATAAGCGGCCAGACCATACGATTCATGATTCGCTTTTTCGATTACTTCTTCTTCGGTACGGAAAGAAAAAATGGGGGCAACTGGACCGAATGTTTCCTCCGATGCTATTTTCATATCTTCGGTGGCATGTTGCACAATCGTTGGTTCATAAAAATAACCATCGCCTCGTTTCGGTTCGTATTCCTTCCCACCATGAATGACTTTCCCACCTTTGTCTACGGCATCAACAATTTGCTCATTCACTTTCTTCATTGCCTGTTGATCAATTAAAGGACCAATCTCGACACCCTCTTCTAACCCATTTCCAATCTTTAGTTCCGAAACTTTTTCTGCTAACTTTTTACCAAATTGTTCAGCGATGCTTTCAGCAACGTATATCCGATTCGTACTAATACATGTTTGCCCAGCATTTTTAAATTTCGACAAGAGGATTCCATTGATAGCTACATCGAGATCCGCATCTGCAAAGACGATATACGGTGCATGCCCCCCGAGCTCCATTGAAACTTTTTTCATTGTTGCGGCTGAATCACGATACAATTTTTTACCAACCGCTGTCGACCCGGTAAAGGTAAGTTTACGAACTGCAGGATGACTCGTCAGTTCTGTACCGATTTCATTCGCTGCGCCGATGACTAAATTTACAACGCCTTTCGGTAGGTGGGCATCATGAAAACACTCGAATATACGAATAGCTGATAAAGGCGTTTGCTCAGCTGGCTTCAAAACGACTGTACAACCTGCTGCAAGTGCAGGAGCAATTTTTCGAGTGATCATAGATAGAGGAAAATTCCATGGTGTAATCGCAGCACATACACCAATCGGCTCCCGTAACACTAGCAACTGCTTATCCGTGTGCGAGGCTGGGAGTGTATCACCATAAATTCGTTTCGCTTCCTCGGCATACCAATTTAAATATTCAATGGCACTGATTACTTCACCCTTGGCATCGGGTAATGGTTTACCGTTTTCTTTTGTAATCGTTTCCGCCAACTCATCCACTCTTTCTCGCATGAGTTGGACAACACGTTGTAAATACTTGCCTCGTTTTGGGCCGGGAAGCTTTTTCCAACTTGAAAAAGCTTCCTCAGCACTTGCAATCGCTTCGTTCGTTTCCTTTTTTCCGCCAGTAGATATCGCTGCAATTACTTCACCTGATGCAGGATTAACAACTTCCATTTTATTCGTTGTAGACTCAATCCATTTTCCGTTCACGTAAAGCATGTCATTCCTCCTCGTTGTTTTTCTAATGATGGAATCGCTTCCAATTTAATCATTCACTGTTGTTATATTTATTGATTTTATAAATACGCTCAACGGAGTGTCTTTTTAAAGGCAGTAATCGCATCGTCAACCTTATCAATAATCGTTGCGATTTCTTGTTGATTAATAATGAGTGGTGGGGCAAGCGCTACCGTTTGATTATACGAACCAACCGCCCGTAAAATAAGGTTGCGGTCAAAACAAGCATCGACAACTGCATTAGCTGGAAATACAGAATCATCAAATCGTTTGTTGCTGTCTGGATCTTCACATAATTCAAAAGCCGCCAACAATCCAATCGTTCTGCTTTTTGTGACAATGCTATGTTGTTCTTCTAAGTACTTTAATCCTTTTTCCATCTCAAGCTCCATTTTTTGTACATGGTCAAGAATCTGATCTCGTTCAATGATTTCAATGTTTTTCAAACCGACAGCACACGCGGTTGGGTGTCCACTGTATGTAAAACCATGAGAGATGACACCATCATAATTTATAAGTGTATCGTGAATCTCATCATTTACCATGACACCACCGAGTTGTGAATAACCACTTGTAATTCCTTTAGCAATGGTCATCATATCGGGGACGACATTCCAATGATCGGCACCGAACATCTTACCTGTTCGACCGAAGCCACAGATCACTTCATCCGCAATGAATAAAATGTCATATTCATCACATATTTTGCGTACGGCTTGTAAATATCCTTCTGGGGGTATGTTCACTCCACCCGCCCCTTGAACAGGTTCGAGAATAATCGCTGCAATCGTATGTGCACCTTCGCGCTCGATGATTCCTCTAATGGATTGTTCATAATTCGGCTGGTCCTGATCCCCCAACTCACACGCTAAGAGATGAGGTTCAGCATGAAAGATACCATCAATTGTTGAACCTGCGAACTCATGAAACGAAGGAATACCTGTCGCTGTTTGTGCTGCCATCGTAACTCCATGATAGGCACTTTTTAATGCGATGAAATTCCGTTTCTCAGGCTTACCTTTTAACCCCCAATAAAACCGAGCAAACTTAAGTGCTGTATCATTAGATTCCGATCCCCCGGAAGTATAAAAAACTGCATTTAAATCACCAGGAGCAAAGGATGCTAGTTTTTCAGCTAATTGAATGGCTGGTTCATTTGAAAAACCTTTAAATGCCGATGAATAAGCAATTTTGGAAAGCTGTTCATGGCCGGCATCGGCAATTTCCTGCTGACCGTGTCCTAAATTTACATTCCAAAGCATCGACATACCATCAATATATTTTTCGCCATCTAAGCGATTCGTCACATGAATTCCAGTTCCCTCCGAAAATATGATACTCGGTCCTCTGGAAACTTGTTCCTTCGGGTTGGTGGCTGGATGAATAAAATGCTTTCGATCAAGTTGAGATAACGTTGTAGGACTATAATCCTCTGTAATGATTTTTTTCATGATTATTCCTCCTCAAGTTGTAATGTCTTACTCCTTAATATTGCAAAAGTCATGCCAAAATTGGGAAAAAATAAAGAACAGGTGTTATATACAAAATCTTTTTCTGTTTTACTTGAACAGAAAAAGCTTGTAAACCCTGTTATCATGCTCTTTTCTATGTTGTTCTTATAATTATCTAATACATTCTTCCTATTCATTATTGGGTTTATTTTCTGAAATAAAAGTCTATAAGTCACTTTCATTTCAGAGACTTTTATATGTCTATTTACATAAATTATGCATCATTGCATAGAAGGGGATTTTTCACCACTTCGACGTTGTAATATTTTTTTGTATTTACGACTAACTGTTGATTGGTCTATTTGTAAAGCTTCCGCAGCTCTCGTAGTCGTTCGATACCGATCCATCGCCAATGAAATCAACTGCTCTTCCAACAATTGTTGCGCTTCTTTAAATGGAATGACTTCGGTTATAATCGGTTCGACTTGTTTCGTAGACGTAAAACTCATAAATGAATGTATAAAGTCGGCGGTAATGACGTCCTCATCGGCAAAAACAACTAAACGTTCGATAAAGTTTTGTAATTCCCTAATATTACCGGGCCAAGAGTAGGCCTCCAACAGACGTATAGCATCTGGTGATAGATGATGATTTTTTTCATATTGTTCGTTTAATTGTTTGATGAAATGAAAGGCGAGCAACGATATATCTTCAGGCCTTTCCCGCAATGGAGGGATTGTAATTGGAATGACATGGAGTCGATAAAATAAATCTTCCCGAAACTCGCCATCTTGAACCATTTGTTGCCGGTCTTTGTTCGTCGCCGTGATGACTTGAACATCGACTGGAAGGGAGGTCGTACTTCCAACAGGAGTAATTTCTTTTTCCTGTAATACGCGTAACAATTTAACTTGGAGTCGTTGAGAAAGTTCACTAATTTCGTCTAAAAACAAAATGCCTTGATTGGCTTTTTGAAAATACCCTACTTTCCCTTCATGATCTGCCCCTGTGAACGCTCCTTTTACATAACCAAATAATTCACTTTCCAATAGCTCTTCGGGAATCGCTCCACAGTTAATCGCCAAAAAAGGAGCATTCGAGCGTTGGCTATATGTATGGATTGCTCGAGCTACTAATTCCTTGCCAACCCCTGACTCCCCCATAATCATTACAGTTGAAGAAAATTGCGCTATTTTTTTAATTTGCAACATAATGCGTTCCATTTGGGGACTACGGTAAATGATTTTTTTGGCAAAGCTGTTTTTGTTCTTCAATTGATCGAGCTCTTCTTTATACTCTTCTGTCAGCCGTTTCGTTTCTTGAAGCTCTGATTTTAGTTGAGTGGTTTCCGTAATATCTCTGGAAGCGATAACGATTCGATGTAATTCGTTTTCCTCATTGAAGATGGGATTGCCCACCGCCATGACGACTTTTCCATTCTTTGTTTCTTGAATGATGGATACGCGCTCTCTTTTTTCTAGTACAAGACGAGTAACGGATGGCGTGAAGATCCCTTTTTCTTCCAAATCTAATATGCTTTTACCGACTAAATCTTGTAAATGAGTACCCCAAAAATCCGAAATGAAGCGATCACTATGTCGCAAAATCTCTCCTTTATTGTTGACAACAATAATTTCATCGTACATTGAAGTTAAAATTGCATTAAGGTCATCATTTAAGTTTTTAATTGACTCAATTTCCATCGCCATTTTTTCAACCTTGGGAAGGTCTTGTACAATAATCATTACCCCATCTACGATGCCTAACGAATTGATAATTGGACTATAATCAACAATAATTCCAAAATCATTTGTAATGTGAATTTGATTCAGAATGGCTTCAGATGTTAAATACACTTTTTCCATATGCTCTTTATTGAAAATATCGCCTAAATTTGCACCCATGACTTGATCATAGGTTGATTTTATCATTTTCAAACCCGTTTCATTACAGTTCGTACATTTCAGCTCATGATCAACAACAAAAATCCCCATCGGAATGGATGACAGCATGACCTTTAAATGATTGGTCGTTTCATTGTCTTTTTGGAAAAGTTCGATGAGCAAATCTTCTCTCCGAATGTATCCAAGATATTCTTCTTCGTTTTTAACGAGAGCAATGGGTTGCCCAAGAGCTTGAAATATCGTCGAAGCTGAAATCGGTTGGTCGATTTCTAAAATACTTACCCGGTCAATTGGTATAGACTCATTCCGGAGTGTATCCATAGATTGTGCAGAATCTACATGGCCTACGTATACATAATCAGTGATGATTCCTTTTTTTTCAAGAAATAAAAAAGGTCTATGATGTTCTACCTGTTTGTCTTTCTCTTGTATATAGTTACCATCAACTGATAACGTTGATAAAGGATAGATTTTATCAAACGAAAGCTGTAGCATGGTCAACTCCCTCCGTTTTTAAATGTTTACCATTCATTGTATCACTTGTTTTTCACTTCGGGTTACGTATTTTGGGATAAGGGGATTCGGTTGCACATCAACTAAATGAGTCATTTGCACGGTAATATACAATATGTCCTCGTTCTTCAGATGAAATTTGTTCCAAAGATTGTAAACGATTTAAGTGCCCCATAATTTCCGACATGACGAGCGAAAATTCAGTTTTGAATTTGTTAGGATAATAGATTTGTGCGACTTCGGCAGCGGTACGTGCTTGTTCAGCGACGACTCTCTTAATTTTTGCTGATTTTCTGTCGATTTCATCGATTCTTTTCTTTATTAACTCGTGTGGAGAGGTAATGACTTCACCGTGACCAGGATAAATAACGGTCATTGGTAGCTTTAGACATTTTTTGAGAGATGTTTCGTACAATTGAAGGGAAGGGATCATCTGTCCTTGTGCGTCAGGTTCAATTAATGCATTACTCGATATATGTTGGAGCAAATGGTCTCCTGCTAATAACTGTCCACTCCCCTCATGAAAAAGAGCGATATGATCTGCTGCATGCCCCGGAATTTCTACCACTTGTAAACCATCAAGACAATCTCCTTCTTGAAGAAGGGAAATTTCCCCATGCAGCACATCGTCTTTATTTTTTATCGTTGCTTCCCTTAACCGTTTCACTTCTATTTCTCCATCTTTTCCACAACCCATTTTAGAATAAAGTGCTTGAAAAAAATCAATACGTCGATTGAAAAATGATGGTTCTCTTTGTAAACGGACAACGGCATCGCGATGAGCATAGACAGGTATATGATGATGTGACCGAATGCGATTGACTAAGCCGATGTGATCGTGATGATTGTGTGTTAAAATAATTTTTTGTATATCTTCAATTTTCCAGCCGTTTTTCTGTAAAACATCATTCAATTGATGCCAACATTTTTCAGTGGGTAAGCCCGCATCGATGAGAAAAAGTGATTGTTCGGTTTGGACAAGATAAAAGTTTACGGATAATAAACTTGAGCGCGTTTCTACGATAATCGGATGGACAATTGGATGGTTCGTTTGTTTACTCATCAGTATTCACCTCATTTAATAGATCATTCGCACCGATGAAATCAGGAAGCAAACGATCGCGTAGTTGTAATGGGGGCCCGCTTCCATACAGTACATCCGATGGGTGGATTCGCTCTTGAATACGCGCAAAATCCCCCTTATAATCCCATTTTTCATGTACCCATTGGTATAGCTCAAATGTATGAACATCTACGTAATACAAAAAACGTGTTTTCTCTGAAAACTCATTCGTGTATTCCCAACCATCGGCAACTAAATAATCGACGATTTCAGGTAAAAATTCATCTGCGATCGCACGATATCCCGCCTCGTTCGGATGGATATTTTTACGGTTCGGCAAATATTTTGGATAATTTTCTACGAACACATCATACGTAGGTATAAAATATGCGTCCGTCGTTTCAGCGACTCCTTCAATCGCACCGTTGAAGCGAGTCACCATTCTTTCCATGAATGGCTGCGCATCTTGGATGTATGGAGCAGGGTTATAGTAACCCATTACGAATAAAGGTGCTTGTGGATTTAACTCTTCCACCTCATAAATGATGCGGTGCAAATTTTTAGCGAGTTGGTGAATGGCCTGATTCGTACGCTCTTTCATTTCTTTTTGGTGTTCAGGTTCTTTTGAAAGGACTTTTTTCATTTCAATTGCATTGACGATATCATTCGCACCGATACCAATCGTAATGAAATCCGCCTCCGCTACAGAGTCACGAACATGGTTGACATTTTGTAGCAATTTCAATACATCAGCTGTTGTATAACCAGGAACTCCTGTATTCGTATAATCGATTTGAACAAAAGAAAGATTGTTCACAAGGTCCTTATAAATAAAATCCGGATAACTTGTGACATAACTTTCCCCATCACTCGTTAAACCAGCCGCTAACGAATCACCTAAAGCTACATAATGTAACGTAGATTGTTTCTCGGCAGATGTTTGTGAAAAAATAATCATCATCAAAAATAAGATTACAATCCATTTCACAGCTCGCTTCATTCGTTTCATAATGCAACACGACTCCTCATTAGCTGAAGCTTTTTTACTTATGATCCTGTTCGCTTATCCAATCAACATCAAATGATACGCATAATCTTATCAATGTATTCATCACTCACGAAAATTATGATTCTATCTATTATAACGAACGACAAGTCATCGTTCCAATTTTTCTGATTCCAACGAGTGGATGAATGAACCGTACATGCAGTGAATTGTCATATATCGTGTGAAAGTGGTTGACAATTCATCTTTACTCACTTATGATAAGACACGTAGTACAAAATAATAAAAACCCTTCGTTAGGTGAGGCTCCTGTGTGGAGATAAGATACTGCCCAAAAAAGTCGAGAGACTCCAATGGGTCACCTAAAATCATCGAGCTAAGGTGATTTTTAATGTATCTGGAATCATTCCTATGCCACACAGTGCTAAAACTAAACGAGTGGAGGTAAACCATAGGATTTCTCTATCTATGAATCATAGATGGATTAAGATTCTATTATATATTTTGCTGTCGAAACACCTTCATTCGTTGAAGGTGTTTTTTAATGTTTAAAGGAGGTGGTGGAATGGACAGTCAACCCGTTCCAAATCCAGATGACGATTGTCGAATATGTACAATGAAAAAAACAAACCGTTCCACTTCCATCACCGAAGTGGTGAAATATTTGAAAGGAGACCACATCAATGAAAAACAATGTTCTATCTTTTAAACAGGAAACAGCGGGAAAACTGATGAAAAGGGAATTCGTTGCCCTTCGCGAATCATTTACCGTCAATGAGGCGATTGCTCACCTTCGAGCGAATGTAAAAGGAAAAACGAATATCCATTATTTATATATCGTTAGTGAAGATCATACACTAAAAGGTGCCCTTTCGATTCGAGAGTTATTGAGTGCTGACAGTGACGAACAAATTACCAATATTATGGTTACAGACGTCACTTCATTGCCGATGAACGTGGATCAAGAAAAGGTAGCAACAATATTTCAGAATACCGACCTCGTCTCCATCCCTGTCGTCAATCAAACATGCCAACTGATTGGTGTTGTCCACGTCGAAGATATTTTGGACGTGATCCAAGACGAAGTAACGGAGGATTTTCACAAAATGGCTCCGGTGTCCACATTGGAAGGTGGCTTGCAGGATGCAAGTATCTTTACGCTATATCGGAAACGCATCGTTTGGCTCGTCCTGCTCGTATTTATGAATGTCTTTTCTGGTGCAGGAATTGCCCATTTTGAAGACATCATTGAGTCAAACATTGCTCTCGTCTTCTTCCTTCCCTTATTAGTGGATAGTGGGGGAAATGCGGGATCTCAATCGGCGACACTCGTCATTCGTTCCCTGGCTACAGGAGAGGTTCGGATAAAAGATTGGATGAAAATGTTTACGAAAGAGCTTGCCGTATCCATCCCGCTCGGAGTGACGATGGCTTTAGCTGTTGCTAGTGTTGGCTTGTTTAGAGGAGGCCCACTCATTGCTCTCGTCGTTGCGTTGACAATGGTAGCTATTGTTATTGTCGGAAGTGTGATTGGGATGTGCCTACCATTTCTGTTTAAAAAGTTGGACTTA
Organism: Bacillota bacterium; assembly: GCA_035301985.1. Classification (GTDB taxonomy): domain Bacteria; phylum Bacillota; class Bacilli; order Bacillales; family Amphibacillaceae; genus DASUXY01. Next base: position 11,157 of record DATGTE010000001.1, read on the forward strand.
GATCCAGCAACAGCCAGTGCACCACTCATCACTTCCATTGCTGATATTGTCGGTGTCCTGATTTACTTTTCCATAGCTGCTTGGCTACTACGTTTATAAGAAAAGGTTACTTCGATATGTTCAAAAACAAATGACGTCGATTTGTTTTTAATAAGAAAGGGTGGTAGTGGGTAACATAACAGTGTCAAATCGAGATGATTTACTCAAAATATCTTGAGTAAAAAAATTCACTTCCATAACATGACTCATGTTTTGTGCTGGAAATGGATAAGAGGGGGGTTCACATTCATGACCATAGACATGGATAAATTGTTTAAAAGGGGAGCCGTTGGGAGATTAATGAAACTGGACTTCTGTTCGGTACAAGATCACGTCACTGTGCACGAAGCCATGATGATGATCCGCGAGTATGGAAAACAGACGAGCAACATCCACTATTTGTACATGACAAATCGAAAGGAGCAATTAACAGGTGTTCTGTCTTTAAAGGAATTACTTATGGCCAGCGACAATTACCTATTAAGAGATATCATGATTAAAGATGTCGTATGTATACCTGGTCACCTCCACCAGAAAGAAGTCGCACCACTGTTCGACAAAAATAAACTTGTTGCCATTCCAATCACAACAAAACATAAACATCTATTAGGCGTGGTCCAAATGAATGATATTCGGAAAGCATCAACTCCAAAAAAGCGATGGTCTTTTTTCAAAAAGTCATGTTATTAGTGGATGCACATAGTCAGCCGACCAATGAATAAACTTCTTCGCTTTGTAAAAAAGGAAAGGCAACTATGCGAGCTGCACTTGCATAGTCGCCTTTTTCTCTATTTATACGCTACATGTACTAGCTTTCCATGCACTGTACAGATAGGAATTGCTTTAAAGAAAGCTTACTTTCGTTCATATTTCATCTGTAGAAATGAGTTCGTGTACGAAATACTCACCATCGACTTTTTTGACGAGAACGGTTGTGCGAAATTCTTTATTATTTGAAGTATCTGGCTTAACGATTTCAAATTCCTCAATCACCGTTACCTTCCATGATTGATCATCCACTTTTTCTATCTTTTCCAGTTCAGATCCATACCATGTTTCAAAAATATCCTTAGAATCCAGATAATCAATGTACTCGCGAGCTTCTTTTTTCCGAGGACCATCACTCGTGATGTAATCTTCTACTATACCGAAATCTCGATAATTAATCGCATCAACGCTCGCCTGTGTGTAATCCATTATAAACTCTTCGATTTCCCCCTCAGTTTCTTCCTCTTCTGCATTAGCAATTGCTTCTTTAGACGGGCCATAGACTTTTTTAGAACCTTTCAACTCGTCTGTCGGTTCAAAATCAACAAAAATACTTGCTGTATCCAATGATTGAATTTTCCACGTCTTCTGGTCCTTATCAAAAGATAAGCTTAATGACCACATATCAGAAACTTCTTCAAGAACTGGTTCTTCGGTAAGATCGTGATAATCTTCGTCAATCTGATACTGTGCGAGTATTTGAATTCCCGGTTCTTTGGCATCCTTCATAACGGTTATTGAATGTTTATCTACCTCTACTGTCTTTAATTTTCCGGAATAATAATCGTCGATAGGAATCATGTCTTTGACCTCATTTTTTACATCAGACGACACATCGACAAGTGGTTTCGTACTCTTTTTAGCTGACGACTCTACGTATTGTTCGCCAAAATCCTTCAATACCTGTTTTACTTGTTTGTATTGCTTTTCAGAAATTAAATCTGCATGAATATCCATATAAGAATCATCGACTGCAATCGGTTTTGAAACAACTTCACCCCACGGCATATTCACAACTACTTCAACCTCTTGCGATCCGTCTAGTATAAATGGACCCACTTCTTCTGTTTCTCCCTCTTTAGAAATAGCGATTTCTTCATCGTTTAAACGAATATGCGCTTCAGATGGATTAAATTCTTCATAATTTTCAACATTAAAAGTAACTTTCGAAATGGAAAGATCCATATCCATCCATGTATCATCATAATCATCACGAGCGAGCGTTAAGGTATCTTCTTTATTTGTCTCTCCGTATTCTCCCTTAAACATCGCTTTAACGGGATAAATTCCTGGTGCAAAGGGACCATATACAACCGATTCCTCATCTTGATCATATTCATCAATCTCTGTACCATTAAAAGAGAACGTTAACCCATCAATCGCATCATAACGAGCAAACTGGTCCACCCCTGCAATTTTATATGCATCATAAATACCTAAAAACTTTCCGTGTTGTATAACGGTACATAAATCCACAGCTTTCCTTTTTCCGTCCTGGTTCACAAGTTCTAAAAACGCCTCTGCTTCTTTCTCATGAATCGGTGTGCCATCTTCATGCACCATTAGTTTTTGAAGTTTTTTATGATCCTGTTTGTCCACAGCATTGTGAAAACGCTTCTCGACAGCCTGAGGAGACTGATACGAGGTAGCCCACACACTGAAACCAATGACAAAAATGACTAAACTAGCTACAATTGCCCAAATCATCTTTTTCTTTTTTGTCATTGGTTGTTGTGGGGGGTTTTCCTCCGATGTAAGAGCAGTTCCACAATCGACACAAACATGATCGCCAGGTTGAGCCTCTTTTCCACACTCTTTACAAAAACGTTTCATATACACTTCCACCTTCCTTACTAATAAAAAATCTATCAATAAGTCTACCGATTTGCACAATCTACTAAAATCATTCCTCGCAGCTCATTTAATCATCCCTTATTGATAGAACTTTCAGACTACTATTAGTATAACATAACTGTTTTAATGGGTATTTCGAAGTTATTTTAAATAGAAATTATACTTCATAAGAGGAATATTCTGATAAATGCATATGTATTTTGTTGACTCTCCTCGCCCCCTTTTGGGGCAGGCTTGTTCGTCCACGCTATGAATGCCTTGGACATAGCCCAGCCCCAAATATTAGAATCATGAGGTCGGTTCTGCAATCATACGATGTACTTTCTCAATCTCTTCCTCAGGGACGATCATATAATACGTACCGTCAATTGTCGTTCCCGTTCCTTCCATCATATAACTTGTAAAATGATTACGTGTATCTCCATAACCATTGAATAAAGTCTTCATATCATCAAAATCCATATTTGTTGTCATATTATTTCCTAAAATATCAATGGTTCCGTTAATTTTAGGAATGGACCCGACTGTAGCTCCACGGTCGATAATACCGAGAATAACTTTACGCTGACGCTTCGTTCGTCCAAAATCACCTTCGGGGTCTTGTTTGCGCATGCGAACGAAATGCATCGTTTGTGTACCATCCATTTCGATCGGACCTTTTTTAAAATCATACGTGCCGTCATTCCACTCAATCTCATTGTTTACCGTAATCGTACCTAATTCATCTACAAGCTCTTGCAACCCTTGCATGTTCATACTTACATAATAATCCAACTCAATATTTAGGAAGTTTTCAACTGTGGCCACCGCCATATCCGTTCCTCCAAAAGCATACGCATGATTGATTTTATCTTCAACTCCTTTGCCAACAATCGTAGTGCGTGTATCACGCGGAATGCTAATCAATTGCATTTCTTCATTTTTTGGATGTAAGGAGAGAATCATCAATGCGTCCGAGCGACCTTGTTCACCCGTTTCCGCGTCAATCCCGAGCAGTAAAATATTCACTGGTTCTGTGTTTTGAAGCTTTTCTTTAGCAACACTTGTATCAATGGACTCAACAGGATCATGTATTTTATCATTGACTGTTTTTTTAGCATTGTGATAAATGGAATAAGCATATCCGGCAATTCCTATTCCAATTAGAAGGATGATTATTAGCGGAATTTTAAGCCATAATCGCTTTGGCTTATGTCTGTCCACTCTTTTCATCGTAAGGCTCCTCTCGTATTGTTTCAGTTATGTGATTGATGTCAATTCTGTTTATTTCATTCATTATATCGTTTGTTTCAACAAGTTTCTACTCCTATTGCTAGCTTATGCAATTCGATCATATAAAAAACATCCATGACGATAAAAAAATATTTCACTGAGGTGTCACACAACCATTTAGAATGATCTTCCTGTGAATATGAAAATTATCTGCTACTTCTAAAAAGATTTTGTGACTTCTTTCACTTGATCCATCATAAATTGCTCAAGTCGCATCAGCATCGCTTTACTTTCTGCTCGTGACCCTTCTTTAACACCAAAATAAAATTTAATTTTCGGCTCCGTACCCGATGGACGTATACAAATCCATTGATCATTAATCAGTTTATATTTTAATACATCGGACTGTGGTAAGCTTATGATTTCTTTCGTATCACTTGCCAGATGATGCCGTTTTCCTGTTACATAATCTTCAATCTCGACGACTGCAACCCCCGCAATTTCTTTCCATGGATGCTTACGAAAACCATCGAACAACTCAGCAATTTGTTGTGCACCTTTTTTCCCTGTCATCGTAAGCGAACGAAGTGATTCGTGATACCAACCGTAACGTTCAAACAATTCCTGAAGCCCATCGTAAAGTGACATCCCTTTCATTTTATAGTAAGCAGCTACTTCAGATATCAATAATGCCGCTTGCACAGCATCTTTATCTCTCACAAAATCAGCGATTAAGTAACCATAACTTTCTTCATAACCAAATTGAAATGTATATTGATCCGTCATTTCATATTCTTTGATTTTTTCAGCTATATATTTAAACCCTGTTAATGTGTCAACTGTTTGTAAACCAAAATCGTTTGCAATCGCCCGCCCTAATTCGGACGTTACAATCGTCTTCAGAACAACTCCGTTATGCGGCAATCTTTGTTGTGCCTTTTTTTGTGATAGCAAATAGTAAAGCATTAATGCGCCGATTTGATTACCCGTTAACACTTCGTATACACCTTGGGAATTTTTCACTGCTACTCCTAGACGATCGGCATCCGGATCAGTTCCTAACAATAAATCAGCATCTACCCTGTGTCCATATTCAATCGCCAATTCGAACGCATTAGGATCTTCTGGGTTGGGAGAGGTGACGGTAGAAAAGTTAGGATCTGCTTCCGCTTGTTCTTTAACCGTCACAACCTGTTTAAAACCGTACGCTTCCAATCCTTTAGGAACAATTTCGGCAGCAGTCCCATGAAGAGGTGTAAAAACAATGGTTAAATCATCAGCTGCTTTATGAATGACCTCTTCATTTAAACGAATCGACATCAATTGTTCAATGTAAGGTTGATCAATTTCCTCACCGATATATGTAAGAAGATTTTGTTCTAATAACTGTTGTTCCTCCGCTACTTCTATAGATAATTCATCAATTGCTTCCATATGCTGAATGATCGCTGTAGAAGCTTCTGGTGTAATTTGGGCACCGTCTTCACCATACAATTTAAAACCATTATACTCTGGTGGATTGTGACTCGCAGTAATGACGACCCCAGAAAACGCGTGCAAATAGCGTACAGCAAACGATAATTCAGGAGTCGGACGTATGCCAGCAAACAAATATGCTTTCACTCCTTTTGCACCGATCGTCTTCGCTACTTCAAGAGCAAACTCTTTAGATTTGTGTCGGGAGTCGTAAGCAATGACGACCCCACGCTGCTTTACCTCTTCATCTAAATCGTCCATATAACGTGCGAGTCCTTCAGCTACTTTACGGATCATATAAATATTCATTCGATTCGTGCCTACACCTAACATGCCACGCATCCCGCCTGTTCCGAACTCCAAATCTTTATAAAAACGCTCTTCCAATGCTTGTTCTTGATTTTTAAGTGCGGTTAATTGTGCGGTCAGTTCTTCATTTAATGTAGCAGCTTGCCATTTTTTCGCTTTCCATCTCCAACTCATTTAGAAACCACCTTTATTTGAAAGTCACATCATTTTTCATTCATTGTGTCGGTTTATGACTCATAAACGATGATCTATTGAATCCATTTACATCCATAGTATAGCATGAATTACCAATCGATTACGCGTACATGTCGTTTATTGTATCAAATGCTTTCATAAAGTGTTTCATATGATTCCACCTTCTTCGCTTTTTTACTTCCGGTAAGCTTTTTCAGCTTTAAACTCATCAATAGCATGATTACTATGAATGAAACCCGTATTTTACAATAATTTTACACGTCTTTCATCGCAAATTAATAATGATTTTGTACAATAAAATCAGCAAACTAGAAATCGTCCGCCAATAAATTGCACATGGATCTCTTTCAGAAGGAGTCAAAAAAAGGAGGTATGAATACTTATTGATTGATATTGATGACTTTGATGCATATTGTTTTGATTTGGATGGAACAGTGTATGTGGGGGATAAGCTATTGCCTGGTGTCAAGGAAACCATGCAACGATTAAGAACCCATAATAAAAAAATATTATTCATTACAAATTCGCCTATCCGCACGAGGAGAAATTGTTTAGAACACTTACAATCGCTCGGGGTCTCTTGTGAATTAGATGAAATCATTACGGCTCCGCTCATATCAGCCTTTTATTTTCTGGAAACTGCTCCGGATTCACCTGTATACTTCACCGGTGAACAAGCCATTCAAAATAAATTAAATGACTATATAAACATCACTGAAAACCCACTCGAAGCACATTATATACTCGTTGGTTTAGACCGTTCATTTACTTATAAAAAGCTCAATTCAGCCATGACTGCGGTACAAAATGGTGCAAAATTAGTCGTTATGAATCCGGACCCTAATTATCCCATCCCAGGAGGGTACATGTCAGATACAATGGCTATAGCTCGGGCAATTGAAACCGCTTCGAATCAGCCAATTTATAAAATCATTGGAAAACCTTCACGGTATTATGGACAAAAAGTAATCGATATCTTAAAAACGACAAACGATCAATGTTTAATCATCGGTGATCGTCTCGAAACAGATATTATGCTCGGGAAAACAAACAACTTCCAAACATGTCTCGTATTAACAGGTGTTTCGAAACAAAATGATATGAAACAAACAAATATCTATCCAGATTATATGATTGATAACTTATTTGCCTTATTTCAACAAAGAACGCAAGAAGTTCCATAACATACAACATTCACATGTCTTCCCCATGTTGATATATAGTGAATGTACTCCCTTGAAAAATCCCCATGACCGGATGATTCATCATCGATCATGGGGATATTTTTGTAATATACGATTTTCTGTGAACGACCTTCTATTTACATATAACACCACTAAACCTGCTCAACATTCCGTTCATTCGACGACGGTTTTTTAACAAAAAATGGTAAGACAAAAGCAATCACAGCCGTAATTCCGGCAACTAAGAATGACATATTCACTCCATGGATCATACCATCTATCCCCTCATCAGGCCGAACAGTCGTTGTCATAACGGTTACGAGTAATGCTGTTCCCATAGCTCCAGCTACTTGACGCATCGTATTATTCATCGCAGTCCCATGTGGAATTAAGCGTGATGGGAGTTGATTCAATCCAGCTGTCGTTACAGGCATAATAATCATTGAAACGGATAATAAGCGAAGTGCATTCACAACAGCGATATACGTAAAAGTTGTTTCTGTTGTAAGATTCGTAAACATAAATGTGGTAATGACTAAGATGAACAATCCGATAAACGTTAACCATTTCGCACCATACTGATCAAATATTCTTCCCGTAATCGGGTTCATAATTCCCACAACAATCGCACCTGGCAATAGAGCTAATCCTGACTCGAAAGCGGTAAATCCTAGCATATCTTGCATGAAAATCGGTAAAATAACCGCTCCGCCAATCATAGCGATAAACACAACCATACCAAGTACCGTTGTAATCGTAAAAATAGAATATTGAAATACACGGAATTCCAAAATCGGTTGTGGAAGTTTCAACTGCCTACGAATAAACCAAGTGAGTGAAATGATTCCAATCAACATGGAGATCATTACGTGGTAACTTCCCCACCCACTACTACCGGCAATACTAAATCCATATAGCAATCCACCAAATCCAAACGTTGATAAAACAATCGATAGCATATCTAGTTTCGGATTGGTTTGTTTTGTTACATTTTCAAGGATAAAATATGCGAGAACAATGTCAATGATTACAATCGGGAGGATGACATAAAATAAACTTCGCCACGAAAATTCCTCCACAAGCCAACCTGATAATGATGGTCCAATCGCCGGAGCAAAAGCGATCACTAAACCAAACATCCCCATCGCGGTACCCCGCTTTTCGACAGGATAGATGAGGAATAAAATCGTTTGCATGAGTGGCATAATAATTCCAGCGCCAGCAGCTTGGGCAATTCTAGCCACTAATAAAAAGGAGAAGTCGGGTGCGATTGCAGCGATGAATGTTCCTACAGCGAATGTTCCCATCGCAGTAAGAAATAAGCCTCTTGTCGTAAAACGTTCGATTAAAAAAGCTGTAATCGGAATCATAATCCCATTTACAAGCATAAAAATAGACTGTAGCCATTGCACAGTATTTGCGCTCAGGTGCAAATCTCTCATCATGTGAGGCATCGCAGTCCCTAGTAAAGTTTGATTTAAAATAGCAACAAACGCTCCTGAAAGTAACACAATCATGAGTGGCAATTTTCGTATCGATTGCCCCGATTGTGTCGGAGTTTGATGTTCACCCATATTTACTTTTCCCTCTTTCTTTCATTTATTTCATACGACTCGAGCATATCTTTATACAAATAGAGTCCAATTCGCTACGATATAAGAGTCAATTCGTCCATTTGAAAACGATATTTATTCTAAGGCAAATTATAATTATAACATATTTATTAAAAGTTTAAAAGCCTTCCCTTATGATTTGCATGCATCACCGTAGAATAAACCAGGCGTTCAAGTTCTGAAACAGACCATCGTTTTAACTCTCGAAAAGATTGACCTCCTGCGAAATTCATTTGATCATAACATGCCATACAATAACAAATCAATTTGTACGGGGCATGGTCACGAACAGTAACAAAGCATAATATGATAACGAAATGGAATGATGGTATGAAAAATAACCGAAATGAACAACCAATGTATTCACCCAAAAAACGTAACTACAAGCCAGCAATCACTATTGTGTCCTTTATATTAATTGGTGCAATTGCTCTATTATCGAGAATGCCGGGCGATGAAAAATTCGATGCATTTGATGTAACCATATTACCGTTGATAAACGCTATTTTAAATAGCTTTACCTTTTTATTTTTAGTCGGTGCGCTGATTGCTATTATAAAAGGAAACGTGAACGTGCATCGCCGTTTTATTTATGCTGCATTTATAACAACATTTCTATTCCTCATAACGTATGTAACATTTCATTATTTATCACCGGCTACACCATACGGTGGTGAAGGGTTTTTAGCCGGACTGTATTATTTCGTATTAATTACACATATTGTTTTGGCAGCAGCTATCGTCCCTTTGGCACTTACAAGTGTTACTCGAGCTTGGAATCAAGAATATGGACGACACAAAAAAATTGCTCGGTGGACGATGCCGATCTGGCTATATGTTAGTTTTACAGGCGTACTCGTTTACATCATGATTTCACCGTACTATTCATAAACAAAGGATAAATATGAAGTTTACATCAGGAAAATAAAAATCCAAACTATTGATCAGACTAATCAATAGTTTGGATGATTTTTTTAAGAGGACAAAATTATGGATCGTCCCTTTTTCAAACCTTATTCAGCTTCTGTTGTTTCTGTTGCTTCAATTTTCGTTAACTCGGTCACAAGTGCCTGTGATTCTTTGTCGGTTAAATCCTCCGTATGTTTGAAAACTCCTATCCCAATTAACAGGATTACAATGATTCCAATTGGGGTTAAATCTTTTAAAGTCTGTTTTACTTTCACGGAAATTTCCTCCTGTATGTTCATGTTATTATTTGGCAACATCCCAGTCACCGTCTCGGCGAGAATCGGCTACTCCATCGATTTTTTGATTTGTTTTATCAAGAGATAGCATTTGGATTCCCCCGAAATAGGTTGAAATTTCATTAATATAAATGTGATAACCACGGTCTAATAGTTCATTACGTGTTTCTTCAGAGAACCCTTCCTCCATATATAAATTATCTTTTTCGGCAAAAAACCGCGGTTCTTTTATAGCTTCATCAATATCTTTATCTAGCAATACCGTTTTGATTAACACATCTGTCATAATGCTAGGAATTCTTTTTCCTCCTGGTGATCCAATGCCAATGACTCTTTCATCATTTACGAGTATCGTAGGTGCTATAAAACTACGTGGAACTTTTCCACCTTCCTTGTAGTTCAGTGAAGATTCTTTTGTACTGAAATTTTCCAGCGAGTTATTTAAGAAGTAGCCATCTACGTAATCTCCTGAACCAAAAAAGTTACTCAACGTGTTCGTCGTTGACACGACCATTCCATCCTGGTCGATGATGACAAAATGTGTCGTATTATCGTAGTCCTTTTCATCTGCTGGACTATCGTTCACTTCGAAATCCGTTGTAATTTCATCAATGTTTATCCCTTCGGCTAATTGTTCGATATGGTCTTCGGATACGAGTTCTTCCATATTCATATCCGTAAAGTTCGGATCACCGATTTTAGCCTGCCGATCTTTATAAGCTTGTTTAGAAACTTCACTTACGAGATGAATATAGTCAGTTTCCGTCAATTGCTCATCCGTTAATACCTTTTGATATTGTTCAGCCATGTCAAGAGATTGAATCAATGTGATCCCCGACATAGGAGGGGACGCACTGTACACTTGATACCCATTAAATTCACCTTGAACAGGAGCGGTTTTTGCGACGGTATATTGTTCCAAATCTTCCTTTGTTAGACCATCTACATGATTAACAAGCTTGTCGCCAACCTCCCCTTTATAAAAAGCATCTGCTCCTCCTTTTTGAATCGCACGTAACGTTTCAGCTAGCTCTGGCTGTTCAATCACGGTCCCCTTTGGAGCTGGTTCTCCATTCGTAAACAAGTGAGGAAGCTTGTCAATCGGCAAACGATACGAAGCAAAAGCTAATCGTTCACGGAGATCTTGATTGATTTTGAAACCTTCTTCGGCATATGTGATGGCTGGGTCAATTAACTCCTCCATCGGAAGTGTCCCGTAATCTTTATGCATCTCTTCCATTCCCTTTACAAATCCGGGAACACCCGTATAATTTGGTGGTATGTCTCCAGATTGAGGAGCAACATCTTTATACTGATAGGAAACGGGTTCCATATCATCAGCATAAATTAACGTTTCTCCTCCTCCGCCAACACCCGACGCGTAAGGCTCCACGACAGATAAAACATAAGAAACAGCGATCGCCGCATCCACCGCATTGCCGCCGTTTTCTAACACATCAATACCTACTTCAACAGCAGCCGGATGACTGGCACTCACACCTGCATGCCCGTCTTTATTCTTCCCGAGCGGATTAATGTCTTCTACAGCATCCTTCACGCGGTCACCATCGACTATACTTTTCCCTTTTTTATCGTAGATGAGAAACACACCTATAATAACCAGAACACTGAGTACAGCAATCACAACTTTATTCTTCATCTGTCGCTCCCCTTTAACTTGTGCGAAAAGTCTACTTCAAAAGTCAATTTTCCATCTTCTTTCGTAAAATCAATTTCGTCAGAGTTTTTCGTCAGTTGTCGAAACGTTTTTGAACGTTTGACAAAACTTGCTTTTCCAAGCTCTAAAGGACGGGCTTCACGAATATTGAATGGTGTTAATTCAAAGCGAGCGACTCCATCTTCTTGCCACTTCATTTGTGCGAGCACACTTTGTCGTGTTCTCGACCACCCTTGATCAAAAATAAAGTTTCCTAAACTCGTAAACATAACCGTGTCACCAATTTTATCAACTGAAGATAAAACGTGTGGGTGATGGCCGATAATCACATCTGCACCTGCACGTGAAATCGCTTCTGCAAGTTTTTCCTGTCTAGGATGCAAACTATCATCATATTCAACACCCCAATGAACATGAACAAATACAAAATCAGCTTGTTTTTCAGCCTCATGAATCATCGGTACCATAACTTCAGGGTCAGTAACTAATACACCGGGAACACGTTCGCTTACCGGGAATTCTTTCGTATACGCATCGGTAAAGCCCAGTGTAGCTATTTTATAACCATCGATTTCTTGAATCGATATGTTGTCTTGTGCATCAATTAAATTTTCCCCAAACCCTACTAAATCCAAATCTTCTTCGGAAAAAGCTTGTCCTGTATCTAATAAACCTTTTTCTTTAAAATCCATTCCGTGGTTGTTGGCGATATTTAATACCGAAAAATTCATCTTTTTCAATACAGCTGCGCTATTTGGATGAGCATTGAGATGAATGAGCTTCTCAGCGGTAACGTAATCCTCTTCATCACCTAAGAGTATCGGATTTTCAAAGTTACCTGTGACATAGTCTGATGCTTTTAAATAAGGTTCCACATGCTCAAACAAGTAACCTATACCATGTTGATCGATGACCTTTTCGACATTTCTTCCCATCATTATATCGCCTACAAATGTTGCCGTAAAAATATCATCATCCGCGTCTGCAACAGTCGAAACATCAGGTGTATAAATCGCATTCACCAATAAGATGAGAAGAAGGATCGGTAAAACCATAAATACATGTTTTTTCGTTTTCTTCTTATGTTTTTTAATATTTTTCAGCAACTTTTCTTGAAATGTTAATTCGTCATTCATTGTATCCATCCTAGAATAAGTAATAAATGTTCATAATAATGTACGTGGCACCACTTAGTAATAATGCTGAGCCAAGCGTTACGGGTACCCCTTGCTTTTGAATCGTATTGGCAATTAAGCCTGGTACAATGACACCAATTCCCCTAAACTCATAGATTTCAAACGGCATAATCGGATAAAAATAGTCGAATATTAGTTTTAAAGCAATTCCTACAGTTAACATCGCGGCAAATTTCCGTCGCCCGTATAAAATCGTAAAACGAGCTACACCGTAGTTTACAATTAAATACGTTACAATACTAATTAACAATACCATCGCAACAAAAACAGGTTGATCAAAAACTAATGCTAAATATCCTGGTACAACGAGACCTGCAGGAACAATCCCTGTCTTTTCAGCAAATAACAAACTTAATAAAACGCCCAAAATAAGAGCGATATATAAATCTGACCCAAACATGTAACGAAGTCCTCCCCATATATGTTAACAGTCATTTCATTATTTTTCTCTATTTCCGAATAAGTATCTTTTTAATCAGTCAATCTACACCGTTATTTTTAACTTGCTCGTTGTGTTATTTTATACGATTCTATCGCTCTTATAAACGGTTCAGCTTCTCCATGGATATTACCGATTCCATAGATTACTTTCCCACGTGCATCGGCCACTACTTTGTCTATGACATCATCCATCTTTTCATGTTCACAGTCAATGAGTTCGTCCGCCGTGATGATTCCCTCTCGGTATGCTTGAGCAATCGGGCTTGTTGTCTCACCGATGACGACCAATTTCCCGATATCCATCTGTGGAAGCACATCCTTTGCAAATTGTTTCGTCCGGTCTACACGATCCGCACGACAATTCATGACAATAATCGGTTTATCTGCCGGATAACCTAAATCATTAATCCGTTTCCAGATGTTTAAGGTCGATGTTGGATCATTACCCGCAAACCCGTTGACAAAATAACTAGGCACTTGTTCATTTAATACAGGAAGTATGCGCATAGCTCCAGGGTCTGGTTGCGCATTTAACATTCCTCGAAAAGCCGTTTCTTTATCAATATCCAGTGCTTCTGCAACGGCTAAAGCGAGCGAAGCATTTTCTGGAAAAATCATGTATTCAAATTGGCGTAAAAACTCCTCAGAAATCTTTGAATTATCGGCTACAATCATTTTTGTATTCCGTTGTTTAGCAATATGTCCAAAGTACGGCGTATATGGACTATCGGATACGATTAAATGTCCATCATAAGGAATCGTCGCTGTAAATGCTTCAGCGATTTCATCCAGTGTAGGTCCCATAACATCCATATGGTCTTCCAACACATTTACAATGACACCGATATTCGCTTGAATTAATTCATTTTGAAAAACAATTTGATAATCAGGGTTGACTGCCATACACTCACTAACTAAAGCCTCGGCATTTAAATCAGCCGCTTCTTTAACAACCTCTTTTTGTTCACCGATGTTCGGACCTTGAGGCTTACGAATAATTTGTTTTTCTTCGGATGTATGTGAGTAAATCATCCGTGCATCCGTTCCGGTTGTCTTTCCAACCGTTCGATAACCCGCTTCTTTTAAAATACCTGTTACCAATCTCGTAACTGTTGACTTTCCGCGGATTCCATTGATATTAACCCGAATCGGAATGGCATCTACATTTTTTTGATGACGCTTTTTTTCATAAATCCCAATGAAAAAAACGAACAGTAGAATAATTGGGATGAACCACATCATTGTAAAAACTCTCCTTTTTTGCAAATTCATACAGTGATGCTCTTTGGGAAGAATGAATCCTCCCATAATATAGTTGCTTAACAGATTAGTTCTTCATGTCTGTGTGATCCATTGGTTGAGCATGTGGATCCATGACTCAGAAGCAGACTCATTTTTCCGATTAACAAACATGTCGTTATTGCTTCATGAAAAAACAAGAAAACTTCAATAAAAATGGTTGGGGCAAAATTCCCCAACGGACCACCTAAATTTGCTAACAGAATGAAGAAATGGGCTCCATAATTAACTCTTTCAAACCCTTTAGTGAGCATTTCCTAAAGTTACACATTCAGAAAACATCTATTTAGTCAAATCTCTCTGGTAAATGATAGACTATAAGAATTGCGATTTTGAAAGATGAGTCGTATCTTTTACTCAACTTGTTATGCGATGACAAAAAACTGCATACTATAACAATATTAAATAAAGAATGCAAGCATATTTTCATAATTATTCTTTATACTCATCATTATATCATCAAAGTCATCTTATTTAATCATTTTCCGTGAATATTGTACCATATTATCGAGAAGAGGGTAAACTAATGGCTAAAAACTGATCCCATAGTAGTAGAATTTCGATGAAATATCACAGATTGTTCACTTATGACGATACTACTTGATTATACAATTCATTTAAACTACAAAAACTTACCAAATTAACTGAAATTACCAATGAATTATCCAGAACTTAGGTAACATATGAAGTAATATATGGACCGCATACAGTTTAATCGGTGATAAAAGAACAAAAAAATGTCTAAAAAGGCAATCAAACCTCTAGACATTTAAATCAAACCGTATCATATATACATTGGATAAAACGAAAAGCGAGAAACTTTTATGTAGTCGATGGACTGCTTCTACTCGTTTTACGAAACAGTCCCCCCCTCGAACCAACCCTTCCCTATGAACACGCTTATCCATTAAGACACCTCGTACCTATTGAGTGATTTGCATCATTAAAATAAATACCGCTGTAATCAACAAACCGACATGTCCGATACAAATGTTCGGAACCCAACTTTTCTTCGATTTTTTTCCTGTTTGATCCGAAAATATTTGTATCGAACATGTCTGACAAGAAAATGGATTTTGATTCTGCTGATCTTTCTTTTTCAAGTTGATCACCCTTTATGTACGCGTTATTCATGTAAAAAATCATGTATATTAAATCTATCTTACCTATATCCCCTCGAATGTCCAACTAAATGTTTATCAATCATGGAATGGCGTATCCTATTTAGATGAGCTCATCCCATCATCTAAACCGAAAATCAACACGCCCAAGTGCGTTTTATGCATTGTGAGTATCCTCAAACGATTTAACCCACTCCAAGCCTCCAATATCTAGTTCTTATAACATTTTATATGATTATGCCATAGGATGTCATTTAATGTGACATGATACCGATTCATTTGCATCATATAATCGCACTTATTCGCTCTTGGGCATATATATAAAGATAAACAGTTGATGGAGGGTTTTCATGACTACTCAAAAAACACTTAATGACTATGTACGTGAGATTGAACAATGGACAGAGACAGCTGAAAAAAACTGGAACGAGGCGAAGCGAGTATTTACCGAGCAAATTTCCGATGAAGAACTGATCCAATGGGAGACTTCACTCCAAAAAATAATCGATCAAATTGAACAACTTAAAAAACCTACTCAAGAACGAGCAACAAAAGTCGATGATATCGAAATAATCAACGAACAATGTCAAAGTCTTTATGAACAATACACACGTTTTCATAGATTGGTCTATTCAGAAACACCTCTTACCAATAACGAAAGTCATCCAAAAGAGTTAGCAAATGAAAAGGAGGATAAGATACGTTCTGAAAAAAGTAACAACTATGGAAAACAATGGGGAGCTTCAAGCAACAGTATTCCACCCGGTGAACATCGTCTACCGCCGCTACCTTATGATTATGCTGCACTAGAGCCATACATTAAACGAGAAATCATGCAGCTTCACCACAAAAAACATCATCAAAGCTATGTTGACGGCTTAAATAAGGCTGAGAAAAAGATGGTTGAAGCGAGAAAAACAGGAAACTTTGAGTTAATCCGTCATTGGGAACGTGAGGCAGCATTTAACGGAGCAGGGCATTATTTACACACAATCTTTTGGAATGTCATGTCACCCCGTGGGGGTGGCAATCCAAAAGGGGCTCTTTTACAACAAATTAAAAAGGATTTCGGGAGTTATCGTGCATTTAAAAAACACTTTTCGGAAGCTGCAAAAAATGTAGAAGGAGTCGGTTGGTCCATTCTTGTCTGGGCGCCACGTGCCCATCGGCTAACGATTTTACAGGCGGAAAAACATCAAATACTCAGCCAATGGGATGTGATTCCAATCCTCGTTCTTGACGTCTGGGAACATGCTTATTATTTACAATACAAAACAAACAAAGATAAATATGTTGATAATTGGTGGAACGTCGTAAACTGGGACCACGTCACCAAACGTTTTGAAGAAGCATCCAAGCTCCGCTGGAAACCTTATTAATATATATTAACCTGAAAGCAGCATTCGCTTTCAGGTATTCATTTTTCCTATTCGGCAAGAGAGAAACGAATCAAGCATTATCCACCACACAAAAAAACATTTTTGAAATTTATGTCGACTCGATTGACCTCTATTTCATAATACTTTCTAACAAGCCACCATTTCATCGCACTTTGTGATGAAATGAAATATTCGGCATTTTTTTGTCATCTTTGCTATAAACGCGAACGTAACTTCTTCCTTAACACGTATATATGCCGACCATTACTCTCATTCCATTGGATATTTCTTTTGAACACGTTGAATTATACTTAATAATTGGACTCAATTAATAATCATCTATTATCTGAGATAATTTATGAATCTATACCAGTATTATACGAAGTAAATTATAAATAATGAGAACTAATTTAGTAATAATGACTACTACTAAAATAAGTATCATGATGGATTCGAACTTTGCTCGAAATGATTTATTATTTGTAGCTTGTTCCTCTTCTCCGTCTTCATTCGACAATTCTCCATTTTCGAGATACTGTAATAGTTCTTCTTCGATTTCCTCATTTATTTTTTCTAAATCTTGATCTTTTTGATTATCATGATTATTTTTACTCACTACAGTCCACCCTTTAGACCGTCATTTCTACGGATTTAAAATATGAGGTTAATGTTTGTATGATGTCCTGTTTATTTGGTTTATTTTCCATACCACTAACACAACATACGATATTTTTGACGAAAATGATGCAATGTGATCGAAGTGACCCAAACTCTATGCCTCTGACGTTAATTCCGTTAAGCTGCATGAATACTGGTAACTGTGATTGATATTGATTCATTTTTTTGCTTATTTTTATTAAATCATCAATTGTAAACGATTGTTGTTCTTTTACACGGTAACGTCCTGTTAAATTAAGAGTGGCTGATGAACTGACTCCCAATGAGTGTGTCATTTTAGTGATTTCAAACATGGCATTTGTTCTACTACCAAAGTACAAATAGGCCAATTCAAAGATGACGCTTGGATGCTGTCTTTGAATGAGTTCTTCTACTAATTCACGATGTGTAAAGGACTGGCCTGTTTTAAATGGTTTTTGATGTATACTCACTCCCCTATTTGTTGGCCAACTGTTCAACCGATTCACTTTTTCATATTGAATTCCCTTTTCAAAAAGTAATATTAGTAAGATGAGAGGACTTATTCCCTCAATAGCTTTCGTATTGATATATCCCTTTTCAAAAACCTTTATGTTTTTATTTAAATCATAACCTACCAATCCCCATCTAGGTTGAAGAACATTGACCAATAATTTAGGAGTAGGATGTTTTAACTCTATTCTTGAACGTTTCAATCGATTAGGAAGCAAGTAACTAATATGTCGAAAATCACTTCCTGAGACAGAACCTTTCAAAATGATTAATGAGTCGTCAGAGCAATAATAAGGTATACGAGAAGATATATCTTGCGCATTGTCAAACCATCCGCCTACCATTTCTGTAGGTAATTGTCTAATAACTGCTCGCATGTGCTCACCATGTCCAAAGACATAATCAGCACCAGATTTTAGGATATGAGGGACGAGCTGATTATGAAGATCTGCCGTTTGATTACCTAAATCAGCTATTTGTCCTAAGACTAAAATTTTCCTTCCTTTATAAAAAACTTGTTTCTCCTTAAATGTTTTTATAGCATTTAACATGGACGGAACAGCAGCGTTATGCGAATCATCAATAATGTCTATTCCTCTATGATCACTTGTATGAAGTTGTTTTAACTCCATTACTCGATCTAACGACTTAAAATGATACATTTTTGTTAACATAGAATGAATATCATATCCTAATTCTGCTAGACAAAGGAATGCACCTAACGCATTTATAATTGTTCCATCACTAGGCATCTTCATATCAAATGCATATTCTTTATTTTTGTATTGAAAAATAATCATTGTTTTATATTTTTTATGAACACGTTTTTTAAGAAAGAGATCAGCTGTTTCATCTACCAAACTATAAGTCTTGATTCGATTGGTTCTTTTTTTTGCACGCTCATATAAAATATTAAATTCTTCTTTCCCCATATCTTTATTTATGATTGCTAAACCATTTTGTTCTAGTCCATCAAAAATTCTCGCTTTAAATTTAGCTACATTAACAGTTGAATGTAATGTTGATAAATGTGCTTCTCCAATAGAAGTAACAATACCTACATTAGGTCTTATTGTTACTGACTGATTACCACGATTATTTAAAGCATTTAATGAAATTTCTAAAATGGCTATTTCAGGATTACGACATAATTTCGCACCATATAAAGGAACCCCAGCTTGGGTATTATGATTTCCACGCGTAGCAACCATTGTATGTTCATTTTTCAAAAGATGTTCAAGAGCTAATCTCGTAGAACTCTTTCCTACAGATCCAGTAATACCGATTACAGGATGATTCATTTTATCCCTTGCATTTTTTGCCAAGATTCTTATCGCTTTAAAACTATTCTTTACAATAATTTGTGTTACCAACTGTTCTAACTCTTGTATAGGTTGTTCGGTAATAATTAAGTCACAGTTTTTATAGTACTTTAAAATTCTTTCATTACCATCAATCCAAGGTAAATTCTTTCTGTGAAATTGATTCCATCTTTCTCTTGAAATAGAAATAAAACAGTTCCCTATTCCATTGTCCGTAAGTCGGGTTGGATCAAATTCAAAATCGATGATTGGAGAAGGTTGTTCCAATTTATTGTAAAAATATCCATCTAATATTTCTGCTATTTCTTCATAAGTAAAACCTACAATCATGAAACCCCTCTATTCTTAAATCTAGTGGATCACATTAACAATTCTATTACATGTTTAAAATCGTTACGTCACTATTTTTTATATTTGGTGCAAAAAAGTGTAAGTATTGGCAGTATCCTGATAAATAATGTTCGACATCATCTATTCTGACACGAAATGAATGGTGGCGAATAAAAAAGCCGTTCAAAATGAGTTGTGGTTTTTTCATGTACATAGCTAATTCGGGATAAAAGAATCCAACTCGTTGATATTCTACGCGCCGGTTAATCGTCTCTACTAAAAACTTTTCGTCAATGTACTCTAATAAATACTCTTTCTGCAATTCTTTGATTTTACCAATCATTTTATATGCTGCCATTGTTAACTCTAGAAAAGTCGGATAAGTTGTCTCACGATGATAAATAAAGTTAAGTCGATTGTTACAGTTCTTTAAACCAAAAATAAAATACTTATCCTCTGTTTCATAAGTCGTTAATTCATTTGCAGCATAACTTAACCAATGGTCATGGTATTTCCAATAATCATTTTTAATGAAATAATCAAATGTCTTCTTAACTTCTTCTAACCAATAATCATCTTTGTCAATGGCATATAAACGCAGTAATGAAAAAATAGCTTCACCCTCATAATAGATAATACGATTCAAGGCTTTTATACTAAATGTTGGATATGTGAGGACGTGAATAAAGCCTTCATCTGGAAGCTTCATATGGATAATACCATGCGCTAGGGCTTGAGCAATTTCTAAATATTTAGTGCTCTGAGTAACTTCCATAAATTTTGTCATCGCTAAGATGGCTGTTGCATTGGAGCCGAGTTTTATTTCACTTTCATTGGCATAATCGACTACAAATGCTGTTTTTTCATCTGCATCATCTTTATAGACAATCGCTTCCCTTATTAAATAGTTTAATCCACTTTCTATAGCCTCAAGAATCGCAGGGTCTTTAACAACTTCATATCCTTCTGCCATAGCATAGAGAGAACTGGAGTGTCTTAAGATATTATATGTTCTTATTCTTTTTGCAAATGCAGAAAAGTAACCGTATTCAAACTGACCACTTTCCTTCACTTGCTTCATTAAATAGTATGTTGATTTCTCTATTAATTGCTCGACTTCTTCTTTTATGTTTGTTACCTTTCGAATACCATTTGTTCGTTCACCATTATATAATTCATGGATTTTCTCGTGAGATCTATCTTTAAAGGCGGAAGTTGTTTTAAAAAGATAGACATTTTTATTTCTATATAATTTTTTCATAAATGGGAATCGCGTGCCTTCATTGTATTTCATATAGTGATTGATATTCTTT
Organism: Bacillota bacterium; assembly: GCA_035301985.1. Taxonomy (GTDB): domain Bacteria; phylum Bacillota; class Bacilli; order Bacillales; family Amphibacillaceae; genus DASUXY01. Next base: position 32,240 of record DATGTE010000001.1, read on the forward strand.
TCATCTAAACGTAATGGTTGTTTCTTAATACTTCTAATCATCGCGTTACCATTAATTTCCTGCTCTAAAAATGCTAAGCGGAAGTTGGGATCAAATGAAATCCCCCATCGAAAATAATTTTTACGCGTTTTTTCAATTTTTTCTTCTAAAAATTCAAAGGGTACTTTTTTGACTTCTGATACGATATCAACTTTTAACCATTGTGGATCTAAACCGTTTCTCTGAACAAGTTGAACTGCTTTGCGCTTTACTGTTTGAAAAGCTTTGTTAAAATTCGAGTCAACCTCTTGAAAGACACGGGATCGAATCATCTTATTACCTATCGACAAAAAAATAATATAAAGTTTTTGATTATTTATGGAAACACTTTGAATATCCCCATTTTTGATTTGTTTGTTAAAATACTCCTCATAGTGATCCATTGCTTGATTTATATAGGCAATACTTGACATTTGTCCCATTAATTTCTACCCTCCTTTTAATAAATGAGTCAGCCTACATTTCATATGAAATATAGGCTGATTGTATAAAGAAGACATGTTAGCTTATTTTATTTTGTTGTTTTACTTCTTCTTCTTTTTCCAGTAAATAATCCGGCAATACCTGCTAGCAGTGCCATTAAACCTGCTAAACCTGTATTAAAGATGGATGTAGCCGTTTTTGGTAACTCTTTACCATCTTTGTGATTATTTCTGTCCACAATTCCTTTTGAATCTTCGTCGGCATTTTCTTCATCAGCGTCGGCATCGGCGTCGGCGTCAGCATCGGCATCGGCATCAGCGTCAGCATCAGCATCAGCATCAGCGTCGGCGTCAGCATCAGCGTCAGCATCAGCATCGGCGTCAGCATCAGCATCAGCATCAGCGTCGGCGTCGGCGTCAGCATCGGCGTCGGCATCGGCGTCGGCGTCAGCGTCGGCATCGGCGTTTGGATTTTCATGTAAGAAATATGTCGTATTATCCGTACCATCAAGGATGTCTGTCCCGTTTTCAGTTGTTTGGTAGACATCAAACAAATACATGCCACTTGGTAAGTTTTCAACTGTTTCTTTTAACTTAATTTTGACAGAAAAACCCTGAGGAA
>DATGTE010000002.1:0-30077 GCA_035301985.1 Bacillota bacterium
ATGGGAGGTTGTGGTAACGTGATAACTGAAGATCAACTAATCGGCGGAAAATGGATACTAATTAATGGATATGAGGATGGAGAAATCGGCGGTGACCCTGTGTGCCCTGGTTATGAAGAAGGAATGGAATTTATTGATGAAGAAAAAGTGTATGTCTTTGCTGAAGAAAAGGAGATTTCCTATAGTTTAAGTGAATCTGATGAAGGAATGGAAATTACATTTTTTTATCCAAATGATATTGACTTTTATAAAATTACGATGGAAAATGAAGATGCATTCGGGCTTAATGGCTCAGGGATAGTTAAAACATTAAATTGTTATTTTGAGCGGGAGGAATAAAATCATGGACACCAACGTTACCTTACGTTGGTGTTTTTTGTTTTTTCAGTAATGAAATATATTGAGTTGTTGTTGTATTATAGAATATAGTTTATTTGACATAAGTTATTATGATGGGACAGATTCTACTTCGGATAAATTTGGTGACGATATAGCACATTTAAAAGAAAAAGAGACCACATACACGGCTGATTTTATTACAAAGAAGGTATTAGGAAAAATAGTGTCAGAGGCGGCAAGTACTCTTAAAGTTGGGGAGCTATATAGCCTTGCTAAAGATGTTGGTGAACATAATGCAGGATATAAAGAATTAACAAATGCCATTACAGTGGAAGAGGGAATGGATGCAGCTGGAAGATTAGGAATGGAATTTGGAATATCTGAGACACGTAATATTTCTGGACCAGGAACACCTGATGTAAATGCAGTCCAGCTTGTACCAACTAATAAAACTTTTGAAACCATTGAAAGATGGCAGTCTACTCAAAAAGATTATCCAGATATTGATTTTCCAGAAGAAGCTTTCTTGTCACAAAAATGGTATGAAGTCAGTAAAGCATTAGATAAAATTAAAGATGAGTATGGAAAAGATGCCACAGACTACCTGCGTGATGAAATCCTTAAAGTAAATGATAAGAATATAGATGATGATTAGACCCCAAAAAGGTAGTTTCGTAATAGTAATAGTTCAAAAGTATCAACATATAGTAGTTTTACGACATCTAAAACACTGTATATAGTAGTAAAAGTTGGTAAAAACCCTTTTTGGGAGTGAACCAGATGATAAGGAATTGATTAGAGAACAAGAGAAAAGGGAGCTTGATCGAATTTTTGGTAAGTAGATTGTGTGGAGAGTAAAGGAGTGTTGAAGTGTGAAAATGGGTCGACAACTGTTGCTGCTTATGATAGTTACAATAGTAATGGGAGGTTGTGGTAACGTGATAACTGAAGATCAACTGATCGGCGGAACATGGCTGCTAACTAACGGATATGAGGATGGAGAAATCGGCGGTGACCCTGTGTGCCCTGGTTATGAAGAAGGAATGGAATTTATTGATGAAGAAAAAGTGTATGTTATTGCTGAGGAAAAGGAGATTTCCTATAGTTTAAGTGAATCTGATGAAGGAATGGAAATTATATTTTTTTATCCAAATGGTGAAATTGACTTTTTTACAATTACGATGGAAAAGGAAAATGGATTTGGGCTTAATGGCTCAGGAGTATCTAAAACACGAAATGGTTATTTTGAGCGGGAGAAATAAAATCATGGGAGGCTGGGACAACACCAGCTTAATAAAAAGTAAAAAAGGATTCGGTCATCACTTGTTGATAGCCAAATCCTTTTTTTCTTTAATTTTTCTGGAGGAGATTTAAGGGGGGATCAGCTAGTATGGTATTCATACAGCAAGAGTTTCAGAGAAAAACAAGGATAACTCCCTCAGTTTAAAAAATAGTATGAGAGCGAGAACCACAATTCCCCGAGTCAAGTCCATAATCTTGTGTAAAATCCAATACAATGTTTTGTCTCATGATCTTAATGTTGTTAAGGGGTGCACTCCCAAACTAAAATTTAATATATTATCTAGATGATCCTATCCATTCTTTGTCGATATCCATCAAAACATCCGATTAATCGACTAGAGACGACTCTACGGTCGGTTTTCTCTGACTTTGATATTGTAGTCCATTCTTCTCATAGTAGCCGTTCCTTTGACTTGTACGGTTGTTTCGAATGTTCATGTTCATTCGCTTGAATGTGTTGTGTTCTTTGATTTTCCATGAATTGATTAAAAATAGTGGTTAACCATAAAAACTTTTACCAGGAGGCAGATCAAGATGACCCACCTACATTTTACATTGAAACTTCATGATCACCATTATTTCCCTACATCACCAGTAGCTTCTTGTACCGCTGCAAAAGCATCAACAATGCCATGACCATATTCGAGTTCAGATCCGACAGTTTGTGCAGTGTTATTTAAAATGGTTCTTGCATCATCAACGGATATATCGGGATTAGCTGATCGGATCAATCCCATTACCCCTGCCACATGTGGAGTTGCCATGGACGTGCCAGACAGGGTGCCATATTGATTGTTCGGCAATGTGCTATAAATGTCCGATCCCGGAGCCATCACATCCAATTCCGGCCCATAATTGGAAAAACTGGAGCGCGTTTGACTGGATGTAACAGATCCGACTGCAACGGACCCACTATAAGCCGCAGGGTATGATATACTTTCTGCTCCATCATTTCCGGAAGCAGCTACAACAATGCTACCTTGACTGTTTGCTACTTGGATGGCTTCATCCATTCCGCGATCATATCCACCCCCACCGAGCGACATATTGATGACATCCGCGTCAATACTAGCTGCATAGGTGATTCCTTGTTGGATACCATACATCGATCCGCTACCATCGTCACCTAACACTTTAACAGGTATCAATGTGGCATTCTCCATAACGCCGGAAACATCTCCGTAGCTCGCAACCGTTCCAGCTACATGTGTGCCATGACCATTACGATCACTGGGATCATCATCGACAAAACTTTTTCCTAATGAGGTATGGACGAAATCGCTTAAACTCGGATGGTTATGATCAATCCCCGTATCTAAAACTGCAATTCGAGTATTGTTAGAGTCCGGAGTAATCTCCCAAGCTTCAGGTGCCTTAATCATGTCGTAATTCCATTCTTGGTCAGGGTGTATCGCTGTTGGTGATCGTAGTTCTGGTGCTGTTTCAAGCGCATACATCGTGTAATTCCCTTGTACGTATCTGACATCTAACCCCAAGTCCTTCAAAGTTATTTCGAGCTCTTCTTTTGCCTCATCAACATTTTTATATTTAGACTCTGGGTATTCGATTAAATAAACCAAACCCATGTTATCAACAACATCGAGTTTGAAATCATTACGCATCGTTTGTGCAGGATCGGATTGAATGCTATCCAACAATGAGTCAACTACTTGAAAACCACTTTGTTCTAACTGATCAGAAGTAAGCATGGTATGACCGGCACGTTGCATGGATTCAAGATGTGAATGTGCATCAATAGAAACGACGAGTTGTCCTTTAATATACTCAAAAGGTGAATTGGAGTTACTAGCTGATTCTGCAAATGCTTGTCCAGAAAATACAAACCCTCCAATAAAAACAGCCAGAAACAGGACGACACGATTCATTAATTTTAGCGAACGTTTCACAATTAAACCTCCTTAAAATTTGCCCCTATCGATGATGAGCTTTTTCTCTGTCCAACAAAATGTGTCAAAACCCACCTCCCATCCGTATTTTGTTGAAACAAGTGAGCGAAGTTTTCGATAGTCATAAACATGTATGAATGGAGGATGCTGTGTTGTTCATTACTTGGATTAAAGTTATATTTATCTAGTAGTTTGTAAAAAGAATCGTTTCAGTTGTGAAGGGGCTTTTTACAAAGTCTAACAGAGATAGAAAAATAGAAAACCGCCAATATTCCTATTTTTAGCAATCATTTAATCCCTGTTGTGGGAACATTCTACTAATTATATTGGGCTAGTCGTTAATAATAAAGTTCGTATGCTATCAGGGATGGTGCTCACTCCCATGATGAATAGGGGATCAAACTCTCTTGTTCATTGTTTTGGGAGTTTAATTGTTTCTAGGCAATACAGTACAAAAAATAACCACCTATCAGCTTGACCAGCAAGTAGGTGGTTAATTTCTCTATTGTGAGTCGACCCTTAAGGGCACTGTACGAGACGGTTTTGTAATGAAATACCATTCAGTCGTTTATAATATGATCAATATTTCGTTTAAAACTTCTGCTAAACTTTGCCATCTAGTTGATGCATCATTTGGGGAGTATTCCTATTTCGATCTACAGACGATCGCATTTTTCTCCAATTATACTGAAACATCCTTTATTAACTACGAATTTGGCCGTTTCCTTGGATGACAAACTTACTTGATGTTAATGCTTGTAATCCCATTGGTCCGCGCGCATGGAGTTTTTGTGTGCTAATGCCGATTTCCGCACCGTAGCCGAATTCAAATCCATCTGTGAAACGGGTTGACGTATTGTGATAGACGGCAGCGGCATCGACATTTTGTAAAAATGCCTGTGCATGTGCTTCGTTTTCTGTCACGATCGCTTCAGAATGGTGGGTTCCGTATTGATTAATATGGTCAATCGCTTCAGCGCATGAGTCTACGAGTTTAGCACTAATCGATAACCCTAAGTATTCTTTATACCAATGTTCTTCGGTTGCTCGTTTTGCTTTTGGAAACGCTTCACAGATCGTTTTATCAGCGAAAATTTCTACATCACGTTGGTCGAGTTGTTCGAGCAGTCGTACTCCATGTTCAGCAAACCATGTTTTATCGATTAATACGGTTTCAATCGCATTACAGACGGAGGGGCGTTGTAACTTTGCATTTAAAACAATTTCGTTTGCCATCGTTTGTTCAGCCGTTTCATCGATGAAGAGGTGACAATTGCCGGCTCCTGTTTCAATGACAGGAACTGTTGCTTGACGCATGACGGTTTCGATTAACTTTTCGCTTCCTCTCGGGATGAGTACATCTAAATATTCGTTTAATTGAAAGAAGTCTTTGGCCTTTTCCCTACTCGTATCTTCAATTAATTGCACACTGTCCACAGGCAACTCACTATGTTCTAATGCTTGATGAATGGATTGGACAAGAGCTATGTTGGAATGGATTGCAGACGAACTTCCCCGTAAAAGAACAGCGTTTCCTGTTTTAAGGGCGAGTGTTGCTGCATCGATGGTCACATTTGGACGGGCTTCATAAATCATTCCAATGACCCCAATGGGAACGCGTTTCTTTTGAATGAGCAGTCCGTTATCTTTTTCAATCGTTTCCATGACTTCTCCAATCGGATCGGTTAAGTTGATGAGCATATGGACGGCATTTGCCATCGCTTTGATTCGGTTTTCATCCAGCATAATCCGGTCAAGGACTGCCTCTGTTAGACCATTCGCTTTCCCTTGTTCAAGGTCTTTTTGATTTGCTTCTAAAATTGTCTTTTGATCCTGAAGTAATTGTTCAGAAATCGCTTCTAAAGCTGCATTTTTCTCCTCTGTCGTAGCTGTTGTTAGTGCGAAACTTGCTGTTTTTGCTAATTTTCCTTTTTGTTTGATTTCACTCATCCTATGTCCTCCTCAGTTTATTTTTTGACGCACTCATACTCCGTTAAGTGGGAGCTAGTGTCACCACGTTTTGAGATTAGTGCGACGAACGGATCAGGTAGATTTAAAACCCTACCTGAACCACGTCTTTTTTTATACTTCAATCCACCGATTGCGATGGATGATTTCAACGGACGGTTCACGAGTTCCTGTTTTTCGGTCTTCTCGTCGTTTTTTAATTTCCTTTTTTACTTCATCAGACGAATAATTAACTTCGCCTCTACCTAAGAGGCCGTTCATGCCATATACTTCAACGACGTCTCCTTTTTGAAAGGTCCCTTTTACTTTAAAGACTCCAGCAGGTAACAAGCTTCTTCCATTGTACAAAATGGCCTCTTCGGCTCCTTGGTCAACATATAGTTTCCCGACTGTCTCAGAATGTAAGGCAATCCACTGGCGATTCGTATTGATCGGTTCGATGGACTTGTCCGTAATATATGTTCCGTCTCCTTTACCTGCTAAGATGCGAAGTAATTTGTCATCGCCTTTGCCAACGCCAATAAAGACAGGAACACCGAGGGACTGCGCTGTTTTTGCCGCTTGTAACTTCGATTTCATGCCACCCGTACCAACTTTTGATCCTGTGTTTTCAGCAGCTTGCATAAATTCATCCGTAATGTCTTCGAGATAATCGATTCGCTTCGCAAGTGGATTCGTTTTTGGATTATCATCATAGAGACCATTAATATCTGTTAGTAAAATGAGTTGATCAGCATGGATAAAACCACTCACAAGTGCGGAAAGCATGTCATTATCACCAAATGTTAATTCGTCAATGACGACGGTATCATTTTCGTTAATAATGGGTAACATTCCTCTTTCTAGCAGTTCGGTTATCGTTGCAAAGGCATTTCGATACCGTTTTCGATTCGAAAAGTCACCTCTCGTTAATAAAATTTGCGCAGGCATAATATTAAATTCACTAAATTTTTCGATATACGATTGGATTAATAAACTTTGTCCGACGGCAGCAGCTGCTTGTTTTCCTTTCAGTGTCACAGGTCTTGATGGATAGCCTAATCGTGCAAACCCTGAGGCAACTGCACCTGACGACACTAAAATGACTTCATGATTCGCTTGTCGTAAGACAGCAAGTGCACGGACATGATCCGTTAATTTTACTTCATCCAGTTCTCCTTGGTCATTCGTTAAAGAACTACTCCCAATTTTGACAACGATTCTCTTTTTTTTCATTTTATATTTCTCCTACCTTGATGTAGCCCATTTGTGATGTTAAAAATAAAAAAAGCTCTCCATCCTCTTGATAAGGACGAAAGAACTATGCTTCCGCGGTACCACCCACGATTGGATGTTTACATACATCCCACTTGCTTCATAACGCCAAAGTCGAGCGCCTCTATTTTCATAGAAGACTTAAGAGGAAGACAGGTTCGATGACGTGCTCGTGATGAAATCTTTCAGCTCATAGATTTCACTCTCTAACACAGCGAGGTTCATCTACTCGTTCTTCCTAACCGTTCAAGAATACATATCTTTTTAATTAGTATGCCGAATAAATTGAACAATGTCAATATCATCGTCGTGGCCAGTGTAGAGTGCTGACACACATGAATACTTTTTCATAAAAAATCCTCTAGAGAAGAGGTTGGGACTTCTCTAGAGGATCTCATGAAAGAGAGAGAGGCACGTTACATCATGTTTTTATATAACATAATGTAACATCCTATAACATAATATATCAGTTGTTGTGGGAAGAAGCAATTGAATGGGCATTTGTTCAAAAATTGTTAATAAATATGGCTATCATCTTTTAATCCAAAATATATTTTACTTGTGTACTTTTTGATCATAGAGTCGAAGCATCAACATGGGTACCTATAGCCCGTTTACCTTTCCCTATTTATAACGAATCTCTTATAGACAATGAGAATGTATTACTTTGTTATTTAGTGATGAGACGGGAAAAAGAACAGTGGAGGTTGTTTTTGACGGGAATGTATTATCGTATAGAAATACAGATGAAGGAACGTTATTAAAGAAACTTACTTATTTAAACGAGACTTACGGGAAGGAGTTTTACAGTAACTGGTCATTTTTTACAGTGAATCATTCAAAATATATGGAATAGTTTAATGAAAAAAGTGCTGGTATTTTTGAAAACAAGATCGTGCATTATGTATTCCTAACACCCAATGATGTGAAACAAATAATTGCAACTTTTCCTCCGAGTGTCAAGATATTGTAAAATTACTTTTCACAGCTATATAGGAGATAAATATGGATGGAAAACACTGAGAAAATTGTATGGTTGATCCATGATCAAGGAATATGTCACGAGTGGAAATCCCCCCGTGAATAAAACATGCTGATGAACGACTACGGTTTTCAAACAGCATCGTAATAGAAGGATAAGAAACCGCTCGTCGTTCATACATTCTTTCCTGGCCAGACAAATATCTAAAACATTTCAATGGTCTTCTACCAAACTCCTAACACATCTAACATAACGAGAATAATTAAGATCGGGGCGACATAACGAAGCAAAACATACCAGCTTGTAAACACCCAGTCTTTCAGCTGACTTCCACTCCGTACCTCTTTATGAACATCTTCTTTTTTCATTTGATACGACACAAACAGAGCCATTAGTAGCGAACCGATCGGCATGAGTATGTTACTGACGGTATAGTCGGCAAGATCAAAAATGGTTTTATCAAACAGTGTGACATCGCTTAATAGACCGAAAGATAAGGCTGACGGCACCCCAAATGCAAAAATGGCTAGGCCGATAATCCACGCCCATTTTTTCCGTTTTGTTACATTTCCTTTAGAAATAACCGATACGATCATTTCCAACATTGAAAACGCAGATGTTAAAGCAGCAAATAAAAAGACAATTAAAAAGGCCGCAAAAAAGAACATACCAAATGGTATCTGGCTGAAAATCGTTGGGAGCACATTAAATAAAAGGACAGGCCCGGCATCAGGCGCTAGACCGAACGAAAAGACAGCTGGGAAAATCGCTAGTCCAGACAATAGGACGACCATCACGTTCATTCCGACAATAGATAGCGCAGAACGCGGCAAGCTTTGTTGTTTCGGCAAGTATGAACTATACGTAATCATGACAGATACGCCAACACTCAATGTAAAAAACGATTGTCCCATTGCATTTAAAATTGTTTTTGACGTTATTTTTGAAAAGTCAGGCTGAAACAAAAATTCAATCCCTTTGATGGCTCCATCCAACGTAACCGACCGAATGACGAGCACGATAAAGAGAATGGTTAACGCTGGCATCATAAAACGGCTCGCTTTTTCAATGCCGTTTTGGATACCTCTGGAAACGACGATCATCGTGATTAAAATAAATAGAAACTGAGCGCCTACACTGATCAGCGGATCGGAAATTGTGCGATGAAACATACTTGCAAATTGCTGTGATGTCAGATTGTGTAAGCCACCCGTAACTACTTTATATAAATACGTAATAATCCAACCACCGATCACACTGTAAAAGGACAGTAAAATAAACGAAGCGACCATACCGAGAATACCAACCCCATACCATTTTGTTTGGGGAGCGATTTTTTTAAAAGAATCGACCGCATTCGCTTGTCCTCTTCTACCGATTGTAAACTCTGCTAACAGTAACGGTAAACCGAGAATCAATGTAAATAAAATAAAAATGAGCAGGAAGGCCCCTCCACCATTTTCACCTGCTACGTAGGGGAATTTCCAAATCGCCCCTAACCCAATAGCAGACCCTGCTGCAGCTAAAATAAAACTCAACCTAGATGACCATTGCTCACGTTCGTTCAAATTGATTACCTCTTTCAATTATGTTATTGATCATAGTTAGTTAATAACTCTATATTTTCGCTGATTATCGTATATTTGTCAATAGATATAATTTTCAAAAGAGGTGTGATAACTTTGATAAAAGGTGCGTACTGCCCTTCATTTGTGCTTTATTTCAAACATTTCGATGAACTGGACAGCACTTTTGGAGAGGTAACGATCGCGGAGCCAGATGATCATGGACTCAGATTCAATTGTAGTATCAAGAATAGGAAGTATTGTTAATCCGCTGTGGTGAAATGTTAACAATGAAGATTTAGGAATGATGGTGACACCGATTTCTTCGTTAACTAAACCTAAAATCATATCCACATTCGGCGACTCACAAAGAATGTTTGGTTCGAGTTTTCGCTTGTGAAAAGCTTCAAGGATGACTTCATATTGTCCGCGACCACTCGTTCGATGTAACAATAGGAGAGGCATGTCGGCTAGTTCCTGAATCGAAATAGCCGCCTCATGCCATTTTTTTGCCCAATTTTCTGGTAAAACAGCAACGTATTTTTCAGTTGCTATTTTGTATGAGGCATAATCATCTATTTCTAATGGCAATCGTACAATCGCTAGTTCGATATCGCGATTCTCCAATTGTTTTGTTAGCTGAAAGGAGTCTCCTTCCGTTAATTTAAAAGTTGTTTTCGGATAAGCTGTACGGAATAAACGAATATTTCGTATCAGATAGGAAAAACATGATTTTACACAGCCAATGGCTAATGATCCACTAACACCACGACCGATTTCTTTGATTTCGGTTTTCGTATCATCGATTGTTTGGAAAATATGTGTAGCCCGTTCAAACAATACTTTACCAGCCTCTGTCAATTCCATTTTTCGGCCGTGTCTTTCAAAGAGGAGAACACCGAGGTTAATTTCTAATGCTTTTAAAGCTTGACTTAGCGGTGGTTGTGCCATATGAAGCTTTTTGGCTGCTCGGGTGATTTGCCCTTCACTGGCAATCGTATAAAAGTAATGTAGTTGCCTTATGTTCATATAATGCTCCCTCCCATGAGTATATTTTTAAAATATACATTAGCAATAAAATAAATATTTTACATATATCATACCATATATGATAATTAAGTTGACAGAAAAATGATTCGATTTAAAAATATAAAACAAATTTTATTGTCGGAGGAGATTTGGGCTAAGTATGTAAGGAGTTTCATGTCAAATTTGCTTTTGAATGTTTAAAAAGGGAGGAAAAATGATGGGAGCGAAAACAGGAAAGCAGTATATGGAACGGTTAAAAAAATCAAAAAATAACGTGTATATCCATGGGGAGCGGGTCGATGATGTAACGGAACATCCGGCTCTTAAAAATGTCGTAAAGTCAATGGCGTATTTGTATGATTTACAGCATGAAAAGCGAGATAAAATGTTGTACACATCCCCGACGACAGGTGATGACGTAGGGATGACATTTTTGCATCCAACGTCAATCGATGACTTAATTGCCCGAAGAGAAGCGATCACTGAATGGGCGAGAACATCGGGTGGAATGATGGGTCGCTCACCCGATTATTTGAATGCTGAAGTGATGGCGATGGGGATGAATAACGGTCTATTTGCAGAAGCAGACCCTCGTTTTGCAGAAAACGCACGTAATTATTACGAATATGCAAGGGAAAATGATATTAGTTTGACACATACGTTAATTCATCCGCAAGTGAATCGTGCGAAGAGCACCCATGAACAAAAAGATGCCAATGTCGCTTTGCATTTAGTCGAAGAGCGCGATGACGGAATTATCGTCGATGGGGTTCGGTTGTTGGCGACTCAAGGTGCGATTACCGATGAAACCCTCGTCTTTCCGTCGACGGTGAAGAAAGCGGGTGAGTTAGATGATCCTTATTCATTAGCTTTTGTCGTGCCAAACAATGCCCCGGGGCTGAAACATATTAGCCGAGAGTCGTTTGATTATGGAAAGAACAGTTGGGATCATCCGTTATCAGCTCGTTTTGAAGAGGGCGACACGATCGTCTCTTTTGAGAACGTATTCATTCCTTGGGAGCGCGTATTTATTTGTGGGAATTCCTCGATATGTAATCGGACTTTTCGACAGACAAATGCTGTCGTCCATATGTCCCACCAAGTCGTTGCCAAAAATATCGTAAAAACAGAATTCATCCTCGGTGTGGCATTAAGCATTATGGATGCGATTGGGATTGATCGATTTCAGCACGTAAAAGATAAAGGAACGGAAATCATGTTCGTTTTGGAAACGATGAAATCACATCTTTATCGTGCTGAGCACAATGCGAAACTTGATGAATCGGGAACGATGACACCAGACTTTGCTGCTTTAGATGCGGCTCGAAACTGGTATCCGCGTATATATCCTCAATTAGTGGAGATTGTCCGTGTGTTGGGTGCATCGGGATTAATGGGCATTCCGACGCAAGCTGATTTTGATCATGATGAAATTGGTCCGATTATACATCGTGGATTACAGGGTAGAAATGTAGAGGGGTATGAGCGTGTTCAACTATTTCGCCTCGCGTGGGATTTAACGTTGAGTGCCTTTGGCGCACGACAAACACATTACGAATATTATTTCTTCGGAGATCCGATCCGCATGGGGATGACGTACTTTGATGGATTTGAAAAGGATCCGTACAAAGATTATGTAACGGAATTTCTAAAAACATCCACTGGTGTGAAGCTGTAACGTGAACAGATAGCGATGCACGGTGCATGGTCGAGTCGACCTATGCTGTTCGTTTCATAGCTGAATCGCTTTTTTAAATGAAGGGGGATTGGCATCGGTGTTGGTACATTTTCGAAGGGGGAAAGAGGATGGATTTTAATATTATTCGAACGGCTCGGGCCATTTTACATGTAACTGATTTAGAAGCATCGAGGAAGTTTTATGTAGATGCACTTGGTTTTGTGGAGACAGAGTCAGACGCCAATCACATTTATTTGCGTGGTTTAGAAGAGCATACACATCACAGCCTTGTATTGAAAAAAGCCTCTCAACCGGCTTTAGAAATTTTAAGTTATAAAGTAGCTTCTGACCGAGACTTAGAAGCGCTGGAAAAGCTATTTACTGAAAAAGGATACGAGACGAAATGGATGGAGAAAGGAAGCCAACATGCGATTGGAAGAGCTCTCCGTGTTCAAGCTGTCGGTGGACTTCCTCTTGAGTTTTTCGCTGAAATGACTCCCGTAGAACGTCTGTTACAAAGATATGATTTATACAAGGGTGCTCGTGTCCAGCGTATTGACCACTTCAATTGCTTCGTGTCTGATGTTCAACAAGCGAATGATTTTTTCGAGGAGGAATTAGGCTTTTCTTGTTCCGAATATACAGATGCAGAGGACGGGAAGTTATGGGCTGTATGGTTACATCGAAAACCAAGTGTACATGATCAAGCCTTTATGAATGGTGCTGGACCACGCCTCCATCATATTGGGTTTTGGTTATCCGATCCGATGTCCTTAATTCATGCGTGTGATGTACTAGCAGCGATGGGCATGGCGGAGCAGATTGAGCGTGGTCCTGGTCGGCACGGTTTATCAAACGCTTTTTTCTTATATTTGCGGGATCCTGATGGTCATCGAATTGAACTGTATAATGGAGATTATTTGACGAGTGATCCCGATTTCAAGCCTATCCGTTGGGATGTGAATGATCCAACACGACAAACATTTTGGGGACATGAGGCACCTGATCGGTGGTTCGCGGAAGCAACACCAGTACGAGATATTGTAACGGGTAAGCAAGTAGAACAAACCCCTGCGACGTTAAGTCAACATAAACCTGAGTTTACTTTGTAGATAATGAGGAGGTTATGATCATGGACGATCGTATTTTTCGAAAAGTCATGGGGAAGTTTGCCACGGGTGTGACAGTCGTTACAACGAAGACGGATGAAGGTATTCATGGCATGACTGCGAATGCGTTTATGTCTGTATCTTTAAATCCAAAATTAATTACCGTTTCCATCGATAATGAGGCGAATATACTTCATAAGATTAGCCGTTCGCAGAAATTCGCCGTAAGTATACTATCTGAAAGCCAACAAGATATTTCGATGCATTTTGCCGGGCAAACAAAAGAAGAACGAAAAATTGATTTTGATTATGTACAAAACATACCGATTATTAAAGATTCTTTGGCTTCGATTGCGTGTGATGTTTATGAGTCATATCCAGTAGGCGACCATACGTTATACATCGGAAAGGTTTTACATGTAGCTTGCAAGGAGGATACCCCATTAACATTCTTTGGCGGTCAATATGGTCTCTATCAACCCGTTCAATAGAAACATTACCGATCAGACCAGCAATAGACTGGTTTGATCGGGTTCGGAAATCGGGTGATCTATCGTTAATGAGAAGAATTCAATGAGGAGTGATGAGTGTTGGGCCGAGCGTATTTTAAACTTCGTGGCATTGAACAAGCGCTTGAAGGAAAAGTTGATCCTGTAAACGAAACAGTCGAGATCAACGAGATGAATTATGCAGTTGATAAACTGCCTTTTGACATCCCAATAATAGGAACGGTTTATGGAACGTTGTTAAATGATCAAGGGGCATATGAAGCTTTAGAGCCATCGATGCATCACGCCCCTTATAAGAAACCACCACATGCACCTATTCTATATATTAAACCCGAAAATACATTGACATGCTTCGGTTCTCCGATTCCTTTTCCAAAAGACACTTCTATGCTCGAGGTAGGAGCTACTTTAGGAATTGTCATCGGAAAAGATGCGACACGCGTTACGAAAGAGGAAGCGCTTGATTATGTGTTCGGGTATACTGTCGTGAATGATGTCACAATTCCTCATCAAAGTGTTCACCGCCCTGCCGTTAAAGAGAAAGCTCGTGATGGATTTTGTCCGATCGGTCCATGGGTGATGAAACGGGATGCTGTTCCTAGTCCGAATGACCTATATATTCGCGTATGGGTTAATGATCAACTGCAACAAGAAAATCATACGAGCCGTCTCGTTCGTTCGGTGGAGCAATTACTCGTTGATGTGACGGAGTTTATGACGTTATCTGCTGGTGACCTATTACTAGTCGGTGTTTTTAAAGAACCCCCTCTAGTAAAAGAACATGATCATGTTCGCATTGAAATTGAAGGGGTTGGAGTGCTAGAAAATCGAGTGATGAAAGAAGGAGTTTGGCTAGGAGGGGAGAAGCGATGAAACATGCACGTGTAGCCTATCGTGGAACCATTCAGAACGCAGTTGAAAAGGATGGGTTTCTCCAACTGAGTGATGGGCGAATGGTGACAGAAAGCGATGTCGTTTGGTTACCACCCATACAACCGCGAACGGTGTTTACGTTAGGATTAAATTATGCTGATCATGCTAAAGAGTTGTCATTTACGGCTCCGAAAGAACCACTCGTTTTTTTAAAAGGGCCGAATACATTGATCGGCCATTTAGGACAAACGCGCCGTCCAAAAGATGTTACGTTTATGCATTATGAATGTGAGCTCGTCGTTGTCATCGGCAAAACAGGTCGAAATATTAAAAAGGAATCGGCTTATGATTATGTATCAGGCTATACGATTGCAAATGATTATGCTATTCGTGATTACTTAGAAAATTACTATCGACCAAACTTACGCGTGAAAAACCGTGATGCGTGCACACCGATTGGCCCATGGTTTGTTGATGCACATGATGTGAACGACCCGATGAATTTAACGTTACGTACCTATATCAACGGTGAACTGAAACAAGAAGGGACAACGGCTGACATGGTGTTTACGATTCCCGAGTTGATTGCATATTTAAGCTCATTTATGACGCTCAAACGAGGAGATGTGATACTTACGGGAACGCCCAAAGGATCCGTGGATACAGCAGTTGGCGATGAAGTCATTACTGAAATCGAAGGCATCGGTAGACTTGTGAACTACGTCGTGGGGAATGAGGATTTCGGAATAAAAGAAGATTGAACGGGTTGTTGAAGAGGAGGATGATGATGCCACACGTAATCATTGAGTACACGGATAACATTAAAGAGGAAGCGAATATTTCCCAATTGCTTAAAAAGGTGAATGAGGTGTTACGTTCACATCATGATCTCATTCCCATTGGCGGTTTGCGAACACGAGCGATTCAACTAACAGACTATATTGTCGCTGACGGTACAGAAGATGATGCGTTTGTCCATGCGACTCTCAAATTAGGAAAGGGGCGATCTGAGGCTGATTTACAAAAAATGAGTGACGACTTGTTTCGGGTCATTAAAGGGCATTTTTCACAGTTATTCGCTCGAAGGTATTTAGCTTTATCATTGGAGGTGTATGAATTCCAGCGCCCTACGTATAAACAGAACAATATTCATCAGCGATATGAACGGTAAGCGAAGGTGACTGGACTCATTGTGCACTGGAAGTGATGATCTGTTTGTGAACATTAAAAAACCAGCTGTCGGGATGAGCCGGTTTTTTAACATTTACTGTATGAAGGCTTATGATTGACGATTTTTAAATGCTTTCAACGTATTTAACTTATGACCTCGTGCATACCTTTCGATGGTCGATTCATCCTCTTTATCGCGCAAAAGCTTAATAATCTGGGTATGTTCTTCAATCGAGTGAGGGGTACGTTCTGGAAAAAATGTAAAGCCTGTTTTCCGAACGACGTCCATACGCTCCCACATGTCTTGTATGTTATGAATGAGTAGTTCGTTGGGGCAAAATGAGTAAATCGTAAAATGAAATTCTCTATTTAACTCCCCTATTTGATCCAACGCATAGTTTTTCAGACTATCTTTCATCGTTTGATTCATTTCTGTTAATGATTGTAGACCGGATGCTGTTATGTGAGGCGCACTCAAAGCAGTCGCATAGCCTTCTAATACAGCTAACACTTCTAAAGTATCCATATAAAGCGTGTCATCGATTCCTCGAACAATGGCCCCGATATTCGGTTTGTAATCGATAAGTTTTTCAGACTCTAACTGATGAATGGCTTCGCGTACCGGAATATGACTTGAGCGTACCTCCTTTGCGATTTGGTCGATTACAATCCTCTGGCCAGGAACATATGTCCCATCGATAATTCTGGAGCGAATGACTTGATATGCATATTGGCGTTTATTTATTTTTTTAACCATAGCATTACTATATATAATTTTATATATGATTGCAACTCGCCCGTTTCTATGAAAGAAGCATAGCATTTATGTCCGACAAATATTCATTTTAAAAAATTCTGGATAAACTATTGTAATAATATATGAAATAATATATGATTAAAAGTAAGCGTTTTCAAACTAATTCAGAAAAGATATGAATGGGATTGGCTCTGTTATTTTATGTGGAACGAAATCCACGAATTAAAGGAGTGATTGTAAATGAGGGATCTGTTCAATGTAAAGGTTGTATCCATGATGTTGCTATTTGTAGTAAATGTAGGAATTTTAGTCGCATGTGATTCGAGTGATCAGACGGGAGCTAAGGGGACAGATGGAACGATTGCATTTGACTTTTCACATTTTTTTCCACCTACACACGAACAAGAACAATTTGTTCAACAATTCATTAAGGAAGTAGAAGAAGTAACAAATGGAGACGTGCAAGTCACATCATATCCTGGTTCATCTCTAGCAGCTCCAGATGAACAGTTTGATGCAGCGTCTACTGGTGCGG
Source organism: Bacillota bacterium (assembly GCA_035301985.1). Lineage (GTDB taxonomy): Bacteria > Bacillota > Bacilli > Bacillales > Amphibacillaceae > DASUXY01. The sequence continues at coordinate 16,978 of DATGTE010000002.1, forward strand.
TAGATTTTTCTTTAAGTGTACATAGTTATAACCCCAACCAATTTCCACTGACGTCGGTGATGGAATTACCTTTTATGAGTGATCAGGCAGAAAAAGGGTCCAAGATATTATGGACATTGTATAAGGAATTTCCGGAATTTTCGGACGAATATGCAGGCACAAAACCGTTATGGTTGTTTACATCTGATCCAGGACAAATATATACAGTCGGAAAACCGGTTAAGAGCATCAAGGATTTAGAAGGAATGAGAATTCGCTCTCCGTCCGCGGAAACAAACGAATGGTTAGAAAGTCTTGGTGCTACACCTGTTTCAATGCCGATGAATGAAAATTATGAAGCTTTGGAACGTGGTGTTGTAGACGGAACCATTGCGCCATGGGAAGCTGTAAAAGCATGGAGTTTAGATGAAGTAATTGATTATGCAACGGTTGGCGACTTTTATATGACAACTTTTTATGTCGTCATGAATGAGGATAGTTGGGAAGCATTAAGCGATGAACAGCAAACAGCTATTCAAGAGTTAATTGAAGAAAAAATGTCAATTGAAGCTGGAAAAGTGTTTGATCAAGTAGGACAAGAGGCGGTTGAACAAGCAAAAGAAAAAGGAATTGAAATCTATGAGTTAAGTGAGCAGGAGTTAGTAGAATGGAAAAAATATATCGATCCGACTATTGAGAAATGGATTGACAAAATGGAAGATCAAGGACTACCGGGTCAAGAAGTTTATGACCGGGCGAAGGAGCTAGATGAATAGTAGAGCAAGGGGTGAGGTACATTTCATGAAAAAAATTATTCAACAAATGGAATCGTTGCTTAATCGGGTCATTGTTATTCAGCAATTTATAGCGAATGGTCTACTTTTGTTGATGATGACGATTATTACTGCGGATGTAATCGGTCGAAATCTTTTTAATAAACCATTAAAAGGAACATTTGAAATGACAGAGCTCAGTTCTGGGATTCTCGTATTTTTCACTTTAGCAATGACCCATCGGTACGGAGAGCATATTAGCATTCGTTTTATCGCCGACAAATTATCTAAAAAGACTCAATTCTTCATCGATAGTGTCATTGAATGGGTTATCTTTTTCACGTTACTCATCATGTCCATACATGTGTTCCAGCATGCAACACGGGTTATGGAAAGGAAAATGACAACGACTGACTTGCATGTCGTTATCTATCCATTTCTTTACGTAGCCTCTTTCGCCATTGTTACCTTCGCACTCGTCGCTCTATTGAATGCAATAAAATATTGGTTCGCGGCGGTGAACGAGACATGAGTCCAGAAATAATCGGTACGATTGGCATCGTTACCTTACTCGGATTATTTTTATTAAAAATCCCGGTGAGTATTTCCTTAATTATAGTTGGAACCATCGGGCTCTCGTTAATTCGCGGGTGGGATACAGCCCTTGTTCAATTAGGTAGTACTCCGTTTTCTGTAGCTAGTTCCTATTCATTAAGTGTCATTCCACTATTCATTTTGATGGGCATGTTTTTATCCTACAGTGGATTTGGTCATGATTTGTATCATGCGGTAGATGCATGGATTGGACATGTTAAAGGAGGTTTGGCCATCACAACGATTGGGACAAGTGCATTATTTTCATCCATCTCAGGATCGGTTAATGCGACGACGGCAACGATGGCTAGGATTGCTCTTCCAGAAATGAAAAAGTACCGCTATGATGCAAGTTTATCTACAGCCTGTGTAGCTAGCGGAGGGACACTTGGAATCCTTATTCCTCCCAGTGTCATCTTAGTTCTCTATGGGATTCTTACAATGGAGCCGATTGGTAAATTATTAATTGCTGGAATTCTGCCTGGTCTCTTACAAATGGTCCTATTTACTGTCATTGTTTATATAATGGTTGTGAGAAATCCTTCGCTAGCTCCCGTTACGGAACGAAAATCGCTGGAAGAGAAATTAAAATCAATGAATAGTGTGTGGCCATTTGCACTTTTATTCCTTCTCAGCATCGGTGGTATTTATCAAGGTTTCTTTACACCGACGGAAGCGGGTGGAGTTGGCGCTTTTGGAGCATTTCTTTTGGCGGTGTTCACAAGGCGATTAAGTTGGCATGATTTTAAAGCTTCATTAAATGAAACGACTCGGTTAACGGCTATGATCTTTTTTATCTTAATCGGCGCCGAAATCTTCAGTAAATTCCTTGCAATTAGCCGAATTCCTGTAGCTACAACCCAATATGTAGCTCAGTTAAATATGTCGCCTATGGTGATCTTAACGTTTATTTTAATTGTTTATTTTATCTTAGGATTATTTTTAGAAGGGTTAGCTATTTTTGTTCTCACGTTACCAGTCGTCTATCCGTTAATAACGTTATTGGGATTTGATGGAGTATGGTTCGGGGTTGTGATGGTGCTCGTTATGAATATCGGATTGATTACGCCACCCCTCGGGCTGAGTGTTTACATCATCGCTGGAGTGGTCAAAGATATACCTGTACAACATATATTTAAAGGAGTTATTCCGATGCTTTTCATGATGATTTTATGTTTGATTATTATTGTCATCTTTCCGCAAATTGTTACAGTATTACCCGATTTAATGAAGGGATGAAACCATTCGTCATAAGTGGTATTTATTCTAAAACCGAACTTGAAATCATATATGATTTAATATATGGTATATGTACAATTAGAAAAATGAAATCGAAAAAGAGTCTATATGCCTTAACGTTTGACGCCATTAGAGTTAAAAGATTCGAAATTTTAAGAAGGGGGATGATTTATATGGCATATGAAGAGGCAAGAAAAAAGCTTAGAGGATCGATTTGTCCCGTGATTACACCTTTTACGGAAGATGGTGTAGTGGATGAACAAACTTTTAAACAGTTAGTGAATTGGCAAATTGAAAGTGGCAGCCATGGAATTTCGGTAACCGGTACAAGTGGGGAGCCGAGTTCGTTAACAATCGCTGAAAGAAAACGCATCATGGATTTAGCGACAGAAGCAATCGATAGCCGCGTCATTTTTACGCCAGGAACCGGGTCGACGAATCATGATGAAACGATGGAATTGACAAAATATGCCGAGGAAATTGGTGCAGATGCGGCAATGGTGATCGTGCCGTATTACAATAAACCGAACCAAGAAGCGTTATATCAACATTTTAAAACTGTTGCTGATTCGGTTGATATACCGATTATTATTTACAATATTCCAGGGCGGACAGCTACGAATATGGAAGTCCAGACGATGAAGCGTTTGGTGGAAGATTGTCCAAATATTATCGGTGCCAAGGAGTCGAATAAAGATTTTGAACATGTGAATCGTGTGTTATTGAATTGTGGTCGGGACTTTTTGTTGTATTCGGGAATTGAGTTACTCTGCTATCCAATACTCGCCATCGGCGGAGCTGGATTTATTAGTGCGACCGCTAATGTAGACCCCAAACGGGTAGCCGCTTTATACAATGCTTGGGATGAAGGGGACATTCAAAAAGCACAGGATTTACATTTTGAGTTGATGCCGTTAAATGATGTCCTTTTCAAGGATACGAATCCGGCACCAGCAAAAGCAGCTCTCGGAATGATGGGTAAAATTACTCCGCAATTACGGCTGCCGATGGGTTTACCATCCACTGAGTTACAAAGGGAAATTCGCGAGACACTCGTCGGACTCCACCTGATATCGCAAGAGCCCGTTCATAAATAACAAGGATCACATTTTGGAGAGGATGTTCAACGTAATTAAAAAATGTGAGAAAAGGTGATATGCATGACACGTGAACATATTTCTTTAACGCATGAAACCCAACCAAATATTTCACTTTATATAGACGGACAATTCACCCCAAGTGTAACAGGGGACACGTTCGAAAACATCAATCCATTTACAAATGAACGAATGAACGTCGTCAGTGAAGGGCGTTCCGAAGATATCAATCGAGCGGTAGCAGCTGCTCGACAAGCTTTCGATCATGGGCCGTGGAAAACGATGAAATTGAAAGAAAGGATGGCTTATATTTATCGGATTGCGGATTTGATTGATGAACAAGTCGATGAGATTGCTTACTTAGAAGCACTGGATACAGGCTTACCAATCAGCCAAACAGAGAAAATGGTCAGTCGTGCCTCAGAGAACTTTAGATTTTATGCACGGATGGTTGAAAGCCGTTTAGTCGGTGATGCCTATCAAGTAGACGATGAGTTTATCAATTATACGATTAACGAACCTGTGGGGGTTGCAGGCTTAATTACTCCGTGGAATGCACCATTTATGTTAGAAACGTGGAAAGTAGCCCCTGCCTTAGCAACAGGGAATACCGTCGTTTTAAAACCAGCTGAATTGTCCCCGCTGTCAGCTAATTTATTAGCTAAAGTCATCCATGAAGCTGAACTCCCTAAAGGAGTCTTCAATGTTGTGCACGGATTCGGAGAAACAGCCGGTGACGCACTTGTAAAACACCCTGATGTAGAGTTGCTATCATTTACAGGAGAAACAGTCACTGGATCAACGATTATAAAAAATAGTGCTGATACATTAAAGGAGTGTTCAATGGAGCTCGGGGGAAAGTCGCCCATTATTGTTTTTGAAGATGCTGATTTTGAGCGAGCACTCGATGCTTGTATGTGGGGGATTTTTTCGTTCAATGGCGAACGATGTACGGCGAATTCACGATTATTCATTCAGGAGACGATTCGCGATGAGTTCGTGGAAGCATTGAAGAAACGAATTGAAAAGATCAAGCTTGGGGATCCATTAGATCATGAGACGGAAGTCGGACCATTAATCGATCAAGGTCATTGGAATAAAGTGGTGGGCTATGTGGAAATGGCTAAAAAAGATGGTGTGGAAGTGGTTACAGGTGATATTCCTACTGACTTCTCCCGAGGTAATTTTGTCGCGCCGACACTTCTCTTACATGCCGATAATCGGATGCGCGTAAGTCAGGAGGAAATATTCGGACCGGTTTTAACAGTGATGACATTTGCGACCGAAGAAGAAGCGATTGAACGAGCCAATGATATCGATTATGGTCTCGCTGGCTTTGTATGGACCAACGATATAAAACGAGGGCATCGCGTTGCCCATCAAATTGATGCCGGTATGCTCTGGGTGAATGCACAAAATGTTCGCGATTTACGGACTCCGTTTGGTGGGATGAAATCATCAGGAATCGGACGTGAAGGTGGCCATTACGGATTTGATTTTTATACCGAGAAGAAAATTGTTCATGTATCTGTTAAAGACCATCGGATCCCACAGTTTGGCAAGTGAGACAAGATCTTAATCAGTTCTCAACACGAAGTTATGACAAAGTTGCTGATCTCAATGTTCAGCAACTTTTTTTGTCGATCAACATCAAATTGATTTCCACAATCTTTTCACTGTAATGAATGGGCAAAGTGTTGAAACTGTGTTAACTCTTTTTTTTGTATGAAAACGGATAAATTTTGTATGATAAGGAAAGGAGGGGATATCGTTGAAGCCAATTAAGCAATTAACGGAAAAAGATTACGATAACATCTTCGAACTTTCGCAATTTGCTTTTCAATACACATTATCAAGGGAAGAACTTGAACAAAAGAAAGAGGAAGCACAGCGCCATGTGATTTGGGGTTGGATGGACGGTGAACAGATTGCCGCTAAAGTGCACCTCATCCCATTGTCATGTTACATCGATGGCAAACGTTTTAATATGGGGGGGATTAGTTCGGTAGCCACATGGCCTGAATATCGTCGTAAAGGCATGGTTAAAGACTTACTTCATCATGCACTAATACATATGAAAAAAAAGGGACAGACGATTTCATTCCTCCATCCATTTTCAGTTCCTTTTTACCGCAAATATGGCTGGGAAGTTGTTTTTACGAATAAAACATACGAGCTCCCCATCCATCATTTCAAGAAGAAGTGGAATGGTAAAGGGAATGTAGCAAGGGTCGGTGAGGAGATTTCTTTACTGCAGGAATTATATACTGTATATGCGAAAAGATTTACGGGTATGCTCATGAGAGATACAAAATGGTGGGAGCAACGTGTGTTTCGTGACCGGTGGGAAGTTGCTGTTGCGAGAAATGCGAATCATCAAGCGGAAGGGTATCTCATATATCAAGCAAAAGAAAATAAGATGACGATTAAAGAATTTGTCCATCTTACAAACAATGGTAGGAAACTACTCCTTGAATTCATTGCGAATCATGACTCGATGGCAGAAGAAGTTCATCTCACCGTTCCGGAAAACGATGCTTTATCGTTATTGTTGGATGAACCGAGATTTAAACAAATGATCAAGCCGTATTTCATGGTGCGGATTGTTGATGTGTTACAATTTTTAAAACAGTATCCATATCGACAGAGCGCCGTTGTAACGACCATTACGTTACATGTATATGATGCTTTTTTTCCGGAAAACAATGGGATGTATCAACTTCGACAAACCGAGGAAGGCATGTTTGTAAACCATGTCAAAACGGTGACTAAAGCGGATCGTCAGCATGGAATTCATTGTTCGGTTCAATGGCTAGCCACGATGTTTTTTGGTTACAAGCGACCAAAGGAGTTATGGTCACTCGACTTGTTAGATGGAAAGCTGAGCACAATCGAAATGCTGGAAAATATAATTCCCAATCAACAACCCTTTTTTACAGATTTCTTTTAATTGAAGCGTATTTATTGGTGGATGGGCATGTAGTTTGCTCCCTTTTAGCAATCATCGCACGATCGCCACATCAACTTTTTTGTGGTTTAGGTGAAGTGCGTTATTTTTATAGGCTGTAGTGGTATAATGCAAATAAAGGAGGCGATATGTATAAAATGGAAGGAATCATCTACTTGACCTTATTATTTATTGCCGTAGCTTTTGCGATTGTAGTCGTTTATATTGCAGTTGTATTAAAACGAGTATCCGATATGATGGAGTCTATGGGGGCGACATTTGCTGAAGTGGAGAAAAAAACGCACGTCATTACCCCAGAAATCAAGCAATCGCTTCAAGAAACAGGAAAGCTGATTGATGATGTAGAGCATAAATTCAAGGCAGCGACAGATGATGCTGCAGAAACCATTGAAAACACGGGTACTTCTGTACAAGCAGTGAATCAATTGGCAAAGCATACATTACAAAGCTCGACAGACGAACTGAATAAAAATGCGAAGTTGATTAAGAATGGCCTCACTTGGGGTGTAGGAGCCTTTCAATTGTATTCGCAATGGAAAAAAATAAACAGCGAACAGACACATGAGGATGCAAAGAAAAATGATGACATGCATCGGAGCTTGCAAGAAACAAAAGGAGATGAAGTTTAATGACATTAACTGGAGTAGGTGTATTACTAATCGGTGTAGCATTATTAGTATTAGCTATTTTTGCAGCTCAAGCATTACATAATTTGGCAAGTGTATTGCGTGAAATGGAAAAAACCGTCGGAAAATTACCCAATCAATTAGATGATATGTTCAAAGAAACAGGTCAATTGATTCACGAGAGTAATCAAACAATCGCAGATGTAAATCATAAACTCGAACAGTTGAGTCCATTATTTTACGTTGTTGGTGATGTAGGTAAAGTCACACACAAATTTTCTTCTTCTCTCGTTGACTTTACACAGTCGCTTCAAGAGCGGCGAAAGCGTCATAACCAATGAGAAGCCCCAGACCGAGTCGATGTTGTACGTGAAAAAGATCGTTTAAAAGAGCAGTCTATAATAGTCATAAACTCGCCTCTTGTCCCATACAATAATGAAAGTTAACGGGATAAGGGGCGAGTTGTATGAAACGAAATTTGAAACGAATCAGTTGGGTCATTGGCGTTATTGTCTTAATCATCTTGCTACAACTTCCCATTGCAAAAACGGAAACGACATGGGAGTCATGGACTCTTCCATTATCAGGTAAAACGATTGTCATTGACCCGGGACATGGAGGTCCTGACGGTGGTGCCGTGGGAAAAGACGAAACTTCAGAAAAGGATATTGCCCTGTCTGTCTCTAAAAAGCTCCAACAATATCTCCAACAATCGGGTGCTTTAGTTTATTTAACGAGGGAAAAAGACGAGGATTTGGCCGATCGCGATACGAAAGGCCTCTCAAATCGTAAGTCAGAGGATATTCGTAATCGGCTGAAATTTATTCAGGACCGGAAAGCTGACTTCTTTGTCACCATTCATTTAAATGCTATTCCTTCCAGTCGATGGAGCGGTGCCCAGACGTTTTACAATCCAGATCGTGATGAAAATCGTCATTTAGCTAAAATGATTCAAGCTGAAATAACGCGCAATTTAGAAAATACAAATCGGTCTGCTTTAGCGATCAACAATATCTATCTTTTAAAACATGCACGGGTGCCCGGGGCTTTAATTGAAATCGGATTTTTGTCCAATGAACGTGAGCTTGAGTTGCTGAAACAAGAAGAATATCAACGACAAATGGCTGGAAGTATTTATGAAGGAATGCTACGCTATGCGACTGAGGAATACGATGAAACAGATGAATGAATGTGAGAAAACGATTCTTTCATCAATCGGCACAGCCATGATTCAAATCACTTAGTATTCGCTTGATTTATGTTATACTAGCGTTGGACATGCTACAAGTTCAAAGGATGAAAAAGGGAAGGTGCAGAAGATGTTAACAAAAGAAGAAACGATTCAATTGCTTAACCCTGTCAAAGATCCATTTTTACATAGAACCCTTGAAGAAACGGGTGGAATTAAAGAGGTCAATGTTAAGGAAGAGAAGAAACACGTCAGCGTCAAAATAGCGATTGGCCAAGTGAACACAGCTGAACAAATGCAGCTACAACAAGAAATCGTTAACATTTTAAAAAAGAATGGTGCGAATACAGTTGGATTGCGATTTGAACAATTGCCAGATGATGTGATTCGAAAATTCCAGCCCGCTGTAGAAGAAGAGCAAGAAAAGTCATTGATGGGCGGAAATAAAAACCCTCATTTTATCGCCATCGCTAGTGGTAAAGGTGGAGTTGGAAAATCAACTGTTACGGTAAACTTAGCAATGGCTCTCATGCGTCTCGGTAAAAAAGTTGGTATTATCGACGCGGATATTTATGGATTTAGTATTCCAGATATGATGGGAATTGCGAACCGTCCAGTCGTTCGTGGCGAGAAAATTATTCCCGTCGATCGTTTCGGTGTGAAAGTGATTTCGATGGGCTTTTTTGTTGAAGATAACTCACCGATCATTTGGCGTGGCCCCATGTTAGGTAAAATGCTCACGAGCTTTTTTAAAGAGGTGGAGTGGGGAGACTTAGACTATCTATTACTCGATTTACCTCCGGGCACAGGTGACATCGCTATGGATGTACACGAAATGCTTCCTTCATGTAAAGAAGTTATTGTTACAACGCCACACCCATCGGCTGCCTTTGTTGCGGCACGTGCAGGTCAAATGGCACTTAAAACCGAACATGAGATTTTAGGTGTTGTTGAAAACATGGCTTACTTCGAAAGTGAAGCGACTGGTCAAAAAGAGTATGTATTCGGTCAAGGTGGGGGGCAAAAATTGGCAGAAGCGTTACAGACGAAAGTGCTTGGCCAATTACCGTTAAAACAGCCTTATATGGATGAAGATGAATTTGCTCCTTCTGTTTATCAGCAAGATCATCCACTTGCGAAAGAATATCATCGAATTGCAGCAAAAATCATTGCAAAGGTAGAAGAGTAATCCTATTTCGATGGATACTGTGATCAGTAAAACCACAAAAAAGCTAAGAATACCCGATGTAATCGATGGGTGTCTCTTAGCTTTTTGTATGACTTCTTGTTGAAAAAGGACGAAATGGATTCATCAGAGCGCGAATCGTGCTGTTCATCGAGCGATGGCCATTATGGTTGTCCATCGTCGCCACCTTCTTCTCCACCTCCGCCTTGTTCTTGTTGTCCTTGACCACCGTCTGATGAGCCTTGGCTTTTCTCTTGTGATTGTCCTTGTTTTTCGGCAGCTTTTAACAAAACTTCTTGTATTTTTGCCTGAAAAATAGGGTTTTCCATGGCCTGCTGAATCGTCTCTTCTAAATGGGTTCGAAATTCTTGGCTTTTAAGAAGTTGTAGCATATGGTCGGTTACTTCCGGATCTTTTGCGAAGTCAATCATTTGCTTTTGATAATCGGGGTCATTCATCAACTGTTTCATCATTTTCTTTTGGTGATCTTCTGTGGATTCCACATAACTTTTGACGAATTGTGGATCCTTAAACAGCTTTTCCCATAAATCGGTTCCTTGATCAGATGAAAAGGCACTTTCAACCGATTTTTTGACGACATCTGATTCAATTACAAGTTCTTCCTTCATTTTTTCATCTGTAATAATTTCGGCAAGTGCTTTCTTTCCATCATCCGTTTGCAAAATATCAACGACCATTTTTTTAGTTGCATCGTAATCGGCTTCTTTTTCAGGGTTGTTTCCGCAACCATATATAAAAAATATAAATAAGCTCATAAATGATACCATGATGATCCGAAACATGCTTTGCCCTCTCCTTCCACTTGTTCTTAATATGGGTTGGAAATGAAAAAATATGCACTCTAACAAGGAAAAATAGTGATGTTCATGTTAAAATACGAATGGATTGTTAAAACGGCGTAGAAAATGTGTAACGATTACAGCTTATTTAGAAAATATCGCGACAGGAGGAAATAAGATTGAATAGTCGCAAGGTAGTAGGTTTATTTTTTAAAACACTTATTTTAGGTGGTTTGGTCGGTCTTGTCACGAGTTTTTTTGTAAAAGCGAGCGATTATAAGCAAGTTTTGAGTCCATTTGATGGAATGGAATTATTTGGACTCATCATCTTTTTCATAGGATTAGGATTTGTATTTAGTGTCGTTAGCCAGACCGGATTTTTTGCTTATTTATTTATCAATCGTTTCGGTTTAAGTTTGTTTCGAACATTTTGGCCAACTGTTCAAGTGTTAGTCATTGCCTTTGTCGTTTTTGATTTGATTTATTTTCCGTATAAAGGATCAGATGGCGATACACATTTGTTCTGGTTTATTTTAATGTCCTTAGCCATCCTTGGCTACGGTTGGATCGTTGCCAAAATTAAAGCGAAAGAAACACATCAGCGGGCGTTTATTCCTGCTTTGTTTTTCATGGTTGTCATGACGGCGATTGAATGGGTTCCTGGTTTACGCGCTAGTGGGACAGATTATGCATGGTTAATGATTACTACTTTGTTGGCGTGTAATACATATCAATTGTTGATTTTACATCGCCTGACAGGAAGTAATCCGAAGAAAACTGAATCGCAGTCCACACCGAAATCGCTCAACTCGACTAAACAGGTAAAAAAGGTTTAATAAAATCCCCGATGACACGCGAGCGCTGACATCGGGGGATTGATATAAGATGGAGTGATTTGAATCGACATCACGTTCATCATGATGAACGTAGAGGATAAAAGGCAGATTCATTCAACTAACTTTGCTTTTGCATGTGCTTGATTCATCAGTTCACTGACCGTAACAAATCGAAAACCTTTATTCGTTAATCCTGGCAAAATCGTTTGCAATGCATCTGCTGTTTGTTTTGCCGAATCTGATGCATGTAACAAGATAATATCGCCATTGTCCGTTTCTTTCATTACACGATCAACAATTTTTTGGGTCCCATGATTTTTCCAGTCATTTGGATTCACATTCCAATGCACGACTTGTAAGCCAAGGCTTTCCGCAACCTCAATAACTTCTTCATCGAAATGGCCACTCGGTGTCCGCAATAACTTCATGTCATCATATCCAAGTTTTTTAAACACTTCTAGCGCATCGTTAATATCTTTTCGAACCTGATTGATTTCTTGATCTAAATAACTTTGATAACGATAGCCGAGCATACCAATCTCATGCTTGTCTTCTGAAATCTTCTCCAGTATATCTGGGTGACGTTCTGCCCATTCACCACTTATAAAAAAAGTGGCTTGTACATGATGTTTTTGGAGTTGTTTTAATATATCATGTACTTTTTCTTCACCCCAACTGATGTTGAACGTCAAGGAAATATCGGGTTCGCTAGCATTACCTCGTGCTAACGCTGCGGGTTCTTCTTTCGAGAAAACAGAAAACACACCATCTTTTTTAAACCATAAAAATGTAGCAGACATTGCGGCAAACAAAATAATTATGGTCCATTGTTTCCATTTTGTTAATCGTAATACATAAAAATATTGCATCGATTACCACTCCCTGTCCAGTTTCATCTTAATCCAAGTTTATGAGACGAAACATAAATTATGAACGAGCTTTGATGATGATAAAAAGTCGTTTTTATGTAGGGAAATCAAGAATAGATCCATCTATTTGGTCAGGGGCATTGAAATCATCTAGTGAGTAACTAGCTGCACACAAAATAAAAGTTGTGTGCATTCGTTTAAATCAAACGGACATCGGGTATAGGTGGGTATGGAATGAGCCAATTGATGATAAACGATTTGATAAGAGGTGAAGGTATGTTGGGAATTATGATGAATGATATAGAGCGAGGAGAAATAGAATACTTATTAAAACGTGAGTTAGAAGAGGTCTTGATGGATTTAGAAGACCCACGGATTGATTCAATGATAAAAAAATCGATGGAACATAGATATCAAATCTTGTTTAATTTGTATCGCCGCGTTACTTGTGAATCGGAATATGCGAAGTATATCCTTAAGAAAAACAAACGGAGACCCTGAAAGATAGAAGATATGTCTATATTCTGGACAAAAATATATTTATTTTGATTTTCATCTTGCAATCATTTTTATAGTGTGCTAGAATAAATCTCGTTGCTCCTTTTACAATCACAATCATTACAGTGAGGGGCAAGGATTGTTAACAACTCCATTTCATTGAAAGTGAAATATTTTAAAAAACTGTTGACAATCTAGAATAACCATGATATAGTATATCTCGTCGTCAAAAAACGACATCAAGAATCGATAGTGAGGTAAATTCAACATATACAAGTATGAAACACTCACACGATATGATTTGATCTTTGAAAACTGAACAAAACAACGAGTATGAAATGGGAAAACACCTCCGTGTTTTTCCGGTGATCGACTCAAAGATTTCGATTGACATGAAACGTCAATGAATATATTTGGTTGATTGCAAATGTAACGAAGCTAAGATT
>DATGTE010000003.1:0-139028 GCA_035301985.1 Bacillota bacterium
AGAGACGATGAGGTTGATAGGTCTGATGTGGAAGCGTGGCAACACGTGAAGCTGATGGATACTAATCGATCGAGAACTTAACTGATCTTTATTACTTGATGAATGCTCGTAAACACTCTTATTTAGTTTTTAAGGTACAAAATGAAGCTGTTCCAAAAAGACCTCGATCTTTTGGAACAGCTTTTCATATATCAACGTATTTTTTGTTTTATGAACGTGAGATGAACGATCATGTTGTCATTGTGTTGATGTATCATATCGTTTTGCAAAAAGACTTGTTGATTTTGACATTTCATATTATGCACTTCGAGCATACGATGAATAGAAGTGGATGATATATAAAAAGCGCACCAAAAGATGCGCTTTTTATATTGTTCGCCCATTTAACTCATTCCATGTGGGCCTAAATGCTGGGAATCTTGTTGAGGATTACCACCCATTTGTGCTACAAATGGGAGCACTTTTTGTATCGTTTGTCCAACACCTTGATTATTTCTGGTCATCGTATAAAAGGTAGCTGCGCCTACACCTACAGAAGCAATTAATGGGATCCATATTCCATTTTTTTGCATGAAAGACCATTCCTTTCTCAAAAGGTTTCCCAGCCAGTTATAGCTTAAGCTTTAAATTGCCAATTATACGAGGAAGCATATGCCAACACGTTGATTTTTTTTGCTTATGTTCAATCGAAAAGCTTCCTCATATGGACGAAGTAGATGAAAAATTTACCTAACGTTCGCTAAAATATGATAAAATGTCGTTTAGGAGCAAAAATAAACGCTAATGCAGGTGAAATCATGTCGAATAAAATCGTAAGGGGCACCATATTGTTAACAGGTGCATCCTTTTTGTCAAAATTTCTCGGAATGATTTATGTCATTCCTTTCCATGCCCTTGTGGGGGAAACAGGTGGTACTCTTTTTAGCTTTGCATATACCCCTTATAGCATATTTATTAGTATGTCGACAATCGGTGTACCACTTGCTGTATCAAAATTTGTAGCGAAATACAATTCATTGGATGATTATCAAACGGGCATGCGTATGTTTAAAGCGGGAATCGCTTTAATGGCGATTACCGGATTTTTAGCTTTTCTCATCTTATTCTTTAGTGCGGAGAAACTAGCTGCAGGAATGATTACAAGTAATAATCCAGATCAAATTACAGTAAATGATGTAGCCCATGTAATCCGCATGGTTAGCTTTGCTTTGATCATCATCCCTTCCATGAGTATTGTTAGAGGGTTCTTTCAAGGATATAACTCGATGGGGCCAACCGCTGTTTCTCAAGTAGTCGAACAAATTGTTAGGATTGTATTTCTATTAGGTGGTTCGTTAGTCATTCTAAAAGTGTTTGGTGGAACGATTACAGCTGCGGTCGGTTTTTCAACATTTGCGGCTTTTATTGGAGCCTTAGCATCAAGTCTCGTATTGTATATTTATTGGGTGAAACGTAAACCACATCTTGTCAAATTACAAGAACAACAAAAATCCGCCCATGACATATCTCTCAAAGAGTTATTCATCGAATTGTTTCGTTATGCGGGGCCGTTTGTCCTCGTCGGATTAGCCATTCCTTTATATCAGTTAACGGACCAATTTACATTTGAAAGAGCAATGGTTGCTATTGGTAAAGATGATGTTTGGGAGTATGCTTATGCTGCGATTAATTTTTATGGACATAAGATAGCTATCATTCCGATTACGTTAGCAACGGGTTTATCGATTGCGTCTTTGCCTGCATTGACAAAATCGTTTACTGAAAATAATCGGACGTTGTTGAAGAAACAAATTAATCAAGCGATACAAATTATATTATTACTCGTAATTCCAGCTGTTATAGGACTTGTTATGCTCTCAGACGAAGCGTATGGATCGCTCTACGGATTAGATAATATTGAAGTGACGGGGACCTTGTTAGCTTGGTATGCTCCGGTAGCTTTATTATTTGCATTATTTAGTGTA
Source organism: Bacillota bacterium (assembly GCA_035301985.1). Lineage (GTDB taxonomy): Bacteria > Bacillota > Bacilli > Bacillales > Amphibacillaceae > DASUXY01. The sequence goes on from DATGTE010000003.1 coordinate 1,965, forward strand.
ACATCATCGATTTTACAAGGGATCAATGAACAGCGGTTTGCAGTTATTCATTTATTAGCTGGATTATTGCTAAAAATCCTTTTCAACATTCAGCTCATTCATATGTTTGGGGCTAAAGGTGCGATATTTGGTACAGCGATCGCAGCAGGAACAGCTGTTGCCCTAAATTTATGGCGGATTAAGCGCTCGGTGTATTTCTCGTATAAACAAATTTTCAAGCGCACGGCACTGATTGGCATCTTTACAATTATTATGGTCATCACGATTGTCCTGTTAAAAGCTGTTTTTGGTCTATTTATACCATACGAAGAAACAAGATGGGGAGCCGTTCTCATGTTGTCCATTAATGTGACTATTGCCGGGGGGGTATACTTAGTATTAAGCTATAAATCGACCCTTTTAGAGCGTGTTTTGGGCAGTCGCATCCCTGTGCTTGATCGATTTATACGCCGGTAAATGATTGAAAGCCAAGTATAATTGTCGCAGCATTTTATGATTTCATTTAGTGAAAAATAAGGAGGATGGTTCTTTGCGTGTAGATAAATTATTAGCCAATATGGGGGTTGGTAGTCGTAAGCAAGTAAAAAATTTGATCCGGAAAAAACGGGTCACTATAAATGGCGTAATCCATACGGATGCAAGTGTTCATGTGAATCCTAATGTAGATGTAGTAAAGGTCGATGATACGGTAATCCACTACCAAAAATATGTGTATTTGATGATGAATAAACCACCAGGTTACATTTCGAGTACATGGGACAAACATGATCAAACCGTTATTGACTTATTAAAACCGAGATATAAACATTTCAAACCGTTTCCTGTGGGGCGATTGGATAAAGATACGGAAGGTTTATTGCTATTAACGAATGATGGAAAACTAGCTCATGAGTTGTTATCACCGAAAAAAGGTATTCCAAAAACGTATTATGCAAAAATAAAAGGAACAGTAACGGAGAAAGATATCCTAGCTTTCAAGAATGGTGTTCTTTTGGATGATGGATATAAGACAAAGCCGGGAGAACTTGAAATTATTACTCGTGGCCCGATTTCAGAGGTTTATGTAACGATTACAGAGGGAAAGTTTCATCAAGTAAAACGAATGTTTCAAGCTGTGCATAAAAAAGTTGTTTATTTGAAACGCATCAAAATGGGAGGACTTTTATTAGATCCAGCATTACGTCCGGGTTCGTATAGAGAATTAAATGAACAAGAGGAGAAATACTGCTTCTTCTTGTCACAGCTAGACAGATGAAAGCCCGTAAAATTTGTGACAACAACGAACTTGTGAAACACATGATGTAAAATGAAAGGAGACCAATGCAGTGAGTACGCCACATTACTTTATTGCGATTCCATTGCCAAAGCCTTTAAAAAGACACTTTTCAACATGGATTGAACAATTGAAAGGTCATTTACCATATAAACAGTGGACAAATCAACATGATTTACATATCACGTTAAAGTTTTTAGGTGGCGTTCATCAATCTCAGCTAAACACATTGAATCAACTCCTGAAAAGTCAATCATTGTCTTCCGTATTTTCTATACGTATAGGTTCTCTAGGCACTTTCGGAAGAACCGATCAACCCCGTGTCTTATGGGCCGATGTCGAAAAAACAAAGGAACTACGCATCTTACATCAACGTATTGAAAAGTGTGCGCTAGACGCGGGATTTTCTAAAGAAACGAGACGATATCGTCCACATATAACCTTAGCAAAAAAATGGAATCCATCATCCGCATATGGTAATTTACCCCAACTAAACATGCAGTATGAAGGAGACGAACAGCGGATGATTGTAGACGAAGTTGTCGTCTATCAGATTCATCCACAGAAAACACCAAAGTATGAACGAGTGTTGACATATGCTTTAGATCGAGGTGAGCAACTTGGCCCAATTGATTAAATTGGAAGACAATCGATCACGATATGAATGGAATTTATTCCACAATCTACTAGTAATTAAAACAGTTGTTTCACGCGTCAATCCAACCATTTTTACAGAAGAATCTTATCAGAGCCAATTAATGAGGAAATATGACGAATGGCTTAAAGAAAAACGACCCTTAACCTTGCCTTTAAAGAGACACCAGTTGAAAGCAGCTGAGCAACTTTTGCACTATTGTCAAACAATTTCTGTGCGAATACCTGAGTGGCAAGATGATTTACATGTTTCATCTCGGGAAGATAGGGAATCCTAAGGTGTACATTTTCATTATTAATCCAGCTGCTGGTCATGGAAAGGCGAAGCGAGTTTTTGAAGCATTAACGAATAGCAAGCCATATCAACAAATAAACAGCATTTATTATTATACACGGTATGAAGGACATGCTGAAATTATAGCTGAGCAAATTGCAAGTAAGTACAGACAAACAAAAAAATTACAAGCTGTTATTGTCATAGGTGGTGATGGTACATTTCATGAGGTTGTAAACGGAATCGCTTCGGCTAATATTCCGCTCGGTTTTATCCCCGGGGGATCAGGAAATGACTTCGCTCGAGGAGCTTGTATAAAGGGCCGACCCGAAGAAATACTTCAACGCATCATCCAAAGTGATTCATCTAAAACATATTGGCTCGGACAATATGCGGTCGAAAATAAAGAAATGCGCTGTTTTGTGAATAGTATCGGATTTGGGTTTGATGCGGAGATTGCCCAAAATGCCAATCAATCGCTATATAAAAAGGGATTGAACGCGTTTCGCTTCGGTTCCCTTAGTTACATCTTTGCGCTAATTAAAGTATTATTCTTTTTTAAGCCTTTTACAGTTACAATCGAGATCGATGGGAAAGTGCGTGAAATTGAGCGGTGTTGGATGGTATCCGTTGCAAATCATCCTTTTTATGGTGGTGGGATGAAAGTGATCCCAACTGCTAAAATACAACCAAACGTACTGCCATTAATTATCATTCATGGTGTTTCGAAATGGAAAATTCTCGGGTTGTTTTTAACCGTTTTTACTGGTAAACATACCCAGTTTAAAGAAGTTGAACTGTTAGAGTCCCATAAGGTGAAAATCACTTCTACAGAACCCTTGTATTATCAAGTAGATGGTTCGACCAACACATGTTTGACAAGTCTCATAATGAAAAAAGCACATTCCATTCAAATCAAAGGGACGTGATCCAAGTAAATGTTTTTTCTGCTTGCATGTATGGCAACTTTTCGGTAACCTATTTACATGTCTTTCTTTTATGTATCGTAAATAAGTATTCGTTTTCGCTCTCTTGAATACATAAAAATTAGGATATGGGGAATGCAACGTGAATTGGTTTAATCAAGTATTAAGTAAAGAATGGAATATCGTTCCTGCAGGCGGATTAACTGGTGATGCCTATGTGGCTGAAAAAAATGGACAGCGCCTATTTCTTAAACGCAATTCCTCTCCCTTTTTAGCTGTGTTGTCTGCTGAAGGGATTGTACCGAAGTTAATCTGGACGAAGCGTCTGGAAAACGGCGATGTCATTACGGCACAGGAATGGATGTACGGAAGGGATTTGAAGCCTAGAGAAATGCAGGAAGATCGAGTAGCTGAATTGCTGAAAAGAATTCATCAATCCTCTGAGTTATTGCATATGCTCATGCGTTTAGGAAAAAAACCGATTCGGGAAAGTATTCGCTATGCACAAATCAAACACCGATTAGTAAAGAGCAACTTGATCGGTCACCAAGAAGTACAAAAGGCGTTATTTTATTTGAAAAAAAATCAACCTCATACAAGGCTAGATCACCAATCAGTTTGCCACGGGGACTTGAATCATAATAATTTTTTAGTGTCAACAGATGGGCGTCTCTATTTAATTGATTGGGAAAATGCGACGATCGGTGATCCACTTACCGATTATGCGACGATTTTAAATTGTTATATACCTGAAGAAGATTGGAATCAATGGTTAAACCGATACGGCATTCAAAAGGATGAACAATTAGTAAAACGGATGAATTGGTACTTGTTGATTGATTCACTTGCTTATTTAGCTTGGTACAATGAACGAAAAGATGCTGAAAATCTCAATCGAACATTGGACGATTTAGCTGAACTCAATCATCGAGTGTGCAGTTGAATGATTGAGATGTTACTGGGACATCAGTTCTTCGATGGAATTTTTCCACGCGCTAATGTCGTGCTTATGTGTGTTCGCATGTTCTTCGATACTTGCAACATTCGTGCCTTGATGTCCATAATTGTATAAATCATCAAGTATAAATGAAAAATTATTCGAAACGCTAGGGTGATTTGCTAGCCATTGAACCGTACGCTTAATTTGTTCATATTCTGAAACACTTAAAGAACAGCCATGATAATGATCATCCAATATATCAACTAATAACGTTAATTGGTGATGAATATTGATCGCCATGTGACATTCACCTCAAGGAATAGTATGCGCCATGTGCATGTAATTTATTCCAATGAAGCCACTGTACGAAGTATAAATACGGGTGTAATTCGATTTTCCTTTTTAGAGAGGTAAACGGGTTCCATTTCACCTTAGATGACGATAAAAACTGTCCAATCTATTTAGGACAGTTTTTTTGATGAATAAGCATTATACATAGGCGTAGCGCTTTCGTTTCAAAGTGGCTAATTGTTTACCAGATGAGTCATATTGAATCGCTCGATAGTGTGCATCATGATAAAATGTATACCATGCATTTCGTTCATAGCCATAATTCATCCATTTTTCTTTTTGATGGACTGAGGTTACTGGATAATCATCATAAGCAAGTGCCCATAGTTTGTTTTGATGTGCATGTGTCGGCATTAAATCGGCCATGTGGATCAAACAATCCTTACCGTCTTCAAACACAATAATCGAATGTCCGTCACTATGTCCCCCTGTATGAATCATTTTTAATCCAGGGACGATTTCCAGTTCTTCTTCATAGGTAATGACTTGATCGGCTACAGGCTTCCAATTCATTTCCCAGTAAGTATTCACAGATCGAATATTGGGATGTCTCATTTCGTTCCATTCAGTCGCCGATGTATAAATAGGTGTATCTTTAAAAATCGATTCATATGTTCCTGCACCTGTTTTCTTTGTTAACCCACAAGCGTGGTCAAAGTGTAAATGCGTCATTAAAATTTTATCAATGTCGTGAATGGAAAGTCCTAATGCAGCAAGTGATTGTTCAAGAGAAGACTGTTCCAAGACACCGAAGTTTCGGATTTGTTTATCCGTTAGTTTATTATTTCCCATACCGGTATCGATTAATAGATTCATTCCGTCAACTTGAAAAAGAATCGGATCTGTACGCAATTCGACCAAATTGTTTTCTGTTGATGGATATTTTCGGCCCCACAGTGCTTTGGGAACAACTCCGAACATTGCACCCCCATCAAGAAAGTTTACACCACCATTTAACCATGTCAATGTTGCGCGACCTACGTGTAGTTTTTCCATACGTGATTCTCCTTTACGATTGAAAACGCTATCATTTTGGGGTTTAATAGATTTGTAGATATCGGTCAATAGGCATAGATCATTTTTTGGATGAATAGATGGGTGAAAGCAGGGGCAACAATCGCCCCGCTTTCCGTAATTAAGCCGACTCCTCTGCACTGATGACTGTACCTGTGTTGACGTCTACATAAAATTCATACGGCTTATTTTCGCCGTCGATCGTACGAGTAACTCCTCCGCGATAAGCATTATAAACTAGACCATTTTTCTCGACTTCTTCAGGCTTCATGTAAATCCATGAACCGCTAATCGGCCCTACTTCTTTAAACATTTCTTTTGCTCGATTCAATGCTTTTTCAGGGCTGACCTGTTGACGATTGTCAACGATTGTTTTCGTTAAGTATCCAATGGTAAATCCTAAGGTTGCTGCAATGAATACTCGTTTTTTTCCCATTTTTATTCCACCTCGTGCGACAAAATTTAGATTCGTAACAATCCATTACATTACTAGTATACATTATTGTACGAATTTAAAAAACTATTACTACGTCTTTGGGAGGTGGAAAGGAACATTTTATTTCGTTATACTACATATAATAAACAGGAGGAGTAGTGAATGAGGATGAAACAAGATACTAGGGAACTTTTCAAAATGTTGACTGAATTACAAGGAGCTCCTAGCGATGAACACCGCATTCGTTCATTTATGACAGAGCAATTGAAGAAATATACGGATGACGTTATTTATGATCGGCTTGGTGGGGTTTTTGGTGTTCGCAAAGGAAAGGGACCGCGTGTCTTAGTGGCGGGTCATATGGACGAAGTTGGCTTCATGGTCACACAAATCACGAAAAATGGGATGCTTCGCTTTCAACCTTTAGGCGGCTGGTGGAATCAAGTGTTACTCGCTCAACGCGTGCAAGTGATGACAGATGAAGGGCCAGTTGTTGGAGTGATCGGATCGATTCCTCCTCATAATTTAACGACTGAACAACGTCAAAAGCCGATGGCGATCAAACATATGCTTATTGATATCGGAGCTGATGATCGTCAAGATGCTGAAAATATCGGTATTAAACCGGGGCAAACGATCGTCCCGATTTGTCCATTTACTCCGATGGCTAATGATAAAAAAATCCTCGCCAAAGCGTGGGATAACCGTTATGGGTGCGGTTTGTCGATTGAATTAGTTAAAGAACTTCAGAATGCCCCGTTGCCGAATGAGTTGTATTCCGGTGCGACAGTCCAGGAAGAAGTCGGTCTACGTGGTGCCCAAGTGGCGGCGAACATGATTCAACCAGATATTTTTTATGCATTAGATGCCTCACCCGCCAACGACATGTCAGGAGAAAAAAAGGAGTTCGGACATCTTGGAAAAGGAGCATTGTTGCGTATTTTCGATCGTACGATGATCACACATCGCGGTTTAAGAGAATTTATATTGGACACAGCAGAATCAAATGACATACCTTATCAGTATTTCATTTCACAAGGTGGAACGGATGCTGGACGCGTACATATATCCAACGACGGTATACCTTCAGCGGTCATTGGTATTTGTTCAAGATACATTCATACATCAGCATCGATTATCCACGTCGATGATTATGAAGCTGCTAAGGAATTGCTTATTAAACTAGTGAAAACAACAGACCAACAAACGCTAGAAACGATTCGTAACGGATAACCCATACGATCGAATCGTTGTATTGTCTCGGTTTACGCCGATGAATGGATGAAGAAAAGTAAAAAGTTGAAAAGCGCAGCTCTACATATGCTGCGCTTTTCAACTTATTCAAAAACATATGCTAATACGTCCATTGCTTGATCGACCGTTTCGACGGTGACACTTGCTTGTCTAGAGAGCTCTTTCAATGGATGGATGAGTGATTCAGGTCGGACAATAATTGTCGGCTTACCTAAGGTAATTGCAGCACTTGCATCCATGGCCGTATTCCATTGTTTATATTTTTCACCGAATAATGCGATAACAACGTCTGATTTCTGCATGAGCAGGCGTGTTCTAAAATTATTAATGCTTGAAGCTGTTGCGTCCTTATATAAGTTATTCGGTTGCTTCCCTAAAATATCCTCGCCAATATTGTCGGAGCGGTCATGGTCCGTCTGTGGAGCGACGAATGTTAGGGGTAAATTTCTTTCATTCGCTTGACGTTTTACTTGCTCACGCCAATCATCATGAATCTGTCCTGCTAAATAAACAGTCAATTCCATAGTAATCCCTCCAAAAAACATCATTATCTACTATATTAGCTAATTTAATGAATAAATTGAAATATTTTGAGTCATTGATCATTATATTTGAAAGCGATCAATCAAAATAAACATTCTAAGGTAATCGAGTGATTGTGATCACACAAGATAAACTTGAGCCATGTCGTTTGAAAGAAGGTACAATCCCAGTTATGATTAGAAATGGGGCTGATGACAGTGAAAATCTTGAAATCAAAAAAGCAATTTAGTGAATTTATTCATAAAGAAAAAATCATTATGTTATTTTCCGCAGACTGGTGCCCGGATTGTCGGGTAATCGAGCCGATCTTGCCAGAGATTGAACAAACTTTTTCCCAATATACATTTGTTTTCGTTGACCGAGATCAATTCATTGATATTTGTCAACAATATGATGTGTTTGGTATTCCTAGCTTCATTGCATTTCATCGTGGAAAAGAAATTGGACGTTTTGTCAGTAGAAAACGGAAGACAAAGGAAGAAATCATCCATTTTATTAAGGAGCTACCTGTTTAGCTGTAAAGGACCTTAGGAGAGTGATGTTCAATGACAATGAACACCGTTAAAATGAAAAAAATATTAGAAGAAAAGTTAACACATCCCGATTATCGAACATCATATAATCGGGATCAAGATACGTTTCGCATCGAATGGAAAGAATCGAAGCAAGGGGTAACGATCACATTGCCGAATGTTGTCGCTAAATACAATGAACGCGGTGAGAAAGCGGTCGATGACCTCGTTGAACATATTACCGAGTCGTTAAAAATTATGAATCAAACGTATGAATTAAAAGGTATGGAAAAACATATTTTCCCAGTGATTCGTTCGACATCTTTCCCCACGAAAACAAACGCTGGTGCACATCTTGTTTATAAAGAACATACGGCGGAAACGCGTATCTTTTATGCACTTGATTTAGGAAAGTCGTATCGATTAATCGATGAATCGTTGTTGGAGAAAGAAGATTGGTCCAAAGAACATGTCGATGAAATTGCAACATTTAATTTACGATCTCTGTCGACCGATTATAAAAAGGATCAAGTAGCGGATAATGACTTTTTCTTCGTGTCTACGCAAGACGGATACGATGCAAGTCGAATTTTAAACGAAGCTTTTTTACAAGAAATGCAAGCGAACAGTAAAGGGGAGCTCGCTGTAGCGGTCCCACATCAAGATGTGTTCATCATTGCTGATATTCAAAATAAAGCAGGCTACGATATATTACAACAAATGACGATGCAGTTTTTTGCCGAAGGTAGAGTCCCGATTACGTCACTACCATTTATTTATGAAGATCAAAAACTGACACCAATCTTTATCCTCGCAAAAAACCGACCAGAAAAAAAGAAAGAGTGATTAATATGGAAGTGTATTATAACCCGAATGGAATCGGTGATGTGCTCATTATTCCGATTAAAGATGGAAAGCAAGCAAATATCACCTATAAGACATACGGTCCTGTGACCAAAATAATCGATCAAGAGAATGTAATCGGATATAACATTTTTGATGCCTCAAAGCATCTTGATTTCGAGCAAACCGGAAAAATAATCTTAACTAAAGAACTTCTCAACCAATTGAAACAGTTATTTAAAATTCATCAAATTGATGATCCTCTTGATCTCGACATATCACCAAAGTTCGTCGTCGGGCATGTGCTTAAAAAGGAACGCCATGCAAATGCTGACAAATTAAGCGTGTGTCAAGTCGATGTTGGCGATGAAACACTCCAAATCGTCTGTGGTGCGGCCAATGTCGATAGTAATCAACGTGTTGTAGTCGCAAAAAGTGGTGCAACGATGCCAAGTGGTATGAAAATAAAGCCGACAACATTACGAGGCGTTCGATCGAATGGAATGATCTGTTCAAAAAAAGAACTCGGGTTACCGAATGGAGAAAAAGAAACAGGAATTTATGTGCTCGATCATACATTTGAACCTGGACAACCTTTTGTATTTTAATGGAATGATTTTCAAGCAAGCTAAAAAGACGGGGACAAAACTCTTTTAAAATGAATAAACCGCATGAAATCCAATGGTGGTTACCCTTAAAAGTTAGATTTTTTCACTCTAACTTTCGGGGTCGGTACCAATTTTAAAAACCTTGATTTCATGCGGTTCTCTTTTTATGATTGAATCTAAAATTAATTCACTTTCAACTTATGGCTCAACCTCGTTTTTTATGGTGTAAATTTTAAGGATGCCTTCACAACAGCGAAAAAACTGTTAAAATAATAGTATGCATATTGATGATATTGTAAATAGACGAATAAACCACGGATTGAATTGACATATCGTGATGAAGTGAATAGATGGAAGAGAGTGAATACAATGTGGGATCGATGGAAAAGAAGACTTCAAAATATGATTTGGGAAGAAGTCGAGGAAGAGGTTGAAGAGTACGTTGACATGGAACCCATTGAACATTTAAGGAAACGCAAAAATCAACCAAAAATTCGAGCAAAAATGATGTATCAATATCCAAAAAATACTCCAACACATTTTCCTAGTATTTCCAAACAACGAATAAGTGATGATTTGCAGGACATACCAGCTTATCAGCGAAGAGAGGACCATCCACGTGAATGGAACAATGAAGTAGAATTCCAATCTGATGATCACGACGATTTAGGTAAAAATGATCAAAAAGATGAGCCTTTTAAGCCAAGTCGCGTCGCCTCCCCAATTTACGGATATCAAAAACGTTCTGACATGAAGCAATCCGAATCTGTTCCTGCTTTCATGCGCAAACAACAACGATTAGCGAGTGGACGCACCCAATCATCAGACAAAGAAGTGACCGTGCAAGCTTCCAGCCGTGAGTCGGATGCGAAAAATCAACATCAACATGGCGAACAAAGCGAAGATCAGAACGGACGAACAACTACTCGTATGAAAAACAAAAATCTTACCTCTATTTCTCGAGAAGATCGATGGGAAACAGACAAAAATAACCACAAGACACAAACCAATAATAAGAGAGCGTTAAAACGTAAAAAATCGGCGCCAAAACCGCCGAACAAAAAACAAAATATATCCGAAACAGGCGAACGTCCAATACCTTATAATGTGATGATGTTAGCAAATGATAAGCAAAAACAAAACAAATTACAGCAAAAAAAAAGAGTGATCCAAAAAGGTCATCGAGATGTTCAACAGAAAAATTACAACGTACCGATTGACTTGCTTGATGAACCAACTCCGAAAAGTACAGCAAATCATCTCTGGATTAAAGAACAACAATCATTATTAGATCAAACATTAAAGCACTTCCGGGTTCGAGCAAATGTCGTCCATGCGACGCAAGGGCCGGCAGTGACACGCTTTGAAGTGCAACCAGAAATGGGTGTAAAGGTAAGTAAAATTAGAAATTTAAGCGATGATTTGAAGTTGAATATGTCGGCTAAAGATATTCGCATCGAGGCGCCAATTCCTGGAAAAAATACCGTCGGAATCGAAGTCCCTAATCCAAAACCACAAATGGTCGGGTTACGTGAGATTTTTGCTACGGACACATTTACGAACAATTCATCTCCATTGACGATTGCGCTCGGTTTAAGTATTGAAGGCACCCCGGTAGCTACGAATATCCAAAAAATGCCTCACGGTTTAATTGCAGGTGCTACAGGCTCGGGAAAAAGTGTTTGTATCAACTCAATTTTAATTAGTTTATTGTATAAAGCGAGTCCTGAAGAAGTGAAATTTTTATTAATTGATCCTAAAATGGTTGAACTCGCACCATATAATGGGATTCCGCACTTAGTTTCCCCAGTGATTACCGATGTTAAAGCGGCTACAGCTGCTCTGAAATGGGCTGTAAATGAGATGGAAGATCGCTATATGAAGTTTGTGGAGGCGGGTGTAAGAAATATTGAGGGGTACAATCACTATGTCGAAACAAACGGTGAGAAAATGCCTTTTATCATCATTGTAATCGATGAATTAGCAGATCTCATGATGATGTCGCCTCAAGATGTTGAAGATTCAATCTCTCGGATTGCTCAAAAAGCACGTGCTGCAGGCATTCATTTAATCGTAGCCACGCAGCGCCCTTCTGTCGATGTGATTACCGGATTAATCAAAGCGAATATCCCGACAAGAATTGCCTTTAGTGTTTCGTCACAAGTCGATTCACGAACTATTATCGATACATCTGGTGCAGAAAAGTTACTCGGTAAAGGGGATATGCTCTTTATTGAAAATGGGGCTCGTAAAAGTATTCGCCTCCAAGGCCCGTTTGTTTCCGATGAGGAAATTGAACGAGTGACAAATTATGTTAAAACTGTTTCCCCTGTTCATTACTTATTTGAACAAGAAACCCTCTTAGAGAAAATGGATACAGATGAATCAGAAGATGAGTTGTTGGAAGATGCGGTTCGATTTGTATTGAATAAAAATCGTGCGAGTACATCTTTATTACAGAGACAATTTAAAATAGGGTACAATCGAGCAGCTCGAATCATCGATACGATGGAAGCAAAAGGCATTGTATCTCAGCAAAACGGCAGTAAACCGCGAGATGTGTTAGTGACACAATCGCAAGCAGAAGAAATATTTGCTTAAATGAATCGTAGCAAAACAACCGAATGTAGAACTGGATTGAAGGAAATGATTTTGGTACTTCAGACATTGTTTATCGAAACGGATACTTGTTTATTGATCGATGTTTATATATGATAGAAGAGATAAAATTTATTCGCTTTTTCATAAAAAGAAATTAAGGAGATTTCTTATGAAAGAAATAGAGCAAAAACTAACAGGTAAAATTGATCGCTTAACTAATAAAACATTTAAATTCGATGAAAGAGTCGGTGAAGGTTGGTTTTCCGCTGTATATTTTTTAAAAACGAGAGAAATTGTGGAAAAAAAATTACCCAACAATCATGTGACGATGCAATTTTTTCAAAAAGATGATGCTGTATTATGCGGAGCGGACGAAGCAATCGCATTATTACATACATTTGCCGACAATCCAGAAACATTAGAAATTTATTCATTGAAAGATGGTGACAAAATCACCCCCTTTGAGTCGGTATTGACCGTCTCAGGTGCATATCAACAATTTGGGTTTCTCGAAGGGATTATCGATGGGATTTTATCGAGACGAACATCGGTTGCTACGAATGTATACAATGTTGTAAAAGCCGCTAGCATTTCTGGTAAACAAAAACCGATCATTTTTATGGGCGATCGCGATGATCATTATACGCAACAAGCTGGTGACGGATATGCGGCATTTATCGGTGGATCTACAGCCCAAGCGACCCACGCGATGAATGAGTGGTGGGGAAAAGAAGGAATGGGTACGATGCCACATGCGCTCATTCAAATGTTTCGCGGTGATGTTGTAGCGGCAACACGTGCTTACCATGAAACGTATCCAGAGGATGATTTAGTCGCACTTGTCGACTACAACAATGACGTGATTACTGATTCACTTAAAGTAGCTAAAGCATTTGGTAAAGAGCTAAAAGGTGTCCGCTTAGATACATCTCGAACGCTCGTTGACAAATACTTTCTTAGAAATCAACATTTAATGGGTACGTTTGACCCACGTGGAGTTAATCCTCAGCTCGTCTTTGCATTAAGAAAAGCTTTGGATGAAGAAGGGTTTCATCATGTTAAAATCATGGTTAGTGGTGGATTCACGGAAGAACGAATTCGCTATTTTGAAGAAAAAAATGTACCTGTCGATATGTATGGTGTCGGTAGAAGCTTATTAAATATAAGGATAGGATTCACGGGAGATAATGTCCTGTTAAATGGAACGCCATCAGCGAAAGAAGGACGACGTTATCGACCGAATCCGCGGCTGGAAAAAGTAGATTACAGAGAACAGTAGAGGACATGTCTTTGTTATGAGTATTTAGAAAGGACAATCTATTTTACTCTAGCATAAGTTTTGCTATAATAACGAGGATGCGTAAGGTTTCAGAAGCATGTTTCACAATCGAAGTGTCGAATGTGAGTTATATTTATTGATAGCATGAGATCAAAAGCTGTAACGAGCACTTTTTGTACACATATATATGGAGGTTCTTTTTATGACAACTTACCATTTTATTGGTATAAAGGGAACAGGGATGAGTGCACTTGCTCAGATTCTTCATGATTCAGGAGAAAAAGTTCAAGGTTCGGATGTGGAAAAAAGGTTTTTCACACAAGAAGCATTAGAAGCTAAAAACATTCCTATATACCCTTTTTCAGAAGAAAATATTAAAGATGGATATACAGTTATAGCCGGTAATGCTTTTTCAGAAGATCATATCGAAATTAAGGAAGCAAAACGTCGAGGGGTTACATTTTACAAGTATCACGAATTTCTAGGTGAATGGTTGAAACAATATACGAGTATTGCTGTAACAGGTTCTCACGGAAAAACATCGACGACAGGACTTCTAGCTCATGTTCTAAATGAAGCATATCCTATTTCCTATTTGATTGGGGATGGAACCGGTAAAGGGCATATGGATAGCGAATATTTCGTCTTTGAAGCTTGTGAATATCGCCGACATTTTTTACGTTATGAACCGGACTACGCAATTATGACAAATATCGATTATGATCATCCGGATTATTTTTCAAGTATTAATGATGTGTTTGATGCCTTCCAATCGATGGCTGATAATGTTAAAAAAGGGATTATCGCTTGTGGAGATGATGAATATTTACTGCAAATCCAAGCGAAAGTTCCCGCAGTGTATTACGGTTTTTCAGCGACGAATGATTTTCAAGCACAAAATGTCACCGAAACAGAAGAAGGTACTGAATTTGATGTGTTTGTTAGAAATACGTATTACGATACATTTACCATTCCGATGTATGGAGACCATCATGTGTTAAACGCATTATCTGTCATTGCGATTTGTCACTATGAAGGGATTCCCGTTGAGGATATTAAAAAGTTGAAGACGTTCCAAGGGGTGAAAAGACGATTTACGGACAAACAAGTCGGAAATCAAATCATTGTTGATGATTATGCTCATCATCCGATTGAAGTAAAAGTGACGATTGAATCGGCTCGAAAAAAATATCCAAATCGACCGATTGTAGCGATTTTTCAACCCCATACGTTTACACGGACAAAGATATTTTTACAGGAGTTTGCGGATAGTCTAGAATTGGCTGATCACGTCTATTTATGTGATATATTCGGTTCAGCTCGAGAGAATGATGGACAGTTAACAATTGATGATTTGCAAAAACGCATTCCTGATAGCTCAATTTTAAAAATATCGAACGTTGATATTTTACAAAATTATCCAGAAAGCGTCTTAATATTTATGGGTGCTGGAGATATTCAAAAATTTCAACAAGCTTATGAAATGCATTTAGCAAATTCTCAAGTGAATAAGTCTTGTTAAAAAGAGGCTGGGACAAAACCTTTTTAAAATGAATAAACCGCATGAAATCCAATTCAAAAACCTTGATTTCATGTGGTTCTATTTTTCTGATTTTATGTTTAATCTAAAGTCAATTCATTTTCAACTTATGTCCCAGCTTCTTTATTTTTCATCTAAAATCAGTGGTCCGTCACTCAAAGCATAGATCTATAAATGAACAATCCATTTGCAAAATGAATGCAGAAATGAAGTTTGTTTGACATTTATGCGATTTATATAGGATTTTATACATATTTGTCGAAATAATTTGTTGAAAGGAGATATACTGGTGTCGTGTTCGCCCTTGCTCAGTAATGAATATATAATTGTTTGTATGGATTCCGTTATTCAGTTAAACTAATAGTAATCCTTTACATATGAACTCATGATGACTAAACACTAGAAGGAGCTGTTGATGAAGATGATCGCATTGTTAACCATTGCTGCAATTATTTTCGTTGCCGCATTCGTTGTACTCGTTGTATCTTTTATTAAGACCCTAAAATCAGCTAAACGTACATTCGATCATGTGGATCACACGTTAGCAAGTCTCGAAAAACAAATGGAAGGAATTACAACAGAGACGACTTCTTTATTAGGCAAAACAAATCGTCTAGCGGATGATGTGAATCAGAAGGCTATGAAGATGGATGTTCTTTTCGATGGAATGAAGGAAATCGGTGATACAACGAAGGAATTTAACCAATCATTACGACAATTATCTGCAAAAATTTCACAAGCATCTTCTCAAAATCAAGAAAAAGTATCACAAGCTGTAAAATGGGGTACAGCGATTATGGATTTGTGGAAAAAGAACAAGAAATAGATATTACAGTACATAGGAGGAATAAAAAATGAGTGATAACATGAATACGAAAGATTTTATGGTAGGTACGCTCATCGGTGGGTTAGTTGGCGCAAGCTTAGCATTGTTGTTTGCCCCTAAGTCTGGGAGAGAACTCAGACGCCAATTGAATGACGGTGCTGTAGGGGTCGCTCACCGTGCGGGGGAGTGGAAGGACATTGCACAAGTAAAAGGGAGCGAATGGAAGGATCGTGCTGTTAACAAAGGGTCAGAGTTAAAGCAAAAGGCTGCTGATTCTACAGCACAGCTGACACAAGCAGTTTCTGAGAAAACAGGTGATCTCACACAAGCCGTTCAAACTAAATTACAACCACAACAAGATGAAAAACAAAATGAATCTTCGGAGCCTACAACAGAAGAAACGGCAGAAGTCACTGCTGAAAAAGATAAGGTTGCTTCGGACAAGTAAATCTTTAAGAAAAATTGTTGAGACCCGTTTAATAAGGGTCTCAATTTTCATTTAACAACGATCATGTATACTCATTTCTTTTCATTAACGCCAATAAATCATTAAATGATTCCTATCTTGATCGGTTCATCAAAACGCGAAGGTCGTTCCGATTTATATCTTTATAAGTTATCTTGAGCATTCGAAAGATCTCATTCGACATACGTGAAACATAAAAGAAATCGACTTTCGCTTGATAATGTCTAGTTTGTCCCCGTCTTTTAATCAATCCCACTCACGTAACGTATACTATTCGCTAGTGATATGGCAATGAATTTGTGCCTCAACCGTATACCGATTAAGCGCTAATACAAAATCTTTCATGCATAAATCCTTTTCAGATTTTTTCATCCTTATCCTAATATGCTAGCATTAACATTAAAAAAATGAACGATAATTATGACTAATTTTCAAATCATTCGCTCGTATGATTGAAGATTACTTTAAAAAGGATTATAGTAACAGTATCTATCATTTACGTGCTCAAATGAACAAGGACGATGCGTACTGAGTTAGAGTGATATATTTAAACTGTTTACGATGTGATGTTTTTAAAGGATAAATGGAGATATGATTGTTTATTGATGAGCAATAGATTGATATAGAAAAATCTTCATGGGGGGGCTGATCAGCTACGGTCAGCTTTTCATTTTGTGTTTTTATGCAACGTAACATATGATAAAATAAAAGGCATATGTGTATTTTTAGACAAAAATGGAGATATTTGTAACGTTAATCGAAGAGAAAGCGTGGCTTTCAAGATCGTTCACATAAAAATGACTAGGAGGATGATTGGAAATGAATGTAACAATCTATGATGTAGCAAGAGAGGCAAATGTATCCATGGCAACTGTTTCCCGTGTAGTAAATGGAAATCCAAATGTTAAACCGGCGACCCGAAAAAAGGTTTTAGTTGCTATTGAGCGACTAGGTTATCGTCCGAATGCAGTGGCACGTGGCTTAGCCAGCAAAAAAACCACAACTGTTGGAGCGATTATCCCAGATATATCGAGCATCTTTTTTGCGGAACTAGCAAGAGGGATTGAGGATATCGCAACGATGTATAAATATAATATTATTTTGAGTAACTCCGACCGAAACGAAGAAAAAGAGTTGCAACTCATCAATACGATGCTTGAAAAACAAGTGGATGGAATTGTGTTTATGGGAGGGAACATTACCGAGGAACATACGGAGCAGTTTTCCAGTGCTCCAGTACCCATTGTGTTAGCGGCAACATATGATGGAACGGAACAAATGCCATCGGTTAATATCGATTATGAAAAAGCAGCCTATGAGGCGACCCAATATTTAGTTCAACAAGGAAACGAGCGAATAGGCTTTGTTTCAGCAACGAAAGAAATTATTATTAACGAATTGAAATATTCGGGATACAAACGCGCGCTAACAGATGCATCGATTTCATTTGCTGAAGAACTCGTAGCATATGGTGACTATACGTATGATTCAGGATTAAAAGCTGCCCAACAACTACTGACATTGGAAGAAACCCCGTCAGCAATCTTTGTCGCTTCTGATGAAATGGCTTTAGGAGTAATTCATGGAGCACAAGATTTAGGTTTTACCGTTCCAGAAGACGTTGAAATCATTGGTTTTGATAATACACGATTAGCAACAATGGTCCGTCCGACATTGACGACAATTGTACAGCCGATGTATGATATCGGCGCTGTTGCAATGCGATTATTAACGAAGTTGATGAATAAAGAAGAGGTAGAGGAACAAAATGTAATATTACCCCATCGAATTATTGAAAGAAGCTCAACAAAATAAGCGTAGTGTCGACTTAATTCACAGCTAGTTACTTAATTGAAGGAAAATAAATCCTCCTTTCATGGATTAGTAGAGGGCATACAAATCGTCGGCTGATTTCGAATTACTGTTATCCATCGAATTCGGAGTGATCTTGTGCGAGCAGGTAGCGTCATCACATATTTTCTAAACAGACAATGATTTTGATGGATCACGTTTCATCGTGGCGAGATATGGGATACGAGACGATCGCACCTCATATAATTCTCGCAGTAGTTGGGGTAAAAATAGACGCATAGAAATTATTATATAGGACGAAAAAGCGACAGAAGAAGAAGGATGAATCGATCATCCTTCTTCTTCGTCTATCCTGTATCCATTAATTGCTTTTCATCTTGTTTGTGTATGTTAATAATCTCGCTAACATATGTTCATTTTTTTCTGAAATTTCTTGTCGTCGAGGAATATTCGGTATGTGCTGTTTTGGATCGTGCCAATATAGGGGAAGAGAAACAGATGATTTTTTTTGCCATTTTTGTAACCAACTCGAAGGTAAACTTCCCTGTTGGGGCTTCCCATCTTTCATGATATTCCATATTTGGGCCCAGGATCTTGGGACAGCACGCCAAAAATCATATCCCCCACCACCTAATGCAATCCATTTTCCATAACTGTATTTGTGCGCTAATTTATGCGCCAACAGAGGTATTTTTTCGAATATTTTCATGGAGGCACATAAGTGAGTTAATGGATCGTAAAAATGTGCATCGGCCCCGTTTTGGGTGATAATGACGTCCGGTTGGAAAAATTCGGTAATCTCCTTAAAAGCGGTTTCATATACGTATAGAAACGAATCGTCTTGGGTGAAGGCATCGATCGGCAAATTAAATGAATACCCATGTCCTTGTTTAATGCCACGCTCATTGACATTGCCTGTTCCAGGAAATAAATATCTACCTGTTTCATGAATCGAAAAGGTACATACATTCGGATCGTCATAAAACGCCCATTGCACGCCATCTCCGTGATGTGCATCCGTATCGACATATAAGACTCTCAGATTGTAGTTTTTGCGAATATATTGAATAGCGATTGCTCCGTCATTGTATATACAAAATCCACTTGCCTTTCGTTTAAAGCCGTGGTGAAGACCTCCTCCTAAATGAAGTGCGTGATCGGCTTGATTTTCTAATACGGCATCGACTGCAGTGAGTGTTCCACCAACTAAAAATGCCGATGCTTCATGCATATTTGAAAACATTGGTGTATCTTCTGTGCCGAGACCAAAATCAAGCCCCTCATCAAGATTCAGCTCACCGTTTCCGGCTTTTTTTACTGCTGTGATATAGGCAGGATCGTGAAAAAGCTTCAATTCCTCATCAGTTGCCATACGTGGCTTAATGATATCATCAGCCGATAACTGACCAGCCGCTTCTAATAAATCCTTTGTAAGTAAGACTCTTCTTTGATCAAAGGGGTGCTCAGAGTGAAAGCGATAGTCTAATAAATCATCTGAATAAACAAATAATGAATGACACATCATCGTTTTGGCTCCGGGAGATTATTCGGCCACATTAACTTATATCCTGCATCACGTAAATCATTAATTATCGGTGTTGGATTCATTGTTTGAATACGGAAAACGATGACTTTATATTTAGGGTCATCTTTACACGGGTAAATTAACACCGATACAATATTAACTTTACGCTTTCCGATGATCGAAGTCACCTGAGGGAGAGCACCTGGCTCATGAGGCACCTTCACTTCGATGTGAGAACTTTGTACGTGGGTGCCTGTGAGTACAATCAACGTATAGAGCATGTCTTTTTCAGTAATCATCCCAATTAATTTTTCGTTACGTACGACGGGTAATGCACCGAACTCTTCTTCATAAAATATTCGTGCGATTTCGGCAACAAAGTCGAGCGGATGAACAGTCGTAACGGGTTCAGTCATAATAGATTGTATATTTTTTTGCAATAAAAGATCGTCTTCATCATCAAAAATGGATGGACACGCATCTCGAACATCACGATCAGATACAATCCCAATGACGTTGTCGTGTTCATCAACGATAGGAATATGGCGAATTCGGTGTTCTTGTAGGAGTTTCATCGCTGTAGCAATCGAAGCAGTAGGTGGTAATGTTACGACATTCCTTTGCATGATTTCCTCAACGAGCATTGTAAACTCCTCCTTTCATATGTCGCTGCTTATGACGTGTTAAAAAGCGTAATGTATCGAATTGTTTTATCGATTCTTCACAAACATTGTTGCCGATGCGGACCATGAGACAATTAGCCGGATGAGAAATGATTTCAGGATCGTCTGTGGGTGCGGGTGTTAATCCTCCGTGAGACATCATTTTCTCCATGATTTTCCGATATTGCCAAATATTTAATTGCGTTCCCTCCAAGTCCCAATGCCAGTAATATTCGGTCGATATTATAATGTAATTTTCCATATATTCATCCATCATCGATACTTCTAATAATTTTGAAGCAACCTTGAATCCCCGATATTTCGGAATAACTTCAATCGCTCCTAAGACAATTAAGTTCTCCATAGCAAACGCTGACCATCTTTCTAACGGATCAGGGTACAAATATGTGACATATCCGATAATCGTTTGTTCGGTGCGAGCAACAATAATCCGTCCTTCTGGAAGGTCGGCGATTTCGACAATCGCTTCAAACTGTTTAGGAGCTGGTCGAAAAGCTATTAAATCTTCGTGAAAATCATATTTTTTTAGTTCGGATGAAGGTAAGGGACCTTCAATGATGATAGGACCGTGATCTGTTTTTTGCGTAAGAGAATGATATGTCTTCACATGTTTCATTATTTCACCGCCTAAAGGAAAAATTAGTGTGAACACTCCTCACATGTTTTTATTATACAGTATCATTGAAAAAAATCTTCCGTTTGCAATGACTTTTATGTGAAATCATCCAAAAGAAAAGAAGAGGAAGCTTTTCCTCTTCAATCCTTAATCGTTCTCTTCATTCTCGTTCGATCCCGATTCATCCTTGTCATTCGAATCACCTTCATCCGGCTTTTCGGAGCCATTATCTTTTTCTTGTTCTTTTTCTTGTTCCTTTTCTTGCTCTTTTTCATTTTCTTTCCCGTTATTCTTCTCTTTGTCTTCGGAATTTTCGTCTGGCTTACCTTGGTCTCCTTCTTTTTTCTTTTCGCTTTCTTTGTTTCGCTCATTATTTTTGTTTTTTTCCTCTGTTTTCTCGGTCTTTTCCTCTTTCGGTTGTTCCTTATTTTGCTCTTTTTCTTTCGGTTGTTTTTTTGGTGACTGTTGTTCGTTATTCTTTTTCTCTTGCTTTTCTTTTTTATCGGTATTATGATTGTTGCCCGATTGATGATTATTATTTTGTTCATCCGAAGTTTCGCTATTCTTCTGTTCGGAAGGAGGAGAAGAATTATCCTCCTGTTTTGTATCGGGTGATGTTTTACTAGATGAACTATTCCTGCCCCACGACCCTTTGATTCCTCTAGGGAAGAGCATACTGAGATCGTCTAATTGATCGTATCCATGGCGTTTTAAAAACGCTGGATTAAATACGAGCTTTCCGTTTTTTGAAATTAAACTATCATCTACTTTGGTAGGGACAAATTTAGCATTAAATAAATCTGTTCGAATCATCCCTGCTTGCTTACATAGTTTGGAAGGAAGCATTCCAGAAATCGCACAGTAACTCCGTTCAACAATTCCATCGGGGCGTTCGAAACGTTCCTTCGGTGCAAGTAAGTCAGGATTGATATCTGATGCAACATTCATCAATTCTGCCCATAACTTCATATTTCGTTGACTGTAGGATAAGGAACATCCCGGACAATACTCTAGGCTTTCGTTGGAATCGTAGCCAATCCATGTGCCAAATGTTACATTTGGATTTGTAGCAACGAACCAAGCATCTTTATAGTCATTCGTTGTCCCAGTTTTACCAGCCCAATCTACGCCACTATGTTTTAGTTGTGAGTTCAAAAAACTCGCTGTGCCTTCATTAACGACATCGCGCAACATATCAATCGTCAAATAAGCAGTTTGTGGTGAAAACACCTCAGTAGGTTTTGGTTCATGTTCATAAATGACTTCACCATCAGGTGTTGTAATTTTTTCGATCATATACGCATCAACAAAATCTCCATCATTTGCAAACGTAGAAAAGGCATTTGTATTTTCCTCTACAGAAACTCCTCTCTCCATACCACCGAGAGAAAGGGCTTCAACTTGATGATCTGTTTCTGTCAGTGTGCTAAATCCCATCTTCTCCAAGTATTCTTTAGCCGGATTCTCGTCAATAATTTGTAAATACGTATTGAAAGCCGGGCGGTTATAAGATTTTGCTAATGCTTCCCGAGCGGATACGAGTCCATAATTGGCCCCACCGTAGTTTTGTGGACTATCCTTACCTCGCAATGGAATATCCGCAATGGGGGATCCAGGTTGGATGACTCCTTTTTCCATAGCGGGAGCATAAACTAATAATGGCTTCATTGTACTACCATTTTGTCGCTTTGCATTTGTAGCAAAGTTTAATTGTTTATTTGCACTATATTCTCGTCCGCCTACAAAACTAATAATTTTACCTGTTTCATTTTCAATCAATACGCCGCCCGTTTGGACAGGGTCGAGTATTTCTTCTGTTTCACCTGTCTCTTCATTTTTTTGGACAATTGTTCGGTCAGGACCGAAATGCGGATAGTCTTTGACGACTTGTTGAAACGCATCATAAATTTCCTTGTCAATCGTTGAGTGGATATGATATCCCTTTTTAGGTAAGTCGCGCTCCGCAAGTTCCTCATAGTGAGTGCGCAATTCTTTGTCTTTATTCAAGTCTTTTACAGTGTAACCATCTTCTTTTGCCATAATTTCACTTAAGATTTTTACAGCTCGATCCTGAAGCTCATACGTTATATATGGGTATTTTTCCGTCGGCGAGTCTTTCTTTTCTTGGAAATCGGCGACAATATCATATTGTAATGCTTCTTTATATTCCTCTTCGGTAATGTATTCTAAGTTGTACATACGTCTTAACACAGTCTCCATCCGCTTGATACCAGGTTGTAAATGTTCTTCCTTTTTTAACCCACCTGTATTAACGAAAGGTGTGTATGCGGAAGGACTTTGTGGTAAACCTGCTAAATAGGCGGATTGGGCTAAGTTTAAATCTTTCGCATCAACTCCAAAGATACCTTGGGCCGCCGTTTGAATCCCGGCAATATTCCTTCCAGATGAATCTCTTCCGAATGGCACAACATTTAAGTATGCCTCTAAGATTTCATCTTTTTCAAAAAAACGTTCTAACCGAAGAGCTAACAATATTTCTTTCGCTTTTCTTTCAAAAGATACTTCGTTTGTCAACATTTGATTTTTAATAAGTTGTTGAGTTAAGGTACTTCCACCCGTTTTTACATCTGCATTCGTTGCTTCTTGAATGACCGCTCGAAAAATTGCTTTCGGGACGATTCCGTTATGCTCTTGAAAGTATTCATCCTCTGTGGCGATGACAGCATCAATTAAAGATTGAGAAATTTGATCCAATGCTATTTCCTCACGATGTAAATCCGTTCGGATATCACCAATATAAATATCGTCTGCAAAATATAACTTTGATGTTTCTTCATAGTTGTATATATCTTGTTTCATAGATTCATAGCTTCGAATCGGTTCGTCTTTTACCAAAGAGGCAAAATAACCAGCCCCAACTCCTAAACCAAAAAACAAACTGATTATTCCAATGACAATAAAAAATAACATAACGTTCCAAAATATATCATATGTCATTCGAAAGGTGCTTTGAATCTTTCCAGAATTCCATAATGATTTCATCTTTTGATTTAGTTTTTGGAGTGATTGTTTTAGCTCCACTTGAAACACCCCCTGAAATTCAACCTTTATTATAGCACATGCTTTATTGAAGATGTATAAAAAAATAATTTTGATTGAAATTTATATTTTATTATGCTATATATAGTAAATACATGAATATATAAAGGCAAAGAAAGAATGAAGTAGCTATGTGAAGCCTTCATTGTAGATTAGAATCCAAAAAACTCTACGGTATGAAGGGTAATGTATTTCCAGAGAGCTAACGGCGGTGTAAGTTAGCATATGTTCATTGGCGAATTACGTTCTGGAGCTTCTTCGTCCAATAATTCATCGCCTTGTTCGATGAGTCACAACTGGATGAAGACGGTGGAATCAACGACCGTTAACAATCCTTAAGTGGCAAAGTATTGCAACAAGGGTGGTACCACGTGTTTAGCTCGTCCCTTATTTTTAGGGGAGGAGTTTTTTATTTGTTTACAAATAGAAATCATATGATTAGAAAGTGAGTGAATAGAGATGGACATTATTGAAGATTTACAAAAACGAGGATTAATTCATCAAACAACAGACTTAGAAGGATTGCGACAACATTTGAATCAAGGGCAAGTCACTTTATATTGTGGCTTTGATCCGACAGCTGACAGTCTACATATCGGCCATTTAGTCCCCATCATGATGTTGAAAAGGTTTCAAAAAGCAGGACATAAGCCGATTGCATTAATCGGCGGTGGAACAGGGATGATTGGCGACCCTAGTGGCCGATCAACAGAACGCACACTCAATGAAGAAGAAGTTGTCAAAGAGTACACTGAAAGTATTAAGCAACAGATTGCTAAACTGCTCGAATTTGATAAAGGTGAAAACCCAGTTGTTGCCCGTAACAACTATGAATGGTTGAGTGATATGACTGTAATTGATTTATTGCGAGGTGCAGGAAAGCATTTTGGAATCAATTATATGTTAGCGAAAGAATCTGTCTCCGCTCGAATTGAAGAAGGGATCACGTATACAGAGTTTAGTTATATGATTTTACAATCACTTGATTTCTTAAAATTGTATGAAGAAGAAAATTGCACCTTGCAAATTGGTGGAAGTGATCAATGGGGAAATATTACAGCTGGAATGGAATTGATTCGTCGTTCTAGGGAAGATGAAGAGGAAGACATTAACGTATTTGGACTGACGGTACCACTTATTACAAAGGCCGACGGGACAAAATTCGGAAAAACAGCTGGAGGAGCAATTTGGTTAGATCCAGAAAAAACATCCCCGTATGAATTTTATCAGTTTTGGATTAATACGGATGACCGCGACGTCATTAACTTTTTACGTTATTTTACATTTGTTTCGGATGAGGAGCTCGAAGCTTTGGAAGTAGAAGTGAGAGAGCGTCCTGAAGATCGAGTGGCCCAAAAGCGTTTGGCTGAAGAAATGACAAGAATGGTACATAGTCAGGAAGCTTTGGAACAAGCACAAAAAATTACTGACGTATTGTTCAGCGGCGACTTGAAGCAGTTAACAGTCTCTGATATTGAACAAGCATTCAAAGACGTACCAACGTATCAAAGCGATGAAAAAGAGGTCGGCTTAGTTGACCTGCTAGTCAATGCTTCCATCTCATCTTCCAAACGACAAGCGCGTGAAGATATTACAAATGGAGCGATTTATATCAACGGTGAAAGACAGACAGATCAACAATATACGCTCTCAAAGGAAGATCAAATCGAGGATACATTTACGATCATTCGCCGTGGAAAAAAAAGATATTTTGTCATTACATTTGCGTAACAATAAAAAAGCATTGCTTAACGTGGAATCGATAGCGTTAGGCAATGCTTTTTTATATAGCAGGTAGATTAAATGATTGCAGTCGTTATTTACAATTGACTCAGGATGAAAAGGTATATAAAAAGCCCCTTGAAATGTTCTGTACGAACAAATCCAAGGGGGAAAATGAAGGCAATTATTTTCTTGAATAAAACTCGACGATTAAAGCTTCGTTGATTTCTGCTGGGAGTTCAGAGCGTTCAGGATGACGATTGAACGTTCCTTCCATTTTATCTTCATCAAATGTTAAATACTCCGGAACAAAGTTGTTGATTTCAAGAGCTTCTTTAATCGTTTCAAGATTTTTAGCTTTTTCGCGAAGACCAATGACTTGACCGGGCTTTACTTCGTAGGATGGGATGTTTAGTCGCATTCCATCAACTGTTACATGACCATGTGTTACAAGCTGGCGTGCTTGTTTACGTGTCCGTGCAAAACCAAGTCGGTAAACAAGGTTATCAAGACGTGATTCGAGTAAAATCATGAAATTTTCACCATGAACCCCTTTTAGTTTACCAGCTTTGTCAAATAAGTTACGGAATTGGCGTTCGTTTAAACCGTACATGTAACGGAGCTTTTGTTTTTCTTGAAGCTGTAAGCCGTATTCCGACATTTTTCTTCGTTGGTTTGCACCGTGTTGTCCTGGGGCATAAGGGCGTTTTTCTAACTCTTTGCCCGTTCCAGTTAAGGAAATGCCAAGACGACGAGCTTTTTTCCAAACGGGACCTGTATATCGTGCCATAGGATCTTTCCTCCTCATCAGTAATTTTGCATAAAATAAATAACCGTGTTCCTTTCCATTGCCCATTTCGTTTTCATGTACCATCGCTCCAGCAGCTGAGAGTTACACGATACACCTCAATGAAGAGAGGAACGAAATGAAACAATCGGTGGTTCACATAAGCTACTATATTATTTTACACGAAGAATAGTATATCGTTTTATAAAGCAAAAGTCAACAGCTAACTCTCTCTTCATAGAATGGTTGCCGTAATGCCTTGTGATGAACGACTGAAGATGAGACGATGTGTTTCACTGAATATCTTTACTACGTATGCCTTAAGCTTCGTTGTTGGAGCCATGGATATGGTTGTTTAAAACATAGACAAACTTCTCAAGGTATAATTGATCTGTTTCGTCAAAGCGGTTGTAAATCGGACTGTCAATATCTAGCACGGCATAGGGCTGTTCTTGAATGAACATCGGAATAACAAGTTCTGACTTGCTCGCTTGATCACATGCGATATGTCCAGGAAATTCATGAACATTTTCAACTCTCTGTGTCTTTTGTTCCTTAAGAGCTGTTCCACAAACCCCTTTTCCATAAGGGATACGTACGCACGCAGGCAACCCTTGGAAAGGGCCAAGGACGAGTTCATCGTCCTTCCATATGTAAAAACCGACCCAATTGATATCCGTCAAAAATTGATTTAATAAGCTAGATGCATTAGCTAAATTAGCAATGGCATCTTCCTCACCCTGAAGTAAGGCGTCTAATTGCTTGAGTAATTGTTCATAGCCTCTTTGTTTATCGCTACTATATGTTATAGGTTGAAACATGTCGATGCTCCTTTCTTAGATTGATAGGGAATAGATAGACCTGGTAAAAAATAAAGGACAATTGACCGTTTTGTCGTATGTTATCTATAAAGGCAAAGGAGTGAATAACAATAAAATGAGTTCGACGAAACAAAAAGTCATTGATGCTGCTTCTTTTCTATTTTTCCAAAAAGGATTTAATGGAACTTCTGTTCGTGACATTGCCCATAGGGCTTCCGTTAACGTGTCCTTGATCAGTTATTATTTTAAAAGCAAACAAGGGCTTTTAGAGTACGCCGTCACGAATTACTATGAAAATTATTTACAAGCATTGGAACAGGTGATTCAAGAGTACGAATCATTATCACCTGCCAAAAAACTAAAGAAATTAGTGTTCGTCATTATACAATATAAACAAAAGAATCACCAATTATCTTGCTTCATTCATCGCGAATTATCATTAGATACTTTATTCGTAAGGGAAATGACGATTACCTATTTAGCAAAAGAAAATCATTTGCTTCGCAAAATATTTTTTGAAGTGGTTCCCCAAACGAGCGGACAAATAATCCATCATAAATTTCTATTTATGCAGTTTAAAGGGATGCTCATAACGCCATATATGATGCACCATGAATGGAAAGATCAAGTGATGGATGAATATTCTCATCAATTATTTGCCAAAAGGTATATTCAAACGATTCATCAATGGTTAGACTTTGTTATGATGGAGTATGTCGTAAATCAAGAACAAGTGTAATATGTAGAGGAAATGAGCAGTCCATTAGAAATAAAATGAACTTCACGAACGTGAACATTTTATCATTTGTTTTATTTTTTTCGCACACACAGCTGTTAACATGGTATTATATATATAACAAAGTGGATATAGGAAATAACTTTATATCATACATAGTGAAAAGGACCTACATATGATAGTTATATGTTAACAAAGGATTTTCCTCTTATTCAGGAACTCGGTTAGGAGGCATAGGATGGTATACGTAATCGGGATCATACTACTTATTATCATACTCATTGCTACTGGACTCATTTTACGCAAACGTGTATATGACGAAGTAGATCGACTAGAAACTTGGAAATTGGATATTATGAATCGAAATGTTGCTTCCGAACTTTCACAAATAAAACGGTTAAATTTATCTGGAGAGACTTTGACTAAATTTGAATCGTGGAAGGAACGTTGGGAACGAATTGTTACGAAGGAGTTAGCTGCTGTTGAAGAACATTTATTAACTGCGGAAGAAGTCGCCGACCGTTATCGGATTTCCCAAGCGAAAAAAATCACCCAAAAAACAGGTGACATACTCAATGCCATTGAACAAGAAATTGAAAACATTCTTCATGAGTTAAATGAATTAATGGAATCTGAAGAGGCAAGTCGTAAAGAAGTTGAACAGTTGTTACCGCGTATGAAATCTCTCCGAAAAGAGTTAATTCAAAATCGATATCAATATAGAAAAGCGGAAACGAGATTTGAATCAGAACTCGATCAGTTGGACAATCACTTGAATCAGTACTACACGCATGTCGAGTCGGGGGATTATACGAAAGCCGCGAACCTTGTCAAAGGTATGAAAGCGGACTTTGAATCATTACATAGTGAGATCGA
Organism: Bacillota bacterium; assembly: GCA_035301985.1. Lineage (GTDB taxonomy): Bacteria > Bacillota > Bacilli > Bacillales > Amphibacillaceae > DASUXY01. Next base: position 30,943 of record DATGTE010000003.1, read on the forward strand.
AGACTATCCTGAGTTGTTTAATGCCTGTTACAAAAGCTTACCCAATCAGTTAAATGAACTGAGCCTTGGCATCGAAGAGATGAAGGAAGAAGGTTATCGTCTTGGTCATTTGGGGTATGATAAAGAAATACATAGCTATAAAGAAAGACTATCTGATTGCGTAGATGCGCTCATAGAAGGAAAGACAGATGAAGTAAAACATACAATCGAAGAAGTGCAGGAACGGATGGATGAAATATATGAACTGCTTGAAAAAGAAGCCATTGATAAAAACTATATTGAGTCTAAAGTACCCGGTTATGAACAATCATTAAAGGCGATAACGACTCATTTTGAAGAAACAAAACGAGAAGTTCAAGACTTAAAAAAAATGTATTATTTTGATGATCATGATATGGATCATTACTTATCATTGGAAAAGGCAATTTCTAAACGAAAAGATGAATTCAAACAAATCATGTCTGAATTAGAAGGAAAATCTACCTCACATTCAGAGCTGCGAACTCAATTGGAAAATGCTTTTAAAGAAATAGAAGAGCTTCAACAGAAACACGATACGTTCAAAAAGAATATCCAAAACTTACGTAAGGACGAACTTGAAGCTAAAGAAAAGTTAGCGAATATGCGCCAACAGATTAATGACGTGACGAGGAAAATTAAAAAAAGCAACATTCCTGGAGTTCCGGATTATATTTGGAAAGCGATTGACGAGGCTGTTGAAAAAAATGACAACGTGTTAGCTGTGTTAGAGCGGCAACCGCTAAATATGGTCGAAGTTAAAGATGCTCTATCAAAGGCATCGACGGCAAGCGAGCATCTGCTCGAACAAACAGAATTTATGCTTGACCAAGCCTATTTAACCGAACAGGTCATCCAGTATGCAAACCGATATCGTAGCAGATATCCAGAACTTGCCGAGCAGTTAGCTGAATCGGAGCGTTTATTTCGCTCTTATAAGTATGAACTCGCATTGGAACAGGCTGCCAAGGCGATTGAAGAAATTGAACCAGGTGCACTAAAACGCATTGAAGAGTTTCAAATGATTGCTAAATAATTTGCTGGGGTGAACAAATCATTCGTTCATTTCTCATATAGAAGAGGTGTATGTTAGGTTACGGTACGCATCACTTCTACCCATATGATTTTCCTCTTCGATAAAAACCGATTCAAGGCCCGAAATTGTAACACCACGAATTGTACGATGAACAAAATATTTTTTGGTCCATGAAGAAATGAAAGGCTGCCTAATGACTTTAGACAGCCTTATTCGTTCGCAATCATCAAAACATAAGGAGTAACAAACATGATTTATCTCGATAATAGTGCGACAACAAAACCAGATCCAGCAGTGTTAAAAAGTTTTCAGCAAGTGAGTGAACGATTTTTTGCCAATCCATCCTCAATCCATCAATTGGGTGGGGAAGCGGAACAGCTTTTATTAAAAGCGAAGCAACAATGTGCACAGTTATTACATGTGAAACCAGAAGAAATCATTTTTACATCGGGGGGGACGGAAGGAAATAATTTAGCGATTAAAGGGATTGCTCTTGAACATAGTCGGCGCGGCAAACATATTATCACATCTGCAATTGAGCATTCGTCCGTATACGAAACGTGTAAAGCTCTAGAAACGCTAGGTTTTCGAGTGACATATTTACCCGTAAATGAACAAGGAATTATTTCTATTCATGACTTAAAACAAGCGATTACGGATGATACAATTCTCATCAGTATTATGCACGTCAACAATGAATTAGGATCGATTCAACCGATCAAACAAATTGGTCAAATCGCTCAGGAACATCCTAAATTATATGTTCATGTCGATCATGTACAAGGTCTAGGGAAGGTTCCGTTGAATTTCAAAGAATATGGAATTGATTTATGTACGATGTCTGGACATAAAATTCATGGATTAAAAGGTACAGGGATTTTATATGTACATGAGCGAACACAGTTATTTCCCTTATTTCACGGTGGAGGACAAGAAGGTTCATATCGGTCCGGAACAGAAAACTTGGCAGGTGCTGTTTCCTTGGCGAAAGCCATTCGATTAGCTAAGGAAAAAGAACAAACGAAAGTTCCACAAATGTATGTGTTACACGATCGTCTGCGGAGTGAATTAGAAAAAATTGAACATATACAAGTGAACACTCCGGTTGATGCTGCCCCACATATCATAAACTTCTCTGTTCCTGGTCTAAAGCCCGAAGTCATCATCCACATGCTTGGTGAAAAGGATATATATATATCAACTAAATCTGCTTGTTCTTCTAAACAAATGAATGACAATCGAATACTATCTGCATGTGGTCACGATGAAAGACGTTGTCAATCAGCTTTGCGCATAAGTTTAACGTACGATACAACGAAAGAGCAATTACAAACATTTGTCCACGTTTTACGTGATGCAATCAATCGATTAAAAGAAGTTATGGAGTAGATAATCATGAAGTATGATCATATTTTAATTCGCTATGGTGAACTTGCTTTAAAAGGAAAAAACCAAAGAACGTTTCTCAATCGTTTACAACAAAATATCGAACGTCGATTAAAAGATTTTCAACATGTACAAGTCAAACGGACGCAAGGACGCATGTTCGTTAAATTGAATGGTCACGAACATGAACCGATCATCAAAAAATGCCAACAAGTTTTTGGCATTCATAGTCTTAGTTTGGCCATTAAGGTTCGTCATGAGTTAGAAGAAATCAAACAGGCGGCTTTATACGCATTGAAACAAGCGGAAGATGCACATACATTTAAAGTTGCAGTTCGTCGACCGAACAAAGCGTTTCCGATCCCCTCACAAGAGATGAATCAAATACTCGGGGCACACTTATTAAAAAATACAACTCAATTTAAAGTTGATGTTCATGAGCCAGACGTTATCATCAACGTCGAAATTAGACAAGAAGCAACGTATATTACCTCAAGTGTCTCTGCTGGTTTAGGTGGCTTACCCGTAGGAACAGGAGGTAAAACCCTTCTGTTGCTGTCAGGGGGCATCGATAGTCCCGTTGCTGGGTACTTAGCGATGCGACGAGGGGTAGAATTGGATGCGATTCACTTTCACTCTCCACCTTTTACAAGTGAGCGTGCCAAACAAAAAGTTCTCGATCTAGCTCAACAATTAACGGTATATGGACATAAAATAAACGTTCACATCGTTCCATTTACTAAATTGCAACAAAAAATATTTCAAGATATACCTGAGCGTTATGCAATGACGATTATGAGGCGCATGATGTTTCGAATTAGTGAAGCCGTCTGTCGAAAACAAGGAATTCTTTCCTTAACTACGGGTGAAAGCCTTGGGCAAGTAGCTAGTCAAACGATGGAAAGTATGAATACAATCAATGAAGTAACAAACTATCCCGTGTTAAGGCCGTTAATTGCAATGGATAAACAAGATATTATTCAAATTTCGAAACAAATTGACACATATCCCATTTCCATTCGCCCTTATGACGATTGTTGCACAGTTTTCGTACCTAAATCACCCGTTACGAAACCAAAACGGAAGCAAGCGAACCACTATGAGTCGGCTTTAGACGACGCGCAACTTATTGAAGAAGCTGTAAATGGTATTGAAACGATTCAGTTGACCGACCAAAAAAAACGAGATGAGATTCAAGAGCTTTTTTAAAGATTAGCTAGAAACACTTGCCAATAGATTGGACGTATGATTCACCTTCTTGATGCACATCATAAAGCGTACCAAGGAGGTGAACGAAATTGGCTAATAATAATTCAAACCAATTAGTAGTTCCTGGTGCACAACAAGCTCTAGATCAAATGAAAGTAGAAATTGCTCAAGAATTTGGCGTGCAACTTGGTGCTGATGTGACTTCGCGTGCAAATGGTTCTGTTGGAGGCGAGATAACGAAACGTCTCGTTCAAACAGCTCAAGAACAGATTGGCAACATTCAAAATCAATCATAAATAATATCATGCATGGCGGGACTGTTCAAAAAAGAACAGTCCTTTCGTTTTTGAACAGGAAGAAAAGCATGTCCACACTTTACAAAATGAGCTGTATAAAACAGGAAAAGGGATGAAAGCTAAGATGTAACATTTTGCTTCGTAAGGAGTTATCACAATGTTATGGATCATTCTGAGTTTAATGGCAGTTGGCATCGCTTTTCTGTTGTCGTCTCGTATATACATTACATGCACATATCGCTGTGAGAACCATATGCAGTTTTTACACATCCAAATCCATATGTTTACATTACGTCTTTATCAAAAACATATTCAGATGAACAGTGAAACAAAAGGTTTTTGGGAACGGATACAAGAAATGGATGAGCTGAACAATATAACGCAATTACGAAAAAGAATACGCACGTTTTTTAACTCGTTCGGCGATGTGAAAAACATGGCGAAGACAATCCTACATGATATAAGTGTTCACCAAATAAACTGGCATACGCACCTCGGCGTAAAAGATGCGGATGTAACAGGGGTAGTTACGGGAATGGTGTGGATTGCAAAAGGAATAATGATTGCCTGTATTGACCGTGTAAGTCATTTACAATGCACACCGGACATTTCCATTGTTCCTTATTTTCAACAGACGATCATTGAGTCCGAAGTTAAATGCATGATTTCCATAAAGGTAGGGAACGCTATGTTCAGAGCTTTTCAACTCATACAAAAACTCTTTTCAACAAAAGAAGTATATATGACGTAACTTTTGGATTCAGTTGGATCAATGAGGAGGATTTTTATGGATGAACATCCGATTGAAGGTTTAATGGCAACAGCATTGGAAAACTTGAAAGAAATGGTTGAAGTAAATACCATTATCGGTGATCCAGTCGAATCTCCAGATGGGAGTTTCATTATTCCCGTTTCGAAAGTTGGCTTTGGCTTTGCAGCTGGTGGAAGTGAATTTTCCCCCAATCACTTGGATGATTCACAAGATGAGACCATGCCATTTGGAGGAGGGAGCGGGGGAGGTGTATCCATTTCCCCAGTTGCCTTTTTGGTGATCAGTAAAAAAGGTATAAGAATGATTCACCTGGATGAACATACACATATCTATGAAAAGATGCTTAATCTCGCACCAAAGGCAGTTGATACGATCCAGCAAATGCTTAAAGAGAGCAATCGAACGAAAGACAAACAAAAATGTAAAGGTCATTCATCTGCTGAAGACGAACCGATAAACTTCGATATTTGATGCATCATGCTATGGTAGTGATTAACTGGAGTCGAAGAGTGACTTGCCATTCAAATATTCTCCATCTGTGAGGGTCTCCTGCAGATGGATATTTTTTTCATTCGTAGCCAATTCGTTGGACATCACTCGATAAATTATTCATAATAGATGTGATACCGTATAGTATCTGTATAAAAATTGAACTCATTAAGAAGGGATGATCTCTCTCCAATATGAATTTGAGGGAGCTTTTTATTTTATTATTCGCAGCATTTATCCATAGATATGAAAGGGGGAGTGAGTCATGGGAGAGACAAACGTAGAAACGTTATTTGCATGGCTGGATGATACGACCAAAAAAATACAACAACACCGCAACGATACGTATTTAGAAAGTTTAACAACTACGCTGGAAATTCTTTTTTACGATGACATCGTTGACAATAGTATGGACGACATCGTTAAGCAAACGTTAACAAAATCTTTACAACAAATTGATTTGGATATATATGCGATCCATCACATACGAAAAGCTGTTCAATTAGCCATATTAAAAGGAATGAAAGGGACAACACAACAGCATCATCTCATGACACCCGAAGCAATCGCTCTACTCATCGGTTACTTAGTTGGAAAACTTACGCATAAACAGACGAAATTGCGTATCTTTGATCCAGTGAGTGGTACGGCAAATTTATTGACAGCAGTGATGAGGCACTTACAAAAGGACAAACAGGTGGAAGCGTATGCCAATGAAATCGATCCCACCTTATTGAAGCTGTCTCTCCAGTATGCAAATTTGCAAAAGATGGAAATTGAATTTTTCCATCAGGATAGTTTACGACCCTTTCTACTCGATCCAGTTGATATTGTCATTGCTGATTTACCTGTCGGTTATTATCCGGACGATGAACGGGCGCAGCACTTCCAATTGGAAGCTGAAGAAGGTCATTCATACAGCCATCATTTATTGATGGAACAGAGCATGAACTATACAAAAAGCGGTGGTTATTTGCTGTTTCTCATTCCAAACTTTTTATTTACGAGTGATCAATCCGATCAACTCCAGGCTTATCTTCAAGAACATGCTCATATCGTAGGGCTTCTTGAGTTACCTAAAACAGCATTTAAAGACGATTCACATGCGAAAAGTATTTTCATTTTGCAAAAGAAAGGTGAGCATACGTCTGCATGTAAACAACCCCTACTTGTACAACTTCCTTCATTATCGAATGCTCAGGCGATGGAAGATATATTAGGGCAAATGAATGGATGGTTTACAACGAATTTACCGTAACATGAAAAGTATGTTCGTCATTTGTAGAAATACGATCAAACTCATCTGAGTGACTAAATAGGAGGGATTTCGATGTCGCATCATGAACATCGGAAAAGCAAACGGCCGGTAAACTGTATGATTATTACAATCAGTGATACGAGGTCAGATTCGACAGATAAAAGTGGCAATCTAATGGTTGATCTATTAAAGGAAGCAGGTCATCACATTGTCGCAAAAAAAATCATTCCTGATGAGCAAGACGTGATTCAAGAAACAATTGATCAAGGTTGTGAGGACGAAGCGATCGATGTCATTTTAACCAATGGAGGTACCGGAATATCCTATCGAGATGTAACGTATGAAACCGTTGAAAAAATGCTTGATAAAGAGTTGCTAGGTTTTGGGGAAATTTTTCGAATGTTGAGCTATGAGGAAGATATTGGTTCGGCAGCAATCATGTCTCGAGCAATTGCTGGTGTACGTAATCATACAGCCATTTTTACTACTCCCGGGTCGTCTGGAGCCGTAAAACTCGCCATGAAACGATTGATTATACCTGAACTTACACATGTTGTAAATGAGATGAACAAAGATATTCACACGATGTAAATATCCCTGTTTAACAACAAGGGGGGGAGAATAGGTTGTGTAACCTATTTCCCCCCCCTATTCTTATGGAATATTTATAAACTCGATAATTACATATCTTTTTAGCGAACAACCAAGACATCACATGTGGCATGTCGAGCAATTCCCTCTGAGACACTTCCCATTAAAAGGCGTTCCACAGCGTTCATTCCTGTTGCCCCACAAATAATTAAGTCTGCTTCAAATGTCTTAGCAATTTCTTTAGGGATCTTCACTTTTGGTGAACCATATTCAACACACCGTACAAGGTTCTCAACACCGCCTGTTTTAGCATCCTCTGCATAACGATTGACAATTTCTTTAGCATGGTTTTCTGCATGTTCGATCAAGGTCCGTTCATAAGCTTCTGCTAGTGCATACGTACGTGTATCAACGACATGAGCGATAATAAGTCTTGAGTGATTACGTTTTGCAATGCTTACCGATTTTTTGAAAGCTTTTTCTGATGCTTTTGAACCATCAACGGCTACAACAACATTTTTGTATTGTAAATTATCCATCACTTCTATCCCCTTTCCTCAAGCCTTATAATCATTATACAATACATTTTGGATTTATTGGCTAAAGAAAACAAGCTTTTTTGACAAAATATTGTACAAACGAACAAACAAAGTGGTGATTTTGTTGAAGAAAGCGCAGAAAAAGACAAATATTCTTTACGAAGAGCAATCCGGCGTAATAACTATTAAAAACCAACTGTGTGCGAGTGATGAAAGTGGTGCAATTAAAATTCAACGCGATGAAAATAAAGGGAGTTTATCAGGTCGTTAATTAATTTATTGCATCTTTTAATTGAAGTGTTGAATTTAAAGCGTATCCATAAATCGATTCATGCTATAATGAATAAAACAGTGCTTTTTAAGCATGTTTTTGATACAATATGAGTACTTTCAGAATATAAAATCAGTTGAAAGAAGGTAGATGACATGAAGATTGGAGTGCCAAAGGAGATTATTAATAATGAGAACCGGGTGGCAATGACTCCATCTGGCGTTTTATCGTTGAAAGAAGGTGGACATGAACTGTTTATTGAGACCGGAGCAGGGATTGGTTCTGGTTTTTCAGATGAACAGTATGAACAAGCAGGTGCACACATTGTAAGAACCGCAGAAGAAGCATGGGCCCAAGAGATGATTATGAAAGTAAAAGAGCCATTGCCTGAAGAATATAACTACTTACGAGATGGGCTCATTTTGTTTACATACTTACATTTAGCAGCTGAGCCAGAATTAACAAATGTTTTATTAGAAAAAAATGTAGTTAGCATTGCTTATGAAACGGTTCAATTAGACAATGGCTCACTTCCTCTATTAACCCCGATGAGTGAGGTTGCTGGTCGAATGGCTGCACAAATTGGCGCTCAATATTTGGAAAAACCATATGGTGGAAAAGGAATTTTACTTGCGGGAATTCCTGGTGTCCAACGTGCTAAAGTGACGGTAATTGGTGGCGGTGTTGTTGGGATGAATGCAGCTAAAGTAGCCGTTGGTTTGGGGGCAGATGTAACAATTATTGACTTAAATCCTGATCGGTTGCGGGAATTGGATGATATTTTTGGATCATCCTTAAAAACGGTTATGTCGAACCCATTCAACATTGGTAAAGCAGTTAGTGAATCCGATCTTGTCATCGGCGCTGTTCTCATACCTGGTTCAAAAGCGCCCAAATTAGTTACAGAAGATATGGTAAAAGAAATGCCAGACGGGTCTGTTATTGTTGATGTAGCGATTGATCAAGGGGGTATCTTTGAAACAAGTGATCGCATCTCAACACATGATGATCCTACGTATCGTAAGCATGGAGTTTTACATTACTCTGTTGCAAATATGCCTGGTGCGGTTCCGCGTACATCGACTATCGGTTTGACAAATGTGACAATCCCTTATGCATTACAGATTGCAAACAAAGGTTATCGAGAAGCGAGTCTTCAAAACCGAGCCTTATTGAAGGGAATCAATACGTTAGAAGGGTATGTGACGAATCAAGGTGTAGCTGATTCGCTCGGCCTCGCATATAAAGATCCCATTTCCATTTTGGACCATGAGTCGTGAAGTTCTCTATATGATTCCGAAATAGGGGTATTAGACGGATCGAACAATTCTATTTGATATGACTGCATACTGAAGTTTATTAAAAATAAAAGGGAGGTGCGCCCAGCTGTTGGGCGAGTACCTCCCTTGATGATCCTGTTGGAACGTTACACTTCAACAGGTGTTTTTCGTGTTGTTTTGACAAATGATTTTACTTCTGTCATGTAATCATTAAATTGGTCAATATCCATCTGTTGTGCGGAATCGGATAGAGCGACGGCTGGATCCGGATGAACTTCAGCCATAACTGCGTCTGCACCGATTGCGATTGCAGCTTTTGTAGCTGGAAGCAAGAGATCCTTCCGTCCAGTAGAGTGCGTAACATCAACGGTTACAGGCAAATGAGTTTCTTTCTTCAATATAGGAACAGCAGAGATGTCGAGCGTATTTCTTGTCGCTTTTTCGTACGTACGAATTCCTCTCTCACAGAGAATGATTTGATTATTTCCTTGGGCATGAATATATTCAGCAGCATACATGAATTCTTCAATTGTTGCTGACATCCCGCGCTTCAATAATACCGGTTTATCAACAGAGCCAGCTACTTTTAACAATTCAAAGTTTTGCATATTACGAGCGCCGATTTGAATGACATCAACATAATCCAAAGCAGGTTCCATATCATAAGGGTTTAAGATTTCACTGACAACACCTAACCCTTCTTCATCAGCTACCTGCTTTAATATTTTTAATCCGTCCATTCCTAAACCTTGGAAATCGTATGGGGATGTTCTCGGTTTGAACGCACCACCTCGAAGAAGTGTTAAACCTTGCTTTTTAATCGCTCGCCCAACCGCTTTTACTTGCTCATAACTTTCCACCGCGCATGGTCCCATAAAGAAATGTACATTTCCATCACCAATCTGTTCATCGTGGACAGTAACGATTGTATCTGTTGGTTTTTTCTTCCTTGACACGAGAAGTGCTTTTCGGTTATCATCCTCTTGGAGTCCTAAGCTCGCTTTAAAAATTTGCTTAAATAAATGCTGAACGGTCGATGTTTCGAAAGGACCTTTGTTATGTTCAGCTAATAGATCAAGTAATCTCCGTTCTTGGACAGGGTCGAACCGTTTCACACCTTGCATTTCTTTTAACTTGCCAATTTCTTGAGCGATTTCGCCTCGCTCGTTTAAAAGTTTCAACATTTCTAACGTTTTCTCTTCAATTTTTGAACGCAACTCTTCTAGTTTCGACAACGATAGCCCTCCTTTTAATAATTATAACCTTATTGTAAATTCTCCTTAACTTTACTCGCTTTAAGCATGTAAAGCTATACAGTAGAAAAATTGATTGATAATTCAATACACTAACGGGTAAATGGTATAATGTCAAGTTAAAAATATAAATTCGCTCCATTATGATGAAATAACCTAGTCAAAAAAAGGCTTATCTTAGTCATGATAGACGAAGTCAATAAAATATGCCGTACGTATTTAAACATTTTGAACCTTTACAAATGTTTTTGAATATGCTATAAATATTAATTAAATCATTTATTAAGCGAAGAAGGGAATCGAGTAGCGTTCATTTCCCTGTTGGTTAGAGAGCTGATGGTTGGTGTAAATCAGCACATATTTGAACGTGAATTACCTCCTCGAGCTTCTTTTTTGAACGGATTGATTTTGATGAGTAAAAAAAGACGGTGCAGCCGTTATCTGCATGAAGAGGTGGATTTTGATTATATTCCACAACTTAGGGTGGTACCGCGGTTTATTCGTCCCTGCATATGCAGGGACTTTTTTTATTGGGTCATTTTATCAAATTTCTTGCTATGATTTGTTATCTAAATTTTCCTTGAATGAAAGCCGTAAATGTACAAGAGTTTCTAATAATGAAAAGGTGGATGATTATGGTGAAAGTAAAGAGTCAATTATCACAGTTAACAGCTTATTCTCCTGGTCAAACGACTGCCGAAGTGAAGCGTAAATATGGTTTAACTGAAGTCGTTAAACTTGCTTCCAATGAAAACCCGTATGGCAATTCGCCACATGTACGACAAGCTCTGTCAAAGATTGATCATTATGCAATTTATCCTGAAGGCGCTGCGTCTCAGATTCGACGTGCGGTCGCGACTCATCTTGATGTCGATGAAAACCAACTCATTTTTTCGAGCGGTTTAGATGAACTCATTCAAATCATTAGTCGGGCACTGCTATCTGAAGGGACAAATACAGTAGTTGCAACGCAAACATTTCCCCAATACCGCCACCATGCTGTCATTGAAGGTGCCGAAGTTCGTGAAGTCCCATTAAAAGATGGTGTCTTCGACTTACAAAGCATGGCGAAAGAAGTGGATGATGAGACAAAAATAGTGTGGATTTGTAATCCAAACAATCCGACGGGAACGTACGTAAGTGCTACACAATTAAAACAGTTTTTACAATCTGTCCCGTCACATGTACTTGTCGTAATGGATGAGGCTTATTACGAGTATGTTACTGCGGATGATTATCCAGAAACGATTCCATTGTTGGACAAATACGATAATTTAATCGTATTGCGTACGTTTTCCAAGGCATATGGGCTTGCCTCGCTCCGGATTGGTTACGGGGTTGGTGCAGCATCATTCATTCAACAGTTGGAAGTTGCAAGACTTCCCTTCAACACGTCGTCATTTGCACAAACAGCTGCACTGGCAGCCTTGAAAGATCAATCATTTGTAGAAAATAGTGTTCATCAAAATGCTATGGAAATGCAAAAATATATTAATTTTTGCAAGCGTCACGATATTTTATATTACCCGTCGCAAGGAAATTTTATATTTATCGCTATTCCTGGAAAAGAGAGTTCAGACGTTTTTCAATATTTATTGGAGAATGGTTTCATCGTTCGACCATTTCCGAATGGATTACGGATTACGATTGGTACGAAAGAAGAAAATCAAAAGCTAATGGATATATTAGAAAATAAAATTCTCATCACAACGTAGGAGATTAGAAGGGAACATAACGGTTATGAAAAAACGTGTATTGTTAATAGGTGTAGGATTGATTGGTGGCTCTGTTGCTCTAGCCCTCAAAAATGAGCACGATATCCATTTGAGTGGCTATGACGTCTGTCCGGAAAATGTTCGCTTAGCGAAAAAAATGAATGTCATTGATGAAATTGCTGTAACAATTTGCGAAGAAGCTCCGCTTGCTGATTTAATTATTCTTGCCTGTCCGGTAGAACAAGTAGAAGTTTTTTTAGAAAAATTAGCGAATGTACCACTAAAACAGGGCGCTTTAATTACAGATGTCGGGAGTACAAAAGAAGCAATCGTTAACAAAGCTACAATTTTAAACGGTAAAAATGTGACGTTTATCGGGGGGCATCCAATGGCCGGGTCCCATAAAACAGGGGTAGGAAGTGCGAAAGCCCACCTCTTTGAAAATGCCTTCTACATTTTAACACCTACACCGGAAACTAAACCTGAACGAGTTTCTGAACTTCAGAATTGGTTACGTGGAACAAAAGCCAATTTTATAACAATGGGTGCACGGGAGCATGATCTCATAACCGGAGTTGTTAGTCATTTTCCCCATGTAGTGGCGACGAGCCTTGTTAGGCAAGTAGAAAACTATGCTACGAAAGACCCGCGGATTGGATTTTTGGCAGCTGGTGGTTTTAGAGATATTACGAGAATTGCTTCAAGCAGTCCGGCGATGTGGAGCGACATTGTAAAACATAACCGCTTAAATATACTCGCTCTAATCGATACATGGGTAGGAGAAATGAAAACTGTTAAACAACTTGTTGCATCAGGTGATCACGACGAGTTGTACGATTACTTCTCTGGTGCAAAGGAGTTTCGTGATTCGCTTCCTGTTCAAGCCAGAGGAGCGATTGAAGCTTTTTACGATTTATATGTTGACATTCTGGATCGCCCAGGTGTGATTTCTGAAGTAACGACAATCTTAGCTGAAGAACAGATTAGTATTACGAACATCCGTATTATTGAAGCGAGAGAAGATGTTTTTGGCGTGTTACGTTTAAGTTTTCAATCCGAAGAGGATCGAAAAAAAGCAAGGACTTGCTTGGAAAATGAACAATTCGAAACATTTATTCCTGGTTGATCAGAACCTTCTCGTATTTTTCAGATGGATCGTTCTGACTTTATCATATGAATTCTCGTTTATTTTTCCGATATTTTCATTATGTTTACATGCTTGTAAAAGACGCATTTCTTAGAAGGGTTTATCCATCATTCATTCGTCCGATGACACGTGCTAGCCACTCCTTTTTAGGTATTGATTATAAAAAATTGTTAATGATTTCATGATTAGGGTACGGTGTAGAGAGATGATCTTGTGAAACTTTGCTAGACTATCTTTCGTATACGGTAATGAGTCATACGTTCATATATCCTAAAACAAGGAGGATGAATTCAATATGTTTTCCTTTTTTAAGCGCATGAAAACAATTGTCAGTTCTGAATTAAATGCGATGTTAGATCGAGCAGAAGACCCAGTGAAGATGCTGGAACAATTTATGAGAGAGATGGATGCCGACATTCAAGAGGTGGAAGCCGCTGTCGCTAAGCAAATCGCTAATGAAAAACTGCTTAAACGTAAAAAAGATGATGCCGAAGCCATGGTTGAAAAACGACAACAACAAGCTGAAAAAGCTGTCGAAGCGAATGAAGAATCCCTAGCTCGGCGGACAATTAAAGATAAGAAGCAATATGAGAAGCAAGTCGTTCTTTTAAACGAATCATGGGAGCGTGCACATCATGATTCGGAGTCATTGAAAAGCAAGCTTTCGGATATGAAAAAAGAATACCAGCAAATGAAGCTGAAAAAAGATACGTTAAAAGCCCGAGCAGAAGCTGCACAAACAAAGACAAAATTAAATCGTGCCATGTCTTCATTAGGCGATGACAATTCTAAACGCGGTTTTGAAAGAATGGAAGAAAAAGTGCTAGCATATGAAGCAGAAGCTGATACGAGTGAGGAATTATCCGTAGACTCTGAAACGCTCGATGATGAGCTAGCAAAGTTAGATGACGATGAGATCGATCAGGAGTTAGAACAAATTAAAAAGAAATTAGGAAAGTAATGGATCCATTATGGATGTTAATGATTAGTCTTCTTACATGTTGAAAAAAGTTTATAAAAAAGGATTTACGAAAGATTTGTCGAATGTATAATGTATGTAGTGCAACCAATTTTAAAGGAGAGATTGATTGTGAAAATATCGTATCATGGACATTCAGTAGTTCGAGTACAGACAGAGCAACATACGATTTTAATCGATCCCTTTATAACAGGGAATGAATTGTGCGATCTCGATCCAAATACAGTCGAAGCAGATGTCATTTTACTTACACATGGACACAACGATCATGTAGGGGATACGGAGAAAATTGCTAAACGAAACGGATCTCTTGTCGTTGCCTTGAATGAACTCGCCGTCTATTTAGGTGGGAAGGGACTAAAAACCCATCCGATGAATATCGGCGGTGCGTATGACTTTGAATTTGGTCGAGTTAAGTTTACCCATGCATTCCACGGCTCTTCATATCAAGAAGAAGATGGAACCTTTATATATACGGGCATGCCTGGGGGAATTTTATTAACGATTGATGGAAAAACGATATATCATGTCGGTGATACAAGTCTCTTCTCTGATTTAAAAATGATCGGTGAGATGAATGATATTGATGTAGCGTTTATTCCAATCGGTGATAATTTTACGATGGGCCCTGAAGATGCACTCATCGCCGCGGATTGGATCAATGCTAAGACAGTTGTTCCCGTACATTACAATACATTTCCGGTAATTAAGCAGGATCCCGAAGCATTTGCTAAAAAGGTTAGAACAGGTAAAGGTCTAGCCATGAAAGTTGGCGAAGAAATCAACATATAATAAATGTTCAACGTGAGCTCTTAAGCAGCTCACGTTTTCTCCACCCCATACCCCAACGAAAGGGTAAATCAACGACTTCTCTTGAATCATTCCTCGAATCTAGGCTTTTTTCCAAAATTCACTTGTTACTTTTATTGAAACACTTTGGCTATTTTATTTTTACGGTTATTTCCCACCTATTTTATTTGGCGTATGTTTCCACCTCTTAAAAAGGAGCAACGGACAAATGAATCTATTTATAATGGTATTGTTCTTTATAGTCGGTTCCGTGTGTGGTTCGTTTTATAATGTGATTGGCATACGTTTACCAAAAAGCAAATCTTTTCTCCTCGGAAGATCTTTTTGTTTCACTTGTAAGCGAACTTTATCATGGTATGAACTCATCCCGATCATTTCATTTATCCTCCAAAGAGGAAAGTGTCGTCAATGTAAGGAGAAAATATCATGGATCTATCCAGTTGGTGAAATAATAACGGGCGCATTATTTATGGCCAGTTACGCAATCATTGGAGTCGAGTTGGAATTATTTACTGCACTCTTATTTGTCTCCATGTTAATGATTCTTTTCGTTTCAGATATAAAGTATATGATCATACCGAATAAAATTTTGTTATTCTTTTTACCTTTATTTGTCATTGTTCGATTTGTGCACCCTTTAACCCCTTGGTGGACAGGAGTAGCTGGTGCTTTGATTGGATTTTTATTAGTTGCATTGATCATCATTGTAAGCCGAGGGGGTATGGGTGGTGGTGATATGAAATTATTCGGCGTATTAGGGGTTATACTAGGCGTGAAAAAGGTTTTGCTCACTTTTTTCATAGCGTGTTTTGGTGGAGCTTTCGTTGGCATAATCTTACTTCGTTTAGGAAAAATTAAACAAAAACAACCCATACCGTTTGCCCCATTTATTATGTTTGCAGCATCGATTTCTTATTTTTACGGTGAATTGATTATTCCTCAGTATCTCTCTTTATTCATATGAGACAGTTCAGCAATTCGGCTCATACTAGGAACTGTTCTGATTTGCTATGTGAAGCATACAATATGTATGAGGATGATGATCCAACGCGAGGAGGGTGTTTGATTTGCGTCAATATGCTTTTTTACGCTTGCTTTTAGCAGCTTTTTTCCTCTATTTTGCATGGCCGTATATACCGTTTGCTACATCTCCATTGGAAGCTGTTTTCTGGAGCTCATGGCTGTTGTTTTTCCTGTTTGTCGTTGGTGCTAATTTAGCAATACTATTGCAGATGACAGCTCCTCCTGTTATGGAACAGGAGCAAAGAAGAAGACGAGAACGTTGAGGTTACGAGAAATCAACTGTATAATAAATGAGGAGAAAGAACACTAGTACAGTTGAAAGACGGTGGAAGAAACATGGTAACGAAACACGAACAAATATTACATTATATTTCAACGTTAGAAATTGGCACGAAAATTTCTGTCCGCCAAATTGCTAAAACAATGGATGTAAGTGAAGGAACGGCTTATCGTGCAATAAAGGAAGCAGAAAACCAAGGGTTAGTGAGTACGATTGAACGTGTGGGCACGATTCGCATTGAACAGAAAAAGAAAGAAAACTTCGAGCGATTGACATATGCGGAAATTGTTAATATTGTAGATGGACAAGTCCTCGGGGGAAGAGAGGGACTTCATAAAACGCTCAATAAATTTGTTATTGGTGCGATGAAATTAGATGCGATGATGCGATATACGGAATCCGATTCTTTATTGATTGTTGGCAATCGGGTCAAAGCACACGAGTTAGCACTGCAAGCAGGAGCGGCTGTCTTAATAACCGGAGGATTTGATACTGCGGACCATATTAAGCAATTGGCAGATGAGATGAAATTACCGCTTATATCAACCAGTTATGACACCTTTACAGTGGCATCAATGATTAACCGAGCGATTTATGATCAGCTCATTAAAAAAGAAATTGTGTTAGTAGAAGATATTGCCATTCCAAAAGATCAAGTGCATTATTTATATCCAGATGATCCAATCGAACGGTGGTATGACTTGGAAGATTACTCAAAACATACGCGGTTTCCCGTTTTATCGAAAGGTCATCAAGTCATCGGTATGGTGACATCGCGAGATATTTTAGAGAAAGATCAAAACATTACAATTGATAAAATTATGACGCGTGATCCCTTAGTCGTTCAAGGAAAAACATCTTTAGCCTATGCGGCACATATGATGGTGTGGGAAGGGATTGATCTTGTGCCCGTAGTCGATGAGGCGAATGAATTTGAAGGAATTATTTCACGACAAGATGTCTTGAAAGCTTTACAGCAAATACAACGTCATCCCCAGGTGGTTAATACGATTGACGATATTGTCTCTAGCAACATGGAAGCGATAGATGGTGAAGAAACGACTTATGTCACTGAAGTGCTTCCGCAAATGACGAATCAGTTGGGATCCTTGTCCAATGGTGTATTCACAGCAATCATAACGGAAGCGAGCAGTCGTCTCTTACAACATCTAAAAAAAGGTGATCTAGTCGTTGAAAATATTACCGTTTATTTTTTTGAACCGGTTCCGATTGAAAGTGAACTCATTATCAAACCGCGTTTGTTGGAAGCGGGTCGAATTTACGCGAAAATAGATGTCGAAGTGTTTACAAATAAAAAGCTCGTCGGAAAAGGCTTACTGATGGCGCAAGTTATGGATAAATAACGGTTAGCTTTCATTCGATGGGTGATTCAAGCGGCGCCACTCTTTTTGATAGTGTTTCGCCTCTTTAAACCCATCATACATTTGTAAGCCACCTAGGATGATAAAAATAACGCCAACGAAGAGAGAGAACTTTGTACCGTAAAAAATATATTGATTGATTCCAAAAAAGAATACAAAAATACCGAGACAAGTTCGTGCTCTCCCGTTAAAATAAGCTTGCGTTAACGGATCCTTCGTTCGGAGAATCATCACTTTATAATAGATATAAAGAACGATTGATATTACAATAATAATCGGAAAAATAATCGTCATTGACTCTGCTCCTATACACATTTTTTAGTAAACGCTACTCGTATATTGTATCTTGTATACATGAATTTTTCCAGAAGAAAAGATGGTAGGAGCGATATTCATATCAGTATAAAAAATTGCCACGTATGCAAGGGGAGTATAATTTATGAAACGAGATAAAATTATTCAAGCGATTAAGGATTACGATCAAATCATCATCCATCGACACTTACGACCAGATCCTGATGCCTTAGGGTCACAAGCGGGTTTGAAAGAGATCATCCAACAGTCGTTTCCGGATAAACAAGTGTCGATCGTAGGGATTGATGATCCAGCATTTACTTTTTTAGTTGAGATGGATTCAGTTCATGAAGCAGATTATCAAGGGGCGTTAGTCATCGTCTGTGATACAGCAAACACCGATCGCATTGACGATAAGCGTTACACATTAGGAAATCAAGTCATCAAGATTGATCATCATCCGAATGTCGATGAATATGGCGATATTCAATGGGTCGATACGACAGCAAGTTCAACTTCGGAAATGATTTACGAACTTTATTTACATGGTAAAGAAAAAGGATTAAGAATGAATCCAGAAGCAGCCCGACTTTTATATGCAGGGATTGTTGGTGATACAGGACGGTTTTTATTCCCGAGTACAACGAGGAAAACCTTTCAATATGCAACCGATCTTGTTGCTTATGATTTTGATCGTCAAGATTTATACACAAATTTATACAGTATTAAACAAAACGTCGCCAAGCTAAGAGGATACATTTTACAGAACTTTAAACAAACCGAATCAGGGGTTAGTGCGGTTAAGTTGACGAAGGATATATTAAATGAATACGATGTCGATCCATTAGAAACGGGTCAGCTTGTCGGTGTGTTTGGAGACATATCCGGTATAAAAGCATGGGTGATGTTTGTAGAAGAAGAGGATGCGATTAGAGTAAGAATCCGCTCCAAAGGCCCTGTGATAAATGAAATTGCCGCCAAATATGGAGGGGGAGGACATCCTCTTGCAGCAGGGGCATCGATCTATGATTGGGCGGATGCATCCCGCTTGGTAGAAGATTTAGAAGAGGCATGCGCTACGTACTCAGCGAAAAAATAAACGTAAAAAAGTGTTCATGTAAACAGGGCATGAGCACTTTTTTGTTCGAAAACATCAACTGCTCATCTGTAGAGAGTATAGCAATGGATCAGCTTAATCCGCGAGTTTGGCATGGACAGTGAGTTTGATTCGTTGTGATATGATCAATGTTCGAATTGTAAATTGGTAAGTAAAATCATCAACTTGATATGTTTTATTTTCGATCGTTGATACTAACAATCGGTCACTTTTTGCGATGATTTGAACATCTTCACCGATGAGGTGTCCAATTTCGTTTTTTATGAGCTCTTCTAATTGGTGGATAATTAACGGATCTAATCGCAATTGTTTAGCATTGACAATGTCCAATTCAATGAATTTAATTGTTACCGCTTTTTTGGATTGTTCATCTAAATCTTCATTGTCTTTTAAGAGTGCTTCATTATGTTTTTTGAGGTCAGATAATTCCGCTTGTAAATTTAAGTTTTTTTCCATTAATTCTTCATACATTTCTCCGTACATGAACATAAAAACACAGTATGCCGTGAAGGCACCGAAAAATGCACCAATGATTATCCGTTGCCAACTCTTTTTTTTATGGTACGGGGAAACATACATTATGAAACATCCTCCTGAATGATCCAGCTGATCATGATCATTGCTGTTTTCACTCCGCCCATTGCAGATAATATTAACAATGATTGTTTGATGATATCGATGGTTGATCCATCTAAAAAACCTCTTTCCAAACTAGCAATAGCGTCAAAAGTTCCTCCAATTGCAGCGACTATCGCCCAAATTCGCAAACCTTTTGCAATGCGTCCCATCGATGTTAATGGAGGCTCTCCTGTTGTAAAAGAACCGATGCTACCGATCAATGCCCCTCCAACTACGACACCGAAGGCGATGAAATAACAATGGATAAACGAAGTAAAAAATCGTTCGTGCACAGCAAACACTTCCCTATGAGCTATACTTCTACACTATATGAAAAAGGTGGACAACATATGATAGATCGGTTTCGTTTTCATGCATGGAAATCATCCATTCGCTATAATAGGGATAGATTATGTAAAGGTGGGATCGTATGTCATTCACACATTTGCAAGTTCGAAGTGGATATACGTTAATGGATAGTACGATCACGATTGAAAAGTTAGTTGAAAAAGCTTCTGAACTTGGCTTTACAGCACTGGCATTGACAGATGATCATGTTTTGTATGGAGCGATTCCCTTTTATAAAGCGTGTAAGCAATATGGTGTGAAACCGATTATTGGAATGAGCGTCCATGTCATTGATGAAGAGCAAATCCCGGAGCAGATCATCCTTTTATCCAAAAATAATAACGGCTATCAAAATTTGTTGAAGATAAGCACCTATATCCATTTACAACAACAAAATGTTCTGTCTAAGGATGAGCTAAGACAATATACAGAGGGGCTTATTTGTATTTTATCGGTCCATTCAAGTAAATTAAAGCAAGCGTTTCACGATACTTCATATGAAAACATCTATGAAGATGTTAAAAAATGGGAAGAAATGTTTGCTCCCGGTGATTTTTATTTCGGTATAGCCGATCACGGAATACAAAGTGAACGACGTCTGCATGAACCTGTGAAGGCTTTTTGTGAAATATATAAGACACCTGTAGTAGCCATTCAAGACGTTCGTTATCTCGAACGGGACGATGATGTAGCTTATGATTGTTTGCGAAAGATGAAGGACGGTAAGAAATGGTCTCCAAAACATATCGATCCAACGAGCAAACAACGTCATTTACGCACACAACGAGAGATGGAATTGATTTTTAGTCCGTTTTGGCCGGAAGTATTGCAGGAAACGGCTAAAGTCGCGGAAAAATGCCATCTTTCATTAGACTTTACGAAACGAAAGCTTCCGACTTATCCTGTGCCAAACAATTTGGATGCTCATGAATACTTAGAACAGCTATGCTGGCGTCAAGTCAAAAGAACGTATGAACACGTTACAAAAGAAATAAGCGATCGGTTAACGTATGAATTAGACATCATCCAAACGATGGGCTTTAGCGATTACTTTTTAATCGTTTGGGATTTTGTGAAATATGCAAAAGAACAACAAATTTTAGTGGGGCCAGGGAGAGGTTCATCAGCCGGATCACTCGTTGCTTATGTGCTTAATATCACAGAGGTGGACCCGATAAAGCATGAGTTATTGTTTGAACGGTTTTTAAATCCAGAACGTATCACAATGCCTGATATTGATATTGACTTTTCGGACCATCGACGTGATGAAGTCATTGAATATGTCCGTAAGAAATATGGAAACGATCATGTGGCACAAATTATTACTTTCGGTACGTTTGCAGCTCGCTCAGTCGTCCGAGAATTGATTAAAACAGTGGGCGTAGATCGACGAGATGCTTCGTTTATATTACGACATATTCCTGTACAGTCCGGTCAATCATTGGCAGAAATTTTAACGACTGAACAAGAATTAAAATCGTATATAGCTCAATCAGAAAAGTTAACCTTACTTTTTTCTGTGGCCGTTAAATTGGAAGGTTTACCGAAACATATATCGACCCATGCAGCTGGTGTCGTCATCAGTGATGAGCCATTGATTGAACACGTCCCGCTTACCGTTGGGGCAAATGATGTTCGTCTCACGCAATATTCGATGGACGAATTAGAAGCCATCGGATTGTTAAAAATTGACTTTCTAGGTTTACGTAATTTAACGCTTTTGGAACGAATTGTAGCATCACTCCACAAGACGGGTCATAAAAAGATCTCATTAAAACAAATTCCTACAGATGATGTAAAAACATTTCAGCTGTTACAACGCGGAAAGACAAATGGAATTTTCCAATTGGAATCTACAGGGATGAAACGGGTACTTGCTCGTCTACAACCTACAGCTTTTGAAGATATTGTTGCTGTCAATGCTCTTTATCGTCCAGGTCCAATGGAATTTATTCAAGTTTACATTGATCGAAAGCACCAGCGTGAACGTGTCGTCTATCCACATCCTGATTTACAAGCAATTTTACAACCAACATACGGTGTGCTCATTTATCAAGAGCAAATTATGCAAATTGCTCACAAAATTGCCGGTTACTCACTCGGACAAGCGGATTTGTTAAGACGAGCGATTAGCAAAAAAAATAAACACATTATTATGGAACAGAAAGAGTCTTTCATTCAAGGATGTCTTCAAAATGGTTATCATCAAAAGGTCGGCGAACAACTATTTCATTGGATTATGAAGTTTTCTAATTACGGTTTTCCTAAAAGTCACGCGGTAGCTTATAGTAAAATATCTTACCAACTTGCTTTTTTAAAGACATATTATCCGACGCATTTTTTTGCCGAATTGCTCAACTCTGCTTTAAATCAACAAAAGAAATCTCGTCTGTATTTGCAAGAGCTTAAAGGGATGCAGGTAAATATTTACCCACCATCGATCAATAAAAGTTTTGGTAAATATACAGTCGAAGATGGAGGGATTCGGACTGGTTTATTAGCTATTAAAGGAATCGGTTATCAAGTTGTCAATGCAATCATTCAAGTGCGAAAACAAGGGCCATTTAAACATCTATTTGATTTTTGTTTACGTGTACCACTAAAAGTTGTCCATCGAAAAATGATCGAACAACTTATTTTAGCAGGAGCATTTGACGAAACGTATTCGAATCGGGCGAGTTTGCTTGCATCGCTTGATTCAGCAATGGAACAAGGCGAGTTGTTCAAAGAGTTTGTTGGGCAATCAAGCTTGTTTCAAAATGAATTACAATTAGAAACATCGTATGAAGAGATCGAAGACTTTAGCCAAGTGAAAAAGTTAGCCACTGAAAAAGAGTTGCTCGGTATGTATATTTCGAGTCATCCTTTACAGCATTACCGTAAAAAGTTGCGCAAAAAAGGATATGTAACAGCAAATGACGCAAAACAACGAAGCGATCGGATGAACGTAGCGATTATAGCAATCATCCAAGCAGTGAAAACGATTCGAACGAAACGTGGTGATCGAATGGCTTTCATAACTCTTAACGATGAAACGGATGATATTGAGGCCGTTGTTTTTCCCGATTTATATCGAAAAACGAGCAAATGGTTGCGCGAGGAAATGTTTGTAACAGCTCACGGGCAAATTGAAAAACGAAATGATCGCAAGCAGGTGCTCTTACATACGATTGAACCGTTCGATGAAGCGAACCTACAACAACCCGAACACTTATTTATCAAATTAACGAACCAATCACGTGACGAGGCACTGAACTTTATTAAACGGCTCACTCAAAAGCATCCTGGACAGATGCCAATCATTGTATATGATCCACAAAGTAAGCGTGCGTATCGTCTTCATGAAGATTATTTATTTTATCCAGATGAAGCATGTTTACAAACGCTGTACGAATACTTTGGAACTCAAAACATCGTAATGAATTGATTTTTTAATTGTTTCAATACTTTACACAAAATTGCCATTTGTTATAATATAAGAGTCAATAGTTAGACTGCCTTTATGAAAAGTGATCAACTGCACTGATCCACAGTGTGTGCGCTATATTTGTAAAGGACTCTGATTGTGACGCAATCAGTACACTAAATACTAAAAATACGAAAATAATTTTGGAATGTTAGGTATTTACAGATAACTTTAATTATTTTCATCCATGAATACTCACCGTTTGTCAGTCATATATATAAAGCCTACCATTGCAAAAAAGGAGTGATAGAAGCGTGAAACGTTTGCGAGATGATGCATTGCATATACATAAGGTCAACCAGGGAAAGCTTTCGACAAACTCGAAAGTTCCTGTGCAAAATGCAAATGATTTAAGTTTGGCATATTCCCCTGGAGTTGCTGAACCATGTAAAGAAATCCATGACCGGAAAGATTCGGTCTATGATTATACAATGAAAGGAAACATGGTAGCTGTCGTAAGTGATGGTTCCGCTGTTTTAGGATTAGGGAACATTGGACCCGAAGCATCCCTACCTGTCATGGAAGGAAAATCAGTTCTTTTTAAAAGCTTTGCGGGTGTAGATTCATTTCCAATCTGCCTAAATACAAACGACGTCGAAAAGATTGTTCAAACTGTAAAATTGATGGAGCCGACATTTGGCGGTGTTAATTTGGAAGATATCGCATCTCCAAATTGTTTTATTATTGAGGAACGATTGAAGAAAGAAATGAATATCCCGATTTTTCATGATGATCAACATGGTACAGCAATTGTTACAGTCGCAGGTTTAATGAATGCCTTGAAACTCGTAGGAAAATCTTTTACGGACATTAAAGTCGTCGCTAATGGCGCTGGTGCTGCTGGAATAGCAATCATTCGTTTATTATATAGTATGGGTGTTCGTAACATCATTATGTGTGATTCACGAGGTGCGATATACGAAGGCCGGCCTTATGGTATGAATGCGATTAAAGAACAAGTGGCGAAAATGACAAACATAAATAAGGAAGAAGGTTCATTGGATGATGTCCTCGTTGATGCAGATGTCTTTATCGGTGTGTCCGTCGGCGGTGCGTTAACAAAGGATATGATCAAGCATATGAGTCCTGATCCAATCCTGTTTGCGATGGCGAATCCAGAACCAGAAATCATGCCGGAAGATGCCAAACAAAGTGGCGTTAGAGTGATTGGAACAGGACGATCTGACTATCCAAATCAAGTGAATAATGTCCTGGCATTTCCTGGTATCTTTCGAGGCGCACTCGATGTTCGCGCTACACGAATTAATGAAAAAATGAAGATTGCAGCGGCTGAAGCCATTGCATCATTGATCACGGTAGATGAGCTACATGAAGATTATGTCATTCCTGCTCCATTTGACCCGCGAGTTGCACCATCCGTGGCGGCAAGTGTAGCAAAAGCTGCTATGGAATCTGGTGTCGCACGAATCCAAGTGGACCCCGAACAGGTTGCTCAAAAAACGAGAAATCTAACTCACATTAAATAAAAAAGCGAATCAATTAAAAATATGGTTATGATTTGCAACTTATTAAAAGCATAATCGATATGCACAGTAATCGGTTCCACAATAGAATGATGATCGATACAAAG
The DNA here is from genome assembly GCA_035301985.1 of Bacillota bacterium. Taxonomy (GTDB): domain Bacteria; phylum Bacillota; class Bacilli; order Bacillales; family Amphibacillaceae; genus DASUXY01. The sequence goes on from DATGTE010000003.1 coordinate 56,111, forward strand.
GGATATAAATATAAACTTCTTCACACATCTACGGAGAAAACGCGTACATCATAAAATGTATGTTTTAAAATAGTTCATCTCGGGCGATGATGGATGATGACATGTACTCTCTTTGTGAAGGAACGATACAATAAACGATGCCATGAAGTCATACTAGATTCATTCAGGCATGTTAACACATCACAAATGGCACAGATAAGGGGGAACTACATGCTTAAGAATTTATTTAGCAAGAAAAAAAGAAAATATGCTACCATTCCAAGTGAAGAGGCAAAAATCGATATCCCTGAAGGAATCATGAAAAAGTGCAGTCATTGCTATAAAATCTATTATCGAAAAGAAATGAAAAAAAACTTAAATGTCTGCCCGAATTGCGGATATCATCATATGCTTAATGCATGGGAACGAATCAGTAGTTTATTTGATGAAGATACATTTGTCGAGTGGGATCAACAGTTGATGTCGAAAAACCCATTGCAATTTCCAGACTATGATGAAAAACTAGCACAGGACCGTGAGAAAACAGGATTAAATGAAGGTGTTGTCACGGGAAAAGGATTGATTGATGGGCACGCAACCGGCTTTGCCGTTATGGATGCAAGTTTTCGTATGGGGAGTATGGGTTCTGTCGTCGGAGAGAAAATCACGCGGGCGATTGAACAGTCAAAAGAGGAAGCTATTCCCTTTATTATATTTACTGCATCGGGTGGAGCTCGTATGCAGGAGGGTGTTCTCAGTTTGATGCAAATGACAAAAACGTCTATGGCGATTAAACGATTTTCTGAAGCTGGAGGTTTGATGATTTCGGTGATGACCCATCCAACGACAGGAGGAGTTTCTGCTAGTTTTGCTTCGTTAGGCGATTATAACTTTGCAGAGCCCGGAGCGTTAATTGGTTTTGCTGGGCGACGGATTATCGAACAAACGATTCGTGAAAAGCTCCCAGACGACTTTCAAACAGCCGAATTTTTAATGAAACATGGCCAGTTGGATAAAGTTGTTCACCGGCATGACCTCAAGCAATTATTAGTGACCATCCTAAATATTCATGAGAAGGGTGGGAATCGCTGATGAGGCAAATTTTAGATTTTGAAAAGCCGATTGTTGAATTGAAAGAAAAAATAGTAGAGCTTAAAAAGTTCACAAAGGATAGCGAAGTTGATTTAACTGAAGAAATTCATTCCTTAGAAAAGCGATTAGAAGATCTAGAAGAGAATGTGTATAGTAATTTAACACCGTGGGATCGGGTGCAATTAGCTAGACATCAACAACGACCGACTACATTAGATTATACCGAAGAAATCTTTACCGACTTTATCGAATTTCATGGTGACCGATTTTACGGGGATGACGAAGCGATTGTAGCGGGAATTGCACTTTATAAAGATTTACCCGTTACGATTATCGGGCATCAACGTGGAAAAAAAACAAAAGAAAATGTTCGTAGAAACTTTGGAATGCCACATCCCGAAGGCTATCGAAAAGCTTTGCGTCATATGAAACAAGCGGAAAAGTTTAACAGACCCATCATTTGCTTTATTGATACTAAAGGAGCATATCCAGGTAAAGCAGCCGAAGAACGTGGTCAGAGTGAAGCGATCGCTAAAAATTTGCTGGAAATGGCTGGCTTAAAAGTTCCGATTGTTTGCATTGTGATTGGTGAAGGAGGAAGTGGTGGTGCCTTAGCATTGGGGGTGGGCGATCACATCCATATGCTCGAAAACTCTACGTACTCTGTGATTTCTCCAGAAGGTGCCGCAGCGTTGTTATGGAAAGATGCTCGTTTTGCTAAACAAGCTGCCGAAACACTGAAAATAACTTCATATGATTTACATCAACTCGGTGTCATCGATAAAATTATTCCAGAACCGAGAGGCGGGGCACATCACGATTTAAAATATCAAGCGAAAAACATCGACATAGTATTGGAACAATCTTTACGGGAGCTTCAACAGTTATCTCCAGAACAATTATTGGAAAAAAGATGGGACAAATATAAAAAGATTGGCGATTTCAATGAAATGTAACAGAGGAGGTTGTCACCTGAAGCCTTGGCTTTTGGGACAACCTCTTTTACATCAAAATATCATTTGAAGTTTAAGCTTCCTATCAAGCGCTGTTTACATTTGATATTTTATAGGATAGGGATTATGTTTAAAGAGAAGGAGAATACAACTTTACTAACGTTATCGTTCTTTGAATGGATAAAACGCGTCCATAATCGTGTTGCTCGAAGAAAAATACGATTAGAAACCAACCGTACACAATTCATTATGTGTAATAGGATAGAGTCTATGGGATCGAGGTGACTGTAGTGAAAAGAATAGGTGTTTTAACAAGTGGTGGGGATGCCCCGGGGATGAATGCTGCGATACGAGCTGTCGCAAGAAAGAGTATTTATGAAGGCATCGAAGTATGTGGTGTTAACAATGGCTATCAAGGTTTGATAGAAGGAAATATCGAAAAGTTAGCTTTAGGTTCTGTAGGAGATATTATTCACCGTGGAGGAACGATATTATTTTCAGCACGATGCGATGCATTTAAGACAGATGCGGGCCAAGAAGAGGCTATAAACCAGTTGAAAAATGTGGGAATTGAAGGGTTAATTGTCATTGGCGGTGATGGTAGTTTCCATGGCGCTAAAAGCCTTAGCGAAAAAGGATTTCCTTGTATAGGTGTGCCAGCAACCATCGATAATGATATTTGTGGAACTGATTTTACAATCGGATTTGACACCGCTTTGAACACCGTAATTGATGCGATTGATAAAATTCGTGATACTGCAACATCTCATGAGCGGACGTATGTAATTGAAGTGATGGGAAGAGATGCTGGTGATATCGCTTTATGGGCTGGTCTTGCAGGAGGAGCAGAAAGCATTTTAATACCTGAACATCCAGATGAATTTTCAGGCGTTATTCAACGTTTAAAAAGAGGGCATAAACGCGGAAAAAAACATAGTATTATTATTTTAGCAGAAGGAGTCGGCAGAGGGATTGAATATGGAGAAAAGATTCAACAGGCAACGAATTTAGAAACACGTGTTACCGTATTAGGACATATACAACGAGGCGGTTCCCCAACGGCGTTCGATCGCACGTTAGCGAGTCGACTAGGTGCAAAAGCTGTGGAATTATTACTAGAGGGAACAACGGGAAAAATGGTTGGACTCCAAGCAAATCGATTAGCGGTTCATGAGCTCAATCGCATTTTGGCTGAGGAACATGCTGTGAATCTGAATATGTATAAACTATCAAAAGAACTATCCATTTAAACAATTCAATACAATATACATACTAAACGATAAAGACGAGTATACAGGAGGGTATAAAAATGAGAAAAACAAAAATTGTTTGCACCATTGGTCCTGCTTCCGATTCAATAGATGTATTGGAACAATTGATCAACTCAGGAATGAATGTAGCCCGTTTAAATTTCTCCCATGGAAATGATGAAGAACATCGCAAACGGATCACAAATATTAAAAAGGCATCTGAAAATACAGGGAAGACACTAGCCATATTGATGGACACGAAAGGGCCTGAGATCAGAACGCACACATTTAAGGGTGGTGAAGCAACGATTCATCGCGGTGATCATGTTCATATTTCTATGAAAGAAGTTGAGGGGACGGCCAAACGTTTTTCGATTACATATGCTGGTTTAATCCATGACATTGAAATTGGTACGAAAATATTATTAGATGATGGCTTAATCGAATTAAAAGTTTTGGCAATTGACCATACGGAGCAGGAAATCAAAACCGAAGCCTTAAACTCTGGAGTGATTAAGGATCATAAAGGAGTAAACATACCGAATGTCCGTGTCAACTTACCTGGAATAACTAAAAAAGATGCACAAGATATTATATTTGGCATCAAACAAGGAATCGACTTCATCGCTGCATCGTTTGTTCGTCGAGCGACAGATGTTTTAGAAATTCGGGAGATTTTAGAGGATTACGATGCTACACACATTCAAGTTATTTCAAAAATTGAAAACCAAGAAGGCGTCGATAATATTGAACAAATTTTAGAAGTTAGCGATGGAATTATGGTAGCTCGTGGTGATTTAGGTGTTGAAATTCCTCCTGAGGATGTTCCTTTAGTACAAAAGGATTTAATACGAGCTTGTAACATTGTCGGAAAACCGGTGATCACTGCAACACAAATGCTGGATTCGATGCAACGTAACCCTCGACCGACTCGTGCAGAAGCGTCTGATGTTGCGAATGCGATCATCGATGGAAGTGATGCGGTCATGCTCTCAGGAGAAACAGCCGCAGGTGATTATCCGGTTGAATCCGTCCAAACGATGAGTAGTATAGCCGTTAAAACAGAAACAGGGTTGGACCATCAAATGATTTTGAAAAAGCAGTCTAAATCAGTCGATATGACACTCACAGAGGCGATTAGTCAGTCTGTAACTCATACGGCGATGAATTTAAATGTGAGTGGGATCATCACCCCCACAGAAAGCGGATATACAGCGAGAATGATCTCGAAATACCGTCCATTAGTACCGATTGTTGCAGTAACCTTTTCCAACACGATAAATCGACAACTTTCACTCGTTTGGGGGGTCTATCCTGTCAATGCTAAAGATTCTAAAACGTATACGACGGATGAATTGCTTGATATTTCCGTTGAACAAGGGTTACGCACCGGTTTGTTTAAACGGGGAAGTAAAGTGATTATTACAGCAGGAGTGCCTGTTGGAGAAAGTGGGACAACGAATTTAATGAAGGTACATATCATCGGGAATGTGATTGCAAAAGGACAAGGGATCGGAAGAAAAAGTGCATATGGAAGGGCCGTATATTGTAAGGATGCACGTGAAGCAAATGAAAAAATATCAGAAAACGATATTATCGTAACGTACGGAACCGACCGGGAAATGATGCCTGCTATAGAAAAAGCTAGTGGAATCATTACCGTCGAGGGTGGCTTAACTTCACATGCAGCTGTCGTAGGACTGAGCTTAGGTATCCCTGTAATCGTCGGAGTGGAAAATGCTTTTGACTTCATACAAGAAAATACCGATATTACGATTGATGCTTCCAAAGGGGACGTTTATGAAGGACATGCGAATGTACTTTAACAAGAAGGGCACTCGTTCTTCTTGTTAAAGTTTTTTTAGAGTGATGACTTCATCTCGAAACAATTGTGGATCCATGACTGTTTGTATTTCTTGAAAGGATGGACGTATATGCGCTTACGTTGGTTATTACTTGCATTTCTAATCGTACCAGCACTGGAAATCGGTCTGCTCGTCTGGGCTGGGGGAAAAATCGGACCTTGGTGGGTCGTTGCGCTGATCATTTTGACAGGAATGGCCGGTGTAACGATTGCTAAACAACAAGGAGTAGCAACTTGGTATCAAGCTAAACGAGACATGTATGCGGGAAAAGTACCAACAATCCATATCTTGAACGGGATCTGTATTTTTATTGGTGGTGTGTTTTTATTCACACCAGGATTTATAACGGACATCGTTGGTTTTATTTTAGTTCTTCCGTGGACGCGTCGCTTTTTAATCAAATATATTCAACGGCTGATCAAAAAGATGATAGACAAACATACCATTGTTTTTCGCAAATGGTAAGTTTTATGCATTGATGAAGTTCCATAAGCGATGAAAAATTCCTGCTCGGTTAAAAACGTAGACAATAATCAGTATGACCGGTGCGATGAAGAGCCCGATGACTCCCCATAATTGGATGCTGATATACATGACAAAGAGTCCTAATAAAGGATTAATCCCGATGCTTGAGGCTAATATTTTAGGCTCGATAACTTGACGTACAACGATCACAATCATATACAAAAATGATAAGTAAAGCGTCATGGGAAAATTTCCAGTTAAAAATAAATAGCCGATCCACGGAACAAAGATGAGGCCTGTCCCTAAAAGGGGAAGAGCATCAACAATCGCTGCAAAAAAAACAATCGTTAAAGCATGTTTAACCTGTAAAATGACTAACCCTATAAAAATAATCGTTGCTGAAATACAGATGAGTATGAGCTGTCCCTTTACATACCCTACGATTGCTTTTTTAAAATGTACGGATAGAGACATACTATACTCACGGATCGATTTCGGTAGATATTGATTGACAATCTTTTTTAAAGCATACCAATCATTTGTAATCAAGAACGTTGCCACCGTCATAAAGATAAGAATCGTGATTGAATGAGGGATAACGGTCAAAAATTCTGGTATGTTCAAAAAGAAACTTTTCAACAGGGAGGCCCCTGAAGCTGTTAAGGATGCGGTGAATTGTTCCAACTCATCGATCATCCGCTGTTGTTGAATGGGATTTAATGTTTGAAAAAAAGAAGCGAACTTGTCGACGAGAATCGATAATTTTTCCAACACAATCGTATTAAACGAAGTGACGAATCCGGCGAAATAGTTCGGGATTTGTTCAGCCAAGTAAGTTGTTCCTTGGATGATCTCTGTAATGATTAAAAAAATGATGCCAATGATAAAGAAAAAGATGATGACTAAGGTCATGAGCGTCGCCAAAAAACGAGGAATTTTTACTTTTAGTTGCAAAAATGTTACAATTGGGTTGATACACATAGAAATAATCACTGCACAGATAAAGGGATAGACATATAAAATGACTGATGAAATCAAGAAATAAAGGCCCACAATAACTCCTACTAAGATTGAACACCTAAAAACTTTTATGAGTAAATGCTTGTACATGTTAACAACTCCATTTATATACAGGAAAACTTAACATATAATAAGTGATGTAATGAGAAGTCATCAAAAAGGTTGTATAGTTTTACATATGATTGCCATATTGAAAATAGACTTCCTTGGTACATTCAGTTATGAAAATCATATGTAAACGTTTATCGTTGTCCCCTTTTTGAAAACGGTTAACTCATAAAAATGTATCGGTGTTTGAACTGTTTTTATTCACTTTACAATCAAAATCCTTTATAATTATTCGTGGGGTTGGCAATGTTACTGAAGTAATATTGTCAAAAAATAGTAATTTATTAAACAGTACATTTGGAAAACAAAAAAAGGAGAGGGTATGTTATGACAGCAACTAAAGGGCTAGAAGGGGTTGTAGCAACTCAATCGGCAATCAGTTCGATTATCGATGATCAGTTGACATATGTAGGGTATAAAATTGATGATTTAGCCGAGAAATCAACCTTTGAAGAAGTAATTTACTTGTTGTGGAATCAAGAGATGCCAACCCAAACTGAATTGGATGAACTAAGAAAAGAGTTAGCAAATAACATGGAACTTCCTGATGGAGTTCTCGACCATTTGCGTTCTTACGATTTGTCAACAGTACACCCAATGGCTGCATTGAGAAGTGCTGTTTCCATATTAGGTTTGTATGACGATGAAGCTGATGTCATGGAAGAAGAAGCGAATAAACGAAAAGCGATTCGCTTACAAGCTAGAATGGCAACAATTGTAACTTCTTTTGCAAGGCTTCGTAAAGGACAAGACCCTGTTAAACCGAAAAAAGATTTAACATTTGCTGAAAATTTCTTATACATGTTGAACGGTGAAGAAGCAGATGATATTGAAGTTGAAGCAATCGATAAAGCACTTATTCTCCACGCCGATCACGAATTGAACGCTTCAACATTTACAGCACGTGTATGCGTAGCTACCTTATCCGACATGTACTCGGGAATAACCGCTGCCATTGGTGCACTCAAAGGCCCGTTACACGGTGGAGCGAATGAACAAGTTATGAAAATGCTAATGGAAATTGGTGAAGAAGAAAACGCTATCCCATATATTCAAAAAGCCCTCGATAATAAAGAAAAAATTATGGGTATGGGCCATCGTGTATATCGTACAGGCGACCCTCGTGCGAAACATTTGAAAAAAATGTCTGAAGAATTAACAAAGCGATCCGGGCAAGAAAAATGGTATAATATGTCAGTTAAAATTGAAGAATATATTAAAAAGGAAAAAGGATTACCTGCAAACGTAGACTTCTATTCCGCATCGGTATATCATAGCCTTGGTATCGATCATGACTTATTCACACCAATTTTTGCAGTGAGTCGCGTATCCGGTTGGATTGCTCACATCTTAGAGCAGTATGAAAACAATCGCTTGATTCGTCCACGTGCAGAATATACAGGTCCGAATACGCAACAATACGTTGCTATTGAAGATCGTTCATAACAGAGATAAAATAGCCGGAAACCTCCGGCTATTTTTCTGCTCTCAGAAGCTAATATTTCGGTCTTGAGCGCTTCTTTTCACATGAACGTATAAACAGATTTTTCAGAAGATATAGTTGTTTTATTCTTATAAGCATTTATGAGCATAAAAAAATATAATGTGTTAGAATGTAAATGGATTATGAATACATAGGAGGATTTGTCATGACTCAAGGTGAAAAAATCACAGTAGAAAATGGGAAAGTAAATGTACCAGATCAGCCGATTATTCCATTTATTGAAGGTGACGGAACTGGCCCAGACATTTGGGCAGCAGCTAGCAAAGTACTCGATGCAGCAGTAGAAAAAGCCTATGATGGTAAAAAGAAGTTGGTTTGGAAAGAGGTTTATGCTGGCGAGAAAGCATATAACAAGACAGGTGAGTGGTTACCACAAGAAACCCTTGATATGATTGATAAATATAAGGTTGCTATTAAAGGGCCTCTAACGACACCAATTGGCGGTGGTTTCCGTTCATTGAACGTTGCTTTGCGTCAAGAACTCGACCTTTACAATTGCCTACGCCCTGTACGCTATTTTGAAGGTGTACCATCCCCGGTAAAACGACCTGAAGATGTAAACATGGTTATTTTCCGTGAGAATACAGAAGATATTTATGCGGGAATCGAATGGCAAGAAGGAACGCCTGAAGTTAAAAAAGTAATTGACTTTTTACAAAATGAAATGGGTGTGGATAATATTCGTTTCCCAGAAACATCAGGAATTGGTATTAAGCCAATCTCCGAAGAGGGTACAAAGCGCCTCGTTCGTGCTTCAATTCAATATGCGATTGATGAAGGATACAAATATGTTACTTTAGTCCACAAAGGTAATATTATGAAGTTTACAGAAGGTGCGTTCAAACAATGGGGCTATGAAGTAGCTGAAGAAGAATTCGGCGACAAAGTTTTCACATGGGAAGAATATGATCGGATCGTTGAAAAAGAAGGTAAAGAAGCGGCAAATAAAGCTCAAGATGAGGCTGAACAAGCAGGAAAAATCATCGTTAAAGATGCGATTGCTGATATTTTCCTACAGCAAATTCTCACCCGACCAAAAGAACACGGTGTAGTTGCCACGATGAACTTGAACGGTGACTATATTTCCGATGCTTTAGCGGCACAAGTCGGTGGAATTGGAATTGCTCCAGGTGCGAATATTAACTATGTAACAGGAAATGCTATCTTTGAAGCAACACATGGTACAGCACCAAAATATGCTGGATTGGATAAAGTGAATCCATCTTCTGTTATTCTTTCAGGTGTGTTAATGCTTGAATATATGGGATGGAGAGAAGCAGCTGACTTAATTACAGCATCAATGGATAAAACAATTGCATCAAAAGTGGTCACATATGACTTTGCGCGTTTGATGGATGGTGCAAAAGAAGTAAAATGCTCTGAATTTGGAAATGAATTAATCAAAAACATGGGTTAATTTATACAAATTAAAGAGGGGGAACGGTCGATGGCAATGAACAGAAAAAAGATTTCAGTAATTGGCTCTGGTTTTACTGGAGCCACTACTGCGTTAATGCTCGCCCAGAAAGAACTAGGTGATATCGTTCTCGTCGATATTCCTGATATGGAAAATTCGACGAAAGGAAAAGCATTGGACATGTTAGAAGCAAGTCCAGTTCAAGGTTTTGACGCCAACATCATCGGTACTGCTGACTATGCAGATACAAAAGACTCTGACCTCGTTATAATCACAGCAGGTATTGCACGCAAACCTGGGATGAGTCGTGATGATCTTGTAAACACGAATGCGAACATTATGAAATCTGTTACGAAAGAAATTGTGAAATATTCACCGAGCTGTTACATCATTGTCCTAACGAACCCCGTTGATGCAATGACGTATACAGTATACAAAGAGTCTGGATTTCCTAAAGAACGTGTCATCGGTCAATCTGGTGTACTCGATACGGCTCGATTTCGCACATTCGTAGCCGAAGAGTTAAATCTTTCTGTAAAAGACATTACGGGATTTGTTCTCGGCGGTCATGGAGACGATATGGTACCTCTCATACGCTACTCGTATGCTGGGGGTATTCCATTAGAAAAATTAATCTCAAAAGATCGTCTTGATGCAATCGTTGAACGGACAAGAAAAGGTGGCGGAGAAATCGTTAACTTGCTAGGTAATGGTAGTGCCTACTTTGCCCCTGCAGCATCCTTAACCGTAATGGCAGAAGCCATCCTAAAAGACCAGCGTCGCGTCCTTCCATCTATCGCTTATTTAGAAGGAGAGTACGGATATTCCGATATCTACCTCGGAGTTCCAACTGTTTTAGGAGGCAATGGAATCGAGAAGATTATCGAATTGGAATTAACTGATGAAGAAAAAGCCGCTCTAGACAAATCAGTTGATTCTGTCAAAAATGTACTCGACCTATTAAATTAAATCATAGTCATCTTAAAGAGCTTCTTATTACATTTTTTGTAGTAAGAAGCTTTTTTCACCTTAGATCCCACCTCATTTGTAAAATATCATTTACAATCGCTGGAATGTATTCACAGAAGTGATGAACCATTGTAAGATAGATAATGATTAGATATAAAGAAAGGAAAGATCACCTCTTATGAAACAGAAGATTCTCATAGTCGATGATGAAATATCCATCGTTACATTATTAAGCTTCCATGTTGAAAGGGCAGGATATACAGTTGACATCGCCTACGATGGTAAGGAAGCAATTCGAAAAGCTGAACAGAACGATTATAGTTTAATCATACTCGACTTAATGCTCCCAAGTATAGATGGTCTAGAAGTTTGTAAACATTTACGGGAAACAGAGATTACTACACCTATTTTAATGTTAACGGCAAGAGGAGAAGAAATGATTAAATTACAAGGGCTTGAATTGGGAGCTGATGACTACTTAACGAAGCCGTTTAGCCCTAAAGAAGTAATCGCAAGAATTAAGGCAATTTTAAGAAGAGTTGAGATTTCCAAAGAAAATTATAGCTCTAGAATACAAATCGGCGATTTAATTATCTATCCAGAAAAACATGAAGCTGAATTGCATGGTGAAGTGTTAACATTTACACGTAAAGAATTCGAGTTATTAGTATACTTAGCCCATCATAAAGGACACGTATTATCGAGAGATCAGCTGTTGAAAGCGGTTTGGAACTATGATTTTGTCGGAGATAGTCGGATTGTAGATGTGCATATTAGCCACTTACGGGAAAAAATAGAGCCTCCTTCACAAAAACCAGTCTATATCAAAACGATACGCGGCCTCGGGTATAAAATGGAGGATGTAAAACAATAATGCGTTCATTGTTTACCAGACCACTCATTTCCTATATATTAGGGATTTTTTTTCTCATACTCATTACGGGGGTCATTCAGAGTCAATTAACAGACCATGTCATCATATTAATTGCCATCAAAGGCATTGAATTAATCGTGTTAACCATTATGATGTTGCATATCTATGATCGATATATGAAACCGATCAAAAATGCATCAGAGACTGTCGACAAACTTGTACAAGGAAAGTACAGTTCGCGAGTATACTATCCATCCCATGGAATTATGGCAGATTTGAGCCAAAAAATAAATATGTTAGCCCGAAGCTTGAGTGAGCTCTCGATTCAGGAGGACATCAAAGCAAAACAGCTTTTAACGGTTATTCAAAATTCAGAGAGTGGTTTGGTTTTGATTGATGAAAAAGGGTACATTCATTTAGTAAACCGAAAATTTTTATCCTTATTTGGGAAACAAGAATACGATTATATCGGACACATATATTATGAAGTAATATGCAACGAAAGAATTCATCGAACGGTTCAAGAAACATTTTTATATGAAAAAAATGTAAAAGACTTATTTACACTCGAATGCCCGTGGGGTGACAAACATATAGAAGTTGTTGGTGCACCGATTTTCAATGAAGACAATATCCTTAATGGTGCGGTGCTCGTTCTTTATGATATTACTGAGTTGAAAAAGTTGGAAATCATGCGAAAAGATTTTGTTGCTAACGTATCCCACGAGTTACAAACACCGATTACCTCGATCAGCGGTTTTGCTGAGACATTGTTAGACGGTGACTTAGATGAACAAACAGAACGGCAGTTTTTAGAGATTATTTACGAGGAAAGCAAGCGCGTTAAAGTTATTGTTTCAGATTTATTAACTTTATCAAAACTAGAAAGAGAAAACCCATTTGTATCGTTCAATGATATAGACATCCCTTTGATTTTACATGAAATTGCGCCGATCATTGAACGCCTAGCAAAACAAAAAGAAATAACATTCCGTATTGACATCCAATCCGATGATTTGTCATTCATGGCAGACGAAAAAATGCTCAAACAAATTTTATTAAACTTATTAACAAATGCTGTGAATTATACACCAAGACATGGCGAAGTAAACCTTGAGATTGGAGAAGAAAAAGAGTATATTCGTTTTAAAGTAACCGACACGGGAATCGGTATAGATGAAGAGGTCATCCCCCGTTTGTTCGAGCGATTTTATCGCGTCGACCAAGCGAGAAGTAGGAATACAGGTGGAACGGGTCTCGGTCTAGCCATCGTAAAACATATCGTTGAAGTACATGATGGTGAAGTGACCGTTGAAAGTGAACTAGATGAAGGTTCATCATTTACTGTTTATTTACCAAAAGTTCACGATTGAAGTGGCGAACAAGTGCTTTTTATCGATTCAAAGAAGATGTCTGTTCCATGTACGCTTTTCCATTGAAACCACTGACTAGTAGGTGGTTTATTTTTTTGTCAAAAATGGTTTAAAAAAGTCAACTTGAAAGTGACCACAAAGCTTATTTTAACATGAATGAACATCAATCACGTGAACTCGCATCTAGCGGACACACATTCTTTTTATCTTCTGCCAAAATAGTGGTAAAATAGCTAGTAATGACCGAGGAGGTTTGCACATGTCAAAAAAGTTAGTGTTAATTGACGGAAATAGTATTATTTATCGGGCATTTTTTGCCTTGCCTTTATTGAATAACGATAAAGGTGTCTACACAAATGCTGTTTATGGATTTACAAATATTTTGTTACGGATATTAGAAGAAGAAAAACCAACCCATATACTCGTCGCTTTTGATGCAGGTAAAACGACGTTTCGACATAAGACGTATAAGGATTATAAGGGAGGTCGCCAAAAAACACCTCCAGAGCTATCTGAACAATTTCCGATTGCAAGGGAGTTGTTAGATGCTTTTGGCATTGCCCATTATGAACTGGATCAGTATGAAGGTGACGATATTATCGGGACGATTGCTAAGCAAGGTAACGAAAAGAACTGGGATGTAACTGTTATTTCCGGCGACAAAGATTTACTTCAACTTGTTTCCGATCAAGTGACTGTTTATGTAACGAAAAAAGGAGTAAGTGAAGTTGAAGCATACACACCTGATACACTAAAGGAAAAACTCGGTATCGATCCAGAACAGATGATTGACTTTAAAGCATTAATGGGGGATTCCTCAGATAATATTCCCGGCGTTCCCGGCGTAGGAGAAAAAACAGCTCAAAAGTTATTGAAACAGTATGAATCCCTTGAAGATGTTTATGAGCACATTGATGATGTCAGTGGAAAACGATTGAAAGAAAATTTGAAAAAACATAAAGATGATGCGTTTATGAGCAAAGATCTTGTGACAATCAATGAGCAGTCACCAGTCGAAATTACCTTAGATGATTTGGAATACGCAGGATTTCAATCTGAACAAGTATACAGTCTGTTTAAGGACTTAGGATTCAAATCGCTACTCGATCGGCTAGAAACTGGCGGAGATGAGTCGAATATGAAGGAGCTCCAATCGATCGATTATTCAATCGTCGATGAAGTTACCCCTCAACTTTTTACTGGAAACGAAGCGATTTTCATAGAAATACTAACGGACGATTATCATGATGATCCGATTGAAGGGATTGGCGTCGCTAACGAGAAAAATGCGTTTTTTATCCCGACCGAACGAGCAATTACCTCTGATGTTTTTAAACGGTGGGCAGAGGACCCAGATCAGAAAAAAGTGCTTTTTGACACGAAAAAAACATACGTTTCTTTACTAAAAAGAGGGATTCACATACGGGGGATTACGTTTGACATGTTGTTAGCCTCATACTTACTCAATCCTGGTGAAAGTCATCATAGCATCCCTGATATTGCTCAACGGATGAATAAAAGCAAGATCATGTTCGATGAGGAAGTGTATGGAAAAGGAGCAAAATTACATGTACCCGAACAATCAGTTCTCGCCGAACACGTTGTGCGAAAAACAAAACTTCTCGCTGAAATGGAGCCAGAAATCACCGAGTTATTACGTGAAAATGAACAGTATGAACTCTTAAAAGAATTAGAAATGCCACTCGCTTTAATTTTAGGTGAGATGGAGTACACAGGAATCAAAATAGATACAGCTCATTTAGACCACATGGGTACGCAATTAAAGAAAAGATTAGAGGAAATAGAAGAAGATGTATATCGACTAGCTGGAGAAACATTTAATTTAAACTCTCCAAAACAATTAGGACCGATTTTGTTTGAAAAGCTGAAGTTACCAGTCATTCGCAAAACAAAAACAGGTTACTCAACAGCTGCAGATGTATTGGAAAAATTAATTGATCATCATGAAATCATTCCAAAAATTTTATTGTATCGTCAACTTAAGAAGCTACAATCGACCTATATTGAAGGCTTATTAAAAGTTGTGAACGAAGAAACGAATAAAGTTCATACCCAATATAATCAAGCTTTAACACAGACAGGAAGATTAAGTTCTACAAATCCGAACTTACAAAATATCCCGATTCGTTTGGAAGAAGGTCGAAAAATTCGTCAAGCTTTTATTCCGTCACAAAAAGATTGGTTGTTATTCGCAGCGGACTACTCTCAAATTGAGTTACGAGTCCTTGCCCATATATCGAACGATGACCGCCTCGTTAACGCCTTCAATGAAGATATGGATATTCATACACAGACAGCTATGGATATATTTCATGTCGAACAAGATGAAGTAAGTCCGAATATGCGTAGACAAGCGAAAACAGTAAATTTTGGTATCGTATACGGAATCAGCGATTACGGCCTTTCTCAAAACCTCGGTATTCCTCGTAAGGAAGCGAAACAATTTATCGAACGGTACTTTGAAATTTATCCAGGCGTGCGTACCTATATGGACGAAGTAGTCCAAGAAGCGAAGCATAAAGGGTATGTCACGACATTGATGAAGCGCCGTCGATATTTACCAGAAATTACGAGTCGGAACTTTAATCGACGGAGTTTCGCAGAACGGACAGCAATCAATACACCGATTCAAGGAAGTGCAGCTGACATCATTAAAAAAGCAATGATTGAAGTGTATAATAAACTGCGGAATGAACAATTACAAGCCCGCATGCTACTACAAGTGCATGACGAAATCATACTTGAAGCTCCAGAAGATGAGTTGGAACAATTAAAATCGATTGTCGTCGATATTATGCAAGAAACAGTCTCATTAAATGTTCCACTGAAGGTTGATTATACATACGGACCGACTTGGTTTGATGCAACATAAGGGGGAGAAGCATGCCAGAACTACCTGAGGTAGAAACAATTCGACAGACATTACAGCAATTGATACGTAATCGCACAATTGAACATGTCCAAGTACATTGGTCAAATATCATTAAAGCACCTGATGACGCTGAGCAGTTTAAGCATTTGTTAGTTGGACAAACGATTCGTAATATTGGCCGCAGAGGAAAGTTCCTATTATTTGAACTGGATGATTACACACTCGTTTCCCATTTACGAATGGAAGGAAAGTATAGTGTTCATTCGCAAGATGATCCGCTGAAAAAACATACCCATATCATCTTTTCGTTTACAAACGGCGAAGAACTTCGCTATAATGACGTTCGAAAATTTGGGACGATGCACCTGTTTCATAAAGGAGACGAACGGTCAAATAAACCGTTGAATCAACTTGGTCCGGAGCCTTTTGACGAAACGTTTACATTTACGTATTTTTATGAAAAACTGCAACGGACAAGCCGTGCGATTAAAGTAGCTTTACTCGATCAATCGATTGTTTCTGGACTCGGAAATATTTATGTGGATGAAACATTGTTTAAAGCGAACGTTCACCCATTAAAACGAGCCAATGATTTGACAGAGCAGGAAGTGAAAACGATTCAAGAAAAAGCCACTTCTACACTGCGTGCTGCAGTTGAAAAGGGTGGGACAACGATTCGTTCATACGTCAATGGACAAGGGGAAATGGGGATGTTTCAACAAGATTTGTTCGTGTATGGAAAAGAAAATGAACCTTGTAAAACATGTCATCGTCCAATTGTAAAAATCAAAGTAGGTGGACGCGGAACACATCTATGTACAATCTGCCAAAAATAGGAGGACATGTATATGACATTAATTATTGGTTTGACCGGGAGCATCGCGAGTGGGAAGAGCACGGTATCCCTAATGTTTGATGATTTTAATATTCCGGTCATCGATGCAGATAAAATTGCAAGAGAAGTCGTTGAACCTGGAGAAAGAGCTTACCAAGATATTGTCGATCATTTCGGAAAAGAAATCTTACGTAGTGATATGACATTAGATCGTGAAAAACTCGGTGAAATTGTCTTTTCAGATGAACAGCAACGTAAAGTGTTAAATGGAATTGTTCATCCCGCAATTCGCAAGGAAATGTTACAGAGACGGGACACATATGTGGAACAAGGTGAAAAGTGTGTTGTGCTAGATATCCCCTTGTTATATGAAAGTAACTTGACGCATTATGTCGATCAAACGATCGTCGTTTATGTAGATCCATCTGTTCAATTGAAACGCCTCATGAAACGTGATGGATATACAGAAGCAGAAGCCCAACAACGGATTGACTCACAGATGTCTATACGCGAAAAAGCGCAGCTAGCAGATGCAGTGATTGATAATAATGGTACAAAATATGAATCGTATCAACAATTACAGACGTTATTAAAAAAGTGGAATGTTATTTAATTGCCATTTAGAGGAAAAGATTTAGCGTTATGTAAAGAGAATCCGATCAACAAAGATGTGATTTTCTTTTGAGTTTAGGAGATAAGATTCATAAACGAGAACAAAGAGTTGTGGCGGATGTAGCATTTGTTATGCTCCTTTTCATCCGTAATCTTACGAAATTATGAACTCTAAAATAAAAGTACATTTTGTGCATTATTATGCTATACTATTAATGGTTATAAAGATAATAAGTATAGCATATATAGGAGGCCGACAGATGAATAAAACCCGTATTGCCATTAACGGATTTGGAAGAATTGGACGAATGGTCTTTCGTCAAGCGATAAATGATGATCAGTTAGAGGTTGTTGCAATTAATGCGAGTTATCCGTCAGAAACTTTAGCACATCTTGTCAAATATGATAGTGTTCATGGGTCTTTTGACGGTGATGTAAAAGCTCTAGACGATGGACTAGAAGTCGACGGAAAAAAAGTATTGCTCTTTAGTTCTCGTGAACCCGAAAAATTACCGTGGAAAGAAAATAATATCGATATCGTAATTGAAGCAACAGGTGCTTTTCGAACAAAAGAAGGTGCTGGATTGCACATAAAAGCTGGTGCAAAAAAAGTTGTGATTACGGCTCCAGGTAAAGAAGTTGATCGGACGATTGTCATGGGTGTGAATGAAGATACGTATGTTCCAGAAAGCGATGATGTAATATCAAACGCGTCGTGCACAACAAACTGCTTAGCGCCTGTTGTAAAAGTACTCGATGACCATTTTACGATTGAAAATGGCTTGATGACAACGGTACACGCATTTACAAACGATCAAAAAAACTTGGATAATCCGCATAAAGACTTGCGTAGAGCTCGTGGATGTACCCAATCGATTATTCCGACTTCAACAGGAGCAGCGAAAGCACTTGGCATCGTACTTCCCCACCTTGAAGGGAAATTACACGGTATGGCACTTCGAGTACCTACTCCGAATGTTTCATTAGTCGACTTAGTCGTTGATGTTGAAAAAGCGGTTACTGTAGATGAAGTAAACGATGTATTTAAAAATGCAGAGGCTGGTGATATGAAAGGGATTATCCAGTATAGTAATGAACCACTCGTTTCGATTGATTTTACCACAACAGAAAACTCAGCGATTATTGATGGACTCTCAACGATGGTGATGGACGATCATAAAATTAAAGTCCTCGCTTGGTACGATAATGAATGGGGTTATTCTGCACGCGTCGTTGATTTGACAAAATACGTAGGTCAACAACTATAAACAGACGTGATGAATGATTGTGAATAAATATTAAGATAGAAATAAACAGGATTGGACGTTCTATAGTTGCAAGAATGTTCAATCCTGTTTGTTTCCGTCAAATTATATAGCGAGAACCACTTTTTAAGAGGCGACACGTCTTAATCGAATAGCGTGTAAGACGAAAAAGCGGTATCCAATGACGTTTCTATGCGAAGTGCTGATGACTAGAATCGTTCGAACTAAAGCTTATTGCCAAAAGTACCGTACACAATAAGAAGTTTCAATTTATTAGTCGATTTTAAAAAAACATGTTAAAATATATAGACATCATTATTTATCATATAGACCGTTCGTTTCTTAATTGAAGTATAATTTAACGATACACTTTAATATTGTGAAACAATTCGGAAATGGTATGGTGAATGAATTCCTTTCATCGTTTATGGATCGGCCATACATGTATATATAAGCACAGAGAAATTGGGGTTATCAACATGAAATGTTCAAATTGCCACTATAAAAGTACAAGAGTCTTGGACTCACGGCCCATAGAAGATGGTTGCTCGATTCGTAGAAGACGCGAGTGTGAGAAATGTGGATTTCGGTTTACGACGTTCGAGCGTGTTGAGGAAATACCACTCATCGTTGTCAAAAAAGATGGGGCTAGGCAGGAGTATAGTCGAGAAAAACTGATCCGTGGGCTCATTAAAGCTTGTGAAAAACGTCCTGTATCTATTGAAACAATCGAAAATATTGCGATTGAGGTTGAGCGAGAAATTCGCAACACAGGTGTTTCGGAAATTGATAGTAAAGAGATCGGTGAATTAGTCATGAAACGTCTTTCTGATGTGGATGAAGTTGCTTATGTCCGCTTTGCTTCAGTCTATCGACAGTTTAAAGATTTAAGTGTATTTATGGAGGAGCTAAAAGAGTTAATTGATTCGGAAGATCAAAAAAAAGATTCCTGATGAGCCAATAACCGCGGCTCTTTTTGTTTATCACAATCAGAGGGAATTGAGTCTCGAGTTTATATCGCAAGAAAGGGATATGCAGATGAATCATATCGGGAAAATTTTACCTGTTGATGGATATTATGTATCGTTTTATGGTAGTTTACCAGTAGATTATGCTCAGTCATTGACACACTTATACCAACCTTTAATAGGTATAGAGGCAACGATTTTGTATCAAACTTTGCTCCATGAAATCGAATTACAAGAAGAGCAATTTCAAACCCATCATACGTTAATGAACTATTTAAATATAGCTTTAGACGAAATCTATGAGGCACGTTTAAAGCTAGAGGGCATTGGATTATTGAGGACATATGAGCAAACAGAGCCGACGAAAAGCTATGTATATGAATTAATCGGCCCTTTCTCACCGAGAGCTTTTTTCCAAGATGCGATGTTATCACAACTGTTATATCATCACATCGGTGAGTTGAAATACAACCATTTAAAATCGCACTATACTTCACATGTGAAGTACGAAAATGATCAAAATGTGACAGCTTCATTTAATGATGTGTTTCGAACATTTAAACCATCTATTGAACATTTACAAACGATTAAAAACATCCCAGATGAGCGTGGCCCTACCATAGATGCAATCGACTTTGACTGGTTGGAGAAGATGCTAACGAAACAGATGATTCCAGCTAAGAAAGTGTTAACAAGAGATAATAAACGCGTGATTAAACAAATGAAAGTACTATATGAAATGACATTTTATGAGATAGAAAAAGCGCTCTTATGGGCGTTGACTGAAGAACATGTGTTGAGTATTGAGGAGTTCAAAGAAGCGTGTCACGATTTATTTAAAGCAAAACATGACGAACCCATTCAGTTGTCGATTAAACATGACAACGAGACAGAAAAAGTGAATGCGAAACAGCCAAAAACAAAAGAGGAACAATTGATTCGTGAGCTAGAAACGATCTCGCCACAGCAATTATTAGCTGACTTATCCAGTGGAAATCAAGCATCGGAACAAGATATGAAGGCCATCCGAGAAGTGATGACTTCACAAGGGTTACCAGTACCTGTAATGAATGTTCTCATCCATTACGTATTATTGCAATCAAATATGAAGTTATCGAAACCTTATTTAGAAAAAATTGCGAGTCACTGGTCACGTGCACAGTTAAAAACGGCTAAAGAAGCGATGGAGTTTGCTAAAAAAGAGAAAAACCGCTTTCGTAAAGCGACTGCCAATGGTACGAAACGAACGTATAAAAACAATCGACAACAATCCACTGATATCGTACCCGATTGGTTTAAAAATCGTAATAAACAAAAGGCGTCAAGTAAACCATTAGATGGACAGGCGATTGATATCGAAAAAGAAAAAGAGGAAATGAAAGCTTTTATTAACAAGTATGCAAGTCATAAAAAATAGGCATTTCCAAGGGTGAGTGTGTATGAAACCAGTCCAATCAACTCTAAAGAAATGGATGCAAACAAATGAAAGTTTTAAAGAAAATTACGAAAAAATTAAACAGGAAGTTTTAAATGACCCTGAAATCAAGCAATTTTTGCTCATTCATCCAGAACTGACGGACCGAGCAATTGATAAAGGTTTAATGAAATTGTACGAATATAAATCACAATCTAAGCAATGTACAAAATGTACAGACTTAAAGTCTTGCCCTAATATGTTAAAAGGTTACTCTCCTAAATTGTATGTTCAGCAACAGGAAATTTATTTATCTTATGAAAAGTGTCATACGCGACAAATGTATGAAAAGTCACGAGAGCAACAAAAGCTCATACAAAGTTTGTATATGCCGAAAGAAATATTAGAAGCTACGCTCAGTGATATTGACATGGATCCGAAGCGAGGCCCAGCTATAAAAGAAATCAACAAGTTTTTGCAACAAATAAAAGAAGGTATTCCTCAGAAAGGGATTTACTTTTATGGCCCATTCGGAGTAGGGAAAACATATTTTCTCGGAGTGATTGCCAATGCATTAAAACGATTTAACATCTCATCCATGCTTATCTACATGCCAGAATTTGTTCGAGAAATCAAATCATCGCTTCGAGACGATTCCGTGGATGAGAAAATGAACTTCTTTAAGCAAGCCGATGTCTTGATGTTAGACGACATCGGAGCCGAGATGCAATCAGCGTGGTTTCGAGATGAAATTCTTGGGTCGATCTTACAGTACCGTATGATGGAACGACTTCCAGTTTTCTTCACTTCGAATTATAGTTTGGAACAATTAGAAAGTTTGCTTGCCACCACACGAGATGGCATTGAAAGAGTGAAGGCGGGTCGAATTATCGAACGTATTAAACAAGTGAGTAAAGAAGTGTTAGTAGATGGTTACAATCGCCGAGAATGATACCGAAATAATCGAATAGCTAAGCCGTCAAACGCAACATGGCGTTGGTGGCTTTTTGTCTGTACACGACTTTTCTCTTAAAACCCCTATCCAAACCGTTTTTATTGAACAGACATTTTTTAAGATTGTTGTCCATATAATGTAACAGTTTGGTTTTGAATAAGGGTGATGCTGTTTGCTGGAAATTTATTTTGAATCGAACGAAGAAGTTATTCGCTTTTGTGATGGTTTATTTCGTGATCAAAAACAGCTTGATCTACATTGGAAAACTGACGCCAAGTGGGGAAACCACCTACAATTCAACCATCAACTGCTAAATAATGATATGTATGAAGCAGTTGCTAGATCTATGGTTGATGTATTTGTTGAACATCGACTGACAAAAATGATTAAAGGAGTGGTGGAAAAAACGTATTATTATACGAATAAAGAAGAAATTGAACGTATATTAGATTTGACGCACTGGATTATTTCAAGTGAAGAAGATCAACGAACTCCTTCTCGAAGTAAAGAGAAGCAGAATCCACTACAATTACTAATGTCTTTATTTTTAGATCATGTAAAGGATACGAACGTAATTCATTTCGACTCGATTGTTAATTTTCGATTGAACGTATTTAAAGATCAATTGATCCATTACGTAGGGTTAGCGATCGATGAATTTAAACGAGAGGAAGATCATCAATCGTTTATTAATATGCTTCGTGAATATATTTCCAGAAAAGAAGCAGCTTATGAAATGATTCATATTTTGCAAGGTGAGAACTTTTCTTTTTTCGCAGCGGATGGTCATCAGTTTAGTCATCGTGAATTACGAACCATTATGCAAAAAGAACCGTTATATATCGTAGGTCTTGACGGGGAAGAATACAACTTGGCCCCATTGATTGCAATGGCACCCGAAAAGATAAAAATCTATGGAGATCATCCATCGGAGCCGAAAACATTGACGGTGATCAATGTTTTTCAAGAAAAAGTTGACTTTGAACCGATTAAAAATTTTCCGTACACTTTTTCTTTGAATCATTAAGGACCTGAGTTGATTTTATGATTCATTCGAGTTATAATCGGATTTATATAATTTGATTAAGATATAAGTAGCGATAAGGTCACGATTGTTTAGCGATTGTGTAGTTAAGAGAGGGAAGTCTGAGGCTGAAAACTTCCTCTACCAACTAAACGATTACCCCCTTTGAACTCTAGTGCTGAAAAATAGTAAGTAGTAGCGTCTTATCAGCGTTAATGATTCGAGAATCCGAAAATATGCTTTCGCATGTTTTAGTATCGTAAAATGGGACTTTTCGGAAATAAGGGTGGAACCACGAAGAGAACGCTCGTCCCTTTGCAATGGCAAAGAGATGGGCTTTTTTTATTTCTATCTAATAGACAAGCTTTTTCATTGGGAATGATCAACTGGAAAGGGCATACGCTTCGTGAACTTCGCGGGTGTATAGGTTTAGGTTGTTTATGATGTAACGGGAACAAGTCCCCCGTCGCATTGAATAAGAGGAATCAATAAACATATTTTTCATGCAAAAATTGAGGAGTGATAATCATGATGGACATTGTATTTCCAGATGGAAGAAGTGAATCGTTTCCAAAAGGAACAACGGGAGAAGAAATTGCCGCATCCATTTCACCAGGTCTAAAAAAACAAGCATTAGCGATCAAGTTAGACGGTGTTTTATTTGATTTGCGACGTGAACTAACGAGTGGTGGAAGCATCGAAATTGTCACCTATAAAAATAAAGAGGGAATTGACATCATGCGTCATTCCACTGCTCATTTAATGGCCCAAGCCATTAAGCGCTTATACAAAGATGCTCAGTTCGGAGTCGGCCCTGTCATTGAAGAAGGGTTCTACTATGATATCGATATGGAACATTCGTTAACGCCAGAAGATTTAATAACGATTGAAAAGGAAATGCAACGGATCATTGATGAAAATCTAGAAATCGAACGGATCGAGGTCACTCGAGAGGAAGCACAAAAAATGTTTCGTGAAATCGGTGATGACCTTAAATTGGAATTAATCGATGATATTCCTGCGGATGAGCAGATTACAATTTATAAACAAGGTGAATTTTTTGATCTTTGTCGGGGCGTGCACGTACCGTTTACAAGCAAAATTAAGAAATTTAAATTGTTAAGTGTCTCGGGAGCCTATTGGCGTGGAGATAGCAATAATAAGCAATTGCAACGAATTTATGGTACCGTATTTGAAAAGCAAGGTGAACTAGACGAATACTTACGCATATTAAAAGAACGAAAAGAACGCGATCACCGCAAATTAGGGAAAGAGCTAGAGATTTTTACAGTTTCTCAAAAAGTGGGGCAAGGATTACCACTTTGGCTGCCAAAAGGGGCAACGATTCGTCGCATCATCGAGCGTTATATCGTTGATCTTGAAGAACGGCTTGGCTATGATCACGTCTATACACCTGTTCTCGGTAGTGTTGATTTGTATAAAACGAGCGGTCACTTCGATCACTATCACGATGATATGTTTCCAACAATGAAAATGGATAACGAAGAACTCGTATTACGTCCAATGAACTGTCCACATCATATGATGGTTTATAAAAATGAGTTATATAGTTATCGCAATTTACCCGTACGGATTGCAGAATTGGGTACAATGCACCGTTATGAAATGTCTGGCGCATTAGCTGGCTTGCAACGCGTGCGCGGTATGACGCTAAACGATGCACACATTTTCGTTCGTCCAGATCAAATGAAGGAAGAGTTTATTCGCGTTGTAAAACTGATCCAGCATGTCTATAAAGATTTTGGAATAAAAGATTATTATTTCCGTCTGTCGTATCGGGATCCGGAAGATAAAGAGAAATATATTGATAATGATGAAATGTGGGAAAAAGCTCAAGCGATGTTAAAAGAAACGATGGAAGATATGGAACTGGATTATGTTGAAGAAGAAGGGGAAGCTGCTTTCTACGGACCGAAGCTCGACGTACAAGTAAAAACGGCTCTCGGTAAGGATGAGACATTATCAACCGTACAACTTGACTATCAAGTTGCGGAGAAATTTGATCTTACCTATATCGGCAAAGACGGAAAAGAACATCGACCGATCGTCATTCACCGTGGGGTTGTTTCGACAATGGAGCGCTTCGTTGCCTTTTTACTCGAAGAATATAAAGGAGCATTTCCAACATGGTTAGCTCCTGTCCAAGTGCAAGTCATTCCGGTATCAGTACACGCACATCTTGATTATGCCAAGCGCGTACAAGACAAATTACGAATGGAAGGTATACGCGTCGAAGTAGATGAGCGAGATGAAAAAATTGGTTATAAAATTCGTGAAGCGCAAACGAAAAAAATTCCTTTCACATTAGTTGTCGGTGACCAAGAAATTTCGGATGAAGCAGTAAATGTGAGAAGATATGGAGAGAAGAAATCTGAAACCATGCAAAATGATGACTTTTTACGCATGATTATCGAAGAAATCGAGCAAAAAACGCTGCGCAACCATTAATACGTTTACCCATCGCCTTGAAGAACACTTTTAGATTGCTTGATTTTATGCTATGATTATGAAAGGTTTCGCACATCCAACGTAGTTGCTTTTGCTGGCTCGAAGTTATTTATCGAATGGTGTACATGTTGACAAAAGGATAAAAACATGTTATTCTGTAATAGTTGACAAAACTTTATGATCTACAGACAAGTAGAAGCACCCGCTTCTCACCTGATCAACGCTACGTTGCAGTTGACTGGTTTCAAAACATCTTTTAATAGACAGTTGGAAACGTGTGGGTGCATGATGTGTGCCTACACTTTTTTTATTGTATGCCTTTTACATTCAGTGGGCACAACAGAGCAATGATGTTGTCATGGAATGATGTGCTGGACTCTTGAACATTTGTTTGAGTTCACTGCACAATAGGCTTTTTCTACTAAGTGCTTGTCGGGTAATAGATCAATATCATTAAAAATATTTGGAGGTGGCTGGAGATTAGCAAGGAAATGAATGTGAATGAGAAAATCCGTGCTCGTGAAGTTCGTTTGATCGATTCAAATGGTGACCAGCTTGGGGTGAAGAAACGTGCAGAGGCTTTAGAAATAGCTAAGACTCGAAATTTGGACCTCGTTTTAGTCGCACCTAATGCAAAACCGCCAGTTTGTCGGATCATGGACTATGGAAAATATCGATATGAACAACAAAAGCGGGAGAAAGAAGCTCGAAAAAAACAACGAGTGATCAATGTTAAAGAGGTTCGTTTTACACCCGCAATCGGTGAACATGATTTTAACACAAAACTAAAAAACACGAGAAGGTTTCTCAAAAAAGGCGATAAAGTAAAAGCGTCTGTTCGTTTTCGTGGACGCGCCATTACCCATAAAGAGCTTGGAAGAGAAGTGCTCGATCGCTTAGCTGAAGAGTCAAAAGATGTAGCAATTATTGAATCGAAGCCGAGAATGGAAGGGCGAAATATGTATATGATGCTTGCTCCTTCAGGTGAAAAATAATGGATTCTTCTACACGTATCGAAAAGGAGGAAAAACAATGGCTAAAATGAAAACTCATAAAGGTTCACAAAAACGTTTTAAAAGAACTGCCTCAGGCAAATTAAAGCGTCGACATGGATATACAAGTCACTTATTTGCAAATAAAAGCCAAAAACAAAAGCGAAAATTACGTAAACCAGCAATGGTTTCTAAAGGTGATTTTAAGCGTATTAAAAACATGATTCCTTAATGGGAAATAGTATAGGAGGGAATTACAATGGCACGTGTTAAAGGTGGTACGGTTACACGTAAACGCAGAAAACGTGTACTTAAATTAGCTAAAGGTTATTACGGTTCCAAACGATCATTATTTAAAAATGCAAAACAGCAAGTGATGAAGTCAGGTCAATATGCATACCGTGACCGTAAACAAAAACGACGTAACTTCCGTAGGTTGTGGATTACGCGAATTAATGCGGCGGCACGTATGAATGATTTATCATATAACAAACTGATGCACGGTTTAAAACTCGCTGGCATTCAAGTTAACCGTAAAATGTTAGCAGATTTAGCAATCAATGATGAAAAAGCATTTGCTGAGCTAGCTAACCAAGCAAAAACAGCACTTCAATAAACTTGAACGGAGAAGCGTTCACGCTTACCTTGATGAAAACAAAATGAAAAAACTTTGTTTTCAATGGGTAAACGTGGTCGCTTCTTTTTTATAGAAATATATATAAACCCCTATGGATGATAGGCGATGATTTGACAAACGTGTGTATGTTTTTCTGTCATAAAGGCTCGTCTATTGTCATACACATACTCATGAATGGAAGATCAACTACGAAATGGAATGCAATGGACGAATCAATGGTTTTGATCATCGTTATAATCTAGGAGGGTGGCTATGGAGCTGTTTGAAACGCATGTGATAAACTTTCTTGTTGAGACAGGGAGTATATTTGCACCTGTACTCTTTATTAGCTTCCACTTATTAAGACCATTGTTTTTTCTCCCTGTTGTCGTTATTTGTATTTCTGGAGGAATGATTTTCGGAACGGTTGCTGGAACCATCTACTCCATTATCGGTATAACGCTGTCCAGTATTTTTTTTTATGGAATCATTCACTGGATGCCGAAGTCATTTCATAAATTGACCAACCTTAGAGAAAAATGGTTAGGCAAACAACTGATTTTGACACCTTCACAAATCGCACTACTACGTCTTGTTCCTTTTATTCATTTTCATTTATTATCCTTATACTTAATTGAAATATCAAATGGCTTTAAAGACTATACAAAAGCGTCATTGTTGACGAATATTCCGTTAGCTGTTGTTTACACATCATTCGGACAACATTTATCAGGTTTTTCTCCTTTGACTGTCATGTTGTTTTTAGTGATCTTATTCGTATGTATTCATATTTTCCGTCACCAGGAAGTTATCTTGAAATGGAATGATTTTTTCCAGACGAGCACATAACACAGTATAAAAGCCCATTCTGAAATCATCGCGGACGTACAATGCTATTTTATAAGTAAGATTTGGTCAATCGGGTGTTTCCATTCAATCGTAGCATATGGATAGCGCATGAGTAATTGTTCCTCTAAAAAATAAAGATCATCACGGGTTATGCCTTCAAGTTCATTCACATCATTCACAACAACATGAATATCGACTACCTCAAAAGCATCTTCCGTCGTTCCTACATATTTTTCACCTTCAAATAAGCAGCCTTTATAAACAAATTGGATATTTTTCACCCGATTGTTCGGTTCGTCCAAAAAGTAAAACTCATGGGATTGTTTAGCGATTTTTAAATGCGTTTGTGGATTGCGAAAATATTGAATCCATGTGTAGATCAACAGTGCAATCGAGATCAGAATGAGGATGCGAAAAAAAATGACAATCATATTCATTGTCTCCTTACTTTGAGATACTATATCATACGGTTAAGAAACTGTATAAGTTTCACTATTATATGGAAAACATGTTACAATTGAACAGAGGATGAAAGGAGAACGAACGTGGATTGGTCACAATTATTTTCAATGCAAAAGCAGTTAGATACATACATTGAACAAAATCATAATCTCGAACAGACAGATCTGTTTCACGAAAAATACGTAGCTTTACTCGTGGAAATAGGGGAATTGGCAAATGAAACAAGATGTTTTAAGTTTTGGAGTACGAAACCGAGAAGTGAACGAGAGGCGATATTAGAAGAATACGTAGATGGGATTCATTTTATCTTATCGCTCGGTATTGAAAAAGGATTCACTTATGAGAATGTTGAACGCAAACCGGTACAACGAACGGAAACAGAACAATTCATTCACGTTTTTAGAGCATGTGTCACGTACAATGATGAACCGAATCAACAAAATTACGAACGGTTATTTACAAATTATTTAATGCTTGGAGACTTACTCGGTATAGGTGAAGAAGAACTACAGCAAGCGTATATTAAAAAGAATGAAATCAACTACAAACGTCAAAATGAAGGTTATTAAAGAAGAGTCATGGCAAAATGAAGAGTTTGGATATTTAAATGCAGACAAGGTATCATAAAAGGACGAGTTTATTTAAGGAGGAACATGAAGGAATGGTTAAAATGGATGAAACGTTAACGATGCTGAAAGATTTAACGGATGCAAAAGGTGTTTCGGGTCATGAAAAAGAAGCTCGAGACGTGATGGAATCTTATATTAAACCGTACGCAGATGAGTTGTACACAGATCATTTAGGGAGTTTAATCGCCAAAAAATCAGGTCAAGATCATGGGCCTAAAATTATGGTCGCTGGCCACTTGGATGAAGTCGGTTTTATGGTAACGAGAATCGATGATGAGGGATTTGTTTACTTTCAAACGATCGGTGGCTGGTGGAGTCAAGTTATGCTAGCCCAGCGAGTGACCATTATGACGAAGAAAGGAGACGTAACAGGGGTCATTGGTTCAAAACCTCCACACATTTTATCACCAGAAGCTCGAAAAAAACCGGTGAAGATTGAAGATATGTTTATCGATATCGGTGCTTCAAGTAAAGAAGAAGCTCAGGAGTTCGGTGTCAAACCGGGTGATTCAATTGTGCCATATTTTGAATTTACACAGTTGAAAAATGAAAAGATGTTACTGGCAAAAGCATGGGATAATCGAATTGGTTGTGCCATTGCAATCGAAGTCTTAAAACAATTACAAGAAGAAGATCATCCGAATGTTGTGTATGGCGTCGGTACCGTCCAGGAAGAAGTAGGCTTACGGGGTGCGAAGACTGCAGCACATACGATTCAACCTGATATAGGTTTCGCTGTCGATGTCGGGGTTGCTGGTGATACACCAGGTATACCGGATCGGGATGCGGATAGTGAGCTCGGTAAAGGGCCACAGATTATTTTGTATGATGCGTCGATGATTTCACATAAAGGTTTACGGGAATTAGTTGTTGAAACGGCCGACGAGAACAACATCCCATACCAGTATGCATCGATGGCAGGAGGCGGTACAGACTCCGGTTCGATTCATTTAACTGCAAATGGTGTACCGTCCTTATCGATTACGATTGCGACACGCTACATCCATTCACATGCGGCGATTTTGCATCGTGATGATTTTGAACATGCTGTTCGGTTAATCGTTGAAACGATAAAGAAATTAGATCAAGATCAATTGAAAAATATAATATTAGCATAAATAAACAAAGAGCGATTCGAATCGGACATCACTCCATGTTAAAGTCACAAAAAACAAAACGTCCACCACTTGAGTTGATTCATGTGGTGGACGTTTTAAATGGGGAATCTAACATATAGTCCATATACCTGATTTTTTATTTTACGTGATGTACGATTGCGTTCCGATTTACAAATCGTCTATTTTACGATACACATCGGAACAAGTCATTAATCAATCCATTACTTTATGCATCGTTATGAAAAGCAATCACTTCCTTGCCAGCCTCCATTAAAAGGTTTTTATAAAATAAATCTTCTCCGATACAGATGACTCGATCACATAGTTGAATAATTTCATCCATATCATGTGACGTATAAATGATTGACATTTCTTCGTGTAATGCTTGGTGCCGTAGATAGGAGCCGATTTCCTTACGTGATTTCAAATCAATTCCGACGGTGGGTTCATCTAATAATAGAACTTTCGGATCGTGAATCAAGCTAATGGCTAAATTTAATTTACGTTTCATCCCACCTGATAACGTATTTACTTGATCTTCCCATCGGTCCAATTTCATCTCTTCACATAATCGTCTTAATTCACGGCGCGATTTGTTTTTCCAAGATAATTTTTCGAAAAAAATCATGTTTTCTTCAACGGTGAATTGCTCCCAAACAGCAATCTCTTGAGGAACAAAACCAATTTGCTTCCTGATTTGTTTTTTATATTTCATGTAGGAATATCCGTTTAACGTAATCGTTCCTGAAGTTTGTTGATCCAAAGTAGCTAATATGTTTAACAGCGTTGATTTTCCAGCACCATTTTCACCAACGAGTCCAATGATTTCACCTGGTCGAACGGAGAAAGATAGCTGTTGGAAAATTTCTTTTTTACCATACGATTTACATAACTGATGAACTTCAAGCATAAGTAAACTCCTTTCGTACAAACCAGAAAGCAATGATGAGTATAAAAAGAATGAGCCACCCAATCGTCGCTTCATTCGCTAAAAATGATTGTAAGGGATTAAAAAAGTCGATCCATTCATAGTGGCTCGCAATTCCTTCTAATGGGACAATGATTCCGCTAATGATCGTCAAGAAAAATGTAATCGCAAATGCCGCAAGTGTATATAAATATGTACTTCGAAATGTCAATGCCAACAGAAATGCCCCACAAATCACCATGAGGCGATACGTAACGATGGGGATTATTGCCATCGGTGCTTGAAAAATAAGATCAAAAATAATGACTGTTACAACATCGAACAACAACAAAACAATCGTATAGATGAATAGATTACCGATGAGATATTGTTGAAAAGACATCCGTGTAAAAGCGAAACGGTGAATGACGCCAGATGATCGTTCTTTAATCACCCAATCAAAGAGCAGAAATGTACTTAAGATCGTAAACAATGCCCACAGTTCCCAAGGACTCCAAAATTGAAGATCTTCATTCGTCGACGGTTTCATCGATTGCGAGAATGTAAAGGATGTTTGGAGTAGCTGTTGCCCGGATTGAATTTCCTTAGATTTTTTCGTAATATCGTCCCACGTCCATTGAATTGAACTGTCCATTTGTTCTGACAAATTTGCTACGATATGGGCTGCTTTTGAACGGCTTGTTTCTTCTTGTGCGAGTGAAATAACCATCTCTTTTACAGGATGATATGCAACCGATTCATCGGAACGAAAGCTAGTAATCAAGCGATTGCGATTACCTTTGCGGATGTTTTCCTCGAACCCTTTATGAATAATAAAGACACTGTCCAATTGATGTTTCTCCAATTCATACAACGCTTCACGTTCGGATCGTTCATATACGTTGACGAGTGGAGAAGTCTCGATGGATTCATATAGCTGCATCGACAGCGGTGTATTTTCTTCTAGAACAACTCCGATTGGGACGTTCGTATTTTCTTGTAATGTATTTGCAAAATAGAGAACAGACCATGTCATGAGGATGGGAAGTATCATCCAAAAGACCAAACTAGGCCATTGGTTTTTCCAATGAATAAGCCTTGTAGTTATGAAGTTCATTGTCGATACTCCTTCCACGTTGAACAACTAATCAGTATGAACAAACCAGCTAGAGCTGTTAAACACAGTGGCACGTAGTTTGCGTACAGTCGTTCATTCAAAATAATTTCTTGTAACCAGAAAAATGATTCATAGGAAAAAATGTAAGGGAAATAGTTTTGCCAATGTAATGGAAAATAAATCGTTGGTATGATGGCGCCACTTAATAAAAGCAACAGACCGGTCACAATGGATTGGATGAATAGGCGCAATTTAAAGGACGAAATGATGAGCTCGCTCATCGCTAATAACTCCAGATAGGCGATACTAAACAAACATATGATGAATGCAATTCGTATATAGTCTTCTACGTAAAAGTCTTGTTTGAACACGGGATTTAAGGCGGTAAATGAACTCATTCCGAGCACGGCTGTTACCGATAATGTGACGATGATTTTTGCGGTAATTTGTTGGATTTCACTTACACCATATAGTCGCATCCGCTGTTTCATGCGAATGGAATTGTCTTGAAATAAAAAATTGTAAATCGACCAGATCCAGATTGTCATGATCATAAACCAGCCTGCTAAAACGTAATAGTGAACCGGCTTAGAAGTTACAACGTTGTGAGTTTCTTCTTCTTGAATCATCTGATCTTTTCCAAACGTATAAAATAAAAAGTCCTTAAAATATTGAAATAATAGTTCTTCTCGTTTATTTGTATCGAGGTTCATTTCTTTTAAATAGTCGTTAATCGTTAAAATATTTGCTTGGGACACCGATATGTGACGTATAATACTATCGATTAACTCTTTAATGATTTGACTACGCGCTTTCTGTTCGGGATTACCGACAATTGGGATATCGACTGATTTTCCTTGATATAAATGACTTGTAAATCCATCTGGAAAAATGATGTATGAGCTGATTTCATTCTGTTCAATCTTTTGTACAGCTTCATTTTCAGACATCGTTTTAATGTGAATGAAGTCACCTAATTGCTCGGAATCTTCCATGAATTCTATAACGAGTTCCATTTCCTCTGCTTGATCTAAATTCACAAGACCGACTTGAATCGGATCATGTGAAGAGGGGAGGAAAAAAGTTACGAATAAAATAGCAATCAATGAAATAAGAATCATTGGAAAAAGCAAAATAAGAGGAAGTGTCAGCCACTTCCTCCGTAATTGTTTAAAATAGCTTGCTGTAAACAACATGATATGTTTGAAAACATGCATAACATAACACTTCCATTTCGCATCCATAAACCAAGTTTATGCATGAATGCATTGTATTGATTTGGAGAGATAAGCCTTCTATATTTGTATGATCATCGCTGATTACCAAGCTGGGCCAAACATTTTAATGATCCAATCCTCAAGTTGGACTGCGAACTCTTCATCAAAATAATCGATGAGTTCATCTTCGCTCATTTGGCCTAAATCTGTCATCGAATCAGTCTTCGGGGCCTCAACACTTTTTAATTTTTTCCCTTCGCGATCGATATAGAGAGTGAAGAAGTCTGAACCTAAGTCGTCCATAATGATAGAAAATGCATGTTCGGATGACATTTTGTCTTTAGCATACGAAGCATTACCAGTCCACATTAAAGAGCCACTTTCTCCGAAATCATCTGTGAAGTTTAGTTTTCGCTTAAATTCCTTCTCCCCATCAACGATCGATTCACTACCTTCATAGGTGAACTTTACTTCATCCAAGTCTATTTCTACCATATCATTCCCTTTGTTATCTTTCCATCCTAAGTCACCTGTAAGAGAAAACTCGACTTCATCAAATTCATCTTTTCCTTTAAACTGGTAGTCGAATTTTTGTTGGGAATCATCTTGGGATTGTGTTCCAGTGATCGAAAGTAACACTAATTCATCCATTGATGGACCAAACTCTATCGAGAAATCACGTTTGATTACTTTTTTGTCCTGAACCCATATCGTAGATGTTAAGCCTTTTGGAATCTCTAAATCTTCAATATCATCTTTTAACGACTGGATTCCTTCTTCAATGTCGTCTGTATTTAATTCCTCTTCATCCATGAGATCGAAAGCTATACTTGTAAAGACATCTTGAAACCCTAGTAAGAGGATCTCCTTAAATTGTTCATCCTCTTCCATCGTGTCAAGCACATGAGACAATATATTTTTTATTTCTTCTTCTGTAAGATACATGGTAATCTTATCTGCCTTGACGGATTGATCATTGATGTCGATTGTATCTTTTTCCTCTTCAAACGAGTGATCTGGCAATTCTTCATAAATCATTTTCATATATTTCTCTTCAATATGTTTTTTGTCTTCTTCAGATATGAACTGTTGTGTTCGTTCAAAGACTTTTGGAACGTCAATCGATTCTTCCCCTGTAAATTCCCAAGGATCGATCGTATATAAAATGTTTCCAATTTCCTTTCCATTTACGCGAATACCATCTTTTAAAAAGGGTGCTTCAAAGATGATGTCCTCAGAAACGAGGTGGAGATTAAAGTCTTCGACAGAAAAACCACTTGATGATCCACCGAGACTAAATGACATCACTTGATTTTCTAAATCTGTTTGCGTTTCTAACGTAAGCGATGAATTGTTAATCACCTGACTAGGGCTCATCCATTCATCTATAGCATCTTCCATCGGATCATTGAGCTCAGCGGAAACTTCAAAAATATTTTCATTGGGATTTTCTTGGAAAGTTTGCAACCATTCACGTTCTTCTTTATATCGATTTTTTAAAAGTTGTCGTAATTCATCAAAAGAGTTGTGTTCAGCGACAAAATATTTTTCCTTTGGTGACAAGTCTAAGATCACATACGCAGCGACACCACCACCGATCAGAAAAACGGCAACAAGAATAATCGATAGCCATTTTTTGGACAGTTTTCGCCCCGTTTTTGGCTCTTGGTTTGTTTGGTTCATTTTTTAACTCCTCTCTTTAGTCAAACTCTTTATATATATATAAAGAATAAAACAATACATATGAATTAATTTTATATCATTTTAAAAAATTGTCGTCAACTTGTCTTCTGATCATAAGGAGGGATAATTAGGTATTACAGTGTGTGAACCGCATGATAAAATCACCATAAATAGTACTTTATACCTATAAGATGGGGATAAAACATGAGTAATATATGATAATATTGCTAGATAATCTTGACGAAAATAAAACTAGGTACATCGAATGATTTTGAGAAGAATTTATAATGAAAGAGAGAATATTGTTATCTATCGAAGAAATAAGATGAAAAATGACAAAGTGAAAGAGTTTTTGTTGATAAAAGAATTTAAAAACAACGCTGGAGTGGGAAGCAAGTGTCCCACTCCAGATCATATCGATGTGATTTTAAGTAACTTGAGATTGTTTAACACCTAATTCTAAAGCTTCAATCATATCTTGTCGTTGATCTTCAGCAGATTGCTTCCAAATTAATTCAAAAAGCACGCCTAAACCGGGTAACATTTTTTCTTCACCATTTTGAATGGCATCGATAATCGTCAATTCTAATTGTTCTTGATCATTATCGGATATGTTAGAAATGATTGCTTTTCGCAAATCCAAATTCAAATGAATCAAACCTCCTTCCATGCTCATATCTATCCACTCCTAATCACATATGCAACAAATTTGGGAGCCAAAAAAGATTTTCTAAAGATAGTTTGACCATGATCGGGTAAAATATGTATGATGTTACATACAGCATGTTTGTAAAAAAAGTCAATGGATTGGGTTGAATGTGAATGATTACCTCTTTGCAAAATGAAAAAGTGAAATCATGGAAAAAACTGCATCAAAAAAAAGAACGTGAACGTTTAGGCACTTTTTTAGTCGAAGGATTTCATTTAGTCGAAGAAGCATACAAAAGCGATTGGGAGATTGTAGAGCTGATTGTAGAACACGATACAAACGTTCCATCTACACTTGAGGGGATCCCGAGGACTGTCGTTAGTGAACAAGTTTTTAAACATATATCAAAAACAGAATCTCCCCAAGGAATAGCGGCAGTTTTGAACATGAAAAGCTCCGAGGTAGAGATCGGAAATCATGTGTTATTGATCGATGCGATTCAAAATCCGGGAAACTTAGGCACCATTATTCGAACTGCTGATGCTGCAGGGTTCGATACGGTTTTTTTAGGGAAAGGAACGGTTGATCCGTACAATGATAAAGTTGTTCGAGCCACCCAAGGATCTATCTTTCATATATCAGTTGTTTCCACACATTTGCAAGATCAAATCAGAGAGTTAAAGGATCGGGGATTTGACATATGGGCAACTGCCTTAACAAATAGCCAAGTGTATCATGACGTAAAACCAAGTGAACGAACAGCGTTAATTTTAGGAAATGAAGCGCATGGTGTTGCAAGGGAATATTTAAGGCAGGCCGATGCGATTGTGAAAATCCCGATTTACGGAGAAGCTGAATCTTTAAATGTTAGTATAGCTGCAGGAATCTTAATGTACTATATTAAACAACGATAATAGTTGCAATCTATATAGGATATACTTATAATGAATTATTAAATGAAGCGAATTTTATATGGTAAAGCGATGAAAGAGCAATATTGACAATATAGACTGATGGATTAGGGAGGATGTGCCATAGACTGAAAGCATATCTACCATCGGTATTGTTAACCTTCACTCTGGAGCTGACACTTAGACCTTGAATACAATCAAGTAAAGGTGTTCCGGATCAAACCGTTATTTGTATGAGTTGGACATCGATCACTATTGATGTCAATTAGGGTGGTACCGCGATTCGAAGCCTCGTCCCTTTCTTTAGGGACAGGCTTTTTTTTATGTTAAAAACAAGTTGGAGGGGTCTACATGAAAAAACAATTAGAGGCTATACGAAAAGAAGCTATAGAGAAGATTCGTGCCGTTGATCTTGTTAAAGATCTCGAACAGCTACGAGTCACTTATTTAGGCAAAAAAGGTTCTCTAACGAGTGTACTACGAGGGATGGGTC
Source organism: Bacillota bacterium (assembly GCA_035301985.1). Taxonomy (GTDB): domain Bacteria; phylum Bacillota; class Bacilli; order Bacillales; family Amphibacillaceae; genus DASUXY01. Next base: position 93,058 of record DATGTE010000003.1, read on the forward strand.
AACTATCAAAAGAAGAGCGACCCGTAATCGGTCAGCTCGCCAACGAAGTGAGAGAAACAATTACACAAGCGTTGGAAGAAAAAAATGAAGTACTCGAAAAACAGGCACTTGAAAAAAGGTTAGCTGAAGAGACGATTGATGTTACTCTACCAGGACGTCCCGTACAAATGGGAGGGCCTCACTTACTAACTTCAATGATCGAAGAAATTGAAGATTTATTTATCAGTATGGGTTTTGAAGTGAAAGAGGGTCCACAAGTGGAAACCGATTATTACAACTTTGAAGCACTTAACTTACCGAAAAATCACCCTGCTCGTGATATGCAGGACACATTTTACATTACGAATGAGCTCTTGTTAAGAACACATACTTCACCTGTCCAAGCACGAACGATGCGTGAATATGGAGGAGAAAAGCCGGTGAAAATGATCTGTCCAGGAGTCGTGTATCGTCGCGATTCGGATGATGCAACCCACTCCCATCAATTCACTCAGGTCGAAGGTTTATTTGTTGATCGCAATGTGAAAATGAGCGATTTAAAAGGCGTTTTAAATGTCTTTGCGAAAAAGATGTTTGGGGAGGACCGCGAGATTCGTTTACGTCCGAGCTTTTTCCCATTCACCGAACCTTCAGTTGAAATGGATATTTCTTGTAAAGTATGTAGTGGTGAGGGATGTTCTGTTTGCAAACGAACAGGCTGGATTGAAATTTTAGGTGGAGGAATGGTTCATCCCCATGTGTTATCCATGGCGGGATATGATCCGGAGATATATACCGGATTTGCATTCGGTATGGGAATTGATCGCATTGCCATGTTGAAGTATGGAGTCGATGATATTCGCTTATTTTATACGAACGATCGTCGCTTTTTAAAACAATATCACCATGCATAAGGAGGAAGATACCATTGCTCGTATCTTTAAATTGGTTAAATCAGTACGTAGATATCGCACATTTAGATGTAGAACAATTAGCTGAAAAAATAACGAAGTCAGGAATTGAAGTCGATGGGATTGAATATATTGGGGCAGGTTGTACGAATATAGTTGTCGGTTATGTACGATCATGTAAAAAGCATCCTAATGCTGATAAATTAAGCCTCTGTGATGTTGATGTTGGGGAAGAGGAAACATTACAAATCATTTGTGGGGCTCCGAATGTGAAACAGGGACAAAAAGTCATTGTTGCAAAACCGGGAGCTGTATTACCAGGAAATTTTAAAATTAAAAAGGTAAAATTACGTGGTGTTGAGTCCAATGGAATGATTTGCTCGTTACAAGAACTTGGTGTAGATGAGAAACATATACCAAAGGAATATGCAGAAGGAATTTACGTATTTCCCGAAGATGTGCAAGTCGGTGAACGTGTCGAGCCTTTATTGAATTTAAATGACGCTGTATTGGAATTTGATTTGACGCCGAACCGCGGGGATGCTTTGAGCATGCTAGGGGTAGCTTACGAAACTGCAGCTATACTGGATCAGCCGATTCATTTGCCTGATGAGACTGTGGAAACGATTGAAGAGTCTGTAGAAAAACACATCCGCATTGAAGTAGAAGACCCGGATTTGAACCCTTATTATGGGGCTTTTATCATCAAAGATGTCGATGTAAAGCCATCTCCATTATGGATGCAAAATTATTTACTCGCTTCAGGGATTCGTCCGATTAATAATGTAGTTGATATTACCAACTATGTCTTACTCGAATATGGTCAGCCTTTACATGCTTTTGATTATGATCGCTTGCAATCAAATAAAATCGTTGTCCGGCGTGCGAAGGCAAACGAAAAAATCGTGACATTGGATGATGTAGAAAGAACGTTACGAGAAGATGATCTCGTGATTACAAACGGTAAAGAACCAATTGCTTTAGCTGGAGTCATGGGTGGCGCCAATACAGAAGTCCAAGAAGATACAAAGACGATTTTACTTGAAGCAGCTTATTTTGATCCGCAAACCGTTCGGAAAACAGCCCAGCGGACAGGGCTCCGCAGTGAGGCGAGTAATCGATTCGAAAAAGGAGTCGATCCGAATCGAGTGGAGCGTGCCGGACGTCGTGCTTGTCGATTGCTACATGAGTATGCTGGTGGTAACGTATTATCCGGCGTCGAAACATTTGATAAATTAGATCGCTCTGAGAAGGTTATCGATGTGCAAACTTCAGTCATAAATAAACGCTTGGGAACAAACATCACTTCGGATGAAATTGGTGAAATTTTACGGAAACTACGATTTGCATATGAACGAGAAGCGGATCAGTTTCGAGTATCCATTCCAACACGTCGAGGAGATATTGCTATTTTTGAAGATATGCTTGAAGAAATAGCGAGAATTTACGGCTATGACCATTTACCTTACACGTTGCCTGAAGGAGCTGCTCAGGCGGGTGGCCTCACTGAAAAACAACGATTAGAACGTAAAGTGAGACGATTTCTACAAAGTGCTGGCTTGATGGAGGCAGTCACCTATTCTTTAACAAGTGAAGATTGCGTGCAGCAATTAATGAGTCCTGAAATCTTAAAAATGAATCCTAAGGCAGTGCGTTTAGCGATGCCAATCAGTGAAGATCATAGCCATCTTCGTCTCAGCTTACTCCCTGAATTGCTTAAGACGTTACGATTTAACCGAGCTCGATATCAAACGGATCTTTTCTATTTTGAAATGGGAGCAATCTTTCTCAATACCGACCGAGAGGTGACGAAACAACCTGATGAATGGTTACGTGTATCCGGCGCATTGACAGGTAAATGGGTTGAGCATGAATGGCAACAAGATATTAAACAAGTTGATTTTTATGTCGTCAAAGGAATCATAGAAGGCTTGTTCACCCATTTGCAATTAGATGTCGAATTTGTACAAACCAAATTGTCCGATATGCATCCTGGTCGATGTGCGGAAATCTTGCTCAATGGAGAAACAATGGGTTTTCTTGGACAATTGCATCCTCAGCTTGAAGAAAAGATGGACTTAGAAGAAACGTATGTATTTGATATCAATTTAGAAACGGTCTTTGAGCAGTATGAAAAGATTTCGACGTACGAGAAAATTTCTAAGTACCCTTCCATTCAACGTGATGTTGCTTTTGTTCTCGATAAGGAAATCGAGGCAGGACGTGTTCAATCCGTCATTGAACATGTGGGTGAACCGTTAGTCCAAGACGTCCACGTGTTTGATTTATACGAAGGAGACCGATTGCCTGATGAAAAGAAATCCATTGCCTACAATTTAACCTTCCAGGATCGAGACAAAACATTAAAAGATGATGAAGTCGATGAAATCTTTCAAAAGATTATTCAACAAGTAAATGAAGTATTTCATGCCCAAGTCCGTTCATAATCTAAACTGTAAGAAGAAAGGCTGTCCACCATAAATATGCGGACAGCCTTTCTCTTTTAGCTTCTCATTTCATGTTTTACTCACAAATTGCGAACAGGTTTCATATATTTAAAGATAAGGGCTAGCAAAGATTCGCACCGAGTCTAAAAAAGCAAATAAAACGTACAAATATAATGAAAAGGAGGATCCGATGAATCCTTTATAAGTACTTGTTTGCTTTTTTAGTGTTGGCAAAGTGAAGTTTGGCGACTCCATATAAGGCTGACTTTCCTCGCGTTTTAATAATCGTAGCAATCGTCTGATCGACCTGTTGAGAGGCTCCTTTTGGTAATTTGATGCCTAGCTCAATTGATAATTCATCCATTTTCTTTAAAAAACTTGCCCTCGCTAAAATGGAAGCAGCTGCGACGGCTAAAGAATATTGTTCTGCTTTTGTTTTAAAGTATGTGTTGTCAGGCATTGTTTTTTGCTCTGATTGCAGATGTTTTTGATAGATAGCCGGATCACAAAATTGATCAATAACCACTCCTTCATATGGTTGTTTTTCAATTTTTCGTATAACATTTTGGTTTACATGGTGATGGAGCATGGCTTTCATCTTCCCTTGTGACCAACCTTTTTCCTGTAATGAATTATACTTTTGATTTGGCAAAATGAGTAAAGAGTATGGGACATTAAGGGATAAGATTTCTTTTGACAATTGGAACACTGTAGCATCGCTAAAGGCTTTTGAATCTTTTACGCCAATTTCCTTTAGTACGTTCATCATGTCGCTATGAACGTACGTGCTGGCTACAGTCACAGGGCCGAAATAATCCCCCGTTCCCGCTTCATCTGAACCGATATGTGAAGAGGAAAAGAGCGTTGCAGGAGGGGCATACGGTGATGTAGTCTGTTTTGTCGAGACGTCATCCTGCCATTTTCTCGCTTCGATTTCGGGTGCCTGTCCTTGAAACAACACTTTTCCAGAATGATAGGCAGTGATGACAGCATGGTTTGTCTTTGCCCGAAAAACAGCACCTTTCGGTAAGTCAACCAACTTATTATTATAATAATGATACATTTTTTGAATCATGGCTTCAGAATACTTATTAACGATTTGTGACATGTTATCTCTCCTGTTATTTACGTATATAAACTATAGCAAAAACGAAATGAAAATAAAATCACGAAGAAAGTGAACTGTTTCCTAAACGTGTTCTTCATGTTAAAATAAAAGCAAACTATCATCGAGTGTTTTCTTAATCCATTGCATCAAAGAGATTGTTAGAAATGCTTGAACTTGATACATAGGAGGGGTCTATGGTGGCCCAAGGAAAAAAAACACGAATCACGGTCGACATTTATAATAAATCGTATACAATCGTTGGCGATGAATCAGCTAGTCACGTGCGACTCGTCGCTAGTCTTGTCGATCAAAAAATGAAAGAAATCTCTAAAAACAACCCAAATCTCGATCGATCGAATCTTGCTGTGCTTACAGCAGTTAATACAATGAATGAATATTTGAAACTGAAAGAAGACTATGCTACATTGCTCGGGTCAATAAAAAGAGAAAGAGGATAAAAGGATGCTAGATGTTATTATATTAATTTTGTTCGTATTTGGACTGTTGATCGGTTTAAAAAGGGGGCTTATTTTACAAATATTTCATCTCATCGGTTTAATCACTGGTTTTATTGTAGCCATATTGTATTATAAACCGTTGGCAAAGAAGCTCTCTCTTTGGATCCCGTATCCAGAGTTATCAGACAATCATGAGTGGGCCCAATCTTTGCAAGAAATACCACTGGAACAGGCTTTCTACCATGCGGTTAGCTTTGCAATCATTTTCTTTGCCACAAAAATAGTTTTGCAAATCATTGCATCAATGCTTGATTTTATTGCATCGTTTCCCATTTTGCGTTCACTAAATAAAATCGGCGGTTCTATTTTAGGGTTTTTAGAAGTGTATGTCATCGTATTTATTATACTGTATATTGTTGCATTGACTCCGATACCAGCTTTTCAATCATCGTTGGACCGTTCATTGCTTGCACCCTTCATGTTGGAACATACACCTTATTTTTCTGCAAAATTAAAAACATTATGGTTTACAAAATAATAACCTCATCAGCATATGATAAAATAAAAGAATATGTGTAGACCGATTCAAAACATTAGGATGAGCACTGTGTGTCTAGTACAATAAGTATGCCTCATCTGAACTGAATGGGTCTTTTTTTGCAAGATTTTATATGATTACGGCCAATGAAAAGTATGGTCTATGGAAATATTCGGTTATCATTTATAAAGCGGGGTGAGTCAACTTGACAATTAATAAAAAAGACGTCGTAAAATTACTTGAAACGATAGCGATTTATTTAGAAATCAAAGGTGAAAACCCATTTAGAATAGCTGCCTATCGAAGGGCAGCGCAGGCGTTAGAGAGAGATCAACGGTCGCTAGCGGAAATAGATGATTTTATGTCGATTAAAGGAATTGGGAAGGGAACCAATGCACTTATTGTTGAATACATTGAGACAGGCACTTCTGAGTTGTTAAAGAAGTTGGAAGCGGAAATTCCTAAAGGGCTCATACCACTACTTCACGTGCCAGGATTAGGTGGTAAAAAATTAGCCAAGCTGTATCAAGAGTTACAAGTAACGGATGCTACATCATTAAAAAACGCTTTGGAAAACGGTCAGGTAGAAAAACTACCGGGATTTGGAAAAAAGTCAGCACAAAATATATTAACTGCTCTTTTAGATGTCGGTAAGCAACCTGAACGCTTTCCGATTGCACGCATCCTTCCCATAGCCGAAAAAATAGATCAATTTTTACAACGTATTCCTGAAGTTCAAACGTATTCACGAGCAGGTAGTTTACGAAGAATGTCTGAAACCGTCGGCGATATTGACTTTATCGTCGCTACAAACGAACCTGACAAAGTGCGCGATTCCGTTTTAAAAATGGAACAAATTAAAGAAGTTCATGCTAAAGGAGACACAAAAGTGTCCATCACACTTGCTGATGTATATGATGTAAATGTTGACTTCAGGCTTGTCAATGCTCAAGAATTTGCTACGACACTTCACCATTTCACAGGGTCTAAAGAACACAATGTTAAAATGCGTCAACTCGCTAAATCTCGAGGTGAAAAAATTAATGAATATGGTGTTGAAATTGAGGAAACAGGTGAAATCTTAACTTTTCCCGACGAAAAAGGCTTTTTTAATCATTTCGATTTGCATTATATTCCACCTGAAATTCGAGAAGATACAGGTGAAGTGGAGGCAGCAAGTCAAGAAAGTATCGAACTCATTGAAATAGATGATATTCAAGGCGATTTGCATATGCATACGACGTGGAGTGATGGAGCACAATCACTTGAAGAAATGGTTCTTACCGCAAGAGAAAAAGGGTATCGCTATATCGCCATCACAGATCATTCCAAATTTTTGCGTGTCGCAAATGGTTTAAATGAGAAAAGGTTGCTACAGCAACGTGAAGAAATTGATCGACTGAATGAAAAATATCCAGATATTCGCATTTTAGCAGGTGTAGAGATGGATATTTTACCTGATGGGGAGATGGATTTTTCGAATGATTTTTTACAGAAAATGGATCTCGTCATTGCAGCGATTCATTCCAGCTTTAATCAAACGGAAGAACAGATTATGACGAGGATGTATAATGCACTGGAAAACCCATACGTTTCGATTATCGCGCATCCGACAGGAAGGTTGATCGGTCGACGAAAAGGCTACCCCGTTAACCTGGAAAAGATCATTGAGCGCGCATCCGAAACAAACACAGCTCTTGAAGTGAATGCAAATCCAAATCGACTTGATCTGTCAGCAAAATGGGTTCAAATCGCACAAAATCAGGGCGTACCGATTGCTATTAATACAGATGCCCATAGTCAGCAAATGCTTGATCATATGAAATATGGGGTAGGTGTCGCTCGGAAAGGATGGATTCAAAAGGAAACAGTCATCAATACATGGTCGACAGCGAAACTAATCGAGTTTTTGAATCGTAATAAATAAGGATCGATGTAAATTACAATGATGAATTGGTATAAAGAAGGGGTTAGGAATTATGAATGAACGGACTCTCCGTGTACTTGAATTTAATAAAGTAATTGACCGATTGAAAGATCAAGCACTAACAACGGTAGGAAAAGAACTTTCCGCATCTCTTCGCCCATTTACAACATTGAAAGATGTTGTTCATCGACAAGAGGAAACGGACGAAGCTGTAACGATATTACGTTTAAATAAGACCATTCCATTAGGTGGAATCATAGATATTCGTGCAAGTATTAAGAGAAGTACAATCGGTGGCATATTGACTACAACAGAATGTTTAGATGTAGCAAATACAATTTATGGTGGCAGACAAGTAAAAAACTTTATGGAAAACTTTGAGATCGATCTACCTCTATTAGAAAAAATCACAGAACAAATCACCCCTTTAAAGGATTTAGAAAACCATATTAAAAGTTGTATTGATGAATATGGCAATGTGTTAGATCGAGCATCACCTAAATTGCACGGGATTCGCTCCTCGATTCGGACGTTTGAGAAAAGAGTACGCGATAAGCTCGATGAGTATACAAAAACGAAGACGAATCATTTATCAGAAGCCATCGTTACGATTCGCAATAACCGTTATGTTCTCCCGGTAAAACAAGAATCCAAAAGTGCTATCGGAGGTATTGTCCATGATCAATCAGCATCGGGACAAACGTTATTTATGGAGCCAAAAGTTGTTGTAGATGTAAATAACAAGTTACAAGAAGCGTTGGTTCAAGAAAAACAAGAGATCGAACGGATTTTACGAAAATTAAGTGAACATATTGCGAGTTTAGCAACGTTTTTAACAGCCAATGTGAATGCTCTAGGGCAAATTGATTTTATTTTTGCTCGAGCAAAACTAGGACAAGAGATGAAAGCTGCGAGGCCAACGATGAATGACGTAGGCTTTATTAAGATGAAACAAGCACGGCATCCGTTAATTCCCATCGACGAAGTTGTTGCCAATGACATTGAACTGGGGCGAGATTATACCACTATCGTAATCACTGGACCAAATACAGGTGGAAAAACAGTTACATTAAAAATGGTCGGTCTATGTACAGTCATGGCGCAGTCAGGATTACAAGTTCCAGCCCTAGACGGTTGTGAACTGGCTGTTTTTGAGGATGTATTTGCCGATATTGGCGACGAACAGTCCATTGAACAAAGTTTAAGTACGTTTTCTTCACATATGACTAATATCGTTGACATTATGAAAGGTGTCAATGATCAATCACTTGTGTTATTTGACGAACTTGGAGCTGGAACAGATCCACAAGAGGGAGCAGCACTAGCTATATCCATTTTAGATGAAGTGATTTCTAAAGGAGCTCGCGTCATCGCCACAACGCATTATCCTGAACTAAAAGCGTATGGATACAACCGTGATCGAGTCATCAATGCTTCTGTTGAATTTGATGTAGAAACTTTACAACCCACGTATCGTTTACTAATCGGGGTTCCGGGTAGAAGTAATGCTTTTGAAATTTCAAAACGCCTCGGATTACAGACGCATATCATTGAACAGGCTAAAAGCCATGTAGGTGTAGATTCTAAAAATGTCGAGCAGATGATTGCATCTTTAGAGGATTCGAAAATGCAGGCAGAAAAAGCATATGAAGAAGCGAATCACGTTCTTCAAGAAAGCGAACGTCTGCATGAAGATTTGCAAACGCAATGGGATGCATTTCAAAGAAAACAGGGCGTGTTGTATCAGAAAGCCGAAGAGAAGGCTGGACGTGCCATAGAAAAAGCCCGTCAAGAAGCAGAATCGATTGTCGGGGAACTCCGCCAGATGAAAACGAGCGCAACTTTAAAAGAGCATGAATGGATCGAGGCGAAAAAGCAACTAGAAGAAGCACAACCTGAATTATTATCTGAGAGAAATTTAGAAGAGAAGCCAATCGATGCTTCAGAGGAACTGACGCCAGGTGATCACGTAAAACTATTGACGGTTAATCAGCCCGGTACGGTTTTAGAAAAAATAAATGATGATGAATACATGGTTCAAGTAGGCATGATGAGAGTGAACGTGAAGCGTAAGGACCTGCATTTAGATGAACCGAAAAAGAAGCCTGTTGATCAGCCAGTAGCGACGGTAAAAAGATCGAGTCAACACGTAAAAACAGAGCTTGATTTGCGCGGTGAACGGTTTGAGGATGCGCTTATACAATTAGAAAAATATATCGATGATGTGATGTTAGCAGGTTATGAACAAGTAACCATTATCCACGGAAAAGGAACAGGTGCTTTGCGAAAAGGCGTGCAAACCTTTGCTAAAAATCATCCGAGTATTTCTTCCTATCGAGCTGGTAAAATGGGTGAAGGTGGAAGTGGAGTTACAATATTGCAATTTTGATAAGGACAAGTGATCCATTGAATGGGGAAAGGAAGTTTTTCATGAATGGTTTTTGGGATCATGTCATCATTGAAACAGCGGCGCGATATAGTGTTGTCGTTTTATGTTCTGTCGTATTCTTGGCTATATTTGAGCTTGTCACATCTTATAAAAATTGGGTGGAAATTAAAAACGGAAATTTAGCTGTAGCCATGGCAACAGGGGGAAAACTATTCGGTATTGCTACAATTTTTCGTTACTCGATTGAACATAATGATACGTTATTACAGAGTATTGGTTGGGGTGTGTTTGGATTTATATTGCTATTACTCGGTTATTTTATTTTTGAATTTCTTACACCGAATATTAAAATTGATGAAGAAATCGGAAACGGGAATAAAGCAGTTGGCTTTATTTCGATGGTCATTTCAATTGGATTATCATACGTCATCGGTGCGAATATAACGTAAGGGAGAGAATCCATTTGGTTTTAGAAACGTTGGCAAAAATCTTATTTGTTGTAGCGATTGTTTTTATTGTGCTTGGTATCTTTTATGTATTTTAACTCAGTTAGCGACGGCTAACTGAGTTTTACATATAAAGAGAATTCATGGGGATATATGTTGTACTTCATTCAAAAAATAGATTAATAATTTTAAAAATTACTACTGAAACGGTATAATACATATAATAATAGTAATAAAGGAGGAGTTAAGGATGGAGAAGGAAAAAATATGGCTGAAGCACTATCCTGAGGAAATTCCTACATCGATTACGTATGATGAAAAACCATTACATGCATTTTTAGAAGAAGCTGCTAACACTTACAAAGAAAAGAAAGCGCTTTATTTCATGGGGAAAGAACTTTCATTTGATGACGTTTATACGGCATCGAAAAAGCTAGCTAATTATTTGCAATCTCTAGGGCTTGAGAAAGGTGACCGAGTGTCAATCATGCTGCCGAATAGCCCACAAGCAGTGATCGGCTACTATGGAGCGTTAATGGCCGGTGGAGTCGTTGTACAAACGAATCCATTATATAAGGAGCGTGAATTAGAATACCAACTAAAAGATTCCGGTGCGACATTTATTATTTCATTGGACATTTTGTTACCGAGGATCATGAATGTTCGTCAACAAACATCGATTCAACATATGATTGTAACAAGCATTAAAGACTATTTACCATTTCCGAAAAATGTGTTTTACCCGTTTGTACAGAAGAAAGAACATCAGCTTGTCGTTACTGTAGAGCAAAGTGAAAAAGTACACATCTGGAAGAAAATAATGAAACAAGCAGATCCGACATATCAAAAAGTTGCAATCGATCCGTTAGAAGACTTGGCGTTACTACAATATACGGGTGGAACAACAGGGTATCCGAAAGGCGTTATGCTCACACATTATAACTTAGTCGCTAATGTGCAAATGTGTGATGCATGGATTTATAAAACCGAAAAAGGTAAAGAAACGGTACTCAGTGTCCTGCCGTTTTTCCACGTGTATGGTATGACGACAGTGATGAACTTATCCATCATGATTGCGGCAAAAATGATTTTATTACCTAAATTTTCAGCCAAGGAAGTATTACAGACAATTGAAAAACAACGCCCCACACTATTCCCTGGTGCACCGACAATTTATGTAGGTTTAATCAATCATCCCGATATCGAAAAGTACGATTTATCTTCCATTGAAGCTTGTATTAGTGGATCGGCTACTCTCCCCCTTGAGGTGCAAGAACGCTTTGAAAAACTAACAGGTGGCCGTTTAGTTGAAGGGTATGGTTTGACGGAGACATCACCTGTCACTCATGCCAATTTTGTTTGGGGGAGGCGAATCAACGGAAGTATTGGCGTACCGTGGCCCGATACGGATGCAAAAGTATTGAAAATGGGAACATGGGAGGAAGCTGAAATTGGGGAAGTCGGAGAAATTTCTGTCAAAGGACCTCAAGTGATGAAAGGTTATTGGAATAATGAGGAAGAAACGGAGAACGTTCTACAAGACGGCTGGTTGTTAACAGGTGATTTAGGTTATATGGATGAAGAAGGTTATTTTTATATTGTCGATCGTAAAAAAGATATGATCATTGCGAGCGGTTACAATATTTATCCACGAGAAGTCGAAGAGGTATTGTATGAATATGACGGCGTTCAAGAAGCAGTTGTCGTAGGGGTTCCTGATGCATATCGGGGCGAAAATGTAAAGGCTTACATCGTGCCAAAAGAAGGCGTAACTCTTGATGAAGAAGACATAAAAGCTTTTTGTAGAAAACAACTCGCTGCATATAAGGTACCTCGTATCTACGAATTTCGTGAAGAATTACCAAAGACTGCAGTCGGAAAAATTTTACGAAGACAATTGGTTACAGAAGCTGTCGCACACAGCGATGAATAATCATTCGCAGTGAATTATTTTCCGACCGACAACAGGGGTTTGATGGTAGGATAAAAATTAAACGACAAAGTAAACAGACAGGCTATACGTTTGTATAGAGCGATTGGACAGCTTATATATTGACAGAATAGCTTCGTATCGCTACAATAAAATGTGAATGACTATTCATTCACTATGCCAAGGTGAACGTGAGGGAGATTATGATGAAAAAAAATAAACCAAAACATAAACAAATTATCGATGCCGCAGTGCGTGTTATTGCCGAAAATGGTTATCACATGTCACAGGTTGCCAAAATTGCTAAAGAAGCTGGGGTAGCCGATGGAACAATTTATCTATACTTTGAAAACAAAGAGGACATCCTTGTGTCGGTTTTTAAAGAAAAGATGGGGCAATTTATCAAACAGACTGCGGCTGCTATACAAAAGAAACATACAGCTGATGAAAAGCTATTCACCTTGGTTGATATGCATTTGCGTCAATTGGCAAGTGATCGCCACTTAGCAATTGTAACCCAATTGGAACTGCGACAAACAAAAAAAGATTTACGTCGAAAAATCAACAATGTTCTCATACCTTATGTTTCAGTCATCGATTCGATTATTGAAGAAGGCATAAGTGAAAAACTCTTCAGGAGTGACTTAAATATCCCACTCGTTCGACAAATGATTTTCGGGACGTTGGATGAAGCGGTCACCAACTGGGTCATCCAAGATGAATCGTATGATTTAGTAGCACAAGCTGTGGACATTCATGGCTTGATCACCCATGGTATCACCGCGAAAACGACATGAACTGACAAATTATTTTCACTTTATTGAATAAAACATGTATAATGATAGATGTGATAATGGCTGAAATTTGGTATGATGGAGAACAGAGGAGGGGTATTTTGAAAACTTTAACTGTCGAAATGAATCAAAATATAGCGATTTTAACGATTAAAAGTCCACCAGCGAATGCCTTATCTAGTGCGCTGATCAATGATTTAGATCAGAAGCTAGACGAGTTAGAGCAAGATCAAGCTGTAAAAGCTGTTGTTCTGAAGGGGGATGGAAGGTTCTTTTCTGCTGGAGCAGACATCAAAGAGTTTACATCCTTACAAAATGCTTCTGATTATCAATCATTATCGGAGAAAGGGCAGCAAGTATTTGAACGAATCGAACATTTTTCAGTCCCAGTTATTGCAGCGATTCACGGAGCTGCTCTAGGTGGTGGCTTGGAATTAGCTATGGCTTGTCATGTTCGAACCGTAACAAAGGATGCTAAATTAGGCTTGCCCGAGTTAACTTTAGGAATCATCCCAGGTTTTGCAGGTACGCAGCGCTTACCTCGCTATGTCGGTACTGCTAAAGCATATGAAATGATTTTAAGCGGGACACCGATTAGTGGTGAACAAGCTTATGAACTTGGCTTAGTCAACCACGTCTTTACGGATGAAGAAATTTTTGATGAAACTATGAAACTAGCAACTAAGTTCGCTGAAAAGAGCAAACCGACAATCAATAAAATAATGCAGCTTATACCTTATGCTCAGACAGATCAATTTTCTGCAGGTGTGCAAAAAGAAGCCGAAGCGTTTGGTGAAGTGTTTGGAACCGATGATGCAAAAGAAGGCGTACAAGCATTTATTGAAAAGCGCAAACCAAATTTCCGAGACAAATAAATGAAACATTGTCAACATACTTAATTAAACGTATTTGAAGGAGGAAAATCGATGGATATCTATGTTTTATTAAAAAAGACATTTGATACAGAAGAAAAGATTGTTATATCAGATGGTGAAATCGAAGACGATGCGGCGGAATTTATCATCAACCCGTATGATGAATATGCTGTTGAAGAAGCGATTAAACAACGGGATGAGCATGGTGGTGAAGTAACCGTTGTAACCGTAGGCGACGAGGACTCAGAAAAACAATTACGCACAGCTTTGGCTATGGGGGCCGACCAAGCCGTTTTAATTAATACGGAATATGATCTCGAAGAAGGGGATCAATTTACAACGACGAAAATTTTAGAAGCTTTCTTTGAGGACAAAGAGCCGGATTTGATTTTGGCAGGAAACGTGGCGATTGACGAAGCAAGTGGTCAAGTTGGCCCAAGGCTTGCTGAACGTTTAGATATTCCATTTGTGACAACGATTACAAACCTTGAAATCGATGGAGAAGACGTTAACATCGACAAGGACGTTGAAGGGGACGTTGAGAAAGTCGAAACGACACTTCCACTACTCGTTACATGTCAACAAGGCTTAAACGAACCACGCTACCCTTCATTACCAGGGATTATGAAAGCGAAGAAAAAGCCTCTTGAAGAATTAGAAATTGATGATCTTGATTTAGATGAAGACGAATTAGAACCAAAAACAGAAACGGTAGAAATGTTCCTACCACCTGAAAAAGAAGCGGGACGAATTTTAGAAGGTGAAATTGAAGACCAAGTGAAAGAACTCGTATCATTACTTAAAAACGATGAAAAAGTACTTTAATCTTTGCGATAGAAAGGAGAAACGTCATGAGTAATAAAACATTAGTAATTGGGGAATCAAGAGACGGAGTACTGCGTCATGTTACCTTTGAGGCAACAGCTGCAGCAAAAAAGATCAATGAAGACGGTGAAATTGTTGGTGTGTTGTGTGGACATGAAGGCTTAGAAGACCAAGCACAAGAGATGATTTACTATGGAGCAGACCGAGTTGTTACCATACAACATGACAAATTAGAAACATATACATCAGAAGGATATGGGCAAGCAGTAATGGCTGTCATCGAGGAAGAGTCACCAACAGGAATCATCATGGGACATACAGCGATTGGTAAAGATTTAACACCTAAAATTGCGAGTAAACTTGAAATCGGTCTCATATCGGATGCAACGGATATTGAGTTAGACGGAGATGAAGCCGTTTTCACAAGGCCAATTTACTCTGGAAAAGCTTTTGAAAAGAAAAAAATTACAAGTGGGATGACTTTCGCAACGGTTCGTCCGAACAACATTCCTGCATTGGAACGTGATGAATCTAGAACAGGTGAAGTTCAGTCAAAAGAGGTTGACATCACGGATTTACGAACAGTCATTAAAGATGTCATTCGCAAATCTTCTGATGGCGTAGATATGTCTGAAGCAAGCGTAGTCATTGCTGGTGGCCGTGGGGTAAAAAGTGAAGAAGGATTTAATTCTCTTTATGAGTTAGCCGACCTGTTAGGCGGTGCAGTCGGTGCTTCTCGCGGAGCATGTGACGCCGAATATTGCGACTATTCGTTGCAAATCGGACAAACGGGTAAAGTCATTACACCAGACCTCTATATTGCTGTCGGAATTTCTGGTGCAATCCAACATTTAGCGGGTATGTCGAACTCAAAAGTGATCGTTGCGATCAACAAGGATCCAGAAGCAAACATTTTCAATGTCGCTGACTATGGTATTGTTGGTGATCTATTTGAGGTCATGCCGATCTTAATAGAAGAAATCAAGAAAATTAAGGCTGAATAATCATAACTTTTGAATTAAAAAAGGTCTAATCAGTACTGATTAGACCTTTTTGTTCGAATCGATTTCAGGCGAGCAAACTGTTAGGAAGAAAATACTATAAGTGGTATACTCACAACAGAGCCACAAATTGATTAAGGAGGATACATGTATGGCAATTTTAAATGTAACAGATCAAAACTTTACAGAGGAAACTTCAAAAGGTCTCGTTCTTGCAGACTTTTGGGCACCATGGTGTGGACCTTGTAAAATGATTGCTCCTGTTTTAGAAGAGCTTGACGGAGAAATGGGAGATAAAGTGAAAATCGTTAAACTCGATGTTGATGAAAACCAAGAAACAGCGGGTAAATTTGGTGTCATGAGTATTCCAACACTACTCTTGTTTAAAGATGGTAAAGTAGTAGACCAAGTTGTAGGTTTCCAACCAAAAGAAGCGCTAGCTGATTTAATTAACAAGCATGCATAAGAATTAACTTTAATTGCAATAGACGAATTGAAATCCCTTGTTACTCACGTTGTAACAGGGGATTATCTTTGAGTAGAAAGTCGCTCATTAAGGTTTTGATAGGGTCTCCCATAACTGAATGGAACTAAGGGAATGAGTGGATTGAATAAATTGATTAAAGAGAAGCTGGCGATTCTTCCAGCACAACCTGGTTGTTACTTAATGAAAGATAAACATGATACGGTCATTTACGTTGGTAAATCGAAACGATTAAAAAATAGAGTACGATCTTACTTCACAGGAGCTCATGATACAAAAACACAACGACTCGTACAAGAAATCGTTGATTTTGAATACATCGTGACCTCAACGGAAATTGAAGCATTGATTCTCGAAATGAATTTGATTAAACAGTATGATCCAAAATACAATGTCATGCTGAAGGATGATAAGTCATATCCTTATTTGAAAATCACTTCAGAACGTCATCCAAGATTACTCATTACTAGACGAGTGAAAAATGATCAAGCGAAGTATTTCGGACCCTATCCAGATGTTAAGGCTGCCAAAGAGACGAAACGACTGTTGGATCGGTTATATCCGTTGAGAAAGTGTAATAATCCACCTGGGCGTTATTGTTTGTACTACCATATGAATCAATGTCTGGCTTGTAGTGATGAACCACCTCCACAAGAAGCGTATCGCACGATTATCCAAAACATTACATCTTTTTTGCGAGGTGGCTTTACGGAAATCAAACAAAATTTAACAGAAAAAATGTATGAAGCGAGTGAACAATTGAATTTTGAACGAGCTAAAGAATTACGTGATCAAATTCAACATATTCAAGTTGTCATGGAACAACAGAAAATGATATTAAACGATAATGTTGATCGTGATGTCTTTGCCTATGTTTATGACAAAGGGTGGATGTGTGTGCAAGTTTTCTTCGTTCGTCAAGGTAAATTGATTGAAAGGGATGTGTCCATTTTCCCATACTTTTCAGACCCAGAAGATACGTTCATCAGCTTCGTCGGTCGTTTTTATTTACACGAAAATCATTTAAAACCGCAGGAGATCTTTGTCCCAATCGGCACGAAATATGAACTGTTAACTGAATTGTTAGATGTAGATGTCCATACGCCTTTCCGCGGTCCTAAAAGAAAACTGGTTGAATTAGCTGAAAAAAATGCAAAATTATCTCTTCAAGAAAGATTTACCCTGCTTGAACGGGATGAAGAGCGCACAATATTAGCTGTCGAAAAGCTAGGAGATGCATTGCGAATTGAAACACCACACCGAATTGAAGCGTTTGATAACTCGAATATTCAAGGTACAGATCCCGTCTCAGCGATGGTCGTTTTTATCGATGGGCGTCCCGATAAAAAAGAATATCGCAAATATAAAATTAGAGGAGTCACGGGTCCTGATGACTATGAAACGATGCGAGAAGTCATTCGGAGGCGGTATACACGTGTATTAAAGGAAGAGCTGCCCCTGCCAGATTTAATTATTGTTGACGGTGGGAAAGGTCAGATGAGTGCTGCTTTAGATGTATTAGAAAATGAATTGGCCTTAGATATTCCAATTTGCGGGCTCGTAAAAGATGACCGGCATCAGACGAGTGAATTATTGTATGGAGACCCACCAGAAATTATCCCTTTGTCAAGAAAATCAAAAGAATTTTATTTAGTTCAACGTATTCAAGATGAGGTTCATCGGTTTGCGATTACATTTCATCGTCAATTACGAGGGAAAAGTGCATTTCGATCGAAACTAGATAACATCCCTGGAGTTGGAGATAAACGTCGAACAACATTGTTGCGTCATTTCAGGTCAATCGATGAAATTAAAAACGCATCCGTTGATGACATTACTCGATTAGGCATTCCTGTCAATACGGCTCGTGAAATTGTCAAACAGTTAAATGAAAAACAATAAGGGTACGGTCACGATCGAGCGTGTACCGCACCCTTATTTGTTGTGTAAGACGTTCTCAATTCAACTATGTATTATCGCATTTTTAATGCACATCGATCACTTTAAACCGAATTTGGTGGATGCGATGGTTGATATCTTCTATACATTCGCATTCCGTTTCCTCAAGCTGCTGAATAGCTTCCGCTAAAAATCCTGCTTCTAATCGAAAATCCGCTTCAAAAGGTGCTTGTAGTCGGTGTACGACAGAATCCGAGAGCAAATGGAAGATAAGTTCTCTTCGTCTCTCCTTGACGAGCTCAAGATTTCCCCAGCCGATTTGCTGGAAAAAGTAGTAAATGTCCTCAAGTGTTTCGAATTCAAACTTGCGAGCTAAATTTTTTCCCATAAAGTATAAAATCGTCGATGATTCCTTCCCAAGTAAATCTGGAAGACTGATGTAGCGCAAAATGTCATAGCCAGCACCAGGTGTATGTAAATTTTCAAGCATAGACAAAGAGAATGGCTCTAGTTTTTTCAACATCTGTCATCCTTTCGAGTAAAATCGTCAATAATATCTAATAAAAACATAAAATAAAACATATAAGGATGCTTTCAATTATACCACTGAGCTACGTCGATTTCATATTTTATGCCATGTAATTTATTTACTGTAGCCTTTCCTTGACGCTTCTCTTAGATAGCAGTACAATAAACATGTCACAAATTGTACATTTACAGCCAGTAAGGGAAAATTCTTTACTGTCGACAAAGCATGCCACAAGAATTTAAAAAACACCAAAACTAAGGGGGGTAACAAACGGTGGAACATCGTGAGTATTTTTACAGAAGATTGCACTCACTATTAGGAGTCATTCCAATCGGAGTTTTTTTGGTTCAACACTTAGTGGTGAATCACTTTGCTGTGTATGGAGAAGAAAGTTTTAATAAAGCGGCAGGATTTATGGAAGGATTACCATTCAGGATTGTACTAGAAACATTTATCATTTTCCTGCCGATACTATTTCACGCAGTGCTGGGAGTTTATATTGTTTTCGTAGCTAAAAACAATGTAGGGAAATATTCATACGGACGTAATTGGTTGTTTATGTTACAACGGGTTACGGGTGTTATTACATTGATCTTTATCGCTTGGCATGTATGGGAAACACGTGTACAAGTTGGACTAGGGAATGTAGAAGTAAACTACAGCTTAATGGAAGGTATTTTATCTAATCCATTTATGTTTGTATTTTACCTAGTTGGAGTACTTTCAACAACATTTCACTTTTCTAACGGATTGTGGGGCTTCCTCGTTTCATGGGGCTTTGCACAATCACCAAAATCACAGAAGGTTATTACATACGTCACAATGCTCGTGTTTTTGGCTGTCAGTTACATCGGTGTAAGAACACTAATTCAATTTGCTTTTGGCGTATAACGAATCACGCTTCAGTGTAGAGACATGCTAAGTTTTAAAGTAATGAGTAAGTTGTTTAGAGCGTCGTTTTAACGATAAAGGAGTGAGTTTTTATACTATGAGTAAACGTAAAGTAGCTGTTGTTGGTGGCGGTCTTGCTGGACTGATGGCAACAATTAAAGCTGCAGAAGCTGGTGTAAATGTTGATCTGTTTTCTATTGTTCCTGTTAAACGCTCTCACTCAGTGTGCGCCCAAGGTGGAATCAATGGAGCAGTAAATACAAAGGGTGAAGGGGATTCTCCTTGGATCCATTTTGATGATACCGTTTACGGTGGGGACTTTTTAGCGAACCAACCACCTGTTAAAGCGATGTGTGAAGCAGCACCGGGGATTATAAACTTGTTGGATCGTATGGGAGTAATGTTTAACCGTACACCAGAAGGTTTGCTTGACTTTAGACGATTCGGTGGGACACAACACCATCGTACGGCATATGCAGGTGCAACGACAGGGCAACAATTGTTGTATGCATTAGATGAACAAGTCCGTCGCTTTGAAGTACAAGGGCTTGTAACAAAATATGAAAACTGGGAGTTCATCGGTGCTGTTATCGATGATGAAGGTAAGGGTCGAGGGATTGTTGCACAGAATCTTAAGTCCCATGAAATACAATCCTTCCCGTCTGATGCGACAATTATCGCTACAGGTGGACCGGGAATTATTTTTGGTAAATCAACAAACTCGGTGATTAATACAGGATCTGCGGCGAGCATTTTATATCAACAAGGTGCAAAATATGCAAATGGTGAATTTATTCAAATTCATCCAACTGCAATCCCAGGAGATGACAAACTCCGGTTGATGAGTGAGTCCGCTCGAGGTGAAGGTGGACGGATTTGGACATACAAAGATGGTGAGCCATGGTATTTCTTAGAAGAAAAATATCCAGCGTACGGAAACCTCGTACCGCGAGATATTGCAACACGTGAAATTTTTGATGTTTGCGTAAACCAAAAGCTTGGTATTAATGGCGAAAACATGGTTTATCTAGACTTATCTCATAAAGATCCAGATGAGCTTGACGTTAAGCTCGGTGGAATTATTGAAATATATGAGAAATTCGTTGGGGAAGACCCACGAAAAGTACCGATGAAAATATTCCCAGCTGTTCACTATTCAATGGGTGGACTTTGGGTAGACTATGATCAAATGACAAGCATTCCGGGAATCTTTGCCGCTGGAGAGTGTGAATACTCACAGCACGGTGGAAACCGTCTAGGAGCAAACTCCTTGTTATCAGCAATTTATGGTGGGATGGTAGCTGGTCCGAAAGCGATTGAATATATCGAGGGACTCGATAAGCATGTTGAAGATCTTCCATCCAAGCTCTTCGAAGATCGCGTAAAAGAAGAAGAGGAAAAGTTTGAAGAGCTCATGAAAATGGATGGCGGTGAAAATGCTTATCAACTCCATAAAGAACTCGGTGAATGGATGACAGATAACGTTACAGTTGTTCGTCACAATGATAAATTATTAGAAACCGATAAGAAAATTCAAGAACTATTAAAACGATGGGAAAACATTAGTATTAATGATACGTCGCGTTGGAGTAACCAAGGTGTAATGTTCACGCGTCAGCTTAAGAATATGATGCATCTAGCTCGAGTCATTACAATGGGAGCCTATCATCGTGATGAGAGTAGGGGAGCTCATTACAAGCCAGAATTCCCAGAGCGTAATGATGAAGAATGGTTAAAAACAACGATTGCTACTTTTAATGAAGAGAAGAATGCTCCAGAATTTACGTATGAGGATGTGGATGTATCATTAATTAAGCCACGTAAACGTGACTATACGAAAAAAAGCGAAGGGAGTAAGTAATAATGGCCGAACAAAAAACGGTAACGTTTATTATTACTAGACAAGATGGCCCAGATAGTACTCCTTATAAAGAAACGTTTAAAATTCCTTATCGAAGAAATATGAATATTATTTCTGGTTTAATGGAAATTCAAAAAAATCCTGTCAATGCTCAGGGAGAAAAGACAAGTCCCGTTCAGTGGGATAGTAACTGTCTGGAGGAAGTCTGTGGAGCTTGTTCTATGGTGATTAATGGAACTGCTAGACAATCTTGTGCGACTTTAGTGGATGAACTAGAACAACCAATTTATTTGGAACCGATGTCTACATTTCCTGTTGTTCGCGACTTGATTATAGATCGTGAACGCATGTTTGATGATCTAAAACGTATTAAAGCATGGATCCCTATAGATGGTACGCATGATCTTGGACCTGGCCCACGAATGGCGGAAAAAAACCGTCAATGGGCATATGAGTTATCCAAATGTATGACATGTGGTGTTTGTTTAGAAGCTTGTCCAAACGTTAATGAAAAATCAAACTTTATTGGCCCAGCGTTGTTATCTTTACCACGTTTATACAATAACCATCCGACAGGAGCCATGAATAAAAGTGAACGTCTTGATGCGCTCATGCAAGATGGTGGGGTAACGGGTTGCGGTAACTCACAAAACTGTGTTCAAGTTTGCCCGAAAGGCATTCCATTGACAACATCAATCGCTTCTATGAACCGGCAAACAACGTTACAAGCTTTTAAAAACTTTTTTGGAAGCGACCAAGCCAACTAATCAAAACATCCTATCAACGAACCCTTGCCTTATCGGTGGTGAGGGTTTGTTTTAAACGATCAATTGTGCGAATTTTCAGTGTGTATAGCGTTTTAGTAAGTATACGTGAGGAGGTACGAGATGAAAGAAATATCTTATATAAAAAATATAGACAAATGGCGTGCAGGATTTTCATTTTCAATGCCAATTCGGATTCGCTTTTCTGAGGTCGACATGTTTGGCCATATGAATAATGTTTCGACATTCACTTATTTTGAAGTGGCAAGAATTGAATTTTTAAAGTCAATCGGATTATTTGGGAATGATGACAAATCGGGAATTCCCATTGTGGCTGATCTACAATGTGATTATCTTATGCAAGTATTTTTTGATGAGAATATAAGCTTGTTTGTAAAAGCAACTGACGTAGGAACAACGTCATTTGATCTTCATTATATGGGGGTCAATGAACGAGATGATATCTGTTTTACAGGCCGTGGAAGAATGGTGTATGTCGATTCAAAAAGTGGAAAACCGATTCCCTTAAGCGAAACGATGAAAAACCAATTATTAAAACAATAAATATATGTAATACGATTTCATTACGATGAGCCTACAGGAGAGCACGAGGCTAGGATCAAATCGTTTGAAAAGGAATAAACCGCATGGAATTTTATATAAAAATCTTGATTTTATGCGGTTGTATTTTGTTGATTAAATCAAAAATCAATTCATTTTCGACTTATGTTAGGGCCTCTTTCAATACGCTTGATCGCTATAAGAGCAAAACCGACTTTTCTTCATTGAAAAGTCGGTTTTCACAAGTGAACGATAGATTTATAATAGGCAGATGTTGGAGTATCGTGACGATACTTTCTCCAGTGGCTTCCTATTTCGTTTAGAGTTTTAACTCCCCCATACGAAGGAGTTCTACCACGGCTTGTGAACGCCCCTTGACACCTAACTTTTGCATAGCATTTGAAATGTGATTTCGAACTGTTTTTTCGGAAATGAATAACTCCTGGGCAATATCTCTCGTTGTTTTATCTTGTACTAAAAGTTCGAATACTTCTCTTTCCCGTTTTGTTAATATATTCTTTGATTGAAAGTTGTTGTCCTTCAAATGTAAACCCCTCCTTGCTGTCAATAGAGCTGCAAAATGAAGGGAAATTATTTAGTCAATAATAGCTTATGTGAAAGCAATTAAACGGTGCGTACATTTATAAGGGTTAACTAAAATCTTCTTAGCAGTGAGATTAATCAACAAATTCAAGCCAGATGGGCCCCTACATGAGATGAGTACTCTTGCTTTTAGCTCCAGGTTTGTAACAGCCTTCTCTTAGCGGACAAACTTTCCATTTTTTCCACGTCAAAATAATAGGTATCTGTTTGGTTCTTAGCGACCCCTTTCTTTCCTTGGCGTGCTTTCCGAATCGCCAAATGTCCAGCTTTACAGACATACATTCCTGCATCTTTATTAAATTCAAACTCATCTTCTTTTTTACCTTGTGTAATGGCTGGGTTTAATTTCGCTACTAAATCTATGTCATTTTTATGGGTGTATTCTATATTACCCTTCTCTGTATAAGCTGTATCTCCAATAATTGTTTCTACTTTTATACCGGCTTTCATACTTCTTTCAATTAGTGATTCTAGTTGATGACATGGTAGCATAATGAATCATTCTATTTCATCTCATGTTACCAAATCAAAGAGGCACCATAAAGAAAAAACTCTTCTAAAAATGGACAGAGACACGCGGTAAGAGTCATGACGAGGAGGACAGTGAAAATGATGACTGCTTTTTTAATTTCTAAGTTACATGGTCTAACTCCACCGTCTTTAGACGGTATCCGTTTTTAGCCTTATCTTTAGCTGTCCATACTAAGATATGAGGTGAAAAGTATGGACGGATATAAAAAGAATAGCCATGCAGTATATGATATATAAAATATTAAAATATCACGTTATTTGGGTAACCAAGTATAAAGTATTACGTGGAGAAATAGCCGTAAGAACAAGGGAACTAATAAGACAGGGGGTGTGAAGCAAGAGGATTAACCATCTTGCAAGAAAGTGTTGGAAAAGAGCATATTCATTTACTACTAACATGTCCACCGAGTCTTGCGCCAAGTAAAATCATGCAATACTTAAAAGGAAGGCCCTCTCAATTACTTCAAGATCCATTTCCAGAGTTGAAAAATAGATACTGGGGACAGCATTTGTGGACAAGAGGATATTTCTGCGCAACAGTAGGCAAAGTGGATGAAGAAACGAACGATATATTCCAAATAGAAGATTGAGTTCAGTCAACGTTTAACGTGCTTTAGCATGGGATTTCAGATGACTTGAGTCTTTACCATCGTCTTTAGCGAAGAGCCACATTTTTTTGCTGTTCTCTTATACTTCTTTTTCTTCTTCAAATCTTCTTTAATCCACTTATCTACTATCTGCTTAACTGAATCCATCACCCGTGCTTTTCGTTTTTGCTTTCTCTTTCTTTTGAACTCTTCCTGATTTGCATACTTACTAACTGTACGTGGGTCAACTTCCATTTTTCTTGCCACATCTGCATAGATTTCACCTTTTTGACTTACCTCATGTCTGATATAATTAAATGCCAGTCCCTACATTATTAGTTTGCCATAAATAATCAAAAGGTGATGAATTTCAAAATGTTTTACTAATATCTAACACATTTGACTTTTTGACTCCTCCTAAATTAGATGAAAACGAAGAACATCTTATTCAGTATGTAGGTATTAATAGAGCCATGGATAGACTATTTATAGTAACACCTAAACTATTAGAAAAGGATAAAAAAATAATTAAAGAAAATTTTGACATCCAAATAATATATTTGTGAAAATGTATTCAAAAGTATTTTTTATTCAACAAACGGGCCAGATTGTTGAAGATCAAAGATATAAAATGATCAAATTTTTTTATAAAAGTTCAACCAAAATGGGCTGGAAAAATTAACAAAGTATAACCAAATATGCAAGTGATTACTATTAAAATAATTCCCAACTTGCCAAAAAAACAATTAAAGTTATTGATGTTTTTAAGGGAACTGTGTGTGTCGTTTTATGACGATTTAAAACCTAACTCCAGCTCCAACTCCAACGTTACTGCGCAAACTGATAATACTCAAAGTATTGTTGTAGTTACAGGTGATGAAGCGTAACGGTATTCTTCGATGAGGATAAGACTGCATTGCAGACAAATAAAATGTTAGTGACCAAGAATGGGGTAGGAAATTTCCGAGTTGAGACGTATTTGGACGGAACGCTTGGTTAATTCTGAGGATACTGTGATTTTTTATATCACAGATGAAGAAATGCTTGCAGAAGAGCCGGTTGACTCTGGAATTCAACCGATGGGTGTAGGCGCAGTGCAACTTGTCTTGTAGCAGTGCTTGGCGTTGGTGGTACGACGGCTTATATTATTGCGGTTGCGTGTGGTGGTTCTTGTGCAGCACCGACACCAGTGACTGACCCATATGTGCTACATGTATTGGTGCATATGCAGTGCTTGGTGCTGGTGGTATCGCTAGAGTGGTAGCTTGTTTCAAGTATTTGTGAGGTGATTTGATGAACAAGGTTTTGGCGACTTCGATTTTAGGAATGGGTTTAACTGGTGCCGTTTTAATCATCTCGATCGCACTGTTATTTAAATCTCCAATAGGAAATGTGTTGAAGGTGGTTACCGCTACTTCAGTAGTAGCTTTTGTTATATTCACTTTTCAGCTTTAGTATTTCGTCGGCGGTTAGATGAAAAAAGAGAGTAATATATTTATTTAATTAATAAAGTCGGTATTAAGGAGTAGACAAACTTTTGTTGTTTGTTCTATGTGTGGTTGGTGCGGATACCCCCGAGTTTGGACAATAATACTCTTAAACTGTGTGAGATACATATCAAATATCGTGCTCCGTGCGTGCGATGTGGATTACGTCATAATGTTACATAATATGTTTACGATTGTATACACAGTGTAAGCCGGAAAGGGCAGCGCTTCATTTAACAGAAGCGGTTACAGGTTACAAGATCGATTGGCATTGGATTATTAAAGGCAAGAAAATTGGCACATGGAATTTAACGATTAAGGCGTTTTCCATTATACCAGCTAATAATTGCCAATACTAATGGATGAAAGTAACTTAATATTCATGTTATACTAAAAAACAGGCAAACTGAATAGCCTTTTATTTAAAAGGCAAAAAATTAATAACTAGAGTCTAATGCGCCTTAATTTTGATCTACGAAGACTTCTTGGTGTTTTAATATCGCATAAATCCAATGAGCAAGCTTATTTTCACAAGCGATTATAGCGACTTTATGTGGTTTTCCTTCATCGCGTTTACGCTGATAAAACTTCACTTATTTCATGTTCAACTTCAAAATAGCGATTCATTTTTTCTTCGTTTTTGGAATCTGCATCTACATACTTATTCTCACCTATTATTTCAGTGAAGGCGAGTTTTTCTAACTCTTTTAATTCTTTATGCAAATTTTTGACCTTTGCTAAATCATCATTTGTTATTTCTTTCGGTAATTGTCTTTTATATGCTTCAAAGCTATCAAAAAAGGCCTCGCTATCTAATACTTTTCCTTTCACAACGATTTCAGCGCCTTCTTTCAATCGCATATCGATAATTTGTTCATCTGTGAAGTCATGTAAACTTACACGATATCGTTTGCCATCTTCTCCAGTGATGAATAATTCATAATTGGCGTAAGTTAACACTTTTCCTTTTACTTGTTGTTGTTCCAATTGTGTTTCGGACACTTCTTTCTTAACTGCTTCGGCTGCTCCAGCTTGTATAGGTGCGAAGACTGCCATACCCATCACTAATGCCGACGCAAGCACCATCGGTTTTCTCGCCTGTTTTTTCTTCATTAGGTATACCTCTTTTCACGTATATTTTTGATCATTCTGATAAAACGACCTATCTTCTACAACTTTTCACTGTCATTCTCAATCTTTGTTAACGCTGAAGGAGAATGACAATCTGTTTTGTCTACCTTTTTTTTGCTGCTTCTTCTTTTGTCTTCATGCTTTCCATTCTAAATGGTAGTGCACGGGAAAACTCCAAGTATGGATCAAACATTAAATCTCTAAAGTACAAGTTTACGGAGAGGATCAAACAGTTTTCGAGCCTATGGCAGCTAGGTGCACTACTACAACTACGATTCCTTTATCTTCAAGTTCTACGTTTTAATTTTTTAAAAGATCCCCCTTTTTTGAGGGGGATCTTTTAAAACCCAGCATCAATAGGTAAATATTCATTTAAATTTTAAAAAACTATGTTTCTTGAGGAGGAAATTTTCGATGAATATGCATGACGAGATAGATTTAATTAATTCTGAAATAGCTCAAAGTTGGTTTGCTGATTCTGACAAAAGAGAAGTTAGTACGAAGTATGATAAAAGAGAAACAAGTGTACCTAAATTATTGATTATACCAATGATACTGACTTACTATAGAAATACATTTAATAAGATGCCTGTAAATATTCTTGATGTAGGATGTGGTGATGGTGAGTTATTGAATCATATTTCACATATTAATTCTAATGTAAACTTATATGGAATTGATCCTTCTGACGAAGTAATTAATAAAGCTCAAATAAATGTCCCAAGTGGTAGATTTCATAGAGTCTCAGCTGAAGATATAAATAATATCAACCTCCCAAAAATGGATATAATAATAACATATCTATCTTTTGGTTTATGGAGAAACAAAATCAAAGGTTTAAAAAATATGATTGATTTACTATCTCCACAATCAATGCTCTATATAATTGATTTGAACGCAGATAGTTATACTGACGCCATTAAAACTACAAATTCTATAAAGGAAGAAGAATACATCAAAGAACAATATAATTCTTCACTTTCAGAAGAAGAATTTAAATCTTTATTGACTGAGCAAATTGAACTAGACAAGTTTGAAGTGATTGTAAAAGTTTCAAGCTTGGGATTTTCCCCCTTAAGCGATGAATATTTTTCGGCCATCAATAATCCATATGTATTAAAATGTCTTACTTCTTTTAACTCAAACATGACTTATAACAAAAACTCCCCAATCATTAATTTAAATCATGGATGGTTAATCAAAAAATCAAACGTTGGATAATCCGAAATAGCAAACTTTTTTAAAAATTTGTTTGACTTGTTTGACTTGTTTGACATTATGATTTTTAGGTTTTATACTCTGTCATATAGAGTACTCTTTGAAAAGGAAGAAATGAATATGAATAAAACGGATCAAGAAAAGATCAAAGAAGCTGTAGAGAATTTAGCACATATAAAAATGATTACCTCCTTACAAAAGAAGGATTATGGAAAAAAAACAGGACCGTATTTTATCATTTGGGGGATATTATGGTTTATAGGTTTTTCGTTTAATTCTTTAAGCGTTAGCTTTAATTCATTTTGGATATGGCTCGTCCTTAGTATTGTCGGTTGGGGCTTTACTATATTCACTTGGTTTAGGCAAGAAAAGAAAACACCGATGCCCTCTTTTATTCAAAATCAGATGGTGTTTATGTGGGTAGCTTTTGGGATCATTTTTTCTATTTTCTTATTTTTAGTGGTCACTGGGTTGTTAAATTTTAATTTGTCTTTAATAAGTCTATATATGATTATCTTAGTCGTTATCATGTATGCTTTACTAAGTATTGTCTTTGGTAAAGAAATTCTCTTTATGTCAATCTGGTTAGCAGTATTGTCTGGTTCTGCGTTTCTTTGGTTCACTGAATTCTTAAATATTATTTATGCAATTCTAGGCGGAGGCAGCATGGTTATTATCGGCTTGTTACTTAAAAGAGGTAATTAAGTATGAAAAAAACCAATAACAGTTACGAATTAGATAGTATTATCCATGCTAAATCTAGATTAGCGATAATGAGCTTGCTCATGTCTCATAAAGAAGTCGATTTTTCTTTTGCTAAGGACAAATTAGGGTTAACAGACGGTAACTTAGGAGGGCATATAAAAAAACTTGAAGATGTAGGATATGTCGCAGTTAGAAAGATATTTATTAAAAATAAACCTAAATCATATATCTCAGTAACTAAAGAAGGAATAGATGCTTACCAATTATATGTGTCTCAATTAGAAGCAATTCTAAACTTAGGTAATAAAAAAATATGATAAAGAGGTGAGATAATTGTGATCGAATTAAAAGAAGTTAGTTTGAACTACAAAGAAGTTCGGGCTCTGGACAATATAAACCTATCTATCAAACCTGGTAAATGTCATGGTCTTATAGGACCTAACGGAGCTGGAAAATCTTCTCTCGTAAAAGTAATATCTGGAATAATAAGGGACTTCAAAGGGAAAGTTTCATTTATTGATAAGAGCATTAGAGGGATAATTCCAGGATATGTTCCTCAAGATATATCCTTGCAAGAAAAGTTATCTACTGATTCTAATCTTAACTTTTATGGAAGGATATATGGGCTAAAAGGAAAGGAGTTAGCCAATAGAAAAGAAAACGTACTGAAAGCGATTGGGCTAGAAAACCGACTGAAATCGAAAGTTTCAACTTTCTCAGGAGGAATGAAAAGAAGGCTTAATATTGGTTGTGCAATAATGCATCAGCCTGATTTAATTATACTGGATGAGCCGACAGTTGGAGTAGATCCTCAGTCTAGGAAATATATATTTGAGCTTATTCGTAGTTTAAAACAAGAGGGAAAGACAATAATTTACACAAGCCATTACATGGAAGAAATAGAATTATTATGCGATGAAGTTACTTTTATTGATAAAGGAAAAGTAATTGAACATGGAACAATAGACAATTTAATTAACAAGTATTCGGAATCGTCAATTTATATTGAGGGTGTTTCTAAAGAATTTATTTCAGAATATGATTGGAAGTCCAAAGATAACGGTATACAAATTCTATCCGACAATCCATTAAGTGATTTAAGCGAGATATCAAAAAAATTTGAAGAAGTAGGTGTTGAACCAACTCAACTATCTTTAATGAAACCTAGCTTAGAAGAAGTTTTCTTCAAACTAACTGGAACAGATTTACGTGACACTAATATATAGTAAAAAAGAGGTGAAAACTATGTGGGCAATTGCAAATATAGAAACTCAGAAACAATTGCAAGATAAGTCACTTTATTTTTGGACCTTAATTTTGCCAATCTTTTTTGTTGTTTTATTTATGGAATTATTTGCGCCGGATGGAACGAATCTGACAGTTGCTGCTAGTCAAATAATAACTGGATTTAGTGTCTTTTTTTCCATCTTTATCATCATTTCTATGACATTTAGTTTTTTGAAAGATAAGGATAGTGGACTTGTTTCGAGGTTGGCAAGTACTCCATTATCATCATATGAGTATTTCATAGGTAAGTGGATTCCATTTATAGTTATTGTTTTAGTTCAATTTATTGTATTAGCCATCACAGGTGGAATTTTATACGACATGGTAATAGATAATTTGTTAATTTATTCTATTACTGCGTTACTCATCACACTAATGGTAACAGCGTGGGGATTAGCTATATCGGTTTTTTCTAAAACGGAAAATGTAGGATTAGCCGTTACACAAGTGGTCGCAGTAGGCGGAGGAATGATTTCAGGATTGTGGATGCCTCTTGAAACATTACCAGAGTCTTTACAAACTGTCGGAAAGCTATCCCCTTTTTATTGGGGACACCAAGGCCTACTAGCAACGATTAGTGATCATCCTGGTGGTGAAAATGTATTAATTTCTCTTTCCATTATTGCATTATATATGGTAGTAGGTTTCGTTCTTGCAATTCTTGGTTATAGAAAGTTTTTAAAAGAGGCAAGAAACTAAATTTCTATAAATCTAAATTTTAATAAGGAGTGTTTTTATATGTCAATGGGATTGGCAATAGTAATAGCAACAGGAATTGTATGCTTAACAGCCTTTATAATTATTATTGCAGTTAAGGCCATGAATTATAAAGAATAGACGATAAGAACAACGGTTTTTGATCTTCAAACTTACCAAAACTTTTGGTCAATAAGTAACATATTATTATACTTTTAATCATCAGATCGTATTAATAAAGGCTAGGGCAAAACTCCAGTAAATAAAAATAAGTTCGACGCTTTTTCGGCAAGCGTCGAGCTTATTTTTATGGTCATTTAAATATACAAAGAGAACCTTGTCTTTTGGATTTAAAGTACGATTTAATTCTCTTTTTCTCCCGTTTGTATTGTATCCTCTCAGAACTCCATCTGCAAGACGAAGGTAACTGCACAATATTCACCCATACAGTAGTGAAATGCACTTGAGAGGGAGCGACCCTACTTTCCACATTCACCAGTTTGTCTGTAAGTGGACTGTTTACCACTACTTTTCACACAGCTTGGAGTAATATTTAACTATAGAAACTCTCTAAATTAGAAATGCTAACTTAAAAATGGCTCTTACGCACTTTTAGTGAGGGTTATTTTAAGATATAATTGGAATATAATAACTAAAAGAAAAAGGACGTGTATTCTCATGAAGAATCTACTAAAACGGCTAGATTCCCGTCTCGAAGTAATTTCGGTAGTAGATAAATCTGATCGTGTGGAGTTCGTCGCTTTTCTTTCTTCATCTTCTGCCTCGTGTCCCCAATGTGGCAAGCGTACCCTTAAACGTCACAGCACTTATATGCGTAAATTTTCAGACCTTCCTTTGGAAGCACGTCAGGTCATTATTTATGTAAAATCTCATAAATGGTTCTGTCAAAATAATACATGTAAAAGACAAGTGTTTACAGAACGATTACCTTGGATCGCCCCTCATCGTATGCGTACTCAACGGATGGAAGACGCTCTTCGGGCAGTAGTGTTCTCTACCAATGCAGTCCAGGCAGAAAAAGTATGCCGAACTTTAGGTATGTCAATTAGTCATGACTCTTTATTACGTCTTGTCTACCAGACACCTCTTCCAAAGAAGGAGAGTCCCTTTCGTTGGAATTGACGATTTTGCCTTCAAAAAACGGCAGCGATACGGGGTCATTATTTGTGACGCGCTAACCTCTCAACCGATTGACCTATTACCTGATCGTACAGTTGAAACACTGAAGTCATGGCTGAGAAACTATCCATCCATTCAAAGAATTTCTAGAGACCGTTTCGCTCGTTTTCGAGAAGTGATAGACCAGGTTTTTCCACTCGCGATCCAAATTCACGATCGCTTTCATCTTATCCAAAATCTATGGACATTGCATGATCGAATCATACAAAAAGTGCTTCCACTACGTCTATTAAAAGACGATAATCAATCTTCTCCACTTTCCCCGCGACCATTAAACAAACAGGAGAAACGTAGAAAACAAAACGTAGAGAAAAAATGGGAACGAGCACTTCAAGTTAAAAAATTAAAAAAAGAAGGATATTCACTCCAACGGATCGCTGCAATTATGAACATCGATCGGCGAACTGCAAAGGCAGATCTCTTGAAGGAAAATCCAGGAACTGGTGAACGACAAAAACGTCTAAAACCGATTGATGCTTGGACAGAAGACGTTTTATCTTTAGTAATAAAAGGACATACTGTAAAAGAGATATACGATACGATAACGAAGCAAGGATACAAAGGATCTTATGGTTCAGTACGGGTGTTGGTTACGGATGTTCGAAAAAAACGGAAACAAGGACAAACGCTTAGGCCATCAGCTTATTATACGAGAAGGGAAATTCGCCGTGTTTTATGGCAATGGACATTTTCTTCAAAAGAGAAAGATAGAGCGCTCGTTAATCATGTTCTTAAAAAATACCAGCATTATGTCCCTATTTCGCTTTTATTCAGGGATTTCGAGAAGCGATTTCAAACCGCGATAAAGAGCATTTACGAGAGCTCATTTTGTATGAAAAAAGCCGTGAAGATCCCCTAACAAAAACATTTATTAATCGATTACTCATTGATTTTCCGTCGACTCTCCATGCATGTTCTTTTGAGGATAGCAATGGATTTGTAGAGGGTCATGTAAACCGATTAAAGATGATTAAACGAATGATGTATGGACGAGCAAGTTTTGAACTCTTGCGTAAACGTGTATTGTACGTTTCTAAATAGTATTTTAAAAAAGTGATTTCATTACTTACTTTAGCAACAGGTGATTATTCCCCAACATTGCGTAAGAGCCATAATTTAGTTGACATTTATACTCGACTCCCTGACTATTTTAATGCTTACAATCTGTATGTATTTGGCAAGTAAGAAATGTATGAAACAGTCATCTATTTATATCATGACCACTTGCACTTCTCAAAAAGTTAAAATTTATAATTGTGTTGCTTGATAACGATGGCTGTCACCTGTGAATAGGACGAAATGAGAATAATGAATCAGTCGATCGATGACAGCTTCCGTTAGTATTTGATTTCCGAAAATATGGTTCCATTGTGAGAATTGGAGATTGGTTGTGATGATGATACTTTTACGTTGATAGCACAATGTGATGACCTGGAAAAGGAGTTCAGCTCCTTCTTGACTCAATGGAATATAACCAAGCTCATCTAAAATTAAAAAATCGAGTCGTTCAATTCGGTTAAGAAACATCCCTAATGTCCCTTTTTGATTGGATGCGAGTAATTCATTCACTAATGTTGTCGTCGTGTAAAACTTCACACGATGGCCGAACTTACGAATCGCATTTAACGCAATCAATTTACTCAAATAAGTTTTACCGGTCCCTACGCCACCATACAAAATTAAATTGTGAGCGTTATTAATAAATTGAGCTTCTAACAATGTATGACGGTCAAGTGTTGAAGGGAGTTGAATCCCTTCCCAACGATATTCTTCCTCTCCGCTAGGCGGAAGTTGAGCTTGTTTCAAAAGCAGATTGATTCGGTTTTGGTCGCGATGTTCAATTTCTTGGGTGAAAATTCGAGACAAGAACTGTAATTCTTCAGCTGAAAAATGTTTACAATGATTGCGTATATGACTTAACTTAAGACGTTTTGCTTGTTCTTCAACTAGTTCAAACATCATTATCACCTACTTGGATCAGTAGTCTATCATAACGCTGAATACCTCTTGTTGCTTCAGGTAAGGCAGGAAGACTTTCGATTTGCGTTTGGTTTAAAACCGTGCGATCGTCTAAATGACGAGCGTAAAAGGACTGGTGAAGATCTTCAATAGAGGGATGCTCCTTTACGCTTATTGCATTCGTTAAAATCTGCGTCAGTTCTTCAAAATTACTCTTGGATAAAATATCTGCTAAAAACTTAAAAGTTGCTTGCTTTTCAGGAATCGTACATTTTTCAAGATAGGTTTGCCATACCGTAGGTAATTCTTGATAAACACTAGAATATTTAATGGCCATTGGCCTTTTGGCCAACAAATGAAAATAAGTTGTCCATTTCATTGAAATTTGTTGTTTGCCATAGAGCCGTTGATGTTTCATTATGAGTTCTTGGTGATTATTTAAAACTTTTCATTTATCATGTGTGACTTCTACATATACACGTTGTGTTGCGTATTTCGGACTGGTTGAGTAATAATTCGTTTCAAATTGAATCATGCCTTTTTTATCTGCTTTAGCTTCCAAGTAACGAGCACAATAAAAAGTTTTAGGTGGCAAAGCTAAATGGGATTGTATCGTTTCTTCGTGTAATTCTGAGAGGAGATGGCCGAATTTATAATGGACACGTTGTCGATCTTTCTCAGCGAATTGGAAACACCGTTCGTTTAAATCAGCTAAATTATCTGCAGACTGTGCAGGTAAAAAGAAGTTATTACGAATATACTTCACCATCGATTCGACGTGTCCTTTTTCATTTCCCTTGCCAGGATTACAGAATTCGTATTGAAAACCATAATGTAAAACAAAACGTTCAAACATATCGGTCAGTTCGCGTTCTCCAAAGGGTTTGATTTTTCGAACAGCTGGTGATAAATTATCAAATCGAATCACCTTAGGTACACTTTGTAATCGTTGAAAAATACGTTGCATTCCTTCTAATAGACATTCCGCATTTTCAGAAGGAAAGACTTGAAAGTAAAATGTATTTGCAGCTGGGAAAGACATGACGAGAAATGGGAGATCAACCGTCTCTCCGTTCCGTTTAAAAGGAGCTTTTCCAAAATCAACTTGAGCCGTTCCTTTTACAGCTTCTAGCGGGAGCGCTGCTTCAACAGATTGTTGTTCTACTAACTCTGCTTTACGCTGTTGAATATAACGTCGGACAGTGCGCTCACTTCCTTGATATTCATGATGTTTGACCAGAAGATCGTACATTCGTTTAGCAGTTCTTTAATACTTTTTCTTCTTTTTCAAATCTTCCAATAACCACTGATTTAAAATCGGTTTCACTGGATCGAGGACAGGCGACTTTCGCTGTATCTTGATCTTTTTAGGAAACTCTTCTTGATCTGCATATTTTTTAACTGTACGTGGACCATGTTCTACTTTTCTTGCGACTTCTGCGTACGATTTTCCTTTTTGATTGACTTGATGTCTGATATAATTGATTTCAGCCACTGCTAACATCTCCTATCACACTCCTAAACATTGTTGGTCCAATGTTTATATAAATGTCAACTAAATTATGTACACAAACGCTCACTTAATGATGAACAAAATCACTCAGAATCTTTCGCTAAATGATCCTTCAAACGATATGAATCGCCTACAATTGTGACAACTGTTGCGTGATGTAGAATCCGGTCGAGAATCGCATTAGCTAGTTTTGGCTCTTGAAACACTTCGTCCCAGGATTTAAAGTTTATGTTTGTCGTAAAAATCGTGCTACGTTTTTCATAACGCATATCAATCAGCTGGAAGAATAGTTTGGCATCCTCTGGATCAATCGGTAAATAACCAATCTCATCAATAATGAGGAGTTTGTATTTTGTATAATGCTTCAGACGGCTCTCTAGACGATTTTCTAAACGAGCCCTTTTTAAGTTTTGAATTAAATCATGACTTTTCACAAAATACGTGCTTATTCGTTTCTTAGCTGCTGTGATTCCAATTCCTGTAGCCAAATGCATTTTGCCAACACCACTTGGACCAAGGAACACAATATTTTCATTTCCTTCAATAAATCGTAGAGAAAGAAAATCTTGGATTTGCTGCTGATTAATCGATGGCTGATAGCCGAAATCAAAATCTTTAATTTCCTTTAGGTGTGGAAATGCACCGACTTTCACCATCGCATGAATCATATTTTGTTCACGTACATCGATTTCATAGTTTGTTAATTTTACTAACATATCAATAAATGAAAGTTGATTATCAATACTAAAGTCTACGACCTCATCTAAATGCGTGATCATTTGTTTTAATTTCAAATACTCTAAATTACGAACTAGTTGCTGGTAATTTGTTTGTTGAATCATTTCTCATACGCCTCCCCAATCACTTTTAGATTGTTCTTTGCTAATGCGTCGATATCTGGATAGTTTGGCGCTGAGATTCCTAGACTCTCTTTATAGTCGGATTCTCGATAATTTAATTTCTTTTGAGATAAAGTATGTTGTGCAATACATTCCATGTTATAATAAATCCAGATTTAATCATCATGTATTTGTATACCTACTTTTTTGCCAATGTACACAGTGGGCACTGAATACAGGTTGGTTTTGTAGGATACCATACTTGATGCATTAACTTGCACAAGCTGATGCTTGATGCGATAAGAGTTCCGAATCTTTTCCGATGGCAACGGAAGGAGGGAACTCTTTTCTTTTTCTAACGCAAACATCGGAATTTTCCCTGTCCCTTGATGGAAAGACTGATTTAATCGATTTGCTAGCTTCTCAATAAATTCGTATAGCTCCTCTAAGGTCAATTGACCTTGATAGGCATGAATTTCATCTAAAAATTTCATCTGTGTTTCCACTTTTCCTTTTGTTCGTGGACGTCCAGCTATACAAGGACGTACTTTAAAACCAAAATCCTTTGCGAATGCTTCAAACTTTGTATTTACTTTTCCTGCGTTGTATTCTGTACGTGGCTCATCCATCACTGTTTTCATGTTATCTGTCACAAGTTCATGTGGTATACCACCGATTTTTTCAAATGCCTCTGTTAGAAAAGAGAATAAGATCTCTTGTGATTTCTTCAAAGCTAAATGGAAGATACGAAAACGTGAGTACCCTAACACTAAAGCAGCTACATTAATTTCTACTTGTTCCCCATCACTTGTTTCAAACGGAATACTTTCTTTCCAATCGAATTGCGCTTGTTTCCCAGGCTCCGTTTCATATCGAACCGTCCCTTTAGGTGACGGCATACGAACATGGTTATTAAAGAAGATGAGGCAAATGTAATCCGGCAAATCTATAAATGGTATAACGAAGAAGGATTTGGCTTTAAAAAAATCACTCATCTGCTAAAAAAAGGAGTTCAGGAGGGGAAAATTTTGCCTCCAAGAAGCGGAAGGGCATGGCAAGTTACCACCGTTCAGCGCATTATCAAAAATCCAACGTTTTGCGGAACGTTTATACTCAATCAGTATACTTCCATTAAAGTAGATGGACGTAAGAAGCAGATACGCAACCCTGAAGAAAAATGGATTGTTTTTGAAGATCATCATCCTGCCTTTGTTAAAAAAGAAGATTGGAAATTAGCGAATAGTAAAAAGAAGGTCAACATGAAAATGAAAATTACCCCATGGAATGAGTTTCGGGGTCTTCTCAAGTGTGGAAAATGTGGATCTAATATGGTAATTATTCAATCTTGGAAAAAGAAAGTAGATGGCACGAAAACCCATTGGAGATACTTAAAATGCAGTGCTTATAGGAGAAGTGGGAAGAATGGATGCGACAATCATGTACCTATTCGCTACGAGGAATTTCGCCGTTTTATAGTTGAGCGTCTCTTAGAAACAGGAAAAAAAGTTTCGCTTGATTTTAACAATACATTAAATAATCATTCCAAGCAGCAAGTGAAACAATTGGAGAATAGTATCGCAAAATATCAAGAGAAAAACGAAGGTCTAGTTGATCTTTACCTTGATAAATTAATCGGTAAAGTAGAATTTCAAGTTAGAAGAAAAGAATTTGAACAACAGATAAAAGAAGCCCAGGATAAACTGTTCTTATATAAAAATGAAGAAGTCCAGGAAGTATCCGTAAAAAATATCCAACAAGCTTTTAAAACGATTGAAAAAAAGGATCAGGACTTATACCATGCTTTAAAGATAATCATTGATTATATAACAGTAAATATAGATGGCAGTGTGGATATCAAATATAATTTTGATTTGAATAAATAGAAACTTAGAAGAGTGCCTTAGAATTCCTAAAACCTTGATGAACTCTAAGGCATTTAAGTTTAGAAATTCTATAGAGTGAGCAGGCTTTGTTTTATGTAACATAGCATGGCAATTGGGGCATACAGGTCTTAAATCAGTAATAGGATCAACTTCATATTCTCTATCAATTGTATGTAGTTCTCTAATGTGGTGAACATGTATGGAATCTTTGCCAAGCTCACCATATTTATTTTCAAAGTTAAAACCACAAACTAAACAACTACATCCATAGTATTCTATACATTTTCTTCTTGCTATTGGATTACGTTCATAGATGTTAACATAAATTTGTTTAGTAGATCCTTCTTTATATTTGCCTGGATTATCTATTTCTTCAGTAATTTCATTTAGGTGATCTTCATTTTCGTCATTAAATTGCCATATAATTTTTACTGGTGTAGTATTATCGTAAGTCTTTACTCTAGCGTTTCCTTGATAAATAAAGTCAGTTTTTTCACTGTTCTCACGTGTGAAAATATATACGTTACCCTTAGGATCTAGCATGCTTTGAATAGATTTTGATTGTAATGAATGAGTTTTTTTGCCAAACCACTGTAGTTCATCACCAATGAATTTGTTATCGTATATATGACCAGTACGCCCAACAGAGTTAATATTTGCAAATATAAAGATGTCATTATTAAAAGTGGTGTATCCAGTATTCCAGTTTCCTTTCTGTTGATTTTTTGGAACGTTAAAAATGCTATAAACATCTTTTCTGGAATATTTATTTCCGATTTTAAGAAGTAAATTTTTTGAGCTTTTATGACTTTCTCGAAGGTTAGTATTTTTGTTTGAGTTTTGAGAGTTAAATATCATTATTGTCTCTTCCTATGAATTAGTTTGGTATTGGTATTATATGGTTTGTATGTAAAAGGATATAGAATTGAATAATATATTAGTACTATATCCTTTTTAGGTTTAAGTCTGCAAATTAGTTAGAGTTCCCTATAAATGTAATTTCATTTGATATGATGTTTCCTTTTCTTCTATATAACTCACAGCCCAGTCTGCAATGGGCTTAGCAATAGCTTTAGCTAGCAATACTGGAACTGCATTTCCAATTTGCTTGTAAACTTTATCTAGCCTTCCATTTTCACTCATCTTCAAATTCTTTCCTTGGCTAAATTCAAACCAATCTGGAAATGTTTGAATCCTTGCTATCTCTTTAATTGATAGACGCCGATTATTTTCTTCTCCATCTGAAAATATCCATTTGTCTTTACCTGTTTTTATCATTGGAGATCCTCCAGGATGGATTGGT
Organism: Bacillota bacterium; assembly: GCA_035301985.1. GTDB lineage: Bacteria > Bacillota > Bacilli > Bacillales > Amphibacillaceae > DASUXY01. The sequence continues at coordinate 132,617 of DATGTE010000003.1, forward strand.
GCTTGTCTGCCTGAAGCTTGGATGGTAAAGCTTTGCTCATCCCACCTCTTTTTACGGTTTCTTGACATAAAAATAGATTAGAGGGATGTGGGGAATTGAACACCCTTCAGCCATATTCCGTTCATTAATAAATTCAGATAAGGTTAAAACTCATGTTTATGTACTAATGAGAAAAGAGACTTTCGATTCCATTGAAGATAAACCTAATCTGAATAAATATGTTGAAAATAATAATCTTCAGATGAAAAATGTAACGATACCCAATCCAAATAATCCTGCAAAGAATATGGAAGCTATTTTGTACACTGCAACCATATAAAAGATGTTGAAGGAGCAACCATATGAAATATACTTGTCCTTGTTGTGGCTACAAAACACTAAACGGAGAACCACCGGGTACTTTCGAGATATGTGAAATATGCTTTTGGGAAGATGATTATACTCAATTTGCTGACCCTGATTATGAAGGAAGCGCTAATGTCCCTTCATTAAAGCAGGCGCAAAAGAATTTTATTTTAGTGGGAGCTTGTGAAGAAGAGTTTGTTGAGCACGTGAGGAAACCTAATGAAAAAGAACTCAAAGATCCTCTTTGGAAACGTATTGTATAAGAGCAAAATTCACCTGAAATCACTCATGGCTTAAACCATGATAAGTAAATACCTCTATTTGCAATTGGTACACATAGCATTTGAAATGTGATTTCGAACTGTTTTTTCGGAAATGAATAACTCCTGGGCAATTTCTTTTGTGGTTTTATCCTGTACTAATAGTTCGAATACTTCTTTTTCCCGTTTGGTTAATAATTGCTTCGGTTTATACTCGTTGTCCTTCAAATGGTAACCCCTCCTTGCTATCTGAGCTGCATCTGAAGGGAATTATTTAGTCACTATAGCTTATGAAAGTGCGAGTAATCGGTGCACACATTAGACTATAAGAGAAAAGCTGTATCATATGGTTTGAATCATTTGGCAAGTTTGTAGTAGACATTTTGCTTATCGTAATGTTGTATGCTATGATTATTTTTTCACATAACAAAGTAATCATTTAGACAATCCGGATTTTCAAGGATTTAGTTTCCTTTTTTAAAATCATTAGACGATTGTTGCTCCGATGAAAATCAGTTTAATCTTACATAAAATGACGGTTTCCAATCACATTCAATGGATATACTTTAATGTCTTATGATAAGATATGCTTGTGTTTGTGAAATAATATACGGAGGGGAACCGTGTTGAAAAATGAAATACCGGCAGATGTTATAGCCGATTTAGAAACTAAGTTTCGTCATATTTCCACCCTCATAAAACAATATGGTCGTAAAATTTTAAGAAACTATCCAATTACATCGGCACAATTCATTGCCTTGCAGTGGTTCATAGAAGAAGATGATGTTACGATTGGTGAACTGTCAAACAAAATCGGCTTAGCGTATAGTACGACAACTGATCTTGTGGATCGAATGGAAAAGAATGAACTTGTAAAGAGAGTTAAAGATCCTAAAGACCGTAGAGTTGTCCGAATTCGTGTGCTTCATAAAGGTGAGACAATTATTAGAGAAGTGATTCAAAAACGAGAAGATTACTTAGCTAAGGTGCTTGAAAAATTTTCCTTGCAACAAACGATGACGTTAAGTGAGTTATTAAGCTTGTTGCAAGACCAGATGAATAGCATCAAGGAAAAATAACGACACAAAAGAGGCGATCAGTTTGAAACAGGCAATTGGTGTAATCGATTCTGGAGTTGGCGGACTAACTGTCGTTCATGAGCTCATGCGACAATTACCTAATGAAAAGTTAATCTATTTGGGAGATACATTGAGGTGTCCATACGGTTCAAGAACTGCAGAAGAAATCAAACAATTCACATGGGAAATGGTTGACTTTTTATTGAGTAAAAATATTAAAATGCTTGTTATAGCTTGTAATACAGCAACGGCTTATACGCTCGAGGAATTGAAAGAGAAATTGAACATTCCGGTCATTGGTGTGATTCAACCTGGGGCCCGGGCAGCGATAAAAGTGACGCAAAACAACCAAGTCGGTGTGATTGGTACAGAAGGAACAATTCAGAGTCGAGCATATGAACAAGCATTAAAAAAGGTGAAAGCTGATATTCAAGTTTATTCACTTGCATGCCCATTACTCGTTCCAATGGTCGAAAAAGGTGTTTTATTAGGGAGGGGAGCCGATCGTGTTGTAGAGCAATCATTGCAACCGATAAAAGCTCAAAAGAGTATTGATACATTGATATTAGGATGTACCCACTATCCTTTGATTAAACAACCCATCCAAGACTTTATCGGTCCTGATGTTGCAATTATCTCATCAAGTGAAGAAACAGCTAGGGAAGTAAGTGCGATTTTAGATATTTATCATTTATTTAACAAAGACGAGAAACCCCCAATTCATGCATTTTATACGACTGGGCAATTATCCATTTTTAAGAATATAACGAATCGGATATTCAATCATCCGATTCATCATTTACAACGTGTAACGATTGAAAAGACAACGATTTAGCTTCAAACAACCCTAATCTATGTTAGGGTTGTTTGAATGAAAGCGAAAAGATTGAAAGGTTGGTCTAATTTATCGTTAGGCTCGTATATATAGTAGTACAAACCATCGTAGGAGGGAATGACATGAAAGTTCGTAGTTTTTTCATGGTGCTACTGACAACAAACCTTTTAATCTTACTAGCAGGTTGTTTTAAAGGGGAACAAACTATGGAGGAAATGGATCCACCACAAGATGCCGAAGCAGTTGATCAGTCGTCACAAGAATCCGATGAATCTGAACAAGAGTCCGATGAACCTGAACAACAATTGGGAACAGATAAAGAAGAAGCAGATGCTAATGATGAGGAACAGGACGAAATGGAAACAGCAGCGCGTCAACTCTATTTAATTGATGTAAATGGTATGGTTGTACCACAGACGCTTGAATTGCCAAATATTGATTCAAATGAAGTAGCTAAACAAGTTCTTGAATATTTAGTAAAGGATGGGCCCGTTACTTCAATTTTACCGAATGGATTCCAAGCTGTTTTACCTGCTGGGACGGAAATATTAGGTCTGAGATTGGAAGCAGACGGTACGATGATTGTTGATGTGAGCGAGGAATTCAAAGATTATGAACCTGAAGAAGAGGCGAAAATCCTTGAAGCGATGACCTATACATTAACTCAATTTGAGAATGTCGACAAGATCAAATTGTGGATTAATGGACATCCACAAGATGAGATGCCAGTAGATGGGACACCAATTTCAGATGGTTATTCACGAACAAATGGAATCAACATCATTGATTCTGATGCGTTAGATTTGATGAATAGTCATGCTGTAACGATGTATTTCCCAACAGAGCATAATGACACACGGTATTACGTACCAACAACACAACATGTAGAGGATACGCATAACAATATATACTATGCGATGGTACAGGCTTTACTCGATGGACCGAGCTATGATACGAATGTCATTCATGTATTCAATACAGAGACGGCACTCGTAGATGAACCGGTTTTGAATGATGGTGTATTAGAACTCGTGTTCAATCAAAGCATATTAAAAGATCAAGATGAAGCAATCATTTCCGATGAAGTAATGGAGACGCTCGTTCGGTCACTAACTGAAGATCCTTCTGTGGAAGCATTGAATGTCAAAGTAGAAAACGTTGATCAGATCGTCAGTGAAAATGGAGAAGTATACGACGAACCTGTAAATAAAGAATCATTTGTAGACTCAGAAAAATTATAGTTATTCATTGCTCCATACAAACAGATTATGGGCTCAATCGATTAAGTAATAGGATAATAATGTTTCTTTTGCAGAAAATATGGTAAGGTGAATAATGAATAAAGGAGGAATATACATATGAGAAAAGATCAGCGAAAAATAAATCAACTACGTCCAGTAACAATTATCCCAAGTTTTATAAAGCACCCTGAAGGTTCCGTCCTTATACAAGTAGGGGATACAAAAGTAATTTGTAATGCAAGCATCGAAGACCGTGTTCCTCCTTTCATGCGTGGTCAAGGAAAAGGTTGGATTACAGCCGAATATTCTATGCTCCCTCGTGCGACGAAGCAGCGTAACATTCGTGAGTCCTCGCGAGGTAAAGTTGGCGGCCGAACAATGGAAATACAACGACTAATCGGTCGTGCATTAAGGACAATTGTCGATTTAAACAAAATAGGGGAACGTACAGTTTGGGTTGATTGTGATGTGATCCAAGCAGATGGTGGTACACGTACTGCATCAATTACAGGTGCGTTTGTCGCAGTGGTATTGGCATTTGGAAAAATGCTGGAAGAGAAAACAATTAAAAAAATGCCTGTTACCGAGTATCTTGCAGCGACATCTGTCGGAATTTTACCAGGTGGTACAGAAGTGTTAGATTTGAATTATGAAGAAGATTCACAAGCAGAAGTGGATATGAATGTAGTCATGACTGGAGCAGGAGAATTTGTGGAGATACAAGGTACAGGTGAAGAAGAAACGTTTTCTTTCCAAGAGTTACAAACACTATTAGAGTTAGCAAACGAAGGAATCGAACAGCTGATTACAAAGCAAAAAGAAGTACTCGGAAAATGGGCCGAACGGATTGGCGAAACAGTTGCTGGTGAGAAACAGTGAAACAGATGATTATCGCTACTAAAAATGCAGGAAAAGCAAAAGAATTTAAACAATTTTTCTCGGTTTATGGGGTTGAGGTCATTTCATTACTAGAGTTGGATGAAGATATTCCGGCCGTTGAAGAAACAGGGTCAACATTTTCAGAAAATGCAGCTTTAAAAGCTAAACATATTTCTAAGTTGCTGAATAAGCCTGTGTTAGCTGATGATTCTGGATTAGAGATTGATGCACTTCATGGGAGACCAGGGATATTTTCAGCTCGATATGCAGGCGAACCAACTGATGATGGAGCGAATAACAGAAAAGTTTTATCGGAATTGAAAGATGTTCCTGGTGAAGATCGGACCGCTCGTTTTGTATGTGTCATTGCCATCGCAGCACCTGGGAAAAAAACAATTTTTCGTACGGGTTATTGCGAAGGCAAAATTGCTTCAGAACCAAGAGGTGACTTTGGTTTTGGTTATGACCCCATCTTCGTTCCAAATGGCTACTCGGTCACAATGGCAGAACTCCCTGCCGAGGAAAAAAATCGTATCAGTCATCGCAGTAAGGCCATACAACAGTTCGGAGAATTGTTCGAAAATAGGCAGTAAGTGATAGAGGAGAAGATCAGATGCATGAAGTATTAGTTGTAAGTGATAGTCACGGATTAACGAAAGAATTGACGGAAATTAAAGAGAGACATTCACCAGAGTATATGATTCACTGCGGGGATTCTGAATTAGGAATTGAAGCGCTAGCGTTAGACGGTTTTGTAAAAGTAGCCGGAAACTGTGATCGTGATTCTCGCTTACCAATTGAGCAAACGCTTACGATCGATGGACTTACACTGTATATCGTCCATGGACATCTTCATTATGTAAAAAAAGATTTAACTCGATTGTCCTATCGTGCAGAAGAAGTCGGAGCACATATTGTCTGTTTCGGTCACACTCATGTTGCAGGTGTGTGGTCCATCCACAATCAGGTATTCGTTAACCCTGGTAGCATCTATATGCCAAGAGGGTATGAAGAGAGAACATACGCGATTATATCATGGGATCAACCCGATCACATTCACGTTCGATATTATACGGTCGATGGTAAGCGAGTTCCTCACTTAGATCAGACGGTACAGTTAGAATCTTTTTCATAGGAGTTTACAATGGTTAGGCAAACTCCTATGAAAAAATATTTATTGTATTTTGCATTGACAAATGTAAATAAATTGCTTATAATAATAACTGTTGTTAAAAATAAACACGCTCCTCACATCTATCGTATACATTGGATAATCGATTTGGGCGTAGGGATATGACAAATCGTGAATATAAAAAGATTAACTTAGAGATCCAAGATGCGGGTGTAGTTTAGTGGTAAAACCTCAGCCTTCCAAGCTGATGTCGAGGGTTCAATTCCCTTCACCCGCTCCATGAATAATGGGCCTGTAGCTCAGCTGGTTAGAGCGCACGCCTGATAAGCGTGAGGTCGGTAGTTCGAGTCTACTCAGGCCCACTTCGTTTCAAAAAAACGAAAAAACATGTTGACTTAACAAAACAAACATGTTAAATTAAATAGGTCGCCATTTTGAAGCGACGATGAGTTCGAAAAAACATTTTAAAAAAGATGTTGACAAAGAACTTAACGATATGTTATATTAATAAAGTCGCTAATTTGAAGCGACAAAATGATTTGCTCTTTGAAAACTGAACAGAACAACCAGTATGTCAGGAAAATAGAAATCTCTGTTTTCTTTTAAACCCAGAAGGTTTACCTTTTGGATAACGAAGCTAA
>DATGTE010000004.1:0-109164 GCA_035301985.1 Bacillota bacterium
CTCCAACTCAAGTATGCAGCAGCTGACCCATGCAAGAACAGATCCTGCTCGAGCAATAACCTAACCTAATGAACTCAAGTAATATAGTCTGCAACTTACGCAATACGTACTTCGAGTCACGCGGACACTATGCCTAGATCAACCTCCCTTATTTATTAAAAAACATACCATTTATCAAAACCATATTAAATGAAGGATTCCCTTATAGAAAAATATTCCTCCTATTAAGCATTTACCTGCTTCTTTTTCTTAGATGCCTGCTTGGCGATAGCTGTGAGCACTAACACGTTTATGAGAATGCTCAATATTAAAAATGCACTGATAGTGGAGTAGTCAATTCATATTAAAAATTAAAGCCAGTGTAACTTGAAATGAAGTTTAAGAACCTAACCATTTATCCACTAGTCTATCTAATACTTTCATATGTACTGTAAATATTTTTTGATGGTTTGGTTTACGATCACTTATGGTACGGTTCACCGTGGTGATTTAAGAGGCAAAAAAATGGGCATTGGGTTATTATATCCCAATGCTTTTTTATTAAAAATTGAAGTTCCTCAACAACAACATCCTATATATAACTATAGTATGGTATACCTGCTATTCCTTCGTTGATCAATTTGTTAATTTCCTCTTCTTGATAAGATTTAACTTTATAATATCTATGTTCTAATGTAGAGAGAGAAACGCCACTTACTTTTGAAATAAGTGCTAAATTAAATCCATTTTTTATTAATTCCATTATCACCGAATTTCTGATAGTTTCAACGGAATATGTAGTTTTTTTATCCGGAATGTTTATAATACTGAATTCCTTTAATAAATTGCAAAACCAAGTATTTAAATACTCTGGACGAAATGTACTTACATCCAAAAATGCAAATAATTGAGCACCTTCTGCCATTTTTATACCATTTAACTCCTCTGCTGTTCTAACACCTGATAATATTTCTTGTCTTAATCCACTCGGAATATTTATTTTCACGTTGTTTATAAATACAGTTCTAAAATCTGCGGAAAAATCATTCCTTATTATTCTACAAATCACTGCTCTTTTGGCTGGTGCAATTATAGTTAGTTTAATAAATAGCCTTAATAACATATAACTCATATATCTCTTTCTTTTTTGACCAGATAGTTTCCTTAGATCTCTTGACTCTAAATAATAGTCCAGGTTACTTATGATGCTCTTAATGACATTCTGCTCAAAATACTCTCTCTCCTTTGATTCCTCTAAATTAAACCTATCAGCTAAGTATTTCTTATAACCTTGGTAATCATATAATTCTACAAATATATCAGTTGTCCATGCCTTGCTAACAAGAAATTTATAAAGTGATTTTATACTTTCCAAATGAATCTCCATAGAACTTACTGTTTTAATTTGACCTAATTGATTGTAATGACCTATACAATTTTCAACGTCCTTTAAATTGATTTTAGTCGGTTTATCGGCTTTATTTATTTTTTTTACAAAATCCACGAATTTATTAATATGATTTTCTAATTTCAAATATTCTTGACTCCAACTTTCTATTAATGTCATGTGTGCAATCCCCCGAAAACAACTTTTCTTATTAAGAACTATCAGTAATTATTTCGCACAATTTAATAGGCGATTCCATGAGAATACTTTATTTATGTTTATTTAATGCAATGATATAGTAATGGAAAAATATTTTGCTTCTGAATTTCTTACTTGTGAAGTATGGTACAATATTTTAAAAAGGTATTTATTTTAAACTATATTTCTATTGTGTATTCTTCTCCTTTATCAACTTTTTTAAGGAGTTCGACCGCATGTCTTGAATATTTGTGCATTTCCATCTTGCCAGTCTTAATCAGGATATGATATTTATTATCTGTCCCTTTTATGTTTATACCGTTATTCCTATGAAGTTTTTCAATCAATCTATTTGCGCTATGCCAATTAGAATACCCAAGTTGTTGAGCAATCTGTGTTAGGTTATAAGGATATTGTAAGTTTAACTGACTTGGATCATCGAGCATTGCAACACCATATAGTCTTGGCAATGATTGTTCATCACTAACTGCTTTTTCGATAATATCGAAATCTACCTCTACACTCCTTCTAGGAATATCACTGCGTACTAACTTATATGTTCTTGCAAGTAATGCTCTTAATAGTTTAGGGTGTACGTTATCCCATGCCTTATTCGCACTGAACGCTTTTAGTACCCAATCGAAATTCTTCGCTTCAATATATTTAATTCTTACCTCTTTGTTATTAATAAATAAGACTTTTTCCCTCGAAGGCAAATCATTCTTCGTTTGGTTTTTATTATATTCTAAGAAATAAATATTAGGAATTAAATCTCCGTCAGAAGAAATGATTTCATCTATGTCCGATAGTATTCTTTGTATATTTTTATCGTTTGCACTGTAACCAATAAATAATAGTGGATGTTCTGCAAAAAATGTTAGTAGCTTAGCACTTAGATATTTCTTTTTCTGTAAGAATAATTCATAGTCCTCTTCATTGAATACAAGATCCATATACTCACTAGTACTCCCATGAATTTTAAAGATTTCACCAATAGACATCGTATCGGGCTTTAATATTTTTTGGCCAATTATTGATTGATAATCTATAAAAATATTATCAATAAACATATCATAATTAGTGGTTATTATTGCATGTGGCTGTATCTCTTGTAAAAGTTTTATCTCATTACGATAATGTTCTGAAAGCACACCATTAATACTATCAGGAGTAATTGAATCCAATATAGATGCTATCATAAATTTAATATAAGCTGACTTGGGGACTGATGCATCAAATAGTTCATTCGGGAATTTATCTTTATTATCCCATGCCCATTTTCGATAATAATTTGTAAATTCACTACCTATTTGTTCTAATGATACTCCGTCTTGCAAATAATATCCCACTTCATGAGGTATGTAAGGGCATTCTTTTTGTAGTTGCTCTAATAACTCGATCCAATTTGGAGCATCAAAATACCTCTTAGATAATCCCGACCCGATAAAGAGAACGGGCTGTGTACCAAGTTCATTTAAACATTCATTAATATCAGATGTCACATCCTCCATATAATTACTATAGTTCATTTAAAACACTCCTTCCTTCACGGAACTAAACATACTATTATTCAGCCCTCTCAAAATCTTTAGTTGCTCAATATTTTCACTAGTATTAAGGTTAAAACCGCTTAACACAATCCCTGTTTTGCGGTTTTGATTTACTTACTTGATATTCCTAAAGTAGTTTCAAGGAATCTCCACATATCGTATGGAATTTATTATTGTTTGCTTAACCTGCGGTGAAGAATTCCTCTCCTTAAACTTAAAGATGTGATTAAACTACTCCATATTCACTAACCAATAGCCTATCAAAACAACATCTAAATCCAAAAAAAGGCAGTTCCTTTACATTAATCTGTTAGGAACTGCCGTCTGGTGTTAATTCTATGTTGGGTAATAATGCCGAGAAGTTCGCTATTGTTCTTTTAATAGCTCTCCACTAAAACTATCTTACCTTTTCCCACTCTAGCGTGAGGGGATAAAGAATATCGTAAAGTTTATCATTATAATCAGTATACTATAAATGGTTAACTTGTGTAAAATAACGTTTTCAATAAAGTGTTTATATGATTTATTAGATTAAATTTAAGAATTATAGTATTTACATCAACAAAAGCTGATAGCAGTAATTTGTGACGAGTAAAAGTTAAGCATTGGGTATGATTATCCCAATGCCTGCTAATACGAATCACCGTGGTAATTTACTATTCCCATTATGGCCATTAAATTTATCTATTTCATCCAATGCATTTTCTATAGCATAGTTTATAAAACGTGTTAAAAACCCGTGTCCAATATCTTTCTTTTTTTGCTCCAATCGATCAACAAGTTCATTTCTTACAAGGTAAGTCTTACGTGTATGAGTTTCCTCAACTTTCTTCTGTCTTTTCAAAATCAACTCTTCAGGTAATACACTTTCTTCTTTGTCACTTTCCAGTTCTTTTAACAACTTCTTTAATAATTCATACTTAGAATCTTCATTTTTCATTGTTTCACCATCCTTTATCTTCCTAAATTATAACGGCAAAGGATAATTGTGTAAACATTTAATTATACATCACGTTTTATATATAGTCAACATTTAATTCACATATTTTATAGTCTATATATATCAACAAAATGAGTATAAAAGGTTGTCAATTCTCTTAGAATAATTCTATTATATTAATCTATAATCTAATAACCATAATTCAAAGGAGGTGTACACATGAATATAGACAAATTCACTTCATTGACTGCTAAGCAACGTGTAAATATAGTGAATAACCTTTTGAAAAGGGAAGGCTTTCGTTTACAAGAAGTAGCAAAAGAAATCGGAATGAAATATTCTAGCTTTACAAAATTAATGCAAGAAGATGACTATGTCTATATCAAAAGAGACAATCAGTATTACAAGTTCATTCGAGATGAGAAGAAAATGCTTAATAATGTTGAAACGGATAATGATGAAATTGCTTATATTAAAGAAAACTTTTCAACTCTAAAGGAATTGATAGAACTAAGAAAAGACAATAGCGATCTTTTATTAGATAAGCGTATTTATCACTCCTCATCTAAACATGTCACCAAAAATTTTAGAATCTCTGATGAGATTTACAAACAATTCACAAGAATCTGCAACGAACAATATCCCCACTTGAAAATCCAAGACATAGTTTCCCAATTACTCCTAGATTTTATCGACAAACACACACAACCTAACTAAATATTTAAGATAAAATCATTTGCATCTCATTGAAAGACCGTCTAGATAAAGGCGGTCTTTAGCTTATTATAAACTTTTAATAACTTCAATAGATAGTTGCCCATTAATCACATCTGGATAATTTTCAGCATAGATTTCATAATTAATTGGTATTATAGAGCCTATGAGATTTGGAAAAAATACTACTCTTATTTCTTCTCGAAATAGCTCTGTATGTAATTTATGCTTAATAGAGTTTATTTCAGCACTAACGATGTATATTGATTCGTTTTTCTCAACAGTAGGATATCCCGAATGTTGGTAATTGGTATTAATCAACCTAGAATAGTTTCCTGGTTCATCATAAATGTCATTAGCAATATATAATCCTTTTTTATTAGGAATCTTTAATTTAATAGTACAATTCTTTAATGGCTCACCGCCTTGATTATGAATGAATAAGTTAAAACGACTACCTACTTCTTCAAATAGATAATAATTATCGTGTTCTTGATATTCCTTTTTTACATCGACCAACATTTGTTGCAATTCATCATCATCTCTAGCGGATAGAGGTTTTTCTCGTTCGAACCACATCATACTGCTTCTCATCAGATGGTTAACGCCTTTGTTATAATGTGGCATTTTTCTAAGATTTATTTCACTTTTTATTTGTTTTCTTCTTACTTTGGATGGAATATTATTTACTTCCTTATCACTCAATGCTGGTAATTGAAGTATAGTATCTAAACTTTCATTAAATCCAACTACAATATCTTTTCGTTTAATTTTTTTCCTATTTCTATACATTAAATCTAGTTCTTGTCGTGTTGCTAGCCTAGTTGAAGTGGCAGTTCTAATATATATCATGCCTTGCTTCATTTTTCGATAATCTTTTTTGAACATATATGGTGCATTATCACAAGGACCTATTTTAAATATAGCTAAGTTTTTATTACTTACTTCTACGTAATCTATATTAATTGGTATATTAGGTTCAATATTTTGATCAATAAGTTGTTGGTAATTAGCTACATCGCCAACATCCTCACGTTTTATATCAAAGTATTCTTTTAATCCACTTTGTTCCTTTACTCCTATTACTATATAGCGATAGGGATCATTCGATAGTGCATTTGCAAAAGCTACGACATCTTTTAAAAATTCCTGATTCTTTTCCTTAGTGTATATTTCTCTTTTAAAATCCAGAGTAACTGATTCATCTTCATTTTCAATTCGATATTCAATAGGTATCAACAACATTATCTCCTCTCGAATATTGCAACATCTATTTATGTTAGTTGCGGCCTACTCCTTTTTTACAGTTCATCTTATTAATTCTCTTGATATGTCTGTATGAGAAATAAAGCCATTGAACCAGCTAAATTAACTGCTAACTCCGCATGACGAGTAGAAGGTCTATAGTGCTTTATTTTCCCTTTTCCATGGGCATCGCCATGTGTATTCCTTAAGTTACCTAATCCATTAACAATTGATGAACATCCGCCTAAAATCTGTTTGAAAATTGGTATATCATGTTGTTCAGGAGACAATTTTAATTCATTAGCTACTAACTTATATATCTCATGTAAACTAGCACTACTGCTATAACTTATTTCTTTTTCATCTAGTATATGTTTCAGAACACTTTCAACAAGTGTTCTTGATATAGTTATAGCACCTTCAGGATCATTTCCTTTTCTCTCTAAAGCCTTGTTCCAGTAGTTAACAACATGTTCCGAATTAAATATACGCAAATTCTCATCAATTGATTCTATTAAAGGTATTTCCTCTTGATACTCCAAATAATTTAAAAGCTCATTAAAGTCGTTCCATATTAATTTCCTTCTTTCAGCATATGTAGGTAACTCATGCTTTATAAATTGCCAAAACTGTTGAAGATCTCTATGATTCCTTACATATCGTGGTAATAATTGCTTTGTTTTAGTATCTTTCATGAAATATCTTCTAAGTTCTACGTAATGATCATTATCAGCTGGTCCATCATTAGTACTCATGTTAATTAATATTCTCTGCAGATATTCTGCTTTCTCAAAATCATTCTCAAAGTCATTTAAGTCAGGAATAGTGTTTCCCTCTAATAAACCAAATATATCCTGCATTGGATTACGCCCCTTAAGTAAATATACAGTTGCTATTGCAACATAGTTATATCTTTCAGCCAATAATTCATGATGTCTTTAATGTTACCTAATGCTTTCCAAATAACGTGAATAAACCCACCCCTCAATTTTGTTGCCATCATAACTTTCAAATCTAATTTTTGTCCAATTTCTTTTTCTTTCAACCACTTGTACTAACTGCCCGAAGTATAACTTTCCAACCTTTTTAGTGTTTTTCTTATTAGTAATCCTAACTGATAAAGTTTCAGTGGAAACAATTTTATAGCTATGTTCAATGAGTGCAATATCAAAGGTATTCTGTACCTTTTGTTTAATCTCTTTTATAACCTCTCTACCTTTTTCATGAACAAATGTTGAATACTCCTCTTTTATTGGTTCAAGGATAGGACTAATTAGAGTGATAAATAAAGTGAAAATAATATTGGCGATTATTGGCAACATAATGGTATTTCGTGGTGATTGAGATTCTTTTATGGCTTTCATTTCATCTCGAAGTACTTCTACTTTTTCATCGAGGCTTTTATTAGGGTTTGTTAGATCATTTTTAGATAATACCTCAGTTATGATCGCTTTTATATCTCCTTCAGCTTCTGACTGTACCTCTAAATCCTGTTCTTCAATCTCGTTAAGTATAGAATCCCAATCGATTCTCCTAATATCATTTATCACATTAGTGATTCCAAGATTCATCGATTTAACAACCTCATAAAATTCGTTACGTACTAGAGTTACAGCTGAAAACTGTTCGTACATTTTTGTTAACTGACTGGAATCAATAATTGGTTTTGCTAATTCTATTGCCGCAGTTGGCATTTCAATTTTTGGTAGATTAATATGGAATGCCTTTAGACTATCTATAACATCTTGTACTCCACTACTTAAAATAGTTGAACGAATCTCCTGTTGTTTTACGATAGGTTCTAACAATTCATTATAATATTTACTCATATTTTGAAATGATTCATATAGTTCCGTAACACTTCTCATATTTTCTTTCATAATCAGTATCACCTACAAAAAAAGAGCAGTCTACTATTAATTAAAATATGACTGCTCTTAGTTGTCTTATAGATTTTTTTCCATCATGTCTTGGTAAATTTCATCAAACATATAATTCATTACTGTATTTTTAAAATCACTATCTTCAAGCATTTTCATAAAGAACTTTTCGTTTTGTGACATTCTTTCTATAACAATGTCGATAAATGCTTCTTCATAACTGAATTTAAAATTATCCTTTGTATTCACTTTTGCTTTTTGAACAAGATCTTCGTTATTTACAATATCTTCTTTTATTTGTTCATAAGATAGTCGATCTGTATCTGAAAAATCTGTACCAAATCGGTCATTTAGTCGTTCTATAATTGACGATAATTTCTCTTTCTCTTCCTCAGGAGTGGTTCCTGTACCAAATGAGGTTGGCTTTAATTTGCTATCCTCTCCTGATTGCAGTGAAATGCTACCCTCAAACACCTTTTCGTTTCGATAATATGAAAGGGCAACATCATCTGCTAAGTCAATTCCCTCAGATGCATGTTTAGGCAACTTTTTAAATAGATAGTTTAAATAGATGTACAGTTTATGAAGTTCAATATCTGCAAATGGACCAATCTGTAATATAAATGAATAGGTGCGTATAAATTTAGAACATCCTGCTTTAAAATCATCTTGTTGCTCTTTATTCAAATCTTGCTTAAAACGGTTGACAGCACGATCTAAAATAGAATTTAGTTTTTCTTGTAACTTAGCATTTTTCTTGTTATCGCTATACTCTAACTTCACAACCTCATCTATTTCTTCATCAGCATAAACTTGACATGCATCTATTTCTGTTTGTAAATCATAGAGGATATTAGGGTCGGTTGTATCTTCAACTTGTGTTACTTCATAATAAGGCTCAAATGCTTTCTTTATATCTTCCGCTTCATTCACAAAATCTAGTACAAACGTGTCGTTCTTTCCTTTACAAGTACGATTTAATCGTGATAATGTTTGAACCGCTTTAACACCATCTAATTTCTTATCGACATACATAGTATGGAGTAACGGTTCATCAAATCCTGTTTGATACTTTTCTGCTACAAGTAATACTTTATATTCATCACTATGGAATTTTTCAGGAAGCTCTTTTTCACTAAACCCGTTCATATCCACTTCCGTATAAGCTATCCCATTATCATCAACAGTTCCTGAAAAAGCTACTACAGTTTGTAAGTCTTTATAGCCTTTTTCTTCAATATAGTTATCAAAAGCATGTTTGTAGCGAACTGCGTGTAATCGACTACTAGTTACAACCATAGCCTTAGCTCTCCCATTAATTTTATGCTGTGTTACTTGCCTAAAATGTTCTACCATAATTTCTGTTTTTTGTGCAATGTTGTGTGGATGTAAGGATACAAATCTTGCAATTTCTTTGGAGGCTTTCTTACTACTAACTTCGGGATCATCATCAATTTGTTTTGCTAGTTTAAAGAATGTTTTGTATGTAACATAATTCTTTAGTACATCTAGAATAAAACCTTCTTCAATTGCTTGTCGCATTGTATACTCATGAAATGGTTTTGGTAAGCCGTCTTTTCCAGGAGTACCAAACTTTTCAAGTGTCTTTTGTTTAGGTGTTGCCGTAAACGCAAAAAATGATATATTATCTTGCTGGCCGCTTCGCACAATCTCTTCCAAGATACGATCTTCTGCATCTTTTAATTCTTCTTCTGCAATTTGTTCTTCTTCCATAGCTTCTTCTAATGTTTTATTAGAGAGTAAACTTGTCATTGCCCTTGCTGACTTTCCACCTTGAGAGGAATGTGCTTCATCAATAATAATTGCATACTTTCCTTTACTAATATCTTTCACCTGGTCTATAATAAACGGAAACTTTTGTAGCGTTGTAACAATGATTTTTACTTTATTCTTTATTGCCTGGGCTAACTGTTCTGAGTTCTTTTCTATTTTTTCAACAAAACCTGTTTTATGCTCAAGCTGATAAATAGCATCTTGCAATTGTTTGTCTAACACACGTCTATCTGTTACCACTATTACACTGTCAAACATTGCTTCGTCATTTTCGTTATGCAGTTTTGCCAAACGATGTGCCAACCATGAGATACTATTTGTTTTTCCGCTTCCCGCAGAGTGTTGAGCCAAATAACTTTTACCAGTCCCATGCTCCTTCACGTCTTTCTCCATCTTGCGTACAACGTCTAGTTGGTGATAACGAGGGAATATTATTGTTTCTTTTTTATCAATTATTTCCCCAGTGCTATCCTTTATATCTTCTTTTTTAATGTAGATAAAACGAAATAAAATATCTAATAAACTATCCTTTTGCAAAATGTCTTTCCATAGATATGAAGTTTTATAATCGTTATATACAACTGGATTCCCTCGGCCACCATTGTTTCCACGATTGAAGGGTAAGAAAAAGGTTTTTTCTTTCTCTAATTTTGTTGTCATGTAAACCTCATCTGGATCAACAGCAAAATAAACTAATGCACGTTTTTTAAATTGGAATAGTAACTCATTTGGATTTCGATTCTTTTTAAACTGCGTTATTGCATTATCAACCGTTTGTCCTGTTAAATGGTTTTTTAATTCCATCACTACCAAGGGCAAACCATTTAAAGAAAGGAGAATATCAACGCTATTATTATTTTTCTCGCTATAATAAACTTGTCTACTTACTGTAAAGATATTTTGTTCATATTGTTGGACAAGTGTTTGGTTCATTTGGGAAACAGGCTTATTAAAAGCAAGTTTTAACGTTACTCCATAGTCTTTAATTCCATGCCGAATACAATCTATCATCCCACGATTAGATAGCTCTCTAGACAAGCGACTAATTATTTTTTGCTTGTAATTTTCCTTGTAGGCACGCCTCAATCTTTCTAATTGTTTTGGTTGTGTCGCTTCTAAAAAATGAAAAAGTACTTCTGTATCAATTGCATGTTTCTTAAATGTTTTTAAATCCTCTCCAGTCAATATGCGTTGCGTATACCCTGCCTGAATTAATTCATGTTCAATGTTATCCTCAAAACCTCTTTCAGTACTATCAATTGACATGAGTCTCCTCCTTTCTTTCTAATGGGTAATTACTAACGTCTATTTTTCCTGTTACAGCTTCAGAGATAAGCGTTTGACGATATTCTCTTAACTTTTGAATCTGACTTCTGGTAACTTCCTTGATTTCATTTATTTTGGATATTGTTTTATCTAAATAAAGTATAATATCCCTTTGTTCTTTAAGTGGAGGCAATGGAATTATTGCATTTTTAATAGCATGCATTGATAGGCCAAATCTAGTTACACCATTAGCATTTAATTCAAACTGATCTTTTATTCCATTACTAAGAAGCATATAATACAGATATTTGCCCTCTATCTTTAATTTCTTAGGTCTTAAAATCGAAAGATGATACCCACAAACAACATTTTTCAAACTCTTCTCTACCCAAGCAGGTACAGCAATATCATCAGGTGATTCTGAGTCTTTTGTTATTATTACATCGTTCTGCCTTAATGAAAATGTTTCTATTTGGTCAGGTCTAGCCGTTGCTCGCATCAAATTAAGATTACTAGTAATTACATCGTTGTAATATACATCTACATAGTTACACAACTGAACAGGAACTTCACCATCTTTTGACTTTTTATCTACATTACTACTATGAACATCAACTACAGTTTTTAACTTTACAATATCCCAATTTTTAGGAGTACAAGATAGCCATTTTAAACCAGTTTCTTTCATCTCTACATTACGGTTTAACCCTTTTGTTACTACTTCAGTAATAATTGCTTGTCTTTTTTCTTCTAATAAATCTATAAACCTCTCTTTATCAACAACTAAACTATCAATCTCCGATGTTTTTTTGTCTAGAAAATCACCAATTATTTTCTGAGTTTTTAAATCAGGTAATATACATTCCATATCTCCTATTTCACTTGAAGTAATAGCAGGATAACTAACACCTGTTGAACGCCTTACTATTTCATCAACATATTTTGTAGAGCGGATTAAATAGGATAGAAATACAGCATCAATACCTTCTGTAGGACGAAGTACCGCAAAACCTGTTGAACATATTAAGTTTTCTGGAGCATTTCTTATGGATGTAATAGCTTTGAGATAGGTGCGTACTGTTGATACAATAGTATCGCCATTTTTAACAATACGCCTTGCCCTGCTCGGTGCATCGCCAAAACTATATTCCTCAACTTCAATAATGTTCCCATTTCCATCAACATTTCCTATATCTAAGTACTTAATTTTATAATCATTTTCTGTATTCTCACTCAATGTTTGAGGATTAATAGTGGTTTGATATTTAATTTTACTTATTTCCCAGTTTTTCGGTATTCTTCCAATCCACTCTATCCCAGTCTCTCTATATGATGGATATTTTTTAAAATTCACCCCATCACCCTCTTTATCTTCTTAAGAATAGTCTCTTCCAATTCTCTTATTTCCATTGCAATTTCCTCTGAATCTCTTATTTCTGTGTATTTATAAAAATATCTCGTAAATGGGATTTCATAACCAATCTTAATACTTGTCTCATCAACCCATGCTTCAGGAACGTGTGGCTTTACCTCTCTTTCAAAATATTTATATATATCCTCTTTTAAAGGAATGTTTTCTGCATCACGTAAATCAGGATCAGGTTCTGGATTACCTTTCTTATCTAGACAAATGGCCGCTGTTTCATCTTTTTCAGATAGAGCTGATAAAATAGCCTTCTTTAAAGTTGCACTTAGCTTGATATTTGCTTCTTTGAAGGTTCTGTTTAGTTTCTTTTCAAACGTTTCTCGACTTTTATATAGTTCTTCACTCTTCAAACTGTGGAGTAATTCTATAATACTCTTTTGTAGCTCTTTACCTTCCTCGACTTCTTTTACTCCAGCTTCACCTTTTTTCCTAGTTTTTACTAGATTTTTAAATGCTCTCTCTTCATGCAATCTATTAATGCGTTCTTCATCTACCTTAAAGTTTAAACGTAAAGGCCTTTCAATTGTAACTTTGTAATATCCAAAATCCTCATTATCAAAGATTTTACTAAATTCATTTTCCTTAAATTCACCATAAATTTGAGTGATTTTATTGATATGAGACTCATCTAACTCATGACGTTTTTGTCCCAAACTTTTTTTCATTTTCTTATAGAACTTAGTTCCATCTACTAACTGTATCTTGCCTTTCCGATAATTTGGCTTATTGTTAGTTAGAATCCAGACATACGTGGAGATACCTGTGTTATAAAACAATTGGTCAGGTAATGCAACAATTCCCTCAACTAAATCATTCTCAATAAAATATTTACGAATATTACTTTCCCCAGAACCTGCATCACCTGTAAATAATGGACTTCCATTAAAGACAATTGCTAAACGAGAACCATTAGGGTTTTCATCTGAAACAGGTTTCATCTTTGATACTAAATGTTGTAAGAATAGTAATTGTCCGTCATTTATTCTTGGTAAACCTGCACCAAAACGACCATTATATCCTTGATTCTCATGTTCATCAGTTACTGCCCTTTTGACTGGCTTCCATTCTACTCCGAACGGAGGATTTGATAAGAGGTAATCAAATTTTTGATTTGGAAACTGATCGTTGGACAAGGTATTTCCAAATGCAATATTTTTCGCTTCTTCACCTTTAATTAATATATCTGCCTTACAAATTGCATAGGATTCTTCATTAAATTCTTGACCAAAAAACTTTAAACTAGCAGTGGGATTGTGGTCTCGAATATATTCAGATGCAACAGAACCCATTCCACCTGTACCTGCACACGGATCGTATAACGTCTTTGTTATCCCTTGAGTTGTAAATATTTCGTTATCATTAATAAATAACAGATGACACATTAATCGGATTACCTCTCGAGGTGTATAGTGATCCCCTGCCTCAGCATGTTCATTAAATCGTCTAATAAGCTCTTCAAAGATATATCCCATTTCAATATTTGAAACTACATCTGGATGTAAGTCTATTTCACTAAAACGTTTAACAACAAGGTATAACAAATCATTCCGTTCCATTTTCTCTATATGTGTATCAAAGTTAAAGTAGTCTATAATGTCACGAGCTGTTTTAGAAAAACCATTTATATAATCACGTAAATTATCCGCAATATTATCCGAATCACTTAATAACTTTTGAAATGTATATTTACTTACGTTATTGAACTTTTGCTTAGAGATTCTATTTAATATCTCATCACGAGATTCTCCAGGTAGGTTTTTATATTTTTCGTATTCCACCAATACTTCTTCCTTTGTTTCCTCTAAAACACAATCAAACCTTCTTAATACAGCCATGGGTAGTATTACTTTACCGTAATCCTCACTTTTGTAAGGACCACGAAGTATTTCTGCTATAGACCATATAAAGTTTACTTTATCGTTAAAATTCACCATTGATTTTCCTCCTATAAACGACCTTTGTCTCCTTCTATAGTACCAAAGAAACACACCTGCGTGTAGGAACCCTAATAAATAGAATTCTAATAGATTTTGTGAATTATTGTCGATTATCATGAAAAATAGCATTATGGGCGCAGCCATAATGCTATTTTATTTAAAACATCAATTATTCCTTTTTTCTTTCTCAAATATTTGGTCATAAACTTTTTCCGTAATTTCATCTAACTTTTCTCTTATTATTGGAATCCTTGTTACTTCCTCCTCATTGTTAATCACTTTCCTGGCAATCTCTTGCTTTATCGCACTTTCGTATACATCCTCTACCTTAAAGGCACGAAATACCTCCCTTAAATCTATATTTAATGTTTTGCTCAGGGCTATACAAACCCTAAAGGTTGGATTTTCCCTTTCTCCTAATTCCAGTCTACTAATATATGATGCTGTTATTTTTACATCACAGAGATTTGCTACCTCTTGTAAAGATAAGTTACTTTCCATCCTGTGTTTCTTTACTAACTGTGAAAATTCGTATAAGTTTTCCCTTTTCATGTGAATTTCATTCTCCTATTTTTTTGATTTATATATTTTAAGCAATTGTGATTTTCTTATAACTTAAAAGGTAGGATGATAATATTTGAAGATATGTTTTGAAGTTTTACTTAAAAAGAGGGGTTAGTGGGTTTTGGATGAAATTACAGCCTTCACCAAAATGTTTCGGTATTGTTAGTGGATTAACATTTAAGTCAGCTAACTTTTTCAATCGATCGTTGTAAGTTGCTCGATGCATTCCCTTGCGAAGTGGGGTATCAAGATCGCCATTGGCAACACTCAAAATAAACTGTTTTAATTTCTCTTTCATTGCTGGTCTATAGTTGGATTGCTCAATAATATCTTTCAATTTCTTATATGAATAATAGTCTCCAGCCTGGTATATTGGTTTTAAGTACTTCTGAAAGTATTCTCTCATTACATCATCTTTAAAATAATATTTAATTTGATTTTTTCTTGTTTGTTTACACTTGTTTGCGTCATTTTTATAAAGAATATGCTTATTACCTACTGCTACCTCAAAACGCAAAATATTTTTTTCATGAGGTTCAATACATTCATTTTTAGCAAGTCTTTCCGCTTCTTTATCATAAACGATTGCTCTTATAGAATTTGATGAGTGATATACAGTTGTTTCATAATTTATAAATTTTCCTTGCCAATCTAACTTTCCTAGATATCGTTTTTGGAATCTATAACTCTGTCTTAGTTTTTTATAAATGTGTAGCAATATTTCTCTATGTTTTTTATTTCTAATCACAACATCATGGCGATAATCGATTCTTTTTAAGCTATGTCTTCTGTAATATTGTGTATGCCCAAACAAATTAAACAGGATAAACTTAATTTTACTTTCAAAAGTTAGATAATCACCTTCTGTTATATCTGCTTTGCCTAATAATTTAATTACATCTATGTGCATCGATAAATGCCACTCTACAAAGGCTCTGTATATGCTAAAGTTCACTGATGTAAATTTTGGGTGGTAATAATCATTGACTTTTGTATAGTCTAGTCCTATCTTTCTTGTAATAAATTGTACATCTGTAGCATCAATTGGAAAAACAACTTGTATAGTATGAATCATCTTTTAACTCCTCTCTCAAGAATGAGCGGGAAGTAATTTATTTAGGAGAAATACTAGTAATAACAATACTTTCAATACTTTATACTTATGATTTTTGTTCCCGCTCGAACTATATTTTTTCTCTATAACTTTAAAATTGGTTGCGAGATTTTTAGAAGAAAACTAAGGATATTGGGGAAATATAAGAAGGTTTACCATATACTAGTAAGTTTCGGATAGATTGTAAACATAAAATCGGTTCGAGGTTTATTACATTAAAGTGTTAAAGTACATAACTAACAGTAACAGGATATTTAATCGTTGATTGATAGTTATTGAATATTCAATAATTATACTTTATAATGAAATGTAACCTGGCAGGTATATAGAAATAAAGAAAGATCACCCTTTTAAATTCATAGGGTGATCTTTTCATTGTTTAACTAATCAGTTGGTTAAATATACTCTCCTGCATATTTTTTTACAGCATCTTCTACTTTTTCATAGTTTAATATATTACATTCGAGACAAATAGATATCACTTGATCTTTTGTACTATAATCAAGCGTTACACCTCTAGCTTTCATCAACCACATTATTTCATCATACGTACAATTCAAAATTAAACTTATCTTGATTAGACGATATTTATCACAGACTATGTTATTTGAGGTAACCTTTGATAAATATGATATGTCTATTCCCGATTTTTTTCAAGCTCTGACAGGGTCATATTCTGCTGGAATAATTTCTGTTTAAGAAATTGACCTATACTAGTATTCCCTTTTTTCCTCTGTCTGACCTTCAATCTCGACTCGATTATCTTTTTCTCGGATAAAGATAGACTGTCATAAAAAATCGATGGATCTATCTTAGAATTAATATCATCAACAAATTTCTTTCCTAATTCTATTACTAAATATTCTCTAATGAAATCATTTGAAGCATCCCCACTCAAAACAGAATCCTCCTTTATTTGATACAAGTTGAATATTTTTCAACCAATTTGCCCTATTTACATTTTATACTATAGTCAACATTAACTTCAAAGGAGGATTTCATTGAAAGACCCGAAACTTTCTTACGAGCAACATTATGAAAAATTGCTAGCTACTAATAATGATTTAGAAAGGATTGCACTTGCTGAATTTGTAAACTTTACTGCTGAGTTAATTCTAAAATACGAATCAGAAATAATGGAGCTACTTTACAAGGAGGAAAATAAGTAATGAATAAGGCTGTAGGTTACGTCAGGGTTAGTACTGAAAAACAGTTAGATAACACTTCTATTGATAAACAGATTGAAGAAATTGAAAAATATTGCCAACAACACAATCTAACACTAGATGAAATATATGTCGAAGAAGCACAATCAGGTGCTAGTTTCAAAGGCAGAGATAAATTTAAGGAAATGTATCACAGAATTATTAATCCAGAAGAAAACATCAAATATTTAATTGTTTACAAACAAGATAGAATTTCAAGAGATTCCTTAGACACCTTGTTTATTTTAAGACGATTGCAATCATTGGATAAACATTTAATTTCTATTGCAGATAATATTAATACAGAAGATACTGCATCCAAAATTCTCTCACATATATTAGCCCTAGTAGCAGAGCTTGAAAGAGATTATATACTTATGAGAACTGGAGCAGGGTTAGAAAAAAGGTTTGAGCGAGGTTATCATAATGGTGGGAGAATTTTTGGGTATCGCTCGATTAATAAAGAGATGCAAATTGTAAAAGAAGAAGCTAAAGTTGTAAAGTATATCTTTCATAAATACACAATTCATGGCTGGGGATATAGAAAGATTGCTCATAACCTTAACATACAAGGAATAACTACTATAAACAATAAACCTTGGACAATAACTGCTGTAAAAACTATTCTTGAAAATAAATTTTACGCTGGTTTTGTAAAATGGAGGGGAGAGTATAATAAAGGAGTGCATGATAGTATAATAAGTACAGAACTTTGGAATAAGACCAGAAAAGTTCAGTCACTAAGAAGCTATATGCCACAAAAAATTCACGCAGGTAGTTTTCCTTTAAGTGGCATCCTTAAATGCCCAGAATGTCATTCCTCCATGGTACAAGCAAATGCAAGTAAAAAGTACAAATATTATCAATGTAATGGAAATAAAAATAGTGGCAGAACAGTATGCTCCTCTAATCTTGTTAACAAGGAAACGATAGAAAGTAATGTACTAAATAAAGTATTCCTCTATTTAAGCTCATTAAATTTAAAACCTCAAATCCTATCTTCCATAAATTCCACAATATTTGAAGAACTTAACCCAACAGAACAAAGGATCACACAAATCCAAGAAAAATTGCATGAAATAAATAAAAGAAAGAAAAACTCACTTGAATTATTTGAAGAAGGAATAATTGATAAAGAAATAATAAAAAGCCGTTTTCAGGAATTAAAAAAGATAGAAGAGGAATATCGTATAATAGAAAAAGATTTGCAAGTAAAATTGAAACAAAAGAATAACACAAAACTTTCCGATATTGTAGAATGGGCTTTAAAAAACATTGAAAAATTTTATAATATATTGTCTGAACATGAACAAAAAGAATTTATTCACAAGGTTGTCAAGGAAATCACAGTAAATCATGGTGAAAAACCTAAATTTCGTACTCTCAAGTCCATTGTCTTTCACTTTAAAGATATTGACCACATTAATAACAGTAGCAAGTTTTCTGCATAGAAAGGAGAACATCCTTTCTATTTTTTTGTGTCTTATGTAAAATATTATTAAATCTAGTGAAGGAGGAAATGTATTGAATCAAATTAAACGAGTTGCTTTATATTGTCGTGTTAGTACAGAGGAACAAGCAAATGAGGGCTACAGTATCTCTGCCCAATTACAAGTTTTACGTCAGTATACACAATTGTATGGTTGGGAAATTGCAGAGGAGTATATTGATGAAGGTAGAAGTGGTAAGAATGTCAAAGGACGTCCTGCAATGCGTAAACTCGTTGAAGATGTTGAAAAGGATAAGTTTCAAGCTGTTATAGTGTGGAAGATTTCACGTCTCTCACGTAATATGTTAGACACTCTCAAACTATTAGATAAATTTGAGAAGTATAGAGTTAAGTTTATTTCTTATTCGGAGAACTTTGACACAAGCACCCCCATTGGCCGCCTTGTTCTTCAACTTATGGCTTCAATCGCTGAAATGGAACGTAATACTTTAGCAGAAAACGTAAAACTAGGAATGAAACAAAGGGCATTAGAAGGGTACTGGAACGGGGGGATTGTATTTGGCTATGACCATTCTGATAAGAAAAAACTCGTTATCAATCATAAAGAAGCAGAAGTCGTAAAGATGATTTTTAATATGTATGCTAATGGTAAGGGATTGAGAGCAATTTCCAATCACTTAAATAAAGCAGGCTATAAGACAAAACGTGATCGCTATTTTTCGATTAATGGTGTAGCACAAATATTAGACAATCCTGTATATAATGGAAAAATAAGATGGTTACAATTTGAAAATTGGGATACACAAAGAAGAAAAGGGAAGAATCCTAATCCGATTCGAGTAGAAGGGAAACACGAAGCAATTATCTCTGATGAATTATGGAGTATTGTGCAAGCAAGGAGAAAGAGTAGATCATTTAAACAACGCCAGTCCAATGAACCTTTCCTATTAAGCGGTTTATTACGTTGTCCCGATTGCGGAAAAGGGATGGTTCCTTCAATAACCACTCGAAGAAATAAAGACGGAGAAAAACGAAAGTATCGTTATTATGTCTGCGGTGATTTTCACAATAAAGGATCGGTTGCTTGTAGGTCAAACTCCGTAAAAGCCTACGATGCAGAGGATTTAGTAATTAAGAGAATTGAAACATTTCTATCTAAAAAAAAGTTGTATAAAACACTACAAGACTTGAATTTACAATCAGTTAACGCTCACAGTAAACTTAATCAAGAATTGGAAGACATAGAAAAATGCTTGTCCGAAATAAAATCCATAGAGAACCGCTATCTAGAAGCATTTGAAAAAAATACTTTACCAACACAAATACTACAAGACAGGTTACAGGAAATGAGTCTTGAAAAAGAAGAATTAGAACAAAAGAAAAATGAAATAGCTATACAACTAAGTTCTAATGACTCTAAAGTAATACAACCAGAGCTAATTGAGACGCTACTTGAACGATTTCTCTCTATCTACACTAAAACCTCACGAGAGAATAAAAAACAATTACTTCAGCACTTAATTAAGCAAATAACTATAAAGCAACTTAAAGATAAATCACGAACAATAAATGAAATTGAGCTCGAGTTTGACTTTACAGAAGTTAACATATCCAAAACCTTTATACTAATCCACTTGTTGTATCGAGAAACGGATAATGAACATACATTTTCAATACCCGCTTCCGACAAAGAATTACCACATTATCTTCAACAATTTTTGCCTCTACTTATGGTACGGTTCACCGTAATGTATCTAAGTGCGGTTTTTTAAATATAAAGCACTAAAAAATTCAAGCTTACCATAGATAAGTCCTATAAAAGCGATGAAATCTTTAGCATATAATACCACATTTTTAGAATATGATACGGTTGTTGGGTGAGTATTGCGGACAGATTGAGCCAGTGAATGCGGGTGAGAGAGCCCCTTGTGTAGCTTAAAAAAAGATTGATTGTTTCAGAAAGCGAATATTCGACTCAAGCACCCGATAGTTTAAATGCGAGTTAAATTAGATAATTAACTACTACATTATAGATAATTAGGAGAAGAGACCTCTTTAATAAAAATATGCCATCTGTACTTTGTGCAACTATCAGTTATTTATTTGTTCTCCTTTCTGTCTCTTTCCTTAACTCTTTGGAGATGTGCCATCATGTCATTTTTGGTGTTATTATAAACTTCTACTAATTTAGGTGATGCATTAGCCTTTTTATCAATTTTTTCCAGAAAACTTGTTATTTGCTCTGTTAGATCCTGGTAAAACAATTGAGCAGAATACTCTTGTCCGCCTTTGATTAGTCCTAAATAAGAAATAAAATGAGAGACTGTTATTTTTTTATCTGATTCGGAATTCTCTTCAAAGGACTCTAAAAACAGATCATGACAAGGCACAAATATTTCCTCAAGATCTTTCATATACTTATGTATCCATTTACATAATTCTAATTCCTCTTTTGATAGATGCATTGCCCAATTCTCATATTCGTAAATATCAAACATGTCACGTTGAAATTCTTCTTTAAAATTAACACGTTGAAGTCTTAGATATATCCTGATAATATTTGCATTATGGATTAAAGCTCTTTGTGATATTTCACCACCGAGTGATGCTCTTTGTCGTATTTCTGAAGAATTAGATGAATCTTCCCCTTCGGCAATTAATTCAGCTACTAATTCTGAATATCTATCACTCCATAGATTATGAATATTATCATACAGTTGTACTCTCCATGATTGTCTCTCCATAAAGGTGAATAGTTTAGTGTGGATTTGATTCGCTTCCACTTCTAACTTTTTATTCTTAGTATTAAAATCTTTAATGAAATCTACTAAAATTGACCACATATTTTTCTCCTTCTTTGATTAGCTCTGGTAAAAAATCTTAATACTCCCACAATCTTACCCCTATATTTCAATAGAAAGAGTGCGGTCTCCTTCTTACAGAAACGCACCCTTTAATTTAAGTACATTATTTCACAATGTTAAAGCAGTTAGATATAGTTTGTTGCGTAATATCGAGTATCGTTGTACTACGCAGGTAATGAGTTTATATTAAATTTCAATCTCTTCGGTATAACTTACTGTCGGTCCAATACCGGTTCTATCCACATATTTACCTTTTAAGTTCTCATACTCTATTCCTGCTTTAAGCACAAATTCTTTATTTTGAACTGAAGGGATGGAAAGTGAAATATTTACATTATACTTTCCTTTTTCGAACCCGGTACCTTCTTTACCGAGTCTGCCAAAATCAAATCTTCCATTTTCTACTATCGACTTATTCTGAGCCATTAGTAAACCATTAGAATTTCTCAAGGAAATCATTAGTGATGCCTCATCAAAGAGATTAGTCATTCCACTTATATTTACTGTATTGTCACTGTTTCGGTAAATATTAAGATTAAAATTAACATCCAAGCCATCCGGATTTAGTGGTATTGTTTGCTTATATTGATACTCTTTTCTTTTTATTTTTTCTGGATCAAATTCATCGTACTCGTCATTTGAAAGATAAATGGTCTTCTTCCAATATGTTGCCTGTTCCTTTATTCTATCAAAATGTAACTTAGCATCCTTAATACAATTTGAAATCTGGTATCTTCTTGTACGTGAATTTAAACCTTCTTTTTTCAGCCACAAGACTAGATTATCCAGATGTAAAGCTAGTTCATCAAAATTGTTCAAGTATTTATTAAATTCTTCATTTCTTGATAGCCCATAATCACCGAACTTAAGAAATAATTTAGTAATTACACTTGCATTATCAAAAGCATACAATTCTAAATCTTTCATGTACCCACTCTCAAATAAACTTAACATATATTTATAGTGGGGTTCTAATTCTTCAAATGTTTTCATGTTTTGGGTAAAAAGAATTTTATCTTCTACAAAGGCATACTCATCATAATAATCTGCCATTGTACTATAAGACTTTTCGAAGCGCCATATATAGCCTAATTCATCCACTTCCCCGACAACATGTGGCTTGTATCTATGATCTAATGATTCTCTAATCCATTGGCCTCTAATCATCCAATTTCGCATAATATAGTCATCACCATTTTTTGCAATATAGACCCATACAACATCGTTTGTCCTTTTATATTGTTCAATAATTTGAACTCCAATATGCTTTACTTCGTCGATGCGCAGAACTTTATTTAATACTACCACGATAGAGCAGCGTCTAGCACCTGCGTGAGAAGTATCTTCTACTTCAAGAATGTTATATGTATCCTCTAGATTAAAAACTATTTTTTTATACTTTTCCTTCAAATAATCAGCAACCGAAGGAAACTCTGGATATATCGTTGTCTCATTAATATTATACTTTTCATCCAATTCTTTTTTTACTGCTTGTTTATGTTCAAAAGGAACTCTTATAACCATTGTAGGTTCTATTGAATCAAGGTGTAATACAGATTTCTTTATCTCTTTTCCTATTACCTCATTACCGCAGATTGCAAAAGTTCCTTTCTGTGAAAATAACCTTTTATTAGATTTTTGAAGTTCTACGGAGTGATTTATAAATGCGCTTTCTGATGCAAATTCTAATATTTCATCTTCTGTTATACTCTCTGAATAGCATTCTAAATAGGAATTTTTTATCCCTTCAATTTCAAATGATTCTAATGTTGCAAGGAGTGATAATAACTTCACCCTCTTATCATTTAAGGAAAGCTCCGACTGAATAAATACATATACATTCCCAGGTGATTTACTATCAACTTTTTGCACTGCGAAAAAAAGTGCTACTAATGGGTCAATTGTCATATCTACAAGTCTTGTTGGTATTCCATAATGTTGCATTTTAGATAAGCGCTCAATTGGAGAGATTAGACCCTCAAACTCTACAGCTCTCATTTTTACAGCTTCTCTGTAGATAGAGTGTTCATTTTTTGTGTATCCTGAGTCCCTGGAAATACTCGATGTGATACTTTTATGTTCTTCTGATTGACCTCTATAGAAGACATTATTATAAATATCGTAGCGCGACAGCTTTTTCAAATAATCATCTACAGTATTAACTTGCTCCATCTAATCCCCCACTTGATAATAGAATTTTTGTTAATTAGAGACCCTCTATATACTTATTATCTTAACATAAATATCCTATTTTCTATTCGGCTAGTATTATTACAATCTAACTTCCATATAAAAATTTATTTGTTGCGCAGTATCAAGTCTGCTATTAAGCAATGATGACATTCTTTTTGAACTAAACCCCTTTTTTCAACAAAAAGTTTTTCTGAGGAAACTCCAGCATTATTTACTAACACATCAATCGAACCGAACTTCTCTTTGACGTCTTTAGCAAATGTGTCCCAAGCTTCATTTGAAGAAATATCTAATCTCATTCGGTGAACATTTTCTTTTTCACTTGCTTTTTCTAAAGCCTCTTCATTACTATCTGCTGCGATCACAGTCGCTCCTTCTCTTTGAAACAATCCACTTCGTTTCATACAGTTCCTCATCCACACATTAACCCTTTATCTAAATCTTAAACCAATGAACGATTTGGCTGTCTTTACATATGATTACAACGAGCTCATTGTAGCTAAGCTATCTCTATGAACCCAACCACATGCGAATCATTTTTTTACATACATTCGCAAGCGGAATTCGGTCTGTGTTACAGAGGAGAACGATCGCAAATTGATGCGCGGGCACCATCGCTACAAAACTACTCACACCTAAAGACTGTCCGGCATGTTCGACAACGTGTAAATCATGTTGCTCACGAATCGTCCATCCGAGCCCATAACTCAGCCCCTCTTCCCTTTTTGCATGCGCCGTCTGCATGTTACGAAGGTTTGAGGTTGTTAACCACTTCCCACTTTTATCCATATGATGTATTAAATAAGTTGACAAATCGTTCGCTGTCGAATAGATATACCCGACAGGGGCGCCTAACGAATTTTCTGGAAGCGGTACGGCGATCGATTGTCCGATTGTTTTTAAATAATAACCGGCGACATCGGTCTCACGAGAAGAAAACGTCGGATTAATAAACGTTCGATCCATTCGTAATGGCTGTAAAATATGTTTCTTTACGTAATCTTCCCAGCACATACCGCTCACTTTTTCTAACACATCGCTAGCGATGACATACGCATCCGAACAGTATGCAAACCTTTCTCCAGGTGAGGCTACTAAACGGACATGTGCAAAATATCGCGTAATGTCCTCTCTCGTTTGAATCGTAGCAATCTTTTCTTTTGGAAACTGTTCGTGCATGACTTTATATTCCGGCATGTTTTTTGTAAAAGCATAAAAGTTGGGATCTAATGATGCTACGAGCCAAAGATCCTCTGGAAAACCTGCCGTATGACTTAATAGATGCCGCGTCGTAATGTTCTCATAATCCCCATGCTTCGTTCGGAAATAAGGTAAAAATTCGATGATTGGCGTGTCCAAAGAAAAGTCCGTTTCTTCCTCTAAATGGACAAGCGCACTAGCTGTAAAGCTTTTCGTAATGTTTTGAATCGAAAAGATCGTATCACCTGTTACAACGGACCGCTTCGCATCTAACATGCCAAATCCTTGACTGTATACGATTTCCTCGCCCGCCACGATATTTGCTGCTAATCCCGGGATTTGATGACTATGTCGATATGTCGTCAATAATTGATCGAACTCTGTTAATTTTTCTTTCATATCTATCACTCCGTATACCTTATATCATATTTCCGATTCGCTTTTCTCCACTCGCGTTCAATCCATGCTTGTTTGTTCGAGATGTTTCGTACAATTATGTAACTCCATCTGCCAACCTTCCTCTGTCCGAACGACAGAAGTGACTGAGGTATTTTTTAACGATTGGTCTAAAAAATCATCGTTTTTTGGCATGAGTGCTTTGACAACCCGTTTGATCAACGATCCATGACTGACGATTAAAATATTTTTCTCTGGATGACGTGCGATCGTATCTTTTACAAACGACAATCCTCGTTCAATGACACGAGCATCACTTTCAATACCGACGTCCACCTCTCGCCAATTTTTACCCCATTTCAGAATGCGCTCTTCCTCTGTCGTACCTGCCGTTCGCCCACTATCACGTTCTCGAAGACGTGAATCCCAATAGATAGCGACATGGTCTAAATATTTACCGATGATATGTGTCGTTTGTTGCGCTCGTCGTAAATCACTCGAATATAAAACATCCCACTCTTCTCTAGACAATCGCTTAGCAAGAAGATGTGCTTCCGCTCTTCCATCTTCATCTAAAGGAATATCCAAGATGCCTTGTGAACGCTTTTCTTTATTCCAAGCTGTTTGTCCATGGCGAATAAATCCGATTCGAATCAATCCGTATCCATTCCT
Organism: Bacillota bacterium; assembly: GCA_035301985.1. Taxonomy (GTDB): domain Bacteria; phylum Bacillota; class Bacilli; order Bacillales; family Amphibacillaceae; genus DASUXY01. The sequence continues at coordinate 25,975 of DATGTE010000004.1, forward strand.
TTCTCCTACATGTCACGTCATGCTATCATTCTAGCCATCTCTAGTGTACCAAAGCAACATTCAAACCATAAAAAATCAGGAATGATGAATGGGCACGTTCGATCCTTCTCCCATCCAAATGAAAGAATATCGTTGATGTTTGAAAACATATTGACAAACAAATCAAGAGAAGCTAAAGACAAATTATGATACGATAAATGCGCATCATGTTAATAGTTAGGAGGTCATGAATTGTCTCACCATACATGGGATAAACGATTTTCGGATGACAACTATATCTATGGAAAAGCTCCGAATGAATTTATACGCAGCAAAAGTGCGATCTTACCTGAACAAGCAAAAGTAGGTTGCTTTGCCGAGGGAGAAGGTCGTAATGCCGTCTATCTAGCACGTCTCGGTCATGAGGTAACAGCGTATGATCAATCACAAACTGGGCTGGAAAAGACCAAACTTCTCGCGTCTGAGCACGATGTTTCAGTGCGAACTGTTGCCAAGGATCTTACAAAAGATGAGGTAGGAGAACCTCATTACGATGCAGCGATTATGGTTTTTGGTCACGTACCACGATCCGACCAACGAGCTTTCCTTGAAAATATCATTCAATCCGTTAAACCGGGTGGATATGTCCTATTTGAAGTGTATTCAGATGAACAACTTAACTATCAAACAGGAGGTCCACCCAAAATTGACATGTTGTACAGTCCAACCGATATGCTTGAATGGTTAAAACCTTATAAATTCCTGCATTTTTATTATGGGGAAGCTACTCGTTACGAAGGTTCAGGCCACACTGGATTAGGCCATGTCATCCAAGTTGTCATTCAGAAGTAATCAATAAACATTTTCCTCAGACATCCCTTCCCTACTCAACCTGAGGCACGCGGACCTTGAAACTTCATAGCATCGCTCTCTCCCTGATGCTGTGAAGTTAAGGTTCGGGTATGTGTAAGTTTTTTGTCAGAAAAAGATGCAACGGTCTATTCAATCATACATTTTTATGGCTCCAATCGGTTGCATGCGCATAATTCCTTTTATGATGGGAAAGCTAAATTCCATACATGATCAAGGAGGAATTGTAATGCCTGAAAAAGATCAACCAAAAAAGCTTACAGCCGAATTCCCTAAATCATATTGGCGAGATTCTGTTGAGTTACCACAGTTTAATCCGTTAACAGAAGATATTCAAGTGGATGTCGTCATTGTCGGTGGCGGGATTACAGGCCTAACAGCCGCTTATCTTTTGGTGAATGAAGGAAAGCAAGTTGCCCTGTTGGAAGCAGACGAACTTTTAAATGGTACAACAGGACATACAACTGCCAAAGTAACAGCCCAACACGGTTTGATCTACGATGAACTTATTCGCAATACGAACCGAAGCAAAGCTCGATTATACTATGAAGCGAATGCCGAAGCTTTACGCTTTATCGAAAAGACCGTAGAACAACATCACATCGATTGTGATTTCACAAAACAAGACGCTTACATATATGCGACTACGAGGGAGGCTTCTTTCAAACTCGAAAAAGAAGAGAAAGCTTACCAACAACTTGGTATTGACGGAGAACTGACGAAGCACATTCCTTTCAATATCGAGATCGATCAAGCACTTGTCATGAGAAATCAAGCCCAGTTCCACCCGCTTAAATATGTAAGACACCTCGTCGACATCATCGTCGATAAAGGTGGGCATATTTTCGAGCATACGACAGCTGTCAATGTTGAAACAGGAGAACTACCGACCGTTCTAACACGTGAAGGAGCTCGCATCACTGCGAACGATGTGCTCGCCTGTTCACACTTCCCTTTTTATGAAGGTCTTGGTCTTTACTCCACAAGAATGTATGCCGACCGTTCATACGTCCTCGCTGCGAAAACAAAAGAAAAGTATCCTGGTGGGATGTATATTAGTGCCGATCAGCCGACACGCTCTCTTCGATCAGTGATGATCAATGATGAAGAAATGGTTCTAATCATCGGTGAAAGCCATAAAACAGGACAAGGAACCGATACGAAAAAACATTACCAAGCTTTAAAAGAATTTGGCCAACAACTATTTACTATTGAGGACATTCCATATAAATGGTCGGCTCAAGATTTAATTACGCTCGATAAAATCCCTTATATTGGCGAAATAACTGCGAATCAGCCGAACATTTTAATCGCAACCGGATATCGAAAATGGGGGATGACGAATGGAACAGCCGCCGCCCTTCTCCTTCGCGATCTTGTCATGAAAAAAGAGAATACGTACAAAAAATTATTTACACCTTCCCGATTTTATGCGAATCCGAGCTTGAAAAACTTTTTCATCCAAAATGCAAACGTAGTCGGCCATTTAATTAAAGGGAAAATCGCTGTAACAAGCAAAAAACCAGAAGACTTAACGAATGATGAAGGCGCTGTCATTACGATCAATGGACATCGAAAAGGAGCCTACAAAGACCCGGATGGAAAATTATATATTGTTGATACAACGTGCACCCACGTCGGGTGTGAAGTTGAATGGAACAGTGGGGAGCGAACATGGGATTGTCCATGTCACGGGTCACGATTTTCATATAAAGGTGAAGTCATCGAAGGTCCCGCTGAAAAACCATTACAACAGCATGACCATCGAATGATCGATAACGTAACATCAGATGATTCCGGCTATTAACATTCCTATCCCTGTTCATGATCAATCTAAAACTTTTATAGGTGAATTACGTTCGATATTTTAACGCTGAAAACGCTTGGGGCTTCTGGATCCTAAGCGTTAAACTTCTTTCCAGCTTCGCATCCATTCGCGTTCTTACGTATATACCTCTTCAACAACATACTTGTGGTCCTTCTCTCCTACACGATCCATACGGAAATGAACGGGAAGTCAAATATCTCCCCCTATCTTTTTTCACTTAATCCATATTGACTACCGTATGAGTATATATACCTTCATTTTTTTCACGAAAAATCAGGTAAAAATACCCTTGTAAAAGAACATTTGTTCGTTTACTATGTAGTGTAACACCTTTTTAAATACGTAATTTGTCAGCAACCTTGCTGTCTCAAGTCCACACATTCCTGAATAGGTCAGCTTTATCCACGACCATTCATCTGTAAACCTTTGCACAATCACCGTAGAGTAAACCATCAATTGTTACATTTTTTAGACGTCGTCAATAAAAGGAGAACGAATTACTCCGATCCATACATAACTATTTTTAACTAAGCGTCTAAAAAAACAATAGTTATGTAAAATCATGCAAAGGGAGGGATAAAGTTGCATAAACAAAGCGAAAACTCATTTTCATTTGAAGAAATCTTCACACAAAATGAACGTCGAATTTATTATCACATGCATCGACTAAACATTTACGATCCCCACGAAGAATATTTTCAAGAAGGATTATGTGCTCTATGGAATGCATACGAGTCATATCATCCAAATAAGGGGCCCATGACCACATACTTTAATTTTATCATCCGCAATCGTCTGATTGATCTCATCCGCAAAACAAATCGCACGGCAAATAATGATGCAACGATTATGATTGAACAACAACATAGATTCCACCATGGCAACTATCGACGCTATACCAATCAAACATATCCCATTCCCAGATTTTCAGACACCCCCATTGTGGACCCTTATTTGTGGGATCAACTTGAAGAAGATTTAACTGAAAATCAAAGGAAATGGGTACAGCTTTACGTTATTGAAGATTTGCCGATTCGCGAAATTGCCATTCGGGAAAACACAACGGAAGAAGCGGTCAAAAGTTGGGGGAAGCAAACACGAAAAAAGTTGCGTCATAAAAACTTTCGAGAATAGTAAACGAATATAGTACCGAGTGTGGAGAGGGATAAACGAACACGCAATAAATGAAGAAAACAATCTCCATTTCTTACCTTTTGGAACCGATCAACAACGATCGTGTTCACCTCCCTCTTTTCACTCACTCATTTTATTTATAGAAGAAGAGCATCCAACCCTTCCAATTGTAAAAAATACTAAGGAAGGGTTAAAAAATCTATAATGCCTTTTAAAGATCGTTTGTTTTTAGTCATCTGACAAGACTTGAAGAAAATTTATCTGTCTTTGTTTCGATTGTCTATAATGGGGATGAATAATTTTTTGTAACAATTCCCGTTTCTTTTGTTTCGTTATATGTTGTTTTTTCACCTTTTCACGTGCAATCGAAAGAAATGTAAGATAATCTTCATATTCAAAGCTATATCGTTCAGCCAATTCATCGCGAATCACTTTTGCTAATATAGGGCTCGCTCCCCCTGTTGCAACACTTATTGTTAAATCCCCTCTTTCAAGTGTTGCTGGTACGTGAAAGTTACTCACTTTTGGATGATCTACGACATTAATAAGCTGATGTTTATCTATAAAGGATGCAATCCGCTCATTTACATGTTGATCGTTTGTCGCTGCAATGACAATAAAAGCTTCTTGAATATCCATCTTTTCGACAACTTTTTCTTTCCAAACGATCATATTTTTCACGTGTAAATGTTGCATATCTTCATTAATGTTAGGACTAACGACAGTAACCGACGCACCGGCCTGCAATAATCCCACTACTTTCCGATATGCTACTTGCCCTCCACCAACAACTATGGCGTCTCGTTCTTTAACATCTAGCATAATTGAATATTTCGGCACTTTACGTCACCTCTTGTTCTAATAAGGAAAAGACCGCTTTAAAGGCGGCCTTTTCTAGTTTTAATCGTGAAAGTCTAATCCAGAGTGAACGGCTTTTACATGACCGGCACGTATCACAAAATCTCCGAAATGCTCTCCTTCTTTCCTTTCTTTTGCATATTGGAAAAGGAGTGGTCTAAGTAATTGTAAAATTTCATCCTCCCCGACATTTTCTTTGTATAATTTGTTCAGTCGGTCTCCCGTATGGCTCGCACCTAAATACATATTATACTTGCCTGGAGACTTACCAATAAAACCAATTTCCCCTAGAGGTGCTCTTGAACATCCGTTAGGGCAACCTGACATCCGGATATTTATTTCTTGGTCACGTAATCCTGCTTCATCAATGATATCTTCTATTTTATCTATTAATGAAGGTAAATAACGTTCCGCTTCTGCCATGGCGAGTCCACAAGTCGGTAAAGCGACACAGGCGACCGAACTTCTTCGTAAAGCTGTATATTGTGCCCCATCAGTTATACGATATTCCTCCAGTAACTCAATAATTTCCTGCTTTTTTTCTTCCGTTACGTTACTGATGATTAAGTTTTGGTTCGGACTTAGTCGAAATTCCCCAGTATGAATCTTTGCGATTTCACGAAGACCTGTCATGAGTTGATTTTGATCGGTATCTACAACACGGCCATTTTGGATAAAGAGAGTGAAATTCCATTTATGATTGCTTCCTTTTACCCAACCGTATCGATCCCCATGGTGTGTAAATTGATAATCACGAGCAGCTTCAATTTCCCAACCTAAACGGTTATTTAGCTCCTCTGTAACCCAGTCTAATCCCCGAGCATCGATCGTATATTTAAAGCGGGCTTTTTTTCGAACGGAGCGATTTCCATAATCGCGTTGAATCGTAATCAACTTTTCCGCTACGTCGATGATTTTGTCCGTTGGGCAAAAACCAATCAACCGGGCTAGTTGTGGGTATGTTTCCTTATCGCCATGTGTCATTCCCATACCGCCTCCAACCGCAATATTGAAGCCGATGAGTTCATCTTTTTCTAATATGGCGATCAAACCGATATCTTGTGAAAAGACATCGACATCATTATTTGGAGGAACAGCTATTCCAATTTTAAATTTACGCGGTAAATAAACAGCTCCGTAGATGGGCTCCGTTTCCTCATCTTCTTTACTGTCTATCACTTTTTCTCCATCAAGCCAAATCTCATGATAAGCCTTTGTTCGTGGTGATAAATGTTCACTCAGTTTTGCAGCCCAATGATACACTTCTCTATGAATATTGGATTGGTAAGGGTTGGGATTACACATGACGTTCCGATTGACATCTCCACAAGCTGCTAGAGAATCCATTAAGGCTTCATTTATCTCTTGAATCGTTTTTTTCATATTCCATTTCAATATTCCGTGCATTTGAAAAGCTTGTCGAGTGGTTAATTTTAACGTACCGTTTGCATACTTGTGAGCAAGTTCATCCATGACTAACCATTGTTCGGGTGTAGCTACTCCCCCTGGAGCCCTGACACGAATCATAAACTGATAAGCGGGTTCCAACTTTTGACGTTGTCGTTCTGTTCGTAAGTCGCGGTCATCTTGCAAATAGCTGCCATGAAATTTCAATAACCGATTATCGTCATCCGGTATTCCAGCTGTAATCGGATCTTCCATCGTCTCTTGTAATGTTCCTCTTAAGTAGTTACTCTCTCTTTTAATACGTTCAACATCACTTAGTTCTCCTGTCTGTGGTGGTAAAGTAACCTTTTTTGTCATTCATAATCCCCTTTCTACTTTTGGTTAATAAATATCGCGCTGATAGCGTTTCCGCTGTTGCATCTGAGCGAGGTAATCCTTTGCTTCATCAAAAGTCATTTTTCCTTCTGTTTCAATGATGTCTACCAATGTCTGATGGACATCCTTTGCCATATGCTTTTTATCTCCGCATACGTAAACGACAGCCCCCTCTTCTAACCATTGGAAAAGGTCTCGACTATTTTCAAGCATTTTATGTTGGACGTACACTTTTTCATCCGTATCTCGAGAAAAGGCGACATCCATTCTCGTTAAAACACCGTCTTTAAGCCACCGTTGCCATTCCACTTGATATAAGAAGTCTGTCGTATAATGTTGATCACCAAAAAACAACCAAGATTTTCCTCGCGCACCAATCTCTTCACGTTGTTCTAAAAATGATCGAAACGGGGCAATCCCTGTACCGGGTCCGACCATAATGATTGGAGTATCCGGATGATCGGGTAACTTAAAGTTCGCATTTCGTTGAACATAAATGGGTAATGTATCTCCTGGCTTGATACGTCGTGCACATTCACCAGAGCATACACCAAATCGTTCACGTTCGTGTGCCGTATAACGAACTGTTCCAATCGTTACATGGACTTCATCTGGATTTGCTTCGTAACTGCTAGCAATCGAATATAAACGAACTGGTATTTTTCTCAATATAGCAACAAAGTCATTGGCTGTCCCTTCCCACGGTGCAAAATCTTGAACGAAATCCAACAGATCTCTGCCATATAAATAGTTTTTTAATATTTTCTCATCCCCTTCCAACAATTCGTGTAATTTAGGATTCGAAGTTAATGTAGACGCCTTTTGTAATAATGGTTTTGTTAATACCGTAATTTCAAAATTAGAAATTAAAGCTTCACGTAGTGCTCGTAAATCCCCTTGTGCATTCACTGTAACGGACTCTTCTCTATCCCAGCTCATCTCTGCAATAAGAGCGTCTACTAATTCAGGATCATTTTTAGGATAAATTCCTATGCTGTCGCCTGGTTCATATTGTAGATTTGATCCTTCTAGGGAAAGTTCTAAATGACGTGTTTCCTTCTTCGAGCCTCTTCCATTCAAGTTTAAGTTTTCAAGTACTTCGGCATAAAAAGGATTGGTCCGTGAATAACCCGTTTGATTGATTTCCACTTTTTGACTAGAAGTAGATGAATCTGTTGGAGTGATCTCATTGAGTTCATTCAATTTAGAAATCACTACTTTAAACCACTGTGAAGCAGGTTCATCAAAGTCTAAATCGCAATCTATTCGTGGAGCAAGTGGTGTAGCCCCTAATTCAAGTAGGCGCTTCTCAAAATCTTTACCGGTTTGACAGAAAAACTCATAAGAACTATCTCCTAAAGACAATACGGAGAATTGTAAATGCTCTAATTGTGGTGCTCTCCTACCATGTAATAATTCATAAAAAGGTACCGCATTATCCGGTGGATCTCCTTCTCCGTGTGTGCTAACAATAAGTAATAAATATTCAATTTTCTTAAGTCTATTTGTTTTAAATTCATTCATTGCCGATAATGTTACATTGAAATTTTCAGTTTCTAAATTTTTGGATAATTGTTCGGCTAGATGTTGCCCATTCCCGGTTTGTGATCCATAAAGAATCGTTACCTCTTTCGAAACTACATTCGATTGGACATCTGGCTTTTCAAGTACAGCAACTTCACCACTCGGATGAGTACTATCCTTTATGTGAAGAGCACTTATATAGCCACCCAACCAAAGTTGTTGTGCTTCTGTTAATTTTGGTAGAATCTGATTGAGAAGATCTACTTGTTCCTGGTCAAACGGACTATTCATCACTTGAAGTTGCAATTTTTCCACCTCACTCATTATGATTTTTTCTCAATACTTCATTTTAATCGAACCTTTTCATTTCGCTCGATTTGCACAACATAATTATCTTGAACAATAAGTGTAATCGATCCATAATTCATCGTTTCTAATATGTTCTGAAGGCTTTCAATGGAATGATTAAAATTTTCTTTTTTCTTCCCCATCGTTTCCATCATCCTTTTCATAAAAATATAAATCTCTTACCTAGATTTTAATCAATCTCTAATAGGAGCTAACCTTTTCTCTATAGCAACTCCATTACACGTTCATGGAGTACTTCTTGAAGATTGTCATGATTACCTAAACATTCACAAAGAACAAATTGATCACTTGATAATTGTTTTAATTTTTTCTTTATATCCTTCATTAAAATTCCCGAAAACAATAAGTACGGAATGATAAAAACTTGTTCATGGTTTTTTTCCTGTAATTGTACGATCATATCTTCAAATCGTGGCTTTAGGCCGTAAAGAAAAGAAATATTTACTTTTTTAAAACGATATGTTTTTTCCAATTGTTGGGCAATCTTACATAAATCTTGTTTAACAGCTTGATCACGACTACCTCTACCTACAAGTAATACTTGAGCATCGTCTATGATTGGGACTTGTTGTTCGACAACGCGGTCATAAAGAGCTGCCACAATTTTTGGATGGACACCAAATGGTCGTCCATACGTAAATGTAATCTGGGGATATTTTCTTTTTCCAGCTTGAATTTCTAACGGTATATCTTCTTTCGCATGTGCAGCTGCTAATAAAAGAATCGGTACAACGATAATTTGTGTAGCACCGCGTACGGCACAGTTTGCAATCCCTTCTTCAATCGAGGGTTTCGCTAGTTCTATAAAACATATTTCATGAAATATGTCTCTAGGCGCTGTATACCGTTTAATAAAATGAACGACTTCCTTTACACCGATTTCAAGCCTACTCCCATGACTAACGAACAAAACGGCTTGCATAATCGTCCCTCCATCTAAACAAATGCTTTTTTCATAATTCTTTCAACAAACTTTTCGTGTTCAAACCAGTTTATTTTTTTCCGTAAATGAACAACTTCTCCTACAATAATCATGCTCGGATTTTTAATCTTTGCTTTTTTGGCAATTTCAACAATCGACGTTAATGAACCTGTCACCGTATGTTGTGCTTCTGTCGTTCCCCAGTGTACGAGAGCAACGGGGGTATCCGCCGATTTTCCATGCTTCATTAATTGATTACAAATATACGATAAATTACCTACCCCCATATAAATCGCCAATGTATCGATTCCTTGTGCAAGACTTTCCCAATCGATTGAATCATGTTCACTAGCACGCCTATGCCCTGTTACAATTGCAAAACTTGAACTCATATTGCGGTGGGTTACTGGAATACCTGCATATGCAGGTGCAGCAATTCCAGACGTAATCCCGGGAACAACTTCAAAAGCAATTTCATGTTCGACTAATACTTCTGCTTCTTCAGCACCCCGACCGAAAACAAAGGGATCTCCTCCTTTTAATCGCGTAACGATTTTCCCTTGTTTTGCATATTTAACTAGAAAGTGGTTAATTGTCTCTTGAATAAATGTGTGATATTTTGGTAACTTTCCACAGTAAATGAGTTCCGCCCCTTCCTTTGCATAGTCAAGAAGTTCTTTATTTATTAATCGGTCATATAAGATGACATCTGCTTTTTGAATACATTGCAATCCTTTAACGGTGATTAAATCAACATCTCCAGGTCCAGCACCTACTAAATATACTTTTTCCACTTTCTGCACTCCTTTCGTTATTTTTGTCATACCTATGAGTAAACAGACTCATTTTTTAAACGAGCCATGAGTACATCGATTACTTCTGGACGGCTAAATGTAGCAGGAGGTTTTTCTCCTTTGCGAAGCATTTCTCTTACTTTTGTACCTGATAAAATGACATGATGACGAGTGTCATGTGGACATGTTTTCGAAGTCGCCATACTTTCACATAGACGACAATAAAAACTGTGTTCGAAAAAGAGTAGTGTCATTCCTAGTTCTTCTTCTGAAAAATTATTAAATATTTTTTGGGCATCGTATGTGCCGTAATAATTTCCGACTCCTGCATGATCACGCCCCACAATAAAGTGAGTACAACCGAAATTTTTTCTTATGATGGCATGAAATACAGCTTCACGTGGCCCTGCATAACGCATGGCTGCCGTAAAAACACCGAGAAAAACACGGTTTTTAACATAGTAATTTTCTAATAAAACTTCATAACTTTTGAGACGGATATCCGCTGGAATATCATCGGATTTCGTTTCCCCTACAAGTGGATGTAAACATAATCCATCAACAATTTCTAAGGCTGATTTTTGAATATATTCATGGGCACGGTGGACAGGATTTCTCGTTTGAAATCCTACGACTGTCTTCCACCCGAGCTCTTTGAATTTTTTTCGAGTTTCAACGGGATCGTAATGATAGGCAGAAAACTCGTCTAATGGTCGTCGTTTTATGAGTACAATAGGACCGCCTATATAGACACTTGATCGTTCATACAGCTTTTTCACCCCAGGATGCTCCCGTTCTGTCGTCCCAAAAACAAGTTTGGCTTCTTTTTCCTTATCTGGTTTATACATATCTTCTACTTTAATGACGCCGTAGATGACACCGTCTTTTACTAGGTTCACTTCATCTCCTATCTTTATTTTTTTCGCACGTTCCACTGGAATGGGTAACGTAATTGGAATCGTCCACACATCACCGGTTGATAATCTCATGTTTTTAAGGACTGATTCATAATCTTTTTCTGTAAGAAAGCCTGTTAACGGACTATAGGCACCCGTTCCAATCAAATCTAAATCACTTATGGCCATTTCATCCAGCTCGATGATTTCTGCAAATTCATTTTCCTGATAACGTGCATTCCGGCGGTTAATAAGTGTACCTCCGTGCGGTTCATTTCTACTCACTTTTTACACTCCCTCATTTCTTCCTCATATTTTAGCTTTATTTATGCAAGCCGCATTCTGTTTTCTTTTGATTCGCCCACCTTCCAGATCTGGAACCTGATTTCATATCAGCTGGTATTGTGCAAGGAGCACATCCTATGCTCGGATATCCTCGATCGTGTAACGCATTGTAGGGCAACTGATGTTTTTTTATATAATTCCAAATATCGCTCCATGTCCAATGGATAAGTGGGCATATTTTAATGGATTGAAATGTATCGTCTTTATTAACAAAGTTTGTCGATCTTCGTGAAGAAGATTGTTCCCTCCGAAGCCCTGACAGCCATGCAGTCGCCTTTGTTAATGTTTCTTTAAGAGGTAGAACTTTTCTTATCGAACAACAACGATCCGGTTCGCTTTCCCACAAGTTTTTCCCATATATTTCTTCTTGCTCCTCGACGGTTAAGACCGATTTCTTCAATTCAATGTTCAACCGGGGATACATCGCTTTCACTTTATCAATCAACGCATATGTTTCCTGAAAATGAAGCCCTGTATCTAGAAAGACTACTTTTGCATTCGGCTTTATTTGTGATATGAAATCGATCATTACGATTCCCTCAACTCCAAAGCTACATGCATAGATCAATTCTTCACCGTATGTTTCATAGGCCCATTGCAACACGCTGAAAGCTCCTTTTGTCTCATTATGAATGGAAAATACCTTTTCATGTTTATGCCATGATGAATACGTTACCTTCACAATAATCACACTCCCTTTCTTATTTTTTGTATTAAAATAGGCGACCTTAACCAAGGTTAGGTTAAAGTCGCCTCTATTTTGTATAGTCTGCGAATAAATACAGTATGTGAAAAGTATAAATATGGTTTCATTTTCTTTTTACAATCAATAGCCTCTGCTTTTCCAGTTAGCTATTTAATAGGTATTTATATACTATCCGCACTATTCCTATTTGTCAAGTGTGATTAATAGATTTATTTACCACAGGCTCGTTTTAGCCAAACAGACAAATTATATATACTTTTGTTGTTCCAAATAATCCATGATTAATTGGACGGACTCATCGACTCCTATATGATCCGTGTCGATTATGATTTCTGGTCTTTTTGGTTCTTCATAGGGAGCATCGATACCTGTAAAATCTTTAATCTCGCCTAATCTAGCTTTTTTATAAAGCCCTTTTGGATCCCTAGATTCACAAACTTCTAAACTAGCCTTTACATATATTTCAATAAATTCTTCGGTTTCAACGAGGTCACGAACTTGCTTGCGATCAGCAGCATAAGGAGAAATGAATGCTGCTAACGTGATTAGTCCAGCATCGACCATTAATTTGGCCACTTCACCAACCCGTCGAATGTTTTCAGTCCGATCTTCGGGACGAAATCCTAAATTGTTATTTAACCCATGACGAATATTGTCTCCATCGAGTCGATACGTATGAATTCCTTTCGTATGCAACGCTTTCTCTAGCGCAACAGAAATTGTCGACTTACCCGATGCAGATAAACCTGTAAACCATAGTACAGCACTTCGATGACGATTTAATCGTTGCCGATGCTCTTTCGTTACGTCAGATTCATGCCAAACAATATTTGTTGATTTTGTCATTATTTTTCCTCCTAAAACCATACATGATATATGATTGTGATAGATGTGACCATCACTAATAAACTAAGTGGTGCACCAACCTTTATATAGTCTGTAAATGTATAGCCACCTGGTCCGTAAACAATTAAATTTGTTTGATAACCAATTGGCGTTATAAAACTAGCAGAGGCTGCTATGGCTACGAGGACGGCAAAGCCCATTGGATCTAACTGAAATGAATGTGCCATTTCTAGTCCAATCGGTAACATGAGTACCGCTGCAGCACTATTTGTAATTAATTCTGTAAATAGATTTGTTAACACGTACATCATCACTAACATTGCGACCACTCCAAATGGTGCACCAATTTCGATGATCTTCATCGCAACCCATTCAGCTAATCCTGTTTTCGTCATCGCTACGCCAATGCCTAATGAGCTTGAAATGACAAGGAGTACATGAAATTGGATGTTTTTCTTTATTTCCTCGCCATCCACTACACCCGTTATTAATAAAAGAACTACCGCAATCGCCATCGCTTCCAACATCGTTAACCAGCCAATAGAAACAATGATAATGAGCGTAAGTAATAGTAGGATTGAGAACAACCCTTTCCCTGTATGTTGTTCTAGCGTTCTCGGTGTTTCCAAACGAGAGACGACATAAAAGTCATTTGATTGTTCATATTTTCTTAAAAATTCCTTTCCCGCAATCAACAGTAAAGCATCTCCAGCCTGCAAAATAATATCACCAACTTTACCTCGAATTCTTTCGTTGTTACGGTGAATCGCTAAGACACCTGCATCATAATGAGTACGAAAATAGGATTGTTTAATAGATTTCGATAACAAACTCGATTGATGGGAGACGACAGCTTCAACTAAGTAAATATCTCTATTTTTTAGATCATCTAGTTCTACATTTGTACCTGTCCTTAATGTTAATCCTGTTCTTGTTTGCAATTGGGCAATGGTTGAAATATTTCCCGAAAAAATTAAACGGTCCCCTTTTTGAATAATGGTAGTATCCCTAACTGGAGATACACGCCCATTTTTTCGAATGATCTCCACGAGGTACAAACCGTTCAAATTTGCTAATCCTGCTTTTTCAACATTTTTATTTATAAAGGGAAAATGAGGTTTGACTTGCATTTCTGCAATATATTCTTTCGCATCTTCTTTCACCCGCTCTGTAAAGCTTTCATAATCTGGCAATATTTTAATTCCCAATGTAAATAAATACACAAACCCAACAACTGTCAACGGGATACCAACAATCGATAAAGTGAATAAAGAAAAACCTTTTAATCCGTAATCCAATAACATGCCATGAACAACCATATTTGTTGAAGTGCCAATCAAGGTCATCGTCCCACCTAAAATCGTTATATAAGATAATGGGATTAAAAACTTCGAAGGAGAAATTCCTCTTTTTTCACACCCGCTTTTAATAATTGGGGTCAATGTAACAACGATGGGTGTATTATTTAAAAATGCTGAACATAGTGCAACGGGGATGAAAAAACGAAACATAGACCCGAAGTCTATACGGCTATTTTTTAACCACTTTTCCATCAGTTGTTCAATCAAACCGCTTTTTTGTATTGCACCTGCTACAATGAATAAGAGAGCAATGGTAAGCATTCCTTCATTTGAAAATCCACTTAATGCCTCTTTCGGTGTAATAATCCCAGTCACTAGTAAAATAACAAGGACTGAAAAAATAATCGTTCCCACTCGAGCAATTTCAAATAATAAACAGAAAAGCATCGTAATGATTAATCCTGACAGAAATATTATTTCTAAAGACACATTAGCATCTCCCCTTTTTAGCCGAAAGATTCAAAGTTATAGACAATCTATAAAACATAAAGGCACCTCTCTACCAGTGTGATTAACTGATAAAAAGATGCCTTTAGTGTGTCTAATGGGCTATATAAAATTATATAACTTATTATTCCTAGTGGTTTAGTATAAGTTGAAAATAATATATAATAGTTTTGAACTAAAGTCAATAAAAAAGTGCTTAATTGATCACTTTTTATAAGATGATTGTTGTCCATGTCTCATTCTTTATAAAACAGTCGACTTTATGTTGAAAAGGCTCTTTCAACATATCAAATACGCTTGTATAATAATCGTTCATAGATTCAATAGTAGTTTTCGAACGTCAGCCCATAAAAGCATAATATGTGTATGAATGACGAAACAAATTATGAATAGATGGGCATGGAGTACAAATGATTTTGTCGTCATTTGATATGCTTAATATAATCAATGAATAAATGTACACGTTTGTTCTTCCATGTCATGATTCTAAAAAACCATACATTTCGCCTACTTTAAAACATTTTTCTCAAAATGATTATACAGATCGGGAGGATGAATGATGAAGAACATTGCTTTAGTCAATTTAGGTGGAACCATTTCTGCAACTGGAATGGACCGCCTTGATTTAAAAGATTATCAATCGGGGGTATTAAGCGGAGAAGATTTTTTAAAGCAGTTGCCGGAACTGAAACAACTTGCAAACATCCACCTTGTGCAAATGGACAACATTAGTAGCACACAAATCAATGAACAGCATTGGATTCAACTGAAAGATCGCGTGGAATCTTTTCTCAATGAACAACATTATGATGGTGTAGTTATTACGCATGGGACGAGTACTCTTGAAGAAACAGCTTATTTTCTACATTTAACAGTAAATAGTGAAAAACCTGTCGTCCTTGTCGGTGCACAACGCCCCTTTACTGCTTTGAGCACCGATGCTCACTTAAGTTTAATTCATGCAGTCCGTGTAGCGATTCATCCAAACTCTCGCAATAAAGGCGTCTTAATCACCCACAATGATGAGATTCATAGTGCACGCGATGTTTCTAAAACGGAGACATATCGTATCAACACATTCCGTTCAGGAGCAATGGGAACTCTCGGTTTTATCGAACCCGACGGATCCATTCAATACTACCGGACGCCGACGAGACGTCACACGACTCAATCGCAGTTCTCAACGCTTACGATTGATCAATTACCAAACGTAGAAATTATTTATTCCTATGCTGGGGCAACCGGTGAATTGATTCACCACATCACACGAACAGGTAAATATGCTGGAATTGTCATCGCCGGTACGGGAGCCGGACGTTTTTCAAAACGTGAAGAAGAAGCCTTACGAGAAGCAAGAAAAAAAGGCCTCCATGTTGTCCGTAGTAACAGAGTGGGCAATGGTCGAGTCGTTGACATTGACGCGTATCAGTCATTAGCTACGATTAGTGCGGATAATCTAAGCCCACAAAAAGCACGGATTTTACTCATGTTATCCTTATCAGTCAATCGAAATGTAGATCCAATTCAACATTTTTTTGATGAACATTAATCGCAACCGAAACATCGATTGCGCCCTTTCGACTAGTCATATCGACAAACCTGTGATATATAATAGGCAAGGGGGCATAATCATATGAAAACAGTTATTTTTGGCGAACATGATGAAAATACATTACGACAGTTTAACAATTGTTTGAAAACGGGAAATGTCGTCGGTGGCGTACTTTGCGCAGACGGACATTACGGTTATAGCCAACCCGTCGGAGGCGTCGTCGTCTATGATGGTCAGATTTCGCCTTCAGGTGTCGGATACGATATTGCTTGTGGAAATAAAGCCGTTAAGACGAATCTCACGTACAATGATGTAAAAAATGATATCGGAACCATTATGGATCAAGTCGAAAAACGCATTCCATTCGGTGTCGGCGTAAAAAATAAACAGCGAGTTGATCATGAATTATTCGATGATCCGAACTGGAACGTTTTCAAAGAAATCGGCCAACATGAACATGATGAACTCAAAGCGCTTGCCCGTGACCAACTCGGAACGACTGGTTCTGGAAACCATTATGTTGATATATTGATTGATCAAGAGACGGAGGAAGTTTGGGTCGGTAATCATTTTGGTAGTCGTGGGCTTGGTCATAAAACAGCATCAGGATTTCTTAATTTAGCCAAAGGACGTGGATTTTCTGAAAAAGCTCCACGTGAGTCGATGGAACAAGCACCTACATTACTCGATATGGATAGCGACCTCGGACAAATGTACTACAAAGCGATGCAATTAGCAGGGCGCTATGCTTATGCCGGAAGAGATCACGTCATCAACGAAGTACTCGATATTCTTGATGCTGAAGCTGTTGTCGAAGTACATAATAACCATAACTATGCCTGGAAAGAAACATATGATGGAAAAGAATACATCGTTGTGCGTAAAGGAGCAACCCCAGCGGCCCCTGGACAACTCGGATTTGTCGGTGGCAGTATGGGGGACATATCGGTCATTTTACAAGGGATTGACTCGAAGAAAAGCCGTGAAGCCTTTTATAGTACCGTGCACGGCGCAGGTCGGATCATGAGCCGAACAAAAGCTTCAGGACGAATGGATTGGCGCACGAAAAAACGTCGCGGTGGGCTCATCTCACCCGAACAAATGCATAAAGCGGTTACAGATTATGGAGTCGAGCTCCGTGGAGGTGGCACAGATGAAAGTCCATTTGTTTATCGCAAACTTCAAGATGTTCTCGATGCCCATGAAGGAACAATCGAAGTGTTACACGTCTTAAAGCCGATTGGTGTTTTGATGGACGGAGATTGATAGATTGATATCTCGAACTACAGAAAAAATTGCGTTCTACAATAGTGGGCATTAGAACGCAATTTTTTAATCCCTTTTTCATAAAAACAAACGCCCTCTACTTATTTAATATAATTAAGAATGCGTTTGAATTCTTCCGTATCAGCGGACTCCATTAGTTCATACAAAATCATTTCCACACTTGTAGGGTAAATGCCGAGAGCTTTCATCTTCTCCAAACCGATTCGCCTATTTGCTAATGTACGTGATGATACGGCATCCGCAACGACTTGCACGTCATATCCCCTTAGTTTCAAACCTGTAGCTGTTTGATAGACACAAATATGTGTTTCAATTCCTGCGACAATCATTTGTTTTCTCTCAGTCGCTTGTATCGCCTGCATAAATGGATCATTTTTACATGCATCAAACGTTATTTTAGAAATCGGCTCCAGTCCTGATAAGTGCTGTGCAACTTTTTCCGTTGTTGGTCCTAAGCCTTGTGGATATTGCTCTAGCCATATAATCGGGATCTTGAGAATGCGTAAGCCATTGATGAGCCGTTCTAAATTGTTGATAAGCTGGTCACTTTCATGTACCATATGAGCTAATTTTCCTTGAACGTCTACCAACACAAATACCGATTGTTCTTTACTAAACATATTGACATTCAGCTCCTTAACATTTTGATGAACATCCTCAAATGATCATGTTATTCCTTTCCTTCACGTGTTAGCGTCATTTTTTCCTCCCCTCTATTTTCGCAAATGAATCTTCTATAATCGGTCATATTCATGCGGCAAGGAAATGGAATGGGCAGCAAAACACCATTGGGGATTTGGGCTCCTTTTTACAGTTGGAATATGGGTCAATGGATTGTTTTAATGATTGTTCTTAAGATGGGGCCAAAGGTTCCACGGATATTGTTGCGGTGGATAGGATGTTACCTCAACGATATCTTTTTTCGTCGGATGTTTAAACGATAGCGCATGCGACCATAAAGCAATTTGTTGTCCCGGCTGATTGACATTCCGTCCATATTTCTGATCCCCATAGATTGGGTGTCCGATTTCCGATAGTTGTACGCGAATTTGATGGGGACGTCCCGTTTGTAGTTCGACCGCGACAAGACTAAATGATTCATAACTCGAAAGGACTTCATACGTAAGAATGGCTTTTTTTGCCTTCTTATGATTGGATGAGGTCGTATAGACGATATTTTTACGACGGTTTTTTACGAGAAAATGGGTTAAAGTTTGCTTTTTTTGCGACGGTTTACCGTGAACAACTGCTACATATTTTCTACCTAGTTGTTGTCTTCGTAAAACATCTGATAAACGTGAAGCTGCTTTCGACGTTTTGGCAAAAACCATGGCCCCGCCTACTGGACGATCTAATCGGTGAACGAGCGCTAAAAACACATTTCCCGGCTTCTTATAGCGAATTTTTAAGTCTTTTTTTAGCAGTGTTAATAAATCGAGGTCTTTACTTTGGTCTTGTTGAACAGGGATATTCACCGGTTTTTGTACGACAAGTAAGTGGTTATCTTCATATAATATAGGGATATTCATCGTTAGTTAAAACTCCTTTAGTAAAAAATCGATTGAAACAAAACGTCATCTCTCATCCGCGATAGAGTTCATCATCCAACCATTAAACGTTGATGCAAATTCATCATCCATAACATATACCATTATACAGTACAAGGTTCATTGTCCAAATCCGATGTTTGAACGGTACATATGGATTTGAACGAAAAGAAATAATCCGCCTTACAAAGACGGATTATTGGGGCGATTCATTATCTTACTTTTTAAAAAACATGTTATATAGACTTCGAACTGCTTTCGTTACATCATCTGCTTTGACACCGAACATCACACTTACCTCGGACGATCCTTGATTGATCATTTTAATGTTTACTCCGACATCGGCTAGTGCAGTAGCCGCTTTGGCAGCTATGCCAACCATGTCATTCATTCCCTCTCCTACGACCATAATCATAGCGAGGTCGTGTTCAATATCCACTTCATCAACTTCAAGTTCGGTACGAATCCGCTCTATAATGCGTTCTTCTTTTCCATTTTCCAGCTGATTACTACGGATAATGACAGACATATTATCAATCCCAGACGGAGTATGTTCATAAGAAATATATTCTTCTTCTAAAATGCGGAGTAATTTCCGGCCAAAACCAATTTCTCGATTCATTAAATATTTCGCAACATTTAAACTACAAAATCCTTCATCACTTGCAATGCCGACGACTGACTGTCCAGTTAGTTGTCGTTTTGCAACAATACGTGTCCCTGGCAAATCAGGGTTATTCGTATTTTTCACGCGTACGGGAACCCCTTTCTCAAAAGCAGGTTGTAAAGCTTCATCATGAAACACAGAGAAACCCGCATAAGATAGTTCTCGCATTTCCTGATATGTTAACTCTTTCACTGGATGTGGATTTTCTACAATCGAGGGATTGACGCTGTAAATACAATCAACATCTGTGAAGTTTTCATACTCCGTGGCATGGACTCCTGCTGCTATAATCGATCCAGTAATATCGGAACCACCGCGTGGAAACGTTACAATATTCCCTTCGTGTGAATAGCCAAAAAATCCTGGAATCACGAGTTTGCCACTACGTTCTTTTAATGATGCTAACTTTTCATAGGATTGTGGCAAAACTTTAGCATCACCGGGCTCATCCGTCACGATTAATCCAGCCTCTTTTGGAGAAACATAAGAAGCTTCATGTCCACTTGACTGCAGGTAAGCGGCTAACAATTTCGCATTATTGTTTTCTCCACTCGCTTTTAAAGCATCGAGTAACCGGTTTTCATTGTTGTGTAACTTCGAAATCGTCTGTTTTAAATTATCCTCTATCGAATCGATCAGAGATTCAGACAAAGATAAATCACGAACAATCTCGGCATACCGATTGACAACTCGGGCTAGTGCTTCTTCATCATACGAATTTCCTTCTACACTCTTACTGAGGGCAATCAATAAATCCGTCGTCTTTGTATCATCAGAAGATCGCTTGCCCGGAGCGGAAACGATGATGATTTTTCGACTCGGATCAGCCCCTACGATATGAAGTACTTTTTTAAACTGCTCGCCATTCGCTACTGAACTACCACCAAACTTTACTACTTTCATTTCTAATATAACTTCCCTTCAAGCATATCGCGTTAAATAATTTGTATATTTCGAAAGAATTTAGTAGCAAGTATACTAGATTCATCGACAATTGTCACCTATTAAAATATATAAATCACTTTCATCTTTTTTATACATAGAATGATCGTGTTTGCTCATAAATTTGTTCATAGACGTAGTGCCGATTGACTCCCTTTAAATGGGCGATTTCATTGATGGTGTAGTGAATCATTTTTGGATGTGTCATTTGTTGTTTGAATGGACCTTTGAAAGCCCATGGTCCATCGGTTTCTACCATCATTTGTGAGAGTGGATAAACTTGCACGATTTGTCTAATTTCCGGTTCATATAATACATCAGGTGTAATCGAAATAAAATATCCATTACGGATCATGCGTTCCATTGTCCGTTGATCTCCTTTGAACCAATGAAAATGAGCATCTTGAAGTGAATGCTTTTCTAATAGTGAACAGATGAGATTCGCATCTTCATAAATCGCATGCAGTGCAATTGGTAAATCATAGGCTTTCGCGATTCTGATAAAATGCTCTACGATTTCAATGTATGGTTCAATGGACAGACGCGGATTTTTTTGTCTGGTATAATATGGCAATCCAACCTCACCTATTGCTACTAATTTATCGTGATCGTTTTCAATAAGTCGTTCCAGTCTCGTCATTTCATTTATACTGGGTAATGATTGCTCAGGGTGAAAGCCTACAGCAGCTCGAACGGCTTGATGTTTCTCGGCTAAACGAACATTCATTTCAGCGGAGCGAATGTCCTTTGATACGGAAATGAGTGCTTCAATGTTATAGTGCTCTAAATCGTTTAATATGAGGCGACGCTCTTGTTGGTCATACAGATCAAGATGAATATGCGCATCAATAATCGGATGCATCGTCCATTCGAAGTCATTGACCATTCGTACCAATCACCTCCCCCTTCCAAATCAACCATCACATTCATGACATAATGTGGATTTTACGAATCATAATTTTCCAATTGACACCGGATTGAATATGGTAAGCATGTGAAAATGAACCTTGATTGATACCGACGCCAAGATAATCGAGCGAGTTCACATATAAAAGAGGCTCGCCTAAACGACTATCAGCAAACGATCGACCAAATGTCATGATATTTTTATACACTTGATGCGTATGATTAGCTATGGTCACTTCTAGAGAATCCCCATAACGAATATCTGCCTTTTCAAATAAGGTGCGATGGATATTCGTCCATAAGTTTCCGAAGCGAATATCTAAAATGTCAATGTTTCCATAGATGATGTCATCTTCAATATAGGCTTTTGGTCGCGTCAACTCTTTAAGATCAGTCACGTCCATTTTCGGACCGACTTCCTCGTATGAAATAACACCAGACGCGAGTCGTGATCCCGTGTAGGCAAAAATATCCCGGCCATGAAACGTGTAAGACTGTTCGGATTGTGGTAGACGATGACATGTTTCATCGATTACCCGTGCTTCCTTAATGCCAATATCATTTTTAATGTGGGTTAACGTCCCATTATCCGGCGTAACAATATATTGATGATCAACCGTTTTTACGACGACACTTCGTCGCGACGTCCCTACTCCTGGGTCGACAACCGATATGAAGACCGTCCCTTCTGGCCAGTACGTAATCGTTTGATACAAACGGTATGATGCTTCCCATATGTTGTACGGTGGAATATCGTGCGTAATATCAAAAATCTTTAAGCTTGGATCAACGGTTAGAGCGACTCCGTACATTGCACTAACCGCGCCATCACTACGTCCAAAATCTGTTTGTAAAACTAATAATTCACTCATTTCAAACCACCCTCCTATAATCTAACGAAAAAAACCACGTCTTTATCGTATTCGATAAGGACGTGGTTTTGTGTATACGTGGTACCACCTTACTTTACTGCACATTCACATATGCAGCCTCAACAAGTACTCGAATCTAGTCATTCTTCATACTGTGGTATGGATAACGAGTACCAAATCTCGGCGATCCCTACTAATGAACTCATACGTTCAGCATCGCAACTCCGGGGCCATTGTTCAGATTCGTATTTTTGCTTCTTTTCAGCACCTGAAGCTCTCTGTGAAAAAATAACTAAACCTTACTTTTCCCCGTCCATGTTATTGTGGCAAAAATTTTTAATTCATTAGTTAGAAAGCATTATAATAAACTCCTCTTAAAAATGCAAGGAAATCTGTTTCTCATTTAACCAAATTCTACTATTTTCGATGATGTTCTCCGCTAATGGTCCCGTCTAGCGTTCCCGTACTTTGTAAATCGACAAGAAATAGGACTAGAGTAGCATCTTTATGGACCGTTAACGGAGGAATAGAATCATCTAGATCGGTCACTGCCTCTTGTTTACCTAATGTGATGTCATTTACTGAAATTTCACCGTCTAATACATAGAGAAAAGGTTGATAACCCTCATACTCGGGAATATTCAAGGTATCACCACTTTTAGGATGGGCATCGAATATATATACATTGTTCCGAACAATAATGGGAGCATCACTTGATTTAGGTCCAACCATCACATACCAATCACGTTGGTCGGAAGGTTTGTCGTGAAATTGAATCATCGGTTTAAGGTTTGACTGATCGGGTCGGACGAAGATTTGTAACATCTCGACTTGACCTTCTTTCACCATTTCTTCGTGTTTGAATCCCGAACCCGCATTCATCATCATTAATTTTCCAGGTGTAAGTGGAACTTCAAATCCGTCTGAATCCTTATGATACGACGTACCTGAGAAAACATAACTAAATATTTCATCATTTACATGCTCATGCATTTTTACTGTCAATCCTTCACTCATAACGGCGTGGTCAATCGTACTCAGTGGACCGAATGCTGAATCCCTTGTATTTTCTGTGAAAATAGCGCTCGGTTGAATCCGTGTAACAGAAAAAGGACCTTTAAATGGTTGTGTATGACAATCCGCAGTAAGTTTTTGTAACATACGCACACCCTCCTCAAATTTAAACCGCTTCCATCTAGCATACCAAATCCCTTGACGAATCAAAGTTTTATAGATTCATAATGTAGATAAAAGTATCGTTTTACTTACTTGTTCACAATTCGCTACAAATTAGACGTAACGAAGGAGGAATCATCGATGAAAAAGATATTTGATCAGCCCAACCGGCCGGTAACATACAACTTCCCACCACAACGAAGCATTTCATTTAGCCCAGCCATCACAGAAACGATGAATCACTTACAGCTTCACAACGAAATTGTCGGCGTACCCAAAAAATAAAGTAAACAATGCTGAGGTAGTCGGAGGAACAAAATCGATTAAACAACATGTCATTCACGAACGAAAGCCAGGTCTCATCATCGCCGAAAAGGAAGAAAATACAAAAGAAATCGTTACATCGCTCGAAAACACTTTCCAATCTATGTTTTTGAAATCCAATCCATCCGTGATGCCTTACAGATGATTGTGGATCTCGGGCACCTAACCCAACCGACACACACACAGATAGGAGGTTCAATCGAATCAAAAAATGAAACAGAAATCATCCACACGATTGCTCGATCGTCTTGTGGATGATCTTTGTTTCATTACGTGTCTTTTTTTACTTGTTTACGTTTAACGGGATCCATGAAGTGCGGGTTTTTCTTTAACTCAATCGTTGGAGTAATCCCGATTTGAACCCCTGTAGAATCATTCAGGACGCCTTCACGTCTACCATCTTCATGTGGAGTCGTCTTCGATCCAATATTTTCTGTTTTGTTCGGCATATAGATCAACTCCTTCGTCTTAGTATGAGAAATCATTGAAAATATATACATCGGTACATATTTTATAAATCGATGCAAATCATCCGGATTGAAAAACACCCTTAATGAAGGAAGTTTCACTTTATGGTAAAATTTTTTTAGGGGGAATGAGAGGAGGTTATGTGAATGATTGAGCTTATAACGACTGCAGAATCAATTGACCAAGCAAAAGCTTTAGTTCATGCCGGTGTGGACACACTATATATTGGTGAAGATGAGTTCGGATTACGTTTACCAGCGTCATTTTCACGACAAGAGATTGAAGAAATTACGAAAATCGCTCACGACAAACAGAAAAAAGTTTGTGTAGCGATGAACGCGATTATGCATAATGACCGTATTAACAAAGTTGTACCATACGCACAATCTTTACAAGAAATAGGCGTCGATTCCATTACGGTCGGTGACCCAGGTGTCATCCACCTATTTAAAAAGAATGATATCCAAATTCCTTATATTTATGATGCACACACCCTCGTAACGAGTGCAAATCAAGTGAACTTTTGGGCAAAGCGTGGGGCAACGGGGGCTGTACTTGCCCGCGAATTGACATATGAAGAATTGGAAAAAATTGCTGCTGACGTTTACGTTCCGGTAGAAATCTTAGTTTACGGAGCCACGTGTATTCATCAGTCCAAGCGCCCGCTCGTAAAAAATTATTTTAATTTCACGGAGCAACATGAACAAGAAACGAAAGACTTGTTCATATCAGAAGCAAAAAATCCTGATACGCATTATTCAATTTATGAGGATATCAATGGAACGCATGTGTTTGCGACCGATGACATCAATTTAATGCCGCATCTTGAAGCGTTAGTCAATGCGGGCATTAAACAGTGGAAATTAGACGGTATTTTTACAAGAGGAAACGATTTTGTCGAGATTGCTCGCCTTTTTGTAAAAGCTAAAAATGCCTTCCAAGAAGGAACTTGGACGACTGAAGTAATGGAACGTCTCAATGAACAAGTAATCGCCCTTCATCCAAATGAAAGAACGTTAAGTGAAGGCTTTTTCTTAAAAGACCCTGAAGACGTCAAATAAATCGTTACATGAAAACTGTTAAGAAGAGGAGGATTACGATGCGAACAATTACAAAAAAACCTGAAGTGTTAGCACCAGCAGGTACGCTTGAAAAGTTAAAAATAGCGATTCATTACGGTGCAGATGCTGTCTATATCGGTGGAAATGCGTATGGACTGAGAAGTCGAGCTGGAAACTTCACGTATGATGAAATGCGCGAAGGTGTCGAGTTCGCAAAAAAACATAACGCCCACGTATATGTAGCAGCGAATATGGTCGCTCATGAAGGGGATGTCGAAGGAGCAGGAGACTTCTTCCGCACATTACGGGATATCGGTATTCGTGCTGTCATCGTTTCTGACCCTGCCTTAATCGAAATTTGTGCAATGGAAGCTCCCGGATTACCGATCCACCTATCTACGCAAGCATCGGCTACGAACTATGAAACGCTTAATTTTTGGCATGAGGAAGGGTTGGAACGTGTCGTTCTAGCTCGAGAAGTAAGCATGGATGAAATCGCTGAAATTCGCCAAAATACAGATGTCGAAATTGAAGCGTTTATTCACGGGGCGATGTGTATTTCGTATTCAGGACGTTGCACACTGTCCAATCATATGTCAGCACGTGATGCAAACCGAGGTGGCTGTTCTCAATCTTGTCGCTGGAAGTATGACTTGTTCGAAATGGATCATCTCGGGGATCGGCAGTCTCTTCTCGATGGAGGAGATGAGTTAGAAGACTTTTCGATGAGTGCTGTCGATATGTCGATGATCCATCACATTCCAGATTTTGTGGAAAATGGGGTCGATAGTTTAAAAATTGAAGGCCGCATGAAGTCGATTCATTATGTATCAACTGTTTCGAATGTGTATCGACAAGTCGTCGATGCATATTGCGCTGATCCCGATCATTTCGAGTTCAAACAAGAGTGGGAGGATGAATTGTGGAAAGTAGCCCAACGGGAATTAGCGACTGGTTTTTACTATGGGACCCCTTCTGAAAATCAACAGCTATTCGGTAAACGGCGTAAAATCCCGAAATATGTATTTGCTGGTCAAGTATTGGATTACGATGAAGAGACACAAATGGCAACAATCCAGCAACGAAATAATTTTGCTGTTGGCGATGAAGTCGAGTTTTATGGTCCGGGCTTTACCCATATTAAACAAATCGTTGGACAATTGTGGGATGAAGACGATCAGCCGATTGATCGTGCTCGTCATCCGATGATGAACGTAAAAATGAAAGTCGATACCCCTGTTAAACCGTTTGATATTATGCGTAAACGTAAATAAACAACATCGTGGAGTGCCCGCTGGAACACTCCACTTTTTACTATGTTGCCACATGCATACCTTCCGTTTTTTCGCTTTTTTGCTCCAAGGCGTCTTTTTTAGAGACCCTCCTGACTCTACAACATCCTTACTCACTCCGCATTGATTTACAACGTCCACCTTCCTGATCTCTTTTATTGATCATCCTTTCATAAGCATCCTTGACTTTATCCGTTTTTTCGATTAATGTTAACCTTATAAAATTAAAGGTGAACATTAATAAACTCAACAGACGGATTTTTTGCCGGTCTAATAGAACGAAAACTTCTAAAGGAGCGGCAAAACATATGAGGTGGGTCATGATGTGGAAAGAAAAAATACATAAGGATTTGTTACATTTAAAAAATAATGCGCAAACGCGTCAACTGAAACAAACGAGAAATGCAACAAACAAACAAATCACAATCGATGGGCAGCAGATGCTCAATTTAGCCTCCAATAATTACTTAGGATTAGCAAACCACCCGCACATGAAGCAAGCCTCGATTGAAGCAACGGAACAGTACGGGGCAGGTGCCACCGCATCTCGGCTCATCGTCGGGAATCACCCTGTCTACGAGGAAGCGGAGAATGCTTTATTGGCATGGAAACGAGCAGATGCAGGACTGATTATCAATAGCGGATATACAGCGAACGTCGGGATCATCTCTTCCCTCGTCGGGCGACATGATTTCGTCTTTAGTGATCAATTGAATCACGCAAGTATCGTCGATGGAATTATCCTCAGTCGTGCGAAACATAAGCGCTATCGCCATAACAACATGAACCATCTTGAGTCCATGTTGAAAAAAGCACCCTCACATAAACGGAAATTAATTGTTACGGATACGGTATTTAGCATGGATGGCGACGTGAGCCCACTCCATGACTTAGTCACTTTAAAAGAGCGGTATAACGCTTTATTATTGGTCGATGAAGCACATGGGACAGGCGTTTACGGACCAAATGGTGAAGGGTATAGCTACGATCAAAATGTTCAACAACACATCGACCTTCACATGGGTACATTTAGTAAAGCGCTCGGTTGTTTTGGAGCCTATGTCATTGGCAACGAATTACTCATTGACTACTTAATGAACAAAATGCGTAGTTTTATTTTCACGACTGGATTACCACCCGCCACATTAGGAGCGATTCAAGCAGCTATTTTAATCGCGCAAATAGCAGACGAACGCCGATTACGGCTCCATCAATTAGCTAACCGATTTCGTACATTACTGCAAGACTACGGTTTTTCTACATATGATAGTAAATCGCAAATTGTCCCCATTCACGTTGGCACAAATGAAGATGCTCTGCAATTTAGTGAATATTTACAAGCTGAAGGCATCGCGGCAATTGCTATACGCCCGCCGACCGTTCCAGAAAATGAGGCCCGGATTCGTTTTACAGTTATGGCCGACCATACAGAAAAGGAACTTCGTCAGGCCGCTACAACCATTGCTTCTGTTGGAAAAGAATTAGGAGTGATTTCATGATAATATTACTTTTACCTGGCTGGGGATACGGAAAAGATGTGTGGCAACCCTTAGCAAACAAGTTGGCAAACGATGGCACTTTACAATTCATCGATTGGACAAACATTCAATCCGAAAAAGAGATTCCGAAGCGTGTCGAACGAGAACTACATCATGCTGAAAAGAGACAGCAACGTGTGATGATCATCGGCTGGTCTCTAGGAACTTTAGTTGCCCTTGATATGGCAACACGATTTCCTAAAACTGTGGAACGACTTGTCCTCTTTTCTGCGACGAGTTGTTTTACAAAGAAGAAGAAGTATCCTCACGGTTGGGACGAACGTGTCTTGAAATGGATGCAACGCCGACTACAAACGGATGCTCACTCTGTATGGCAACAATTTAATAATCAATTATTTTCTGGTCGTGAAAAAGAGATGATTTTACAATCAGAACGGCCACTCCGAACGGAAGATACAGTAACATCTTATATCAATGGATTGGAATTTTTAATCCGAGCCGATTATCGAAAGAAACTGCAACAAATATCCCAACCTACCTTGCTCATCCACGGAAAGGATGATGAAATTTGTCCACCAGGTGCAACCACATATATTGCGAAAAATGTGCAGGCAAGGGCAACCGTAAAAATGATGGATAACGTCGGTCATCTCCCATTTTATAATAAAGCGGACAAATGTTATGCATGGGTGAAAGGATGGATCAATCATAAACCACTTGAAACCATCGATGCATTGGAAGGTGATTGTTGATGATCAATAAACAACTACTACAAAAACGTTTTAGTAAACAAGCGACAACGTATGACGAATACGCATCTGTCCAAAAAAAGATGGCTGCACACTTGATCCATCAACTAGAACATCGGCTAATAAACAATGAATCATCGTCGCCACAACACATCCTAGAAATCGGTTGTGGGACAGGCTATTTAACATCTATTTTATTAGAGAAGTTTCCTGATGCAGTGATTACTGCTGTTGACTTATCCCCAGGGATGATTGATGTAGCAAGGAAACGGTTCGATGAACAAAAGATTAACTTCATATGTGGAGACATCGAGCAACTTAATCTCGATCAAACCTTCGACCTCATCATATCCAATGCTACATTTCAATGGTTCAATCATCTCGAAGTAACATTACAAAAACTCTGTTACGCATTAAAAGAAACTGGTTGGTTAACGTTTTCCACATTTGGTGAACGAACATTCCATGAACTGTATACGAGTTACGAACAAGCATTGTCAAAGTTGAACATACAAAAGCGGACGCGACTCGGTCAATCCTTTTATTCTAGTCAACATTTAAAAAAGGTATGCCAGAGCGGTCATAACGAGCTACCCGTTGAAGTCGAAGTTGCAGAAGCTGAAATCATCGAATCCTTTCCTTCGGTCAAAGCGTTTTTTAAGTCGCTAAAGAAAATTGGAGCCAACAATAGTAATCGAGAAGCTCATATGCAGCGACCTTCCGTGTTTAAACAACTCATCTCGATTTATGAAAACCAATATTCAAAAGATGACGTCATCCCAGCTACGTATCATTGTCTATTTGCAACCATACGCCCGAAAGAAATGGCCTACATAAAGGCAAATGCCCTCTAAGATGAGTGATCACAAAAAGGGGAGTAATCTGACTTCGATAACTCCCCTTCATTTTTTCGAACCGATTGAATCCGTTTTTTGACACGAAACATCTAAGGTCCTTATTTTAGGATAAACT
Source organism: Bacillota bacterium (assembly GCA_035301985.1). Taxonomy (GTDB): domain Bacteria; phylum Bacillota; class Bacilli; order Bacillales; family Amphibacillaceae; genus DASUXY01. Next base: position 55,950 of record DATGTE010000004.1, read on the forward strand.
GAGTTTGACTATATCCTTCTTTTGTTTTCTTCACTTCAAGCACGGCTGGAAAGAGTGCTTTTAAGTCCTGAACATGTGAAATAACGCCGATCGTCCGTCCAGATTGTTGTAAATCGATTAACGTATCAATCGACTTGTGCAATGATTCTTCGTCTAAGGAACCAAATCCTTCATCAATAAACATCGTTTGAATAGAAATGTTACCTTGAAAACTTTGTATGACATCCGACATCCCTAAAGCTAAACATAAAGACGCGTTAAACTTCTCTCCGCCCGATAATGTTTTCACATCACGCGTTTGACCTGTATAGGCATCATACACATCAAGTGCCAATCCACTTTGACGTCCATGGGACTCTTGACGGTCACTGCGAATGAGTAAAAATTGCCCATTCGATAAATCTTTTAAACGATGATTTGCTGCATCGATAATCTGTTCTAAATATTCAATTTGTAAATATCTTTCAAAGGAAATTTTTTGGCTATTTTGTCCCCTGACAACATCATAGACATCGACTACATTCGCTAGCCGTTGTTCATATTGCTCGACACGTTCATTCGCTTCCGTAATGTTCGTGATTAGTTTGGAAGCTTCCTCGTGGTACTGCTTGGACTGATTCCATTGATTGAAGGCACGTTCATAGGCGTTTTTTAATTCCGCTAACTGTTCTTCAAGTGCTGCTAAATCGACCCGCTTGCGATCAGCTAATGACTGTTTCAACTCTTGAACTTGTTGTTGGACCGTTTTACGTCGTTGGCTATATGTTTGTATGTCTTCTTTTAATCGTTGTCGTTCACCGGTTGACATTTTGGCTCGTCTATATTCGTCTACTGTAGAAAATGAGGAGTTTACGAGCCATTCAATAAACTGCTGTTCGGCCTTTTTACGTTTTTCTTTCGTTTCCATGAGTTGTTTGTTGGCATGGTCTACATTCGAAGTGGCTTTCGTTTGTTCCTCTTTGGCATGTTGAAGCTTTGCTTGTGCATCTTCCCAAGCTTTTTCCATTTTCATTTTCAATTGTTTCACTTCGATTAGCTTACTTTCTAACCTTGACAGTTCCCTTACTTCTTCGGGGACTTTTTGCAAGCGTTCTTCATATACAGCCCGAGTCGTTTCATACGATGTTTTTTGTTTGTAATACGATTTGTCAAGTTCGTCTTTTTTCGTTTCTAACTTTTTACGTTCGTCTTGTAGTTTTTCAGCATCTTTTTTCAATGCCGCAAGTTGTTTCCGATCTTCCTGTAATTGTCTAACTTCTTTTTTTAACCGTTTGCCTTCGTTACTTAAGCGTTTCTTTTCTTCTGATGCTTCATGTAAACGAATGTCATAAGAAGCTAATGTTTGTTCTTGTTCCTTTATTTGTGATGCGATTAATTCCTGACTGGCAACAGCTTTTTGGTAGAGTTGATCTTTTTCGTTTAGCTCTTTTTTCTTCGTTTCCAGTTGTTCTTTTGTGACCATTCCTGCTTCACGAGTTGCTTTGTTGGGGTGTTCGATGCTGCCACAAACTGGACAAGCTTCCCCATCATGTAAATGATCCGCTAATAAACTTGCTTGTTCATGAAGCCAAGCATTCTCTAATTTTTTATAGGACTGATTAATCTCTACAAACGCTTTCTGTTTCATCTTGACATCATTCGTGAGAGTGGTTTGCTTTTCAGTTAGCTTCATATATTGATCGACTAACTTCCATTGTTCGCCAAGTTGCAACAGGGTTTGCTGTTTATCGAACAGTTCACTGACGGCGTCGTCCAGTTGTTTTATCTGATCTTGATCTCGTTCAATTTTTGATTGATTTTCCTTCATCAAGGCTTGAATGCGTGTTAATTCCTGATATGTTTTTCTTCCTTTGTCCTTCAATTTAACTAACATTCGTTTCGTTTCGTCGATCGATTTCACAACCGGTAACCACTCATTCAACTGATCAAGTTGTTTACGCACTTCTTCACGTGCTGTTTTTTTACGTTCTTCTTCTTGATACGTCGCTTGAACTTGTTTGAGTTGGTCGTCGGCAACCTTCTTTTGCTCGAGAGACGCTTTAGCGATTTTCTCCTTCGTTTTTTCTTCACGACGCCATTCTTCTACTTGTGTTTCATATGGTTCAATTTTACTAGCGCGCTCTGCCTTTTCAAGCTGTTTTTCTTTCGTTGCATATTGAGGTAATTGTGCATGTAGCTGTTGCAGTTGCTCTTCTTTTTGTTGTAGTTCGGTAAATCGTTCGTTGATTGTTTTCGATTCGTGATACTTTTTTTGCATGTGAGCGTGTTTTTGGGAAGCTTGTTCATATTTTTTCCGGTCCAACACGATTTGCTTCTTATAAAAAGCAACTTCTTCTTCTAACCCACGGATGACTTGGTTCATGTTATAATGTTCTTCACCTAACACTTGTACAATGTGAGCGTCTTCCCTTTTTGGTAGCGTAGCTAAAATCGTTTGCACATAGTGGTCTCGTGCATGAACTTCTTGTTGAAAAACCTCTTCAACAGCTTGTTTTTTTGCTCGTAACCGTTCGCTCATATGTTTGTATTGTTCTGTTTTAAAAAGTCGACGTAAAATGTCCTCTTTATTTTCTGTTTCCGAAGTTAACAGTTTACGAAACTCTCCTTGTGGAAGCATGACGATTTGCTTGAATTGATCTTGTGTGAGTCCTAACAATTGCTCAACACGTCGATTGATTTCCGAGACGATTTGCCGATCAACACAAGGAATTTCTTCTCCGTCAACGATTTCAAAAAATTCATAACGGTCGCCCGTTTTCGTCTTATTTCCCTTTTTTACATGGCCGAGTTGTCGAAAAATACGATAGGTTCTTCCTTTTAGTTCAAAATGTAATTCAACGGACGTATGCGTATCATCGTCTGCAAAATCACTCCGGAGCATCGCATCACTTTCCCGGTCACGCCCACTTGCTGTACCGTATAAAGCAAAACAAATCCCATCAAAGATCGTTGTTTTCCCTGCACCTGTATTTCCCGAAATAACGTATAAACGATTGCCTTCTAATTCGGTAAAGTCGATAACCTCTGTATATTTATACGGACCAAACGCGGTCATCTTCAATTGCAATGGTTTCAAAATTTAGACTCTCCTTTCATTTTTAATTTATTTCGACGCTGTTTTTGCTGTTTTAACATCATCATTCTCTCGTAACAAATCATCGAGAACATCTGTAAAAATCGCTTCAATCTCTTCCGATACATCTTCGCCTTTCACTTCTTTATAAAAAGCTTTAAAAAGATCTAAATCGCTCATTTGCTTCCGATCGATTGTTTCATTATTTACGGCAGATGTTGGGGGAAGAAAATAGTTTTTCCGTTCTACATGCATTGCGTTTGGATAGACCGATCTTATTTTTTCCATTGGTGAAAGAATGGGCGTTTCATCTGTTAATCGAACAAATACATAGTCATCGTTCAGTGTATGTGTTAACAGATCTTCCATCGTCGTCTCAACTGTTCGCATATCTCTTTTCGGACGGAAGTCACGCTTTTCAACATTCACTTCCCCATGCGCATCCATTTCTACGACATAAAAACCTTTTTGATGATGCTCTTCAGAAATCGAATATTTTAAAATAGATCCTGCATAGCGTATCGTTTCGTCAGCCACATGGTGAGCTTGATGCAGATGGCCAAGTGCTGTGTAATCAAACGGAGTAAAATGACGCGCATCGACATACTCCGCACCACCAATCGAAAGCGGGCGTTCCGATTCACTCGTATTTTCCTTCTCTTCACCAAATGGAGTAAGGAAAGCGTGTCCGACAAAAACATGACGAGCAGATGAATCCATCTTGTTTGTAATTTGTTGAACAATCTTTTTCATCGCATCATTGTGGGAATGAATCTTGTCATCTTCTAACTCATTTCGAACGATACTTGGATCACAATAAGGGACGAGATGGAAATGAACTTCCCCGTATTCATCCGTTAAAATAACGGGATCTAGATCTTTTGTAAAATCTCCAATCATATAAAAACCGTTATTTTCCATCATTTTACGGCCAAAATTTAAGCGACTCGGACTATCGTGGTTACCTGCAATCGCAAGAACAGGCGTATCCAATTGTAAAACGATCGCCTCAAGCACTTCATCTAATAAATGAACAGCTTCCGTAGGAGGAACAGCCCGATCATATAAATCACCTGCAATGATCACTGCATCCGGACGTTCATCTTCAATTGCTTCGATGAACTGCTTTAAAATATAGCGCTGGTCATCCGTCATATGTACGCCTTGAACGAGTTTACCTAAATGCCAATCGGCTGTATGGAAAAATTTCATAAATTTCCTCTCTCCTTCCGTATCACAAATCACATACCACTTCCGAACGATATCGGTCTAAAAACGAGCAAAATGACTGATGGCTCAGAACAATTTTTTCTCTCTAAATGGGTTGAACATACATCAGATGGAATGCTCATATGATTATGAATAGAATCTGTAAATATGAAACAGTCTTTAACGTATGGATCTTGCTTTTACAATAAACATCAACTGAAACTCCAATGAAGTCTACTCTCCTTAGTATAACTCATTTTATACATGAACGCTTCAAGTCTATTCGTCTATCGGCAGCATATTATATTCATGATCTTCTGTGAAGCGTCCTTTTCCGTGCCACGTTCCATTTCCTCACTTGCCCTACCAATTATAATGGAAAATAAGCAACAATCTTGGATATAATAACGATAGCGTCGTCATACAATAACAAAGAAAGGAATGAACTTATGAAAAATGGATTACACTGGATGACTGACCGCGTAACGACCAAAAAAGGAGTATGGATTACGCTTGGTATTTGGATCGGTGTCACTTTACTGTTAACATTATTTGCACCAAGCGCAAAAGATTATGAAGTATCACGAATCGCTTCGTTACCGGATGATGCACAGTCCGTAATCGCTCAAAATAAACAGGATCATTATTTCAAGGATCACGACGGAACACCAGGTTTGCTTGTTTTTCAGGAAACGGAAAGCGAAATCAACCGTGATGAATTGTTTGATTTATTACATATCATTCAAGAGGAGAAGATCGACGGTATAGAGGATATGATTCCCTTAGAAAATCTTCCACCTCAAGCCATGGATACGTTCTTCTCAGAGGATGATACAACCGCACTGGTTCCGATTACGTTTGATTCCTCATTAGAAACGAAAGAACTGCGCACAACTCAGGAAAAAATCTATCAAATTGCCGATGAGCATACAGCAGAGGGAAAGCTATTTATTACAGGACCCGCTGGAATTGCCGTTGATTCCTTAAATTTATTTTCCCGAGCAGATCTTGTTCTGTTGTTATCGACCATAGGAATTATTCTATTGCTATTAATTCTTATTTATCGATCGCCGTTTTTAGCTTTTATTCCACTATTAGCTGCTGTTTTTGTTTATGGGGTTGTCAATCAGATTCTCGGCTTACTCGGTAAAGCGGGCGTACCGCTCAGTAATCAATCGTTATCGATTATGACGATTTTGTTGTTTGCAACAGTAATCGATTACTCCTTATTCGTCTTTTCACGCTACCGCGAAGAACTGAAAAACTATGAAGACAAACATGACGCCATGAGATGGGCAATGCGAGGTGCTGGTCTTCCTGTCTTTTATTCAGGAGCAACTGTTTTCGTAGCGATGCTCGTGCTATTTTTTGCTGAATTTGGAGATTACTACAATTTCGCCCCTATATTCGGAACAACTTTAGTTGTTGTCATGTTATCATCGGTTACACTCGTTCCAGCATTGTTTACCATTTTAGGCCGAAGAGCATTTTGGCCAAAAATCCCTCGTGTCGGAGAGGAAACGATTAAGAGAAATTCCTTATGGAGTAAAATCGGCCGGTTCGTAACAAAAAAACCGATTCTTTCGATTGTAGTCATTGGAATGTTTCTTCTCGTCTCAGCGAGTAACGTCTTCAATATAAACTATGAATTTAATACGATGAAATCCTTTCCAGAAGATATGCCTTCAAGAGAAGGTTATGAATTATTAGAAGACAAATTTGCTAAGGGAGAATTAGCACCGACGACCGTATTGTTTGAAGCGGCTGAAAAGATGAGCAAAGAACAACAAAAAAAACTGATAAACGAATTAACCGAGCAACCCCTTGTGAGTAAGGTACGTTTACGGGATGTGGCAAATGACGGAAAAGTCACCAGTTATCAAATGACGTTTGAAGAAAATCCATATGCTGTCGAAACGATCGATTCCTTAGAAGCGATTCAGAATCAAGCTGCTGACATCATCGATGCAAGTGGTGTTTCAGGGTCTTTATACTTCAGTGGGGAAACAGCTACAGCAGTTGATGACCGTTCTGTCAATAACCGCGATGTAATCGTCATCGTTCTTTTAGAAACGGTGTTCATTTTTACGATGTTAATCTTTTTAACAAAATCGTTGCGCATGCCTTTGTACATGATGGGAACGATTCTCGTTTCATTCGTTGCCGCTTTAGGCTTAGGAATGTTGTTAAGCAAGTGGCTTTTCGGTATTGATACGATTTCCAACCGAGTGCCTCTTTATTCGTTCGTTTTCTTAGTCGCTCTCGGAATTGATTATAATATCATTCTCATTTCTAGATTTTTGGAAGAGCGAAAAAAACATCCACTTAAAAAAGCTGTGGAAGTTGCTGTATCAACGACAGGTGGGGTTATTTCATCAGCTGGAATCATTTTGGCCGCTACATTCGCAGTCCTCATGACCCAACCGATTCAACTATTATTCGTATTTGGGTTTATTGTGGCGATTGGTATTTTACTCGATACATTTTTAATCAGAGGAATTCTTCTTCCTAGTTTGCTCGTGGTATTTGAAAAAGAGCAAACAGTTGAGAAACAATCATAAAGAGGCCGGAACATAAGTTGAAAATGAATTGATTTTAAGGTGAAAACATAAAATAGAACCGCATGAAATCAAGGTTTTTGAATCGATTTCATGCGGTTTATTCATTTTAAAAAGGGGTTATCTCACCCTCCTTCATACATAGTTGTCTCCATTTTCCCTGGCATTTCCTCAATTTATAACAAATTATATCACTCTATTATTACACTAACTTCTTCCAAAACAAATCATTTATTTCGTTTTACCTGTAGTCAACTTGTTTACCTTAATCCATTCACTGCTTCGTCACATTTTTCATAAAGCATAGTTTTTTTGTGTTAATTTATGATGACATCACAAAAGTTCACAGATTAGTTAAAATTAAATCTCTTTTATAGCTCTAAAGAGTCATGGAGTGAAACCATGTCCGTGCTATGATGAATTTGTGCTTGACTTCTTAGACTTTACGAGGAAGAGAGAGGGGATCGAATGTGAAGAAAATCCTTTCTATGGTGATGGTCTTTTTACTGTTAGTCTTTGGTGGACAAGTGGTTTCCGCTTCCAACGAATCGAAATCCTTGCAAACACTCATCGATCAAGCAAAACCGGGTGACACACTAACCCTTTCCCCCGGACAATATGTTGGTCATGCTACGGTTACAAAACCGTTAAAAATTGTTGGTGATGAGGGCGTAGAAATCGTTGCTGAAAAGAGTGACGAAAAACCCGTCTTGACGATTGAGGCAGATGATGTCGTCATCGAACATCTTTCAATTATGGATGAGCGCGATCAACCGACAATCGAAACGATTTTCATCAACAGTGACAACAATGAATTGAACCACCTATCCATTGAAACAAAAGGAATTGGGATTCAACTGGATGATGCCCACCATAATACACTATCAAACATTTCGATGAAAGGTAACGATCAAGCCTCATTCGGTCATCGAGGTAACGGGATCGATTTATGGGAATCAAACTATAACACCATTACATCATCAAAGATTACCGATGTTCAAGATGGTGTCTATCTTGAAGACAGTCGAAAAAATAACATCTCAAAAAACGAGGTGACTCATTCACGTTACGGCTATCATTTAATGTTTACGGAACAAACAAATGTACAAAGCAATCAATCGTTTTTTAATATTAGTGGCATCATGGTAATGGGTACAGAGGGGACGGTTGTCGAAGCAAATCATCTCCAATACAATCAAAAAAGTGTCCAATCTCTAGGCCTATTGCTATTCGACGTAAAGGATGGTTTCGTAGCCAATAATGTGATGGCCGATAATCGAATTGGCCTATATGTCGAGAGCTCGATGAATAATGACATACAGATGAACGAATCTAAGCGAAATTATATCGGACTTCAGTTGAAAAAAGCGGAGGATAACCACATTGTGAACAATTCACTTACCGCCAATGTTGTACAAGGACAAGCGGAAGAAAGTTCATCAAACGATACAAATGGTAATTATTGGGATGATCATTTCAGTCTTGATACAGATGGTGATGGTGTCAGTAACTTAACGTATAAAGTGGACCCCTTTTATTTAAGCTTAACCGAAGAATATCCAGCATATCAGTTGTTTTTTCAAGCACCTGGGCTGAGTTTTCTGGAACAGCTTTTTCACACACCGACTGACCAATGGGTCGTTGATCATGAACCGCTGATGGAAGATCCCCTATTAACGGAAACAGATGATTATCATTCCTCGCGACATGTCTTATTCATGAGCACACTTTTGTTCATTGCTAGTATAACAATTATTTATTTGGGGGTACGTAAACGATGAAATCGATAAAAAAGTCTCATATTTTCATTATGCTCATCGCTGCTTTTTCACTTGTCATTTCTGCATGTGGTACGAAAGAATATCAAGCTGAAGATATTGATGAAGATACGGATACGTGTGATGTATGTAACATGGTCGTTCCTGACAATGAACATGCAACACAAATTGTCCTTGAAGATGAAAAGGTATTAAAATTTGATGATCTGGGCTGTCTCTATGAATGGAAAAGCGAAAATGGTGATGAAGATATTGGAGCGGAATTCGTCCGCGATTACCATAGTGAAGAATGGATTGAAATCAAAGATGCCACATTCGTTTATGATGAAGAATTTATGACACCAATGGCTTACGGTGTGTATTCATTCGCGGATAAAGAAGATGCTGAAGCCCTCGTTGATGAAGAAGGTAAGGGCGAAATCATGGAACCGAGCGATTTAGACAACCACCATTGGGAAGCCAATGAAGAAATGATGGATCATGGCGATGATCATGATGATCATGATGGTCACGGTGATGATGATCATGACGCCGATGATCACGATGATGAACAAGAAGATGATGAAGAGTAAATCGTAATCTGTCCATCAGTGTGGCTTCCTTCCTCACTGATGGACTATTCAATCACTCGATCAACGTGATGCAAGATATTCTCTGGATCGAAGACAATGTTTCATACCATTTTCATTTTTTCGGTTACGAGATTTGACAACATATTGAGAGTTGAACGGTTTGCATCGACAAGATCACTTCACCAAAGAAACTGTCTTGCGATTTTACCCGGATGATGAAGTGGGATTTTTTGTCGATTTATCCGTTCATTCGGGATAAAGGAATGATGATTTGTGCGCATCTTTACCATTGCTGAACGAGAAGTTAAATTAGGTTTTCGTAATTCCTGGACCTATTCCTTTCTTATTTTATTGTCATTTTTTACACTTTTAATCATGCTCCTTCAATCTGGCGTTCAAGCTACTGAAGGGTATACCGATATGACAGGGACGATGATGAATATGACGCTTTATTTATTACCGTTAATTACCCTTCTCACCGGTAGTGTTTCTACGGCTGTTGAAAAAGAAAGTGGTCAATGGAGTTTACTATCAACTTACGCTCTCTCCCCATACACGTTTCTCTGGGGAAAATGGATCGGCTTAGCGATCATCATGTTAGCGATGATTGCTTTCGGTTTTGGATTATCAGGAATCATTACCATTTTATTCGGTAAGGCTATTCCTTTAGGAACGCTCATTTTTTTCTGGGCTTTTTCCAGTACTTTAGCACTCATTTATCTAGGAATAGCACTGTTTATTGGTGCAATAACGAACAATCGATGGCAAGCGCTCATCGGCAGTATCGCTATATGGTTTATTACGATTGTCATTTGGCCGCTGTTATTGATCAGTGGCTTAAGTTTGTTACCCTATTCTTGGATTTACGCCATTCTTGAAGTAAGTACGTTTCTCAATCCAGCAGAACTCGTGCGAATTTTTTCGATGATGAAAATGGGCGCTGGGTCTGCATTTGGACCAGAGTACGCCCAATGGATCAGCTGGGTAAACGGCCCATATGGTGTGCCGGTATTCATGGTAACGGTAGTGATTTGGATTGTTCTTACGGTTTTGGGTGGAGCATTTATTTGGGAAAGAAGGGATGACAATGGATAACATCATTTTAGATGTTTGCGATCTTGAAAAGACGATTGACAATAAAACCATTCTCCATCCCCTCTCCTTGCAGCTAGAAAGCGGGCGGATTCTAGCTTTATGTGGGGGAAATGGTGCTGGAAAAAGCACCTTCATCCGGACGGTCATCGGACTTTCCAAAGCAACAACTGGAACGGTGACTATTAACGGAATTGAAAAAAGGCAAGATAAACAGGCATTCGCACATCAATTTGGATACATGCCAGATGATTTTCAATTTCAAGAAACGCTCAGCGCTCGAGAAACGATTCACTTCTATGCACGTTTGAAAAACGTCGACAAAAAGCGTACGAAAGACGTCTTACAATCTGTAGGATTAACGGAGCATCAGGATAAGTTGATGGGAGCTTTTTCAAAAGGAATGAGACAGCGAATGCTACTTGCGCAAGCACTGTTAACGAAGCCGCCTCTGCTCATTCTCGATGAACCAACGAACGGGCTAGATCCCTATTGGGTACAAACATTTAGTAAGATGATGATCCAAGCAAAGCAAACAGGACAATCGGTTATTTTTTCGACGCACGATTTACAGGTTGCCGAGGAAATTGCCGACGAAGTGATCTTTTTACACAATGGCGAAGTATTGAGCAAAGGTCCCACAGAAAAATATCAGAACATCGGATTACATGAAACGTTCCAACAGTTATTTTTCCAAGAATCCTAAATCGTTTAAGTAAAGCGCTTCTTGCTTTGAAATGATCGTTATAACCATTCAGAGCGGCTCAACAAGTCGCTCACCCTCTTCATATCAGCTTTTCCAAAAGGATACGGTCTATTTATCTGCATGAACACGCTGATTAAAAGGGTTACCTGCATTGATCACTTCCTTTTTCCACGTATCCTTTTTCATAGGCATATTTAGCGAGTTGAACTCGATTATTTAAATGCAATTTTTGAAATAAATTTTTTAGGTGATTTTTTACGGTGTATTCGGATATTTCTAGACGGATTGCTATGTCGCGATTCGTATATCCGTTAGCAACCCACGTAAGTATTTCTTCTTCCCGTTCGGACAACAAATCTCCTTCGAATTGATAGGTTTCTTGATGGTTTGTAAATTCCTGTAGCATTTGTTCAGCCAATCGTTTAGAGATCGGTGCATCATCGTTCACAACTGCTTTTAAGTACGTAATCCATGAATCATTCGTTACATTTTTTAGTAAATAACCTTGGGCACCGTGTTTAATTGCTTCAAATAAATCAATAAAATCATCGCTTACAGTGACCATCACTATTTTTACATACGGATAGGCACTTTTAATGTGACCGGTAGCCTCTAAACCACTGATGTCTGGCAAATTAATATCCATTAAAATAAGATCGGGCATAATTTCAGCTGTTTTGTCAATCGCTTCTCTCCCCGTTGTCGCTTCTCCTACGATCGAAAATGACGAGTCGGTTCCTAATATTTCCTTTATTCCCTGACGAGCCATCGGATGGTCATCAACGATTAAGACACGGATCAATTCTTCCATTATCCATTCCTCCTCATATTGTACATAATCATTTAAGTAAATGACTACATGCTTTGTAAGCTAATATACAAAACCTATTCATTCGCAGTAAAACGAATGATTGTTTCTCCGTGTTCCCGTTTCATGTCCATTGACCAATTCATTCGTTTACAACGATCGTCCATCATTTGTAATCCGTAGCGACCTTTTTTCTGTAAATCCTCTTCATGAAATCCTTGCCCATTGTCAATAATCATTACATATTTTTCTTTTGTAGTAACCTTAACGTGTACTTTAACACGTGTAGCATGGGCATGTTTGTGTATGTTGATCAATGCTTCGCTTAGACACGAAATGAGCTCGACTTTTTCTTGTGTAGAGAGTAGTTGTTCGTCAACATCGATCGATTCAACAACTTCCAATCCAGATTCTCTTTCAAAGTCAGCAATTCTTTTATCTATAGCATCAAGCCATGGTTCATCGAGTGCGTGAGGGGGTAGTTTTAAAGTTTTGATTCCATGCCTAACATAATCGTGGATATGGTGAATCGTTTGATTCAGTTCTTCAAACAACTCGCGGTCCTCACGAGAGACGTCTAATTGATCCAGTTGACGCACTTTTATCGATAATAAAAATAACGATTGCGCCATCCCATCATGAAGATTACTAGCAATTCGTTCTCGCTCCTCCAAGACAGCCTTTTCCGCCCGTTCGATTCGCAACTCTTCTTGAATATTTTCCATTTTTTTAAAAAAGCGTGTTAATAAAGTAAACGTAACGAATAAAACAATGACAGGTGTTAACCAATTTCCTAAGTCCATTGATATGTAGGGTAATAAATATTCATGCCGTACATATTCCCACACGCCAACTGTCACCGTTGGAATGAGTAAAATAAACCATTTTAATTGTTTGTATGTCATCTTGTAACGTGTTCCGATCCGATCTTTTTTACCCAATTCTTTTACCTCCGTACATGAAAACTGTTGTATCCATATCATACACCATTTATTGTTCCTGCGTATTCCAACCCGATTCGAATGGACTACCTTATCGTCAAATGCACTCTTTTCCTTTAGAAAAATCGTCCTATAATTGTCAATAAATGTTTGTTTAATTTCCCCCTCTTTAGTAAATATTAACTATATAATAGATCATATAGAAGTTACATATATGAAGGAGTGATAATGATGAAAAACAAACTAAGATGGGTTGGACCAATGATCGTGATGATGCTTATTGTAGCCGCATGTGGAAATAACGATGAAGTGACGAATCCACCTGAAAATTCGACAGCGGAACAGCAACAACAAGAAACGCAAACGAATGATGATTCCCAAGATGGAGATGCAACACCGAATGATGAGACAAATACCGATTCTAGAGCTGAAGCGCCATATGCATTTATCGAATTTGATTTGGAAGTCGACTTGGATGATAAAAAAGATGCTATCGAAGTGGAATATGAATACGAAACGAATGAAACTGAAGCCTCTTATGACGATTACGAACAAGATATTCATTTATCCGGTAAGGAAGCCATAGAAAAATTAGACGAGATCTTTTCATCTTTCACCTTTACTGAAGATACAGCAAATGAAGAAGTTTTAAACACAGTTATAGAAGCGTTCGATATTCCTGAAGATGCAACCATTGATTTAGATATCGAATTCCCAAATGGTACAGAAAAAGAATATAAACAATAACTTCATGCAACAATCTCTATGTTCGGAGATATGAACTCAAGCACAACCGCTTTTATTCTGTGAACCATTCACACTACGTTATTCAGTGGGGGTCTTACTAAGCTGAATCATGTTTATATAAGTGTGAGTGGTTCGCTGTGTGTAATGATAGATTTAAGCCCACTACCTTGTTATTTACCTCCTTATCCATGTCTTATACTGCATCGTACATTCTTTACGACGATCATCTCGCTAACATCGTGGATCATCGCCGAATCGATGACGATCCTACCTATCGTGACTTACACTAATATCCCCTTTGATGATGATGCTCTTTTCTACAAACGTCAATCCTTCCGACAAAAAGATTTCATCCTCATTTAGAAATGGATTGACGAAGCTCACTTTATATACAACAGCTATGTATAGAATTTACGGATTGCTTTTTCAAAATGAACAGGATAAACTATTTTTACGAATCAAATTTCAGAAATGAATCATGTCGTTCAAAGACAATGCAAACTCCCACGAGTTAAAGCCGTTTTGAAGCGAACATTAAGCAGTTATATACCATCCCTATACGTAGGAACGGCAATGAGTAAAGGATGTGATCCAACCGATGACCGAAACAAATGATGTACAAAAGACACCTTATGGCATCATTATCGTTTTATTTATTGGGGCGTTTATTGCCATCCTAAATGAAACACTTCTCAATGTAGCTCTCCCATCGATCATGAATGAGTTTGCTGTGAAGCCGACTGCCGTTCAATGGCTATCAACCGGTTATATGCTCATCAATGGGATTTTGATTCCTGCAAGCGCGTTTTTTATTCAACGTTTTTCAAATCGATCACTATTCATAACGGCAATGAGTTTATTCACCGCCGGGACGCTTTTAGCAGGTTTTTCACCAACATTTGGCATTCTCCTCGTTGCACGGATGATACAAGCTTCAGGATCTGCTGTCATGATGCCATTATTAATGAATGTTATGTTAGTTGCATTTCCCATTGAAAAAAGAGGAACAGCGATGGGGACATTCGGACTCGTCATGTTCGTTGCCCCGGCGATTGGACCGACTCTTTCAGGATGGATTGTCGAACATTATAGTTGGCGAACACTTTTTGACATCGTCGTTCCCTTTTCTATTTTTACGTTACTGTATGCGATCTTTAAACTCAAAAACTTAACCCCACAACGCGACATTAAATTGGATTTCCTATCTATCATCCTATCAAGCTTTGGGTTCGGCGGTCTCCTCTATGGGTTTAGCATGGCTGGTGATTTAGGATGGAGTAACCCACTTGTTTATGGAACGATATCGGTTGGAACGGTCGCATTAATCATGATGGTCATTCGCCAGCTGCGAATGGATGAAGCCATGTTGGAATTTCGGATTTTCAAATATCCGATGTTTGCTCTCGCCTCAGCGATTTCCATTGTGTTAGCGATCGCTTTATTTTCAGGTATGATTCTCATCCCCATCTATGTGCAAACTATCCGAGGATTTTCACCAGTGGATGCAGGGTTGTTAATGCTACCTGGTGCGATGATCATGGGGATTATGTCACCGATTACAGGACGTCTTTTTGATCAATATGGTCCAAAAATACTCGCCATTATTGGACTATCGATTACGATTGTTACGTCCTATTTATTCAGTCGACTTGATATGACGATTTCCTATACGAGTCTCGTCTGGATTTTTTCGATTCGAGCATTCGGGATGTCTATGGTAATGATGCCGATTATGACCAATGGATTAAACCAACTTCCAAAAGAAATGTATCCCCATGGAACAGCGATGAACAACACATTACAACAAGTATCTGGAGCAATCGGATCAGCGTTATTAATCACCATAATGAATGGCCGAACCGAATCGAAAGCAGCTGAACTCACTGCACAAACAATCGAAAAAATGAGTCCAACTGAAGAAATCCCCGCTGTCATTGAAAAAGAAATTTTGAACGAAGCGATGCTGAATGGGATCAATTTCTCTTTCCTTGTTTCTACTTTAATTATTTGTGTCGCGCTCATTTTAACTCTTTTTATGAAACGGGTAACAACTCCAGCTGCGATCATCCACCCTAATGATTCGGATACACCAAAGACAAATGCACCCATACATTAATCGTTTTTTCCACTTCCAATAGGAAAAAAAGTTTGGCTTCGTATTCAACTTAAATGGTGTTGCAATAGCCTATTCATGGCGAATGACGCAAATTGACCAATCTAGAAAATAAAAACATAGTTAAAAGCTAGTCATCTGTTTGACTAGCTTTTTTTCTTGAGGTCTAACATGATTCGATTACAGTGAATGGTCACAATATATAGAATATGTAAAAATAAGTCAATATATGTGTATTTTTTCTATTAAACGGATACAATATAATTGTATCTACATCTTTTACAAGGGTGTATAGATACTCATCTTCACAGAATAAACTTATGAAAGAAGGATCCAATATGTATGATTTCTTTATGCCAAATGTTAACTTTTTTGGACGAGGTGCAGTCAATGTTACAGGAGAACGCTGTGAAATTCTCGGTGCAAAAAAAGCACTTATCGTAACGGACAGTTTTTTACGTAATCTTGAAGATGGGCCAGTTGAGAAAGTAACTGACTCTCTTAAAGAAAAAAATATTGATTACGCTTTTTACGATAAAGTCGAACCAAATCCAAAAGATTCGAATGTACGTGAAGGATTACAAGTGTATGAAGATGAACAATGTGACCTTATTTTAACAATCGGGGGTGGCAGTGCGCATGACTGTGGAAAAGGGATTGGCATTGCCGCAACACATGAAGGTGACCTGTATGAAAATTATGCAGGCATTGAAACATTATCAAACCCACTTCCCCCTCTTGTCTGCGTCAATACAACTGCAGGAACAGGAAGTGAAGTGACACGTCATTGTGTCATTACAAATACAGAGAAAAAAGTTAAATTCGTTATCGTGAGCTGGAGAAATACACCACTCGTTTCGATCAATGACCCTGAGCTAATGGTTGGTAAGCCAGCTGGTTTAACAGCAGCAACCGGTATGGATGCCTTAACCCATGCAATTGAATCATACGTATCACTCGGCGCCAACCCTGTCACAGATTCGATGGCGATTCAAGCAATTAAATTAATTTCGACAAACTTGCGTCAAGCGGTCGCCTACGGTCAAAACATCGAAGCACGTGAAAATATGGCACACGCTTCCTTGCTTGCTGGAATGGCGTTTAATAATGCAGGTTTAGGATATGTCCATGCGATGGCCCACCAATTAGGTGGTCTATATGATATCGCCCATGGAGTGGCTAACGCAGTACTTCTCCCGCATGTGGAAAAATTCAACATCATTTCAAACCCGCAACGATTTGCGGATATTGCTAAATACATGGGTGAAAATATCGAAGGGTTATCTGTTCGCGAAGCTGCAGACAAAGCGATTGAAGCTATCCAACAACTATCTGAAGATGTTAATATCCCTGCAAACTTACGCGATTTAGGTGTTAAAGAAGAAGACTTTGAAAAAATGGCGAAACTAGCTCTTGAGGATGGAAATGCTGTAAGCAATCCCATTCAAGGAAAAGAACAAGATATTATTGACATTTTTAAAGCTGCTTATTAAAAAACAACGGTGCTATACCATACGTCGGTTCTTTACTTTAGCCAGTCCGGTCCATTAACAATGGATAGACTTTAATTTGAATCATATAAAAGTAGAACCGCATGAAATCAAGATTTTTAAATTGATGGTGACCCTCAAAAGTTAGCGTAAACATCTAACTTTCGGGGATTGTATCATTTGATTTCATGCGGTTTATTCATTTTAAAAGAGTTTTGTCCTAGCATCTTTTATTTTCTTGTTAAGACAATCCCGTTCTTACATCTACTCCACTTTACATATTACTTGTCTGTTACATCTCTTCTCTTACGTAGATATACGAAAGAGACGATGCCAAGGATGACGAATAATCCTCCGAGTAAGCCGAGATTAAACATATTCGTCGCTGTCTTCGGCAATTTTTCTCCGCCGGCACTTTCGAGTTCATTTGGAGCTGTTTGTTCTGTTTCCGCTGCTTCGCGATCACCGCTCTTTGTTCTTCCAGGTACCGATTCAAGACTAGGTGACTTTTCGACCTTCTTTCCTTCTTTCTTTTCACTTTTTACAGGCGCCGACTGTTTTGGTGAATTCTTTTCTGGTTGCTCTTTCTCTACTTCTAGTTTTTCTTTTTCTGCATCAATTAGAACATCTTCTACTTTCTCGTTCGTCACTTCAATTTTGACTTCTTGGCCATCTTCATTTATTTCAAAAGTCTCTTTAGAAACGTCTAACTGATACCCTTTAGGTGCTTTCGTTTCTACATATGTGTATTTACCGTACGTCAATCCTTCAAACAGAACACGTCCATCTTCATCGGTTTCTCCGTCGATGATATTTCCTTCTTCGTCAACAACTTGGAATTTAGCACCTTCTAATGTTTCGCCGGTCTCAGCGTCCTTCTTAATCATAACTAAACTTCCTTCAATCAATCTGTTATCCATTTCCGCTTTGATTACTTCCCCATCCTCTTTTATTTCAAATGGATATGGATTTTTATCAATGACATAACCTTCAGGTGCTTCTAGTTCTTGGTACGTATATTTTCCGTATGGAATCTCTTCAAATAAGACGTTTCCATCTTCATCGGTTTTTCCTTCTCTGACAACGTTTCCTTCGTCATCTTTAATTTGGAAAGTCGTGTTTGGAAGTGGTTCATCATTGACAACATCTGTCTTCGTAATGAGCAGTGAACCAAAAATCATCTTGTTCTCAATCTTAACTACAAGGGGATCTGACTCATTAGCTGTAACATCTACTTCGACCGGATCCGATTTTTTAACATAACCTTCAGGTGCTTCTACTTCGACGATATTGTAGATGCCTAAAGGAACGTCGTTAAAAATAACTTTTCCATTTTCTGTTTCCTTCGCCTCTTTGATTACTTCGCCGTCTTTTGACTGTAACTCAAAGACAGCTCCATCTAATAATTCGCCATCTTCGTCTGTTTTCGTAACTTCAATCGTACGTTGAACGGCTTCGTATGGAATGGTTATTGAGTCTGACGAGCTATTTTTATCATTGCCAATCCAAACAATGCGTTGTAGCTTTTCTCCTGTTACACCTTGTCCTCTGGAATCACTTTCATCATAACGGGGAACGTATTTATGAACGTCTTGAGATTGTACTTCTCCGTTGATGGATAGTTGAATTTCTCCTTTTGTTTCAGCATCATCTGCATCGAGGCGTAATTTAAATGGATGGCCAGATAATACATAGTGATCATCCACTTGTTCGCCAGTTGTATTCACAAAATAAGCATTGCCCAATGCATCATGGTCAACAGCGAGAGTCCCATTTGAGTTCGAGTTATGGATTGTTAATTCATTTGACTCAAAATAGGTCCCCTTGTCTTCCATCGTTGAAGCATCACCTTCAATTTCCACAGAAATGTCTTCTACTTCTGGAACTTCTAAGAGATTGTTTTCAACATGGTTTACAAAATTGCGGATATCTTGAACCATTTGTTTCGTCTTTTCAGGCGTGATACTTTCATGACCTGGCAAATTTCGCGTATATTCTACAATCGTATCCAAGGTAATATCGCCACTATTGTAGTCATCGCTTACCACGTACAATCCAACTTGCGTTACATAGTATCGATCATTTGCATCCGTCAACCCAAGTGTACTTTGTGTAATATCTTGTTCGCCACCATAACCATAGACTAACGCTGAATATTCTTTATTTGTAATTTTTTCATCAGACTGTACGTATTCATTTCCGGTCAATTTCGGACTGTCTAAATCATAGTTTAAGCAATAAGTTAACGTATTGTTTTCGTCCGTTTTATATCTTGTGCCAATTAATGCACCACCATCTGGGTTAAGTGCTGTTTTTCGATCGACCCAAGCAATCGCTTTTGTTTTACCATCTTTTCCTAAAACATTGCCTCGATCTTCCGACATAAACGTTTTGTATTTAGGTGCGGACTGCGACGCCTCGACAAAGTTGATTCCAAAACCATTCATGAGCAACATACATAACATAAAAATGAATCCAGTTGCCACTAATTGTTTTGTAACTTTCATTATTTTCCCCCTGAAAATAAAATAGTAACAATTTCGTTGCAACGATTGTTCAAATTTTCACAGGATCCTATATATACACTTTCGTCATATTTTTGTAAAATCCTTTTAATTTTTTTGAATTTTTTGTGAGGGATTAGTGAAATTTCATCCATTAAACCTATGATCAAGGTAAAAAGGGATAGCCGTATCGCTATCCCACTTGTTTTGTTTCATCATCATGACGAATTTATTACAATATTAAAATGAATATGTGATTTGTTCAGTCCATTCTTAAAATCTCACTCGTATACTGCTCTCCCCACTCTTCCATCAATAAAATGATTGGTCGTAACGATTTTCCAAAATCCGTCAATGAATATTCTACTTTGGGTGGAACAACCGGATATACTTCGCGATGAACAATGCCATCTTGCTCAAGTTCGCGTAATTGTAGAGTGAGCATCCGTTGTGTAATCGTTGGCATCAGACGGCGAAATTCATTGAATCGTTTCTTACCATCTAATAAATGATATAAAATGATTCCCTTCCATTTTCCACTGATTACTTGTAACGTCAACTCGACAGGACAGGCATCTTTATTCGGCCAATTTGCACACTCATTTTCTTTTGTTTTTAAATTGATCATCATGATTCGCTCTCCTTGAGTATACATTTTTATACTGATGCACAAAAATGTGCGTACTTGTTTCTCTATATTGTCTAATTTATCATGGAGTAGAAAGCTTCTTAAAGCTTTTTGTTTCTCAAAATTTAATTACAGGAGGATTTTTTACATGAACGTACTTACAGTCATTTCACATCCAAGGCAAGATTCCTTGACGAGTCGTGTAGCTCGTCGTTTCAATGAAGGGTTAAAAGATGCGGGACACAACGTAGAAGTATTTGACTTATATCAAGAAGAATTCAATCCCGTTGTTTTTGAAAAGGATGAGCCGGATTGGACGAACACATCGATCAACTACTCCCCCGTTGTTCATCGCGAAATCGAACGGATGAACCGCAATGAAGGGTTGGCTTTTATCTTTCCAGTATGGTGGTATAGCATTCCAGCGATGTTAAAAGGATATATCGATCGTGTTTGGAACTATAACTATGCGTATGGAGGTCATAAGCTACCTCATAAGCGAGCGATTTGGATTGGTTTAGCCGGTGGGACAAAAGAACATTTTCAAAAACGAAAATATGATACAACGATTGAACATCATTTAAACATTGGATTAGCCGATTATACGGGAATCCCAAGCTCAAAAGTAGAAATCTTATATGATACACTATCAGAAGCTGCCTTTGATCCAAATACACAAAAGCAATTCGTCGATCATTTATTACAACGTGCCTACCAACTTGGAACGGATTACACGAACTGGAAGTAATGCTTTCATTTGCATATCGATAATTTTAGATATACAATATAGTAAATACTTATTAGGAATGAAAAACATGGAAATGATTCGTGTCTATAAAGCATTGTCCAATCCAACACGGTTGCAGATTTTAGAATGGTTAAAAGAGCCGACAAAATATTTTACAGAAGTATATGAAGACGGGGTATGCGTCAGCGATATTCAGAAGAAAGTTCAATTATCGCAGTCGACCGTCTCCCAGTACTTATCCCTATTACAGGATGTCGGATTAATTCAAGCAACACGAAAAGGACAATGGACATTTTATAAACGAGATGAACAACAAATTGATACGATTAAAGAACAAATAATCAAAGATATATAAGTTCATTAACATTACTCCCATTAAAATTGATATATCGACATATCCCGATATTCAAAATATTGAATGTTATAACGACACGAATTCTATTACACAGGATATTCACATATTTTTTCAGAGGGAAACGAACGATATAAACGACTGGAACGGGCGGTAAGCGTGTTCCAGACGTCCCATTTCCCTTATAAAAGGAGCGTTTTATATGAAAGTTTTAGTTGTTGGAGCGAATGGAAAAATCGGTAAACAAATTGTTTCACTCTTAGGAAGTAGTGATCAATATACTGTACGAGCAATGATTCGAAAAGAAGAACAGGCACAAGCACTTGAGAAGCTAGGTGCCGAAACGATCATCGCTGATTTAGAAACAGAGACAGGTGTAAAAGAAGCAGCAAACGGTTGTGATGCAATTATTTTCACGGCTGGATCTGGTGGGCATACCGGGGCCGATAAAACAATGCTCGTTGATTTAGACGGTGCATTCAAAACGATTGAAGCTGCAGAAGAGCATCACATTAAACGGTTTATCATGGTTAGTGCCCTCCACTCAGATGATCCCGATCAGTGGAAAGAAGGCATGGAACATTATTATACAGCTAAACGACGAGCAGACGAACGATTACGTAACAGTGAACTTCCATACACCATTTTACGTCCAGGCTGGTTAACGAACGATCCAGGTAAAGGTACCATCGAAGCACGTACACATCTTGGAAAAGATGGTAGCATACCTCGACAAGATGTAGCTCAAGTAGCTGTTGAAGCACTTCAATGCGAGGCGACTTATCACAAAACAATCGAAATAATTGAAGGAGATGAACCGATTCATCAAGCACTTCAATCCTTCAATTAACGAGATCTCTTATTTTTTCATGCATCACTAACTAAAACAAGCAATTTTCACAGATGGAGTGAAGCAAATGGACAATTTACAACAACGTAAAGGCTATCGACGTGTATTTAAGGAGAATCGATTGACATTAGGATTGTTTATTCCGATTGAATCTTATTCAGGAAGTTTTCCTACGATGGAACGCCAAATCCAAATGGTTCAAAAAGCTGAAAAGTCAGGATTCGGTGCCGTATGGGTCCGTGATATCCCATTGTATGATCCTTATTTTGGAGATGTCGGTCAAATTTATGATCCGTGGGTATATTTAGGCTATTTAAGTGCCCATACCGAACAAATCGCTCTCGGTACAGCGAGTATCATTTTTGCATTACGACACCCAATTCACACGGCAAAAGCAGCAGCATCAATTGATCATTTATCAAAAGGACGATTACTATTAGGTGTTGCATCGGGAGACCGACCAATCGAATTTCCCGCTTTTAATGTCGGACACGCTTCTCGTGGAGAAACATTCGTCGATTCATTTAACTATTTCAATGCGTTGTTGGAGAAAGATTTCGCCTCAATTTCCAACTCACTCGGAACGCTTAACGGGAATGCAGGTGTCGTTCCGAAACCGTATACTGGAAAAATTCCACTCTTTATAACGGGAACAAGCCGACAAACGCTTGAATGGATTGGCCAGAATGGTGATGGGTGGATGTATTATCCCCGAAACCTCGCTTATCAATCAACGGCTGTCGAATCATGGAGACGAGTAACGCCTTATTTTAAACCATTTATGCAATCGTTATATATTGATTTAACCGAAGATCCTGATGCCACACCAACACCGATTCATCTCGGTTTTCGTATTGGAAGTAATCACTTAATATCTTTCTTGAAATCACTAGAGGCAATCGGAGTCAACCATGTCATTTTGAATGTAAAATATGGACAAAGAGATATCAATGACGTGATGGAAGAGCTGAGCGAAGTAGTCCTTCCAGAATTCCCTTCCATCACTGAATAACTGCTTTTAACAAGGTCGGACGCTTATCACAACGTCCGACTCTTTATACATAATGGTAATCCGAAATGAAGTGATCCATGCAGACAACTACGAATCTCCCTCTTCATCATAAAATTTCATGTGACTTTTTTCTTCTTTGTAATATGTTAACCGATCTTGGAGCGTGCCCGTATGAAATTCAAATCGGTGTCCATCCGGGTCGGTGAAATAAATCGATTTTCGATCACGAACATCTCGCACCCGACCTGGTAGAATCGTGACCTGTAACCTTTGAAGCTTTTTATACATCTCATGATAATCTTGTTCGTCAATTGAAAACGCGATATGTGTATAGGTTGGATGAATCTCATGTCGAAGAATATGTGCTTCTTCATTCAAAGCAATCCACAAGCCATTCAAATCAAAATAAGCTGTCCGCCTCCCTTTAACGAGTAATTTCGCGCCAAACACATCTTCATAAAATTGAATGGATGTTTCTAGATCAGAAACAGAAAATGTAAGATGATTAATCCCTTGAACCATCATCCAATCACCTCCTCTCATTCTATGAATGAATAACGGATTAAATCAATCACTTTTTATTCCGAGTTGCTTATTGTTTCGATCTATCCTAGCATTCTGTACTAGCGTAACAATAGACAAACGCCCGACATATACTATTTCATAATGCAAAATAGGAGGATTGAATACATTGAAGATAAACAATGAACAACGAAGTTTGTCTATTGGTGATCCACTCCCAGAAATGACTGTCCAAACGACACATGGCACCGTGTCCATTCCACATGATTACAATGGAAAATGGCTTATTTTATTTAGTCATCCAGGTGATTTTACCCCTGTATGTACGACTGAATTTGTAGCTTTTCAACAATTAAACAGCCAGTTTCAGAAACTTCAAACATCATTGCTTGGCTTATCGATTGATCAAGTGCAACCTCATATGAAATGGACCGAATGGATCGATCAACAATTAGGTGTGCAAATTACCTTCCCGATCATCGCTGATCCGTTAGGAACCGTAGCTAAAACATTAGGAATGATTCATACAGCGGAACATACGAAAACAGTGCGTGGAGTTTATATCATTGATGATCAAGGAATCATTCGAGCGATTTTCTTTTACCCAGCAGAAATCGGTAGAAATTTACATGAAATCGTAAGAACAGTTTATGCATTGCAAACTGCTGATCAAGATCATGTCGCACTGCCAGCTAATTGGCCGAATAATCAACTAATTGGTCATAAAGGGATCATCCCGCCAGCGAAGACCGTACAAGAAAAATATAAACGCATCAAGCAATCACAAGCTGGAGAAATTGACTGCTTCGACTGGTGGTTTTGTTACAAAGATATCGGCAACTCCAGTCCATTTGATTAACTTGGATGATGATTGGACTTTAATCCCTTCTGGAACGTTTTGATCCGTTCGCGGAAATTTCTGAATAAAAGCACGAATCGATGCCTATGCATAACATAAAAGTGAATCACACGATAAAAAAAGGAGAGTTTTTTTATGTATTATGGATATCATCAACCGAATCATTTCCGGCCTTGCCATTACAATCCCTTCCCTCCTCAGCATAGCCCTTATTACGCAGAGCACAATTTGTACCGACAAATTTCGATTGAAGAGGCGATGCGAATTGCCTTGGAACGCGTACCCGGTGAAGTCGTTAAGATCGAATTGGATACTGAACAAGGTGTAATCGTTTATGAAGTGGATATCGTAACAAATCAAGGAATCGAGTATGAAGTTGTTGTCGACCGAAATACAGGAAGAATTATCGAAATCAAACCTGATTAAAAATAAAGGCTAGATGCTTTATAAGGGATAAAAACGGCCCTTTACAGTTCGTTTTTTAATGAGAAGTGAGAGAGTTAAAACGTAGAAGGGCCCACTGTTCATCTAGTAGTCGGGGCCTTCTTATAGTGAAAGCGTATAGAACAGATGTTTATTCTTTAAACCAACCTTTTTCCTTAAATCGAGAAATCGCCTCAATACGATTACTTACTTCTAACTTATCTAAAATCACGGATATATAGTTACGAACGGTTCCTGTCGTAATAGATAGTTTGCTCGATATTTCTTTGGTATCCTTCCCAACAGCCATGAGCTCAATCACTTGCTTTTCACGCTCAGTAAGTGGATTTTCAGGTTGACGATAAGCTAAATCAACTAATTCAGGGGCGTAAATACGACGACCATCCATAATTGTTCGAATTGAGTGGGCTAACTCCTCACTTGGGCTGTCTTTTAACAAATATCCTCGTACATTTGCTTCTCGTGCACGCTCAAAATATCCTGCTCGAGCAAATGTCGTTAAAATAATCACTTTGCAAGGATCATCTTTCAATTCCATCGCTGCATCAAGCCCACTCTTAATAGGCATTTCAATGTCCATTATACAAACATCGGGCTGATGTTTTTTCACAAGTTGCAATGCTTCTTCACCATTTCTCGCCTTACCTACAACTTCCATATCCTTCTCCAAATCAAGCAAAGATCCAAGCGCACCGAGTAACATTCTTTGATCTTCAGCAATCACAATTCGAATCACACAAACTCCTCCTATTTTGTTTGTTGAATGACATGCGGTATGCGAAACGTAAGCATTGTTCCATTTGCTGACTGAACATGTAAACTACCATTCAAAAATTCCAATCGCTCTCTCATTCCCCGAAGACCATGCCCTTTAAATGCTTGTATAGGACCCTTGATGCCAATCCCATCATCTTGTACATTGATGAGAATTTCATCAGAGTTCTCTTGAATCGAAATATGACAAGAAGACGCTTGGCTATGATTCACAACGTTCGTAACAGCTTCCTTTAAACACATGCTTAACACATTTTCGACTAATAAAGGAACATTCGTTAATTTCGAGGTACCCGACATACTGAATTCAACTTGAGCAGCTTGAAGCATATTTTTAACCCGAATGAGTTCATCTTCAAGTTTAACCGCTCGCATATTCGAAACCATTTCCCGAACTTCTTTTAATGCCGTTCGAGCCGTCTGATGAATATCATCAATATCTTGTTTAGCAGAGTCAGGAGCTGTATACATGAGCTTCCCAGCCAAATCACTTTTCAAACCGATTAAAGACAATTTTTGTCCTAACGTATCATGTAAATCACGTGCAATTCGTTGACGTTCTTCAATGATGAGCAACTTCGTATTGGCGTCTTCTAATAACTTTTCAAGCTTCTCGCGATTGTTACGATTGTAGCGATTGATGGGTAATAAAATGACACCAATCACACTGATAATAATGAATGGCAGTTGTGTAAAAAACAACTCCATTTCTGTGAAAAACCCAATATTAATGGAAGCAATCGTTGTCAATAAGTGAATACCGTACACAATAAAAAAGCCTATTTTATGTTGAATCCCACCGATGAAAAAAGCTAAAAAGAGGGAAAAATACACATAGCCAAAATGAACCGTCATAAAAATACTAATGATCATTTCTAAACCGATCCATATATAAACCGTCCAGTTTTTTGCAACAAAAGATAAGCGATAAGCAATAAAAAATAACAAAGTCATTAAAATACCAACTGTTATTTCAATGGTTGATGAAGATTTGAAAATAAAGTAAAAAGGCAACACACAAAAGATAATCCATACATAGAGACTCAGTCCGGTATTTTTCGGGAAAATTTGATACCACTTATCCACAACAGCTCCCCCTTATCTTCTAAGGATTCAAGTTTTTTAAAGTATAACAGAAAAGACGATCGTCGGCATCTTGCAAATTCTTTCCGACAAATCGCCTGAATACATCGACTCACTTTTCCTGAAAGACTTGCCCCGTTCTCCTATGTTGAACCTGCACATCCGACTTAGCTTGTTTCAGCCGTGATTTAGCTTCTTTAAAACTAACAAAGGTTCTTCTTTTCGCATCATACAAACGAAAGCGAATAGATTTTAAGCTGGAAGCAAACGTAATGGTTGTCGCTTGTTGAAAAGGTTCCGTAGATTCATGAACTTCCTCTAAGTGATAGTTTGGTACCCGCGGACTGAAGTGATGAACATGATGGTAGCCAATATTTCCTGTGATCCATTGCAAAACTTTCGGAAGTTTATAATAAGAACTTCCATCGACTGCCGCTTTTACAAAATCCCAATCCTCTTCACTTTCAAAGTATGAATCCTCAAATTGATGTTGGACATAAAAAAGCCAAATTCCTAGTGATCCCGATACGAAAAGGATCGGAATTTGAATGCTTAGAAAAGCTTGCCAGCCAATCGCCCAAATCATCCATCCGTATACGACTACAATAGACACATTCGTCAAGTATGTGTTTAATCGCTCTCTTCGTTTGGCTCCTTTTCGATTCATTCGGTTCGTAACAAGGAATAGATAAAAAGGGCCTAAACCGAACATGATCAATGGATTACGATACAAACGATAAGCTAACCTTTTCCAAACAGAGGCGGAAAAATACTCGTCAACAGTCATCACCCATACGTCTCCTGTCCCAAGTTTATCTAAATTACCACTCGTCGCATGGTGGATGGCGTGATTTCGCTTCCATTTTTCATAAGGAAATAACGTAATGATTCCTGTAATCGTACCGACCACTCGATTCATTCGATTCCTTTTGAAAAAAGAATGGTGCGTACAGTCATGAAAAATAATAAAGATGCGAATGACAAATCCCGCAGCTACAATAGCAAATAATATCGTCAACCAATAAGATACGGTTAAACTTTTATATGCTAGAAACCAAAGAATAATAAATGGTAAAAACGTATTCACTAACTGTCTTATACTTGATTTTGTATCCGATGATTCAAAAGGAGCTACTTTTTTTCTTAATTGAGCTTGTTTACAGTTACACATGATTTCCTCCTGTATAAACGTTATCGTCATTCGACATGAGTTATTCTTAGCTTAAAAGAAATACAAACGCAATAAAAGACATACATGTCACGAGGGCGATATGACAAATGTCATGGTTCATCTTCATACATATCGATACAATGAAGGGAGGAAACTTTATGTTCAGATGTTCCACACAGAGCAGACTCATCCTCAATAGTTAAAACACGCAAACATAGATGATATAATGTAATTTAAATGAATTGATCCAATCGAGGTGAGAAAATGAAAATCGGATTAATCGGAACGGGGACGATCGGCAAGTTTTTATTAGAAAAAATCAATTCAGAGAGAATTTTTGCGAATCATTACATTACATCTGTTTTAGATGAGCGAGACAAGTCAAAAGAAAAACTACATCGTCTTTCTCAGCAATATCATTTTACTGCTTTTGATGACGTGCAATCCTTTTTGCAATCTGACATCGACTTCATTATTGAATGCGCGAACGTTGCAACGGCTCAAACGTATGCTACAACCATACTGCAAGAGAAAAACGTATTAATGATCAGTGTCGGTGCACTTATGGACGAAAAGTTACTTGAGGAGTTAACAAGGATTGCTAAAACAAACCAAACGAA
This sequence comes from Bacillota bacterium, assembly GCA_035301985.1. GTDB lineage: Bacteria > Bacillota > Bacilli > Bacillales > Amphibacillaceae > DASUXY01. The sequence continues at coordinate 84,604 of DATGTE010000004.1, forward strand.
ACTTTATTTACCTTCTGGAGCCATCGGTGGACTAGAAACCATTCAAGCTGCCCATATACTTGGCGGTTTGCATCATGTTACGTTAATAACGCGTAAACCAGCCCATGCACTAATGAAAGAGCCGCCCACGGAAGTGACAACAATCTTTTCAGGTCCAGCAAAAGACGCGATAAAAGAATATCCCCAAAATACGAATGTAGCGATAACCCTTTCATTAGCAGGATTAGGAGTCGATGAAACGGAGGTAAAAATTATTGCTGACCCGAATATCGACAAAAATGTTCATGAAATTCATGCCGAAGGAGACTTTGGTGTAATTGATTTCATATTCAAAAACAATCCACTACCTACGAATCCAAAAACAAGTTATTTAACTGCTTTAAGTATTTTATCGACAATCCATTCACTCGAGCAACATGTAGTCATCGGTTAAAGAAACGTAGGAAATAAATCAAAAATCTTTGTTTACATAATCGTAGGAAAAGCGATACTGATTGAATCAGCTTCGTTTTTCCTACTTTTTTTACGTATGTGCTCATGTGGAAACGATGATTCCCTTTTTTGATGAGGAAGAGGTAACTTTTTCATGGAAAACATGGAGTAACTTCGTTCTATATCATATTCGCCTCGTCTATTTATTTAAAAGAAGTCTGTCATCAGTTAGTCTTCTCATTCGTAAAGATAACAGTAGATGTAAAATCTTACCTTTTAACCCCTTCCCCTTAGCATAGTCATTTTTAATTTGGCGTGATTTTTTCAAGAGATGTCCAACCATAAGCTACTTCTGTCAGGTCTTCCCTTCTATTCTTATTTGTGCACAATCAATCTTTTGTCCCCCAACTGTTCATAAAAATGTTTGGAAGGGTTTTGTTCAAGTACCCAGACAAGCGTTGAATTCATACCCGCTTTCTGAAACTCTTCCACGAAGGATTGAAGCAGTAATTTACATTTGGCTTTTCTTCCATGTGGTCATTCATATGAAAACTGCACTTCTACCCTTGCATGAATCGTGATTTGTCCAGGTTCGATCGGCGTGGTAAATCCGGCTTCTTTGACAGCTAATGTTTGCACAGATGCTGTAGGCTCTGTCGTCAGTTCGACAATTTTAATTGGGGTTACATGTAAAATAAGTTCCATCGATTCAGCAATTGTTTGTGCTTTAATGCGGGCATCTTCTAACGCTCGACGTAAGGCTTGTTGATAATAACGAGATGCGTCGGTCAGTGTAAATTCAAGGTTTGACACCTGATTCACACCGTGTTGAACCGCAACATCAATCACTCGTCCTGCTCCTTGAACGTTCGTCATTTCAACGGCAATGGCATGAACGACTTCGTAGTGTCTAAACAGTTGCTTTCCGTCGACATAGTCATACCGCGGTTGGATACGGTAACTAGCCGTTTGGATTTGTTCCTGGGCAATCCCCAACTGAACAATAGCTTGAATGACATTATTCATCATGGAAGCATTCTCTTTTTGCGCCTCACTAAGCTGAGCACTCTCCGTGCGGACGTCTAACTGGACACGAAAACGATTCGGTTCAATCGCTATACTCCCTTTCCCTGAAACGGTCATTACGCGAGCATTTTCCACTTTTTCACTCAACTGATGGGCATATGAACGATTGTTGAGCATTTGCTGCCGATTCTCATCATACATTCCTATTCCCGCCTTTCTATAAAGATGAGCATTACTAGATGATATGATGATGGATCCCTGTTTGTTCGCATTTCACCCATATGATTTACAATCTGGATATTTACATTTCCTTCGGTGCTTGTATCCCGAGTAATTGTAACCCTTCTTTCAAAACAATCGTGACAGATTTTACTAACGATAAGCGATCCGGCTGTTCATCATCATCGGCTAAAATTTGCACATGTGTATAATATTTGTTGAAAGCTTGTGCCAATTTTAAGACATATTTAGCGATTTTCGATGGATCGTTGTCGATACATGCGCTTTTAATCATTGGAGGAAATTCCAGCAATATTTTTATAACGTCCCAACTATACGTATCATTTAGTCCAGCAGGCTTAAACGAATCGACGTTTGCCTTGTTGATAACCGAACAAGCCCTCGCATATGTATATTGAACATAGGGACCTGTTGTTCCTGTAAATGTAAACATATTTTTAAACGAGAACTCAATATTGTTTTGTCTTTCGTTCTTTAAATCTTGAAAAATAATTGCTCCAACCCCAACTTGTTTAGCAATTTCTAACTTATTACGAAGAGTTGGATTTTTTTCTTCAATCATTTTCTTTGCTAACTGAAAAGCTTCGTCAATCACATCTTCTAAAAGAACGACTTTCCCTTTACGTGTCGACATCTTTTTCCCATTTTTTAATATCAATCCAAAAGGAATATGCTCCATGTTCGCTGCCCATTCATAACCCATTTGTTTGAGAACGGCAAAGACTTGCTGAAAATGTAGACGTTGCTCTTCTCCTACGACGTACAGCGCTTTCGTAAATTTGTATTTTTTTGTCGGTAAATCGCAGCGGTAAGATCTCTTGTCGCATACAAGGTCGCACCGTCTGATTTGCGAATGAGACAAGGAGGTAAATTAAATGATGCTAAGTCAACCACTTCAGCACCTTCCGATTGAGTAATCAATCCTTTTTTTGCAAGTTGATCAATCGTTTCGTTCATCTTGTCATTGTAAAATGCTTCACCGTGATGACAATCAAAATGAATGCCGAGTAAATCATAAATTTTTGTAAATTCTTGGAGTGACTCTTCCTTAAACCATGTCCACAGTCGATGTGCCTCTTGATTTCCAGCCTCAAGTTTTTTAAACCATTGTCTCGCTTCTTCTTCCAAACTTGAATCTTCGTTTGCTTCCTCGTGAAACTTTACATACAGTTTCATTAATTGCGGAATCGGATCGGCTCTTACCTCACTTTCATCCCCCCATCGATGATAAGCGACGATTAATTTCCCAAATTGTGTTCCCCAATCTCCGAGATGATTGATTCGTATGACTCGATAGCCACATTTTTCTGCGATATGTGCTAAGGAGTTACCGATAACAGTCGAACGTAAATGTCCCATAGAGAAAGGCTTCGCAATATTCGGTGAAGAAAAATCGATTGTCACCGTGTTTCTTTTCCCAAACGAGTGCGAACCATAGGTCTCCTCTTGCTTTAAAATGGTTTTCATCACACGTTCACTAACGACTCGCTTATTCAAAAACACATTTACATAGGCACCATTAGCGACGATTTTTTCAAACAGTGGAGATTCAATTTTTCCCGCTAATTGTAATGCGATGTGATGCGGAGATTTCTTCTTTACTTTTGCGAGTGAAAAACACGGAAAAGCTAAATCTCCTTGAGAAGCGTAAGATGGCTTTTCGATACCTTCCATCACTCGATCAAGAGACATACACGCATTGATATGTGAATGAAGTAAGGTTGCAAACGTCTGTTTCATTTTCTTCAACTTCTTATTATTAAAAAAATAAAAATCTCGCCTCTACTTAGAGACGAGATGACTCGCGGTACCACTCTGATTGTTCACAATGAACCTTCTTTTCTAAGGATAACGGGCTATTACCCGACAGGGCCCTACTTTTGTTCAGGCTGTTTCTAGGAAGTGCGCTTCATGATGATAAGACATTAGGCTTTCACCATCCCTAATTCGCTCAGGCCATAGTCATCATTACTCTCTTCCTCATCGAATCGATATATGTTTTTGATCAATGATTCATTTCAAGCAACTATATGAATATTCATACACTCATTTCGGCTCTTTTATACATTGTGCTTTAAAAGTGACTATAAAATATGTTACGATCAGTAGTTTAACAAATATTATCACAAATTTTTCGAAAAGTAAAATAATCATTATTCATACGAGCGGGTCATGATCAACCGTAATCGATTTTCGCAATAATGAAATAACCTTCACGATGATCGTTCTAAAATTTATAAACGAACGCCATAAAAAATCATTTTACCGAATAATCCACTTAAATAATTTAATTTTAACCTTTACTTTCCCTAAAATTCTATGTATACTAATATTCAGAATTAATTAATAATTGTGTTTGCATTCCCTTCCAAATACAAACAGTGTCTTGGATAAATAATGATTACCTTTAATGAAAACGGTTACAATGGCGAGGTTATATGGGCAGCGTTTTTCCTAGCATCAGCGTCATTTTACGAAAGCGAATGAAATAATAAAAGTAGGGTCTTGCTACATATGAAAAAGAGATCGATTGATTGACCTCACCTCTTTAACCGTTACTTTGTACAGTGATTTCTAAAAGATGTCGGTAGGGAGCTAAAAAAATAAATTAGGGGGAATATGTGATGAATCAAAAACAAATCGTTATGGACGACGAAGAAACATTCACAAATTATCCGCAACAACCACATGGTGGAAAGTTAGTGAATCGAGTAGCAACAGGAAAAAAACGAAAAGAGGAACTGGCAAGAGCAGAAAACTTACCTACCATAATGGTCGACCTCGAAGCCGTTATTACTCTGGAAATGATTGCGACAGGAGTATTATCTCCTAATGAAGGATTCATGAACGAGGAAGACTATAAGTCGGTTCTTCATAATGGTAGATTGAAAAATAATGTCATTTGGCCTGTCCCTCTAAGCTTTGCTCCGACAGGTGAGCGAAATAAACAAGTGATTGAATCACTTTCGATCGGTGATGACGTCGTTCTTGCTGACGAAAACAAAGAGCCTGTTGCGATCCTCAATGTGGAGGATATTTTCACATATAACAAAGAAGAACGGGCTTCACATCTATTCGGAACGACTGATCGAAATCATCCTGGTGTCGATGCTATTTTTCGACGAATGGGAGATACCGCTTTAGGAGGACCGATTACATTACTAAACCGTGTACATTGGGGACCTTTTGAAAAGCTACGATTAGAGCCGAAAGACACGTGGAATCTATTTTACGAGGAAAAGAAATTCCGCTCTGTAGCAGGATTTATTACGGGAGCCAATCCGATGCACCGTGGCCATGAATATATCCATCGAAACGCTTTAGAGGAAGTCGATGGTTTGTTAGTTCAACCTTTAGTTGAAATGGCTAAACGTGAATATACACGACATGAGTTTCGTATGTTAGCCTATCGAAGTGTGTTAGATACGTATTACCCGGAAGATCGGTCAATTCTTTCTCCATTAAGAGTAACGTATATCTTCGCCGGGCCTCGGGAGACGGTTTTACATGCTTTAATTATGAAAAATTACGGTTGTACCCATGCTCTCATTGGTCGAGATCATGCGGGGATAGGCGATTACTATGATAAGTATGCCAGTCATACGATTTTTGACGAATTTACTCCGGATGAACTAGGTATTGATGTTCGACTATATCACGAAGTCTTTTATTGTACACGTTGTGATAGCCCAGCGACTGTCCAATCATGTCCACACGATGAACGTTATCGAATTAATATCTCTGGTACAGGAATTCGAGAATTACTAAGGCATGGAATTTTACCTCCTAAAGAGATTGTTCGACCAGAATCAGCTCGAATTGCAATGCAAGGGGTTCAGCCGAAAGGTGTCGATGAAAATAATGAAGCAATCCTACCTGTCGGTAAAACAATTAAAAGTATCTTCCCCTTTTATTTAGAAGCAACTCGACTCGGTGGACAAAAACGCAAGAAGCCATTAATAGCTGAAGAGCTTACGATTCAAGACTTAGAGGCAGCTGTTATGGATGTTCGTTCAAATGCTGATCGCATTTACAAGGAAATTTTTGAAGAGTTTAGTTTTGTTAGTGACTTGAACCGCTCTTTGCAACCTGAATGGGTAACGGAAGCTCGTGAGTCCGTAAAGGAACAACAAAAAATGGTCGTACAAAACCTAGAAGAAAAAGTGAACCAAGCTCCAGAAGCGGCCTCCGATGAATTTATGTACCAAGACAAAGCGGAAGCTGAACGCGAACTAAAAGTAGCTCAGCAAATTCTCAAAGATATTCCACCGGCACTGCGTTCTGAAAAATTAAACTATCGCGTTTGGAACCTTTTACCGTATCATCGTTATCGGGGTAGTGATGAATAATCCACTCAATAGTCGGAATAGTTAAAATTCATGTGAGCCTTATAGGGTAACGTATGCTTTTCCATGAATGAGGAGGGAAATTACGATCGTCTAAGTAAGTTCATAGAATCCCGCCGATATTTTCGGGCGGGATTTTAAATTTTTTACTTCTGTTCATCCCTATACAGTACTTCGAAAATTTTTGGAGGTGAAGTTCATTGTCTCAATTACAAAATAATTCACGTGCATGGATCGTCGCTATCTCAGGAACTGTCATAAATCTCTGCTTAGGTGTGTTGTATGCATGGAGTGTTTTTTCAAAAGAACTTCAAGATCAACTAGGCTTTACAGCGACACAGACATCACTTCCCTATAGTGTCGCCATTATCTTGTTCGCCTTATTTATGGTGCCGGCGGGGATCATGCTTGATCGTATTGGCCCACGCCTACTCTTGCTCTTGTCAGGTTTTCTCATCGGATTTGGTTTTGTCATAGCTGGTTTGACTTTAAGTGTTGTCGGTCTCATCATCGGTTTCGGTATCATAGCAGGAGCGGCAATGGGGTTCGGTTACGCAGCACCAACTCCTACAGCAGCAAAATGGTTTAAACCTCACCTGCGAGGAACAATTACGGGAATTGTTGTTTCTGGTTACGGCCTTGCCGCTGTATACGTCTCGCCTTTAGCAGATGGGCTTATCAGTCGCTTTGGGATTGCCAACGCTTTTTACTATTTAGGTGCATTTTTTACAATTTTGATTGTGTTGTCATCCCTTTTCATGAAGTCACCCCCTAAAGACTGGGTCCCAGTTGGAGGGGAGCCGAGAAAGACGAATGTAGATCAAAAATCGAACGCTCTATCGAATAAAAGCAACTTCAGTCCGAGGGAAATGCTCCAAACCTTCCAGTTTTGGTCACTTTGGATTATGTATGCTTTCTCAGCCTCAGCAGGTTTAATCATTATCGGCCACATCGCAAAAATAGCCCAAACGCAAGGTGGACTAGAAACGGGTTTCCTTTTTGCTGCCTTATTAGCGATTGGTAATGCTGGTGGGCGTATTGTAACAGGAGTCGTATCGGACCGAATCGGACGGAATGCCACGTTAATTTCCGTATTCGTCATTCAAGCGATCAACATGTTTGCCTTCATCTCATATACTTCACCGCTGATGTTAACAATTGGAGCAATTGTCACCGGGGCCACTTATGGTGCTCTTTTAGCTCTCTTTCCCGCTACTACATGGGACTGGTTTGGACTTCAACATGCAGGAACGAACTACGGACTCATTTTTACAGCTTGGGGAGTCGGTGGGCTCGTCGGTCCTCTGATGGCTGGTCGAATTATCGACGCTACAGGGGGCTACGGTATGGCTTATATTGTATCAGCAATCCTTTTGCTCATCGCTGCCGGTTTAGCTTTTATAACTCGAGCACCTAAAGTGAAAAACTTTATTGAAAACGAAACGGAAGATGCAACTAAAGTGATGCATTAAAAACATAAGAATTCTCATACGAAGAGAAATCTTCTATTTTCATCCTCCCCCTCAAACCTTAACGAGCATTGAGTAGAGGGGGAGTTGTATCTTTTTAAATAAAATATAAGGCAAGAAGTAAGTGTTCATTGACCAATGATATGATATAATGGCCATCTAGAATCAACTGATTATCTACCCATTCCTCCATGAACATGGGTCCTTAAAAAATTCCTGTTGACATCTATGACGAACGCTCTGCAATATTCGTAAAAAATCGTGAAAGGGGCTTGTTTATATGGGAATATTTATAACGATTTTGCTGGCAACCTTTATACTTTTACTAAGTGTAGGTATATATTTCCAAAACAAACAATCACCGCTTCAATACATCGTTTCGATGATTGGCGTATTCATCGGGCTGATTATAGTCGGTATTTCCTTTTTTATTGGAGGCTGGGAAGGTTTAGGAATCGGGACAGTCGGTTTTGCTATTTTTTTAGGTTCGGCAATCTCCTTTATCATCATTGCGATTATAGCCAACATGAGAGATTTAAAAAACCAACTTTAAAAGAGAACCACACTGACCAAACGGTAAGATTTCCCTGCCCCATCTCCTCCTCATCGAAACATTTAAATTGCGTCTTTTCCTTCGATGGCGCGATTTAAATGTATGTCACCAATGAATTCTCTGCCCTTCTTTCCTTAGCAAAGCTTTAATCATTTTTTGCCATCGGTGATGATGCATATTCTATATGCGATTCACGAACGATCATCACAATCGTTTTCACCAATTGTTTTACGTCATTATCCTCTGTATCTTTTCCAAACGAAATACGAATAAATTCCTTCGCCTTTTTTCCCGTAACCCCCATAGCCATCATCGTTTTTGAAGAAGATTGCTTACTCACTTGACAAGCACTGCCCGTCGAAATGGCAAACCCATGTCGGTTACATTCAAGCATCATGACCTGCCCTTCGAGTCCTTTAATCCTCATGCCGATCGTTGACAACAAATCAGAGGGATAAACAATACATTGGTCTTTTATCGGTTCAAGTTCCTGCATAAATCCTTGATAAAGACGCTTTACATGTTGTCTAGTATGCTCTAGTTGTTCAATGGCTTGTTGAGCTGCGACAAACATACTCGCAATCGCAGGAACATTGACCGTTCCTGGACGAAAACCATATTCGTGCGTAGTGCCCGGAATATAAGGATCCCATCGTAATCGTGGATGGACAAAAGCAAGGCCGACACCTTTGGGACCATGAAACTTGTGGGCGGAAATCGTGAAACTATCGACTGATTGAACAACTTTTGTAATGTCCACTTTTCCGAAGGATTGGACACAGTCACTATGGAGAAGAATATCATGATCCCGACATAATTGACTCACTTCTTCGACTGGTTGAAGTGTACCAATTTCAGGATTACCATGTTGAATACTTATAAGAATCGTGTCTGTGCGGATCGCTTTCTTAACATCTTCCACATCGATTTGTCCGTCTTTATTAAATGGAATGAATGTCACTTCATAACCGAACTGCTTTACTTTTTCCATCGAATTTCTTACAGATGAATGTTCAGCCATACTCGAAATAATATGTTTTCCTGTTTTTGGTGAAGCGGACAATAACGCTTGAATGCCTAAATAATTCGCCTCCGATCCGCCACTTGTAAAATAAATTCCTTCTTTCGGAACGTTGAATAGTTGTGCAAAACCCGATCGACAGTTTTCCAATAGCTCATGTGCCGCATCCCCTATATCATGGAGACTACTCGAATTCCCATAATACTCCGTCGCTGCTTTTACATACGCTGATGCGGCCTTTTCATCTAACGGTGTAGACGCCGCATAGTCGAAATATTTCATGAATCAACCCACACTTTCTTGGAAATTTTCAAAAAACACTTGCCATAAGTGTAAATCTATGTAATTATAAGTGTCAAGGAAGTACAATGTGCTATACATCGTCAAGGTGACGAAATCTACTCAACTGTTCATCACGTATCCCTGAGTTTGTGATTGTTTTCACAAACCTGCTGTGAGGAATATAAAATATTTCTTAACACAAAACAACATTCACGTGCTCGTAAGTTGTTATGAACAGAACAATATTTTAATATCTTTTGGGAGGTCATGTATAGTGAGTACACTCGATCGTTAAAATAACGAATTAACAATCATAGAGTTCAACGACGACTCGACATCATGAATCGATGATTCCCAATCATTACTTATATGCATTTAACGTAGATGTATAACACGATTGTACAATATTTTCAGCGAAGCACCGATGCACTTATACTTCACCAAGATAACTCTTTTTTGCATATATTGCTCACCGTTTCACAAAGGGTGCCTAACATACACTTTCATATTGGAAATGATTTGTTTCGTATGTGAAGTGTATCACTTGTGAAAACAAACCATCCATGTTCATGATTAAAATAGTAAAGGATGAGCTTATGAATTATTTAAAATTAAAAAAACAGCTTGAACAATTCTTAGACGAAGATATTGGTAACGGAGATGTTACAAACTGTATTTTTGATCCACTTGAGACAGGGGAAATTATTTTTCTAGCAAAAGAAGATGGTATTTTCTGTGGCCGAGAAGTGATCCGCACGGGATACAACATTCTTGACCATGGATCAAACGTCAATATCTACGTACAAGATGGACAACGAATCCAAAAAGGACAAACCATTGGAGCAGTTAACGGATCGATAGCGAACCTGTTACAAGGTGAACGGGTCATTTTAAACATCATTCAGCGAATGAGTGGAATTGCAACACAGACAGCTAGAGCGGTTGCCACATTAAATAGCACCGACACAAAAATCTGTGATACGCGTAAAACTACACCTGGTTTAAGGATGCTTGAAAAATACGCAGTTCGCTGCGGTGGCGGACATAACCATCGTTTCGGTCTTGATGATGGTGCGATGATAAAAGATAACCACATCGCTTTTGCCGGTTCCATTACAAAAGCCGTTGAACATGTTCGCAAGCATACGGGTCATATGATCAATATTGAGGTCGAAACGGAAACAAAAGAACAAGTCATCGAAGCTGTTGAATCTGGTGTCGACATCATCATGTTCGATAATCGACAACCGGAAGAAATTAAAGAATGGATCAACCTCGTTCCCGACAAGATTATTACCGAAGCATCTGGAGGCATTACATTGGATAACTTAGCTTCCTATAAGCATACCGGTGTTGATTATATATCCCTAGGTTTTTTAACCCATTCTGTCGCATCCTTAGACATTAGCGTAAAAGTGCATATAAATACGTAAGCAAGAATGGATTTGCCAGTAAAAAAGCTTCTTATGAAGGACATTATGATTCAAGATAAAAGTTTTTTAACACAATGAGGAGGAAGAAAAATGGATATTTTTGAAACGTTAGAAAAGCAGTCTAATGTCTTACCGGAAAAATACCGTAATATGTCAACAGAAAAACTCGAAAAACGTGTTACAGCCGTTAAAGAAAAAATGGGTGACAAATTGTTTATTCCCGGACACCATTATCAAAAAGATGAAGTCATTCAATTCGCTGATGCAACAGGAGATTCGTTAAAACTCGCTCAATTATCTGAAGAAAATAAAGAAGCCGAACATATCGTTTTTTGTGGCGTCCATTTCATGGCAGAAACAGCAGATCTATTAACGACAGATAAACAGAAGGTATATTTGCCAGATATGCGCGCAGGTTGCTCACTAGCTGACATGGCAAATATTCAACAAACTGAACGAGCATGGGAAAAATTAATCGATTTATTCGGTGAAACCATTTTGCCGTTAACATATGTCAACTCCACAGCGGCTATTAAATCATTTGTTGGTAAACATGGTGGAGCAACCGTCACCTCATCCAATGCAGAAAATATGGTGAAATGGGCATTTAAACAGAAAGAACGTATTTTATTTTTACCGGATCAACATCTTGGCCGAAATACTGCTTATAATTTGGGGATTGGTCTCGATGAAATGGCCGTTTGGGATCCGATTGCTGAAGAACTCGTGTATGACGGACCCATCGAGAAAATCAAAGTCCTCCTTTGGAAAGGTCATTGTTCTGTTCATGAGAATTTTACAGTGGAAAATGTCGAAAAAGTTCGTCGTGATCACCCTGAAATGAACATCATCGTTCATCCTGAATGTTCACGAGAAGTCGTTGCCGCCTCTGACCTTGCAGGATCAACGAGCTATATTATCGAAACGATTGAAAATGCACCGAGCGGATCATCATGGGCAATTGGTACCGAAATGAATCTTGTCAACCGCATCATTCAGAATCACCCCGATAAACAGATCATTTCACTCAACCCACACATGTGCGCTTGTTTAACGATGAATCGAATTGACTTGCCACACTTAACGTGGTGTTTAGAAACCATCGCCCAAGGTGAGGAGCACAATACCATTACAGTTGATGATGAGACGACAAAATTTGCCAAGGTTGCCTTAAACCGCATGCTCGAACGTTCGTAGTCTAAATATCGATTCGGTTACAAACGTGATACGACGTAACGCGTGAAGGCGTCGAAGTACTTTGACGCCTCTCACATCTCCTCTACCATGTCAGCGGTTGTTCGTCATGCTTCCTTGGAGTCGGTTTCTTTTCTCATACGCATACAAATTTCAATACTCATCTCGCATTTCATTCACAACATCTTCCACATCGAATGGAGTGATTAAGTAAATATTATAATCTCCTGCTTCAGCTGCACGTTTTGCTTCTCTATAAAAAAAACGATTGCTACCTGGGAACTCTTCATCCATTAAAATGAGACAGCCATCACTTTTGGATACGAACCATTTATTTTTGGCTTGAAATTGATAGGGGCCTTTATAATCATCTTCATAGATGGGTTGTGTGAAATCACAGGCCTGAAGAAGATGATGATACTTCGCTTTTAATGAATCTGGCCAGCGAGCATCTTGGTTTCTAAACGGGGGAATGATGCCCAGCTGAATGGGATATACGTCCTGTAATTTCAACACAACCTCCGCCGCCCACATTTCCACACCCATTTGGCCAGAAACAATCACCCATTCTACACCTTCTTCGAGGAACGGAATGAGTCTTTTCTTAATCGCCCCTTTGATAAATTTAATCCGTGGATCACTTTCCTGAAATAGATTCAATTCCATCGACTTATACCCCGTAACTGTTAAAACCTTCATCAATCACGTAATCCTTTCTATGTTCCGTAAAATTCCGTTACCTCCTACCTTTTCACTGTAACGAAACCTCTATCTCTATCATGGACGAATAACCTTGATAAGTAAACTTTATTAAGTAATAATTATGTATGAGGAACTGGCTGAAATTCAGCCAGTTCTTTACGATTAGCGACACCAATTGTGTGGATTACTTTTACAATGTGACATCCCACAACCCATTCCTCCGGACATCGGACCACCTGGATTCATCCCCGGACGATTTGGAACATTAAAAGATCCCCCGTATACATTTACGTGACGAACTGTATTTGCTACCGATGTGGAATGAGGATAGACATGTCTGTGTTTAACAAGATGATGATTCATGTGTGTCGTATGAGAAGGATGGACATGTTCGACAACACTTTGTGTACAATGGTGAACACAATTATGCTTTGTCGGATGAATGATTCGTTTTGGACATCTACAGTGACGGCGTCTCATGTATATATCTCCCTTCTATAATGAGTTCACTATTACCTTATGATATATGTCCTACGTATGTATAAGACAGCTACCTATTTTCTACACGATATTTAAAGAAGCGATAATTATCCGATAGTATATACAGTGTAATAACATCCTTATATTACTTTTCACGTTGAACTTTATCTATGTCTTTATTATTTTTATAAACAAATGGCATTGCTCTTCTCCCACTTCATTTTCATAATAGAAATCATATCATTACGATACGTTACAATTTTGATTCGCACCGTCTCCTTTTTAATAAATTAGACTTTTCAGTCGGAATATGTTATAATAGGTACGAATTAGGCCTTAATTAAACTCTATAAATTTATAATCGATTGCTTTTAAAATGAGGGTCACCTTCCTCATTTTTTTCATGTACAGATTTACAGATGAATGGCTCGTCACTCTTTTAGATGAGTGTCGGGATTTTTTCATGGGGTTTTTTACGCTTTAATACATTTAAGAATTAAAGCGTAAAATCTAATACCTCGATCATAAACAGATTTACACATTGCACATTAAAATTTTTATAATAGGAGAGATCAGATAAGTTGTTCAAAGACAATCGCTTTAAAAATCTGTCAACAGAAAGTTTAAAGCGAGATTTAATCGCGGGAATCACGGTTGGAATTGTCGCTATGCCACTCGGAATGGCCTTTGCAATCGCTTCAGGAGTCAAACCTGAATACGGTTTGTACACGACCATTATCGCAGGGTTTATAGTCGCTTTATTCGGTGGTTCTAGATTTCAGATCGCCGGACCAACCGGAGCTTTTATCCCTATTTTATTAGCCATCGTATTAGAACACGGATATGAAAACTTATTAATTGCAGGATTTTTAGCAGGAATTATGCTCGTCCTTATGGGTGTTTTTAAACTTGGAAAACTGATTAAATACATCCCACGTTCGGTAACGATTGGATTTACATCAGGAATCGCTGTCATTATTTTCAGTGGGCAAATCGGGGATTTTCTCGGTTTAGAAGACTTGGAAAAAAAGCAATTTTTTCATGAAAATATGATTCAAATCGCCCAAAATCTATCGAGCGTCAATTGGTATAGTGTATTAACGGCAATCATCGGCTTAGCGTCAATCATTCTTATTCCTAAACTGTTTCCAAGGGTTCCAGTACTCTTAGTCGCCTTAATTTTACCAACCGTAGTCGCCGTGCTATTTTATCCAGATAAAATAGCGACAATTGGCTCAACGTTTGGTGGCATCCGTCAGTCGTTACCGAGTTTTCAATTCCCGGAAATTACATGGGAAAAAATACTCCTTTTATGGCAACCCGCTTTTGTAATTGCGATGCTCGGAGGAATCGAGTCATTATTATCAGCGGTCGTTTCGGATGGAATGACAGGTACACGCCACAATGCCAACCGCGAATTAGTCGGTCAAGGACTTGCCAACATCGTTACACCGATGTTTGGTGGAATCCCAGCAACAGGAGCCATTGCCCGAACCGCTACTAATATTAAGGCTGGTGCGGTCAGTCCATTTTCGGGGATTTTACAAAGTGTTTTCGTATTAGCAATTTTGTTATTATTTGCCCCGTACGCGTCTAGTATTCCGTTAGCGAGCATGGCTCCTATTTTAATGGTTGTTGCATTCAACATGAGTGAATATAAGTCTTTCATGCACATTTTAAAATTAAAATCAAGCGACTCTCTCGTATTAGCGACTACTTTTCTATTAACTGTATTCGTCAACCTTACAGTAGCTGTTCCTGTCGGTTTGTTATTAGCAATGATTTCATTTATTAAACGAATGGGTGAGGTACTCGAAGTCAAACATGTCACTCCCGATGTAATGAAAGAAAAAACGAATCATAACGGCGAAAAATTAGACGAATCGACATGTCCACAACTATCATTTTATACCATTGCGGGACCACTATTCTTCGGTGCTGCTGATCGATTTGAATCGATGATTACACGCTCAATCAATAAGCGACCAACTGTGCTTATTTTAAAAATGAAGCATGTTCCTACATTAGATGCAACCGGGGCAGCTAACTTAGAGTCCCTCGTTACCGATTTCAATGCGATCGGTGGAACGACGATTATTTCCGAAGTGAATAAAGATGTGTTAGAAATGATGAAAGCGACCGGATTGTATGATCAAATTGGTTCGGAAAATATTTTTAACAGCTCTCAAGAAGCCGTCGATTACGGATTAACACTCATCGATATTAACAAATGTTCAATTTGTTCCAGTAAGAATAGAACATCTTGCCAAGCTTTCAAGCAAAGCGAAGAAATACAAGCTAATCAAGTTGTACAGCGGTCATAAAACAGAGTGACAAGGGATTTGTAACGATCCCTTGTTTTTTTCTTTTAATCAAAACACATGATATACGGTCATGATACAATAAGAGTAATACTGTAAAAGGAGGAACGCATCTTGACAATCCCTATCAAAAAGATTCATTTACATAAATTATCAATGATGTTGAATCATCCATTTACAACTAGTTTTGGTACACTACAAAATAAAGAGTTTTTTATTATCGAGGCTATCGATCACGACGGTCATCGTGGGTACGGTGAGTCAGTTGCATTTTCAAGCCCGTGGTATACAGAAGAAACCGTTCAAACGAGCCTGCACATGATGGAGGACTTTTTAATCCCCCTTCTACAAAAACATCCAATCAGCCATCCTGATGAAGTATCACATTTATTCTCCCCGATCCGTGGAAATCATATGGCGAAAGCAGCCTTAGAAGGTGCTGTGTGGGATTTATATGCAAAGCGTAAAGGAATCCCTTTAGCCCAAGCTCTTGGAGGCGAAAAACAGGAAATTGATGTTGGGATTAGTATCGGGATGCAGCCGACCGTTGATTTGTTATTGCAAACGATCGAACAAGCCATCCGTGATGGATATAAGCGCGTTAAATTGAAAATTAAACCCGGACATGATCTTCACGTGTTAGAAAAGGTTCGAAAACATTTTCCAGAACTCCCCATCATGGTCGATGCGAATTCTGCCTATACGTTAAAAGATATCGAATTGTTACGCCGACTCGATGCTTTTAACTTGCTCATGATTGAACAACCTCTAGCTCACGATGACATCGTTGATCATGCAAAACTGCAACAGGCGATTAAAACGCCGATCTGTTTAGATGAAAGCATTCATTCGCTTGAAGATACACGCAAAGCGATTGAACTCGGAAGCTGTCAAGTGATCAATATTAAAATCGGTCGGGTCGGAGGTCTTACCGAAGCGAAACGCATCCACGATTATTGCCAGAAAAAAGAGATCCCCGTATGGTGTGGAGGCATGCTTGAAGCTGGCGTCGGACGAGCCCACAACATCGCTTTAACGACCTTGTCACAATTTGTTTTACCCGGAGACACGGCAGGATCATCTCATTATTGGAAACAAGATATCATTCAACCCGAAGTGGTTGTAAAAAATGGCGTCATTCAAGTATCGGAAAAGCCAGGTATCGGTTATGAAATCGACAATGACGCATTGAAAAAGTTTACCGTCGAGAAGAAAACAATTGACTTTTAAAAAGGATTCATTCTTTAGATACCATTTGTTTTACTTCGTTGTTGTAACGATTCGATATGCTATGCATTGATAAAAAATTCTCTGCTAAACGAGTGCAATCATCACTCGCTCGCAGAGAATTTATTTTTTATCTTCAGACGGAACTTACTTTATCAAAAACATCCGTCAACTTCGTAACAATTTGCTTTTTACGAGAGACCACGCCTTCTAGTAATGCACGGTTGTTTTTCAAAGATACGCTGAATGCTTTTTCCACATTTTGTTGATGCGAACCTAACGCAAGTACTTCAGAATTACTATTCAAAATATCTGTCGCAACGAATAAAAATAATGCTAAATCTTTCTCCCGAATCATGTTGTTCATTTCCACTTCTAAATCTGCTTGATGTTCATACACTTTAGCCAAATCAATCGTATTCACTTGAGCAATTTCGACATTTGCACCACCCATGGAAAAGGATTTCGCATCCATCGTCAGTAACTCTTTGATTGATTTATCACTTAAATCTGTACCTGCTTTTAACATTTCCAACCCATATGTCTCAACATCTACTCCAGCAATTTTAGCTAATTCATGTGCCGCATCGACATCTTCAGCCGTACATGTTGGGGATTTAAATAGTAAAGAATCAGAAACAATCGCTGATACCATTAAACCCGCTATTTGTGGGGAGATGTCGACATCATTTTCCTTATACAATTTATTCAAAATTGTTGCTGTACAACCAACAGGCTCTGCACGAAAATAGACAGGCTCACTCGTTTCAAAGTTAGAAATACGATGGTGATCAATCACTTCGGCAATTTTGACGTCTTGAATATTATCGACACTTTGTTGAAATTCATTATGATCTACTAAGATAACCTCTTTGACACTTGTGTCAACTTGAGAAATCGATCGAGGAGTTTCCGCTTTGAAATAGTCCAAAGCAAATTGCGTTTCTTTATTCACCTCTCCCAGCTTCACCGGCTCAGCATTCACACCGAGCTTCTTTTTAAGATTTGCATAGGCAATGGCTGAACAAATCGAATCCGTATCAGGGTTTTTATGTCCAAAAACGAGTACTTTATCCATAGTCCATCTCCTTTATCTATTTGTAAACACGTATATTATTTTTTAAAATCTGTTCTCCAAATAAAGCAACGTCTCGATGCCTTGTTTTGTCATACGATATCCTATGTAAATGGCACGTAAATCGTCCTACACTTTTTATGACAACACCTTCAAAAATACTCATATTACGTCAAATATTATCATACCTCCTTGATCGATTCAATGTATACGCCATCTCTTTCGGAATAAAAACACCTAACCGTTCACATTTACAAAATAGACGGATATGAATACCAGAAAAGATGTACAAACTATTTACAAATAGCTTCATTATTCTTATAGTGGGTGAGAAGACAAAAATATCGACTGGAGAAGATTGCAAAATGAAAAAAATCATTGTCATCGGTAGTGGGATATTAGGAGCTACTACAGCTTACAAACTTGCAAAAAGCGGTGCTCAAGTGACAGTTATTGACCGAAATGAATATGGACAAGCTACTGGATCTGCTGCTGGGATCATCTGCCCCTGGCTTACGCAACGCCGCAATCAAGCATGGTATTGGTTAGCAAAAGAAGGTGCGCGCCTCTATCCGATACTGATAAACGAACTTAAAGAAGATGGTGAAACGAAAACAGGCTATGCTCAAACAGGTGCGATCCATATGCATCGCGATGAACAAAAGTTATTCGCTACTGAACAGCGAGCTTTAAAGCGCTTGAGTACGGCACCAGAAATGGGCACAATTACGCGACTCGATCCGACGGAAACGCAAAAACTTTTCCCGCTTGTCGAAGGTCCCTTTCATGCCATCCACGTCAGCGGTGGAGCGAGAGTTGATGGCCGTCTCGTTCGGGATGCTTTATTACGTGGAGCAAAAAAATACGGAGCACAGTTGATCACCGGGGAAGCAAACTTACGCCAAGAAAGATCTGTGATTATTGGAGTCACTTTATCCAACAAACGAGTGATTGAAGCAGACATGGTAATAGCCACGACAGGAGCTTGGACGAACAACTTACTCCATCCGTTGGGGATTTCCTTTAAAGGAAGATCACAAAAAGGACAAATCATTCATTTACAAATTCCTGATGCGAACCCGGAAGAATGGCCAGTTGTGATGCCACCAAACAATTTATCCATCGTTCCCTTTCATGGCCGTGTTGTCATCGGAGCTACTCACGAATGGAAGAAAGAATTTGATCCTTGCATAACGGTCGGTGGCGTCCATGAAATACTGACGAAAGCATTGGAAGTTGCTCCTCGTTTGCACGACGGAAAAATTCTTGAAACACGAGTCGGCTTCCGGCCCTATACACCTGAATCTTTACCAGTCATTGGACCGATTCCAGGAATCAATGGGCTGTTGATTGCAAATGGACTTGGCTCTTCAGGATTAACAACAGGGCCGTATCTTGGTATCCAACTCGCAAAATTAGCCTTAAACAAGCCGCTAAACATTGATCTAAAAGACTACGATGTCATGCATGCGATTGACTAAATATGCCGCTTTTTTTGAGTCGATAATGGGAATTGATCCGTATACGTCCAGCGATCAATCATTCCTTTAAACTTGACAAATGAAAATTGAAAAATTGGACTTTGAATAAATGTAAAAACAAACGTGACTAAAAATACAGGTCCCCCTAATAGAATTCCTAAAAGAAGTACCGAGCTTTCCGTAATGATCCGAACTTTTCTAATCGATGCCCCTGTCTTATCGGAAATCGATAACATGAAACCATCGCGGGGACCTGATCCAACCCCTGCGGCATTGTATAATCCCCCTCCGATCCCCATGAATACAATACCTACTCCCATCACCAGTAAATCCGTCCACGTCCGTGTAACTGGCGGAAAAAAATCAAGCCATAAAAAAAGATCAACAAAGACACCGATTAACACAGCATTTATAAACGTACCGATTTTTATATAACTTTTATCTAATATCCATGAAACAACAATCAATATCAACCCACAAATCACGTTCCATGTCCCAATTGAAAAACCAAGCTGCTTATAAAGAGCAACATTCAAAACATCCCACGGATGAATTCCTAAATGCTGCACATGGACTGTAGTAGAAATTCCGAACGCAAAGACGATTAATCCAATTAGAAAAAAAAGCCACCGAAGTAGATGGTTCATAGCAACTCCTCCTTACCTATCCACTTATGTAAAAGTTCCGTCATCTTAAGTGATTACATCTCTCTATGCATTAAACTTATTTTTCTTGCGTTTAACTTTCTTACCTTTTGTACCTGTACGTAGTCATCACATAAACGCTTTTTCATTCTCTTATATAAAATACTAATCGAGAAGTAAAAGCGATAAGTTATTTTATTTAAGTGTCACTGCAACTCATCTCGTATGTGTATCTACTTCCCAAATCCAAAAAATCATTCCATTCCCACTCTCAGGAGAAGATCTATAGTTTTATGATCTTCATCTTTCTCTTTCCTTGACATGCATGTCCTTCTTCTAAACTCTCATCTGAAAAAGAAAATAATCATCTATATTTTCTGGAATATTAAAGTTTAATGATTCATCTGTTTCTTTATTTTCGTGGTACTCGGCAATCTCCTCTTCCCTACGCTTCCATTCCAGTCATTCTTTCCTTAACATTTTTCTTTTTCTAATTCCTCACGAGTGCGAAAGGGGATGACTTTTCCTTTTCTCAATGCCTTTATTGGAGAATCAAAAGTGATAGTTGTCTTCTCTCCTTTATAAAGTATCTAAAAGTTTTGTTAGATAGAAATACGAATCAGGTACGAGTGGCACTTGTCGTGTAACGCAATAGTAACTGATCCTCTTTTTAAAGGGCCCCTTCGCTTGTTCTTGTCCCACTAGGGAAAATACCAACACATTCTTTTAAGAGTTTAAAAGGAATTTTCAAAGTACTTGGATTGAGATTTTCCCTATTTACAGGAAAACTTACCATATGATGTCTTCCATATCATCCTCACGACACCCTACGAGTAAAATAGTTAGTTATTATGCAAAAAATACAGTGAGAAATGTTTTTTCATCTCCCTCTTTAAGAGCTTAGCCCTATTGAAAAGGACGCACTCTTATTCCATTAGTGCGCCCAATTGTTGAATGGAATTAAACCTTTATGGTGAATGACTAGCTCGGGTTATCACTCACATACAGGTTCAAATTCCCAACCTTCATTATTATTCAACTTTTTCAGCCTTAAATGTCCATGCAACTTTGTTCTTGTAATCTCTGTTATTTCCGTCATAAAAGCCAAAGAAGATCATATATTCATCTGCATTGCCTCGCGTGGATATTGCAATTTTTTGATCTAATTGCTCACCTGGATCCAAATCTACTGAATTTGTTTTATGATCGTCTGGTATTTTATTACTCTAATCAACAAACCAAGTACCTATCCCAAGCAAATCTCCATTGTCTTCCAGTTCGCCATTCTTGATCGCTGATTCATCTGAGCCTTCCGCTGCATCGGGTCTCTCTATTTCTAAATAATTATCACTCAAATTCTCGAATGTGAAATCACCGATTAGATAAAAATTATCACCTTCCCGTGTTTTTTCCACACCGTTCAATAGTATAGCGAGCGGGAGTTCTCCGTTCCATAATTCCGTCACTGTAAAACCTTTGTCGCCGATTTTCATACCCATCAGATTTTCTAATTCAATCGAATAGCATCCGCAATTTTGATGACTTCTTCAGGAATATCTGCGTTTTCTTCTTTATTGTTTTCTTCCTGATTTGTGTTATTATTTGCATGATCACTTGCATTGTCGGCTGAATTACTTTCATTACCATTGTCACTACACGCCATGAAAATCGAGCTACTTGCAAATAGAATGGCAATCAGCATTATGTGCTTTTTTTCAACATTCACACTTCATTGTTATTTTACGTACACTAGTTAGATAATTTTAAATGTTTTTTAGAAAATCTAGTTTATTTGTTTCCGTTTGTTGAAAGAAAATGAACTTATAAACTAACTATTTTAGATTAGTCTAACATACGTTAAGTATACCATAACTCTACACAATAATCCGAAAATACACATTATATTCGAGTGCATGTTTAACCCGATAACTGTCTCCTGTAAAACTTAAAATATGAAGCGTGTTCTTATAGAGTATTTATTCTTATTTAACAGGAACTGGCCACTTTAGTTAATCAATTACATGGCCCTGACATGGTTCAAACATATCGTTAAATACATCGGATAGCGAGACCTTCCCCTGATGTCATTGTAGCCGTCCAAGTAATCTGTTCTGACACAATAGAAAGAGTCGAGTATCTTTTTGGTAAGTAAATCTATAGCTAGATGCAAGATAGCACCAACCATGTTTCAGTATGTAATTATAAATAACGTCATCAACCTATTTTTCATTGATGTTTTTGGTTGAAAAATCTCTTTTAAGGGTATTTTCGCGCTCAACAACTTTCTATTAAATTGGTGTAGGACGGAATTCCACTATGATGGATCGGTGCCGGCCTTTTTCATGAAGCGTTGGACACATTTAATACTCATACGCTATGCTTCCTTTTTCAATTGGTGCTGTATGTTTGGTGTACCATAACGCTCTTGGCTATCATGATGAACCTGTGTAAGTTAGACTACTTCTTTTTTGATGTTCATTTTTTCATTGTAGTTCTAGTTGCTGAAAATTAATTATCATAAAATTTCATAGTATCTGGTCGAAAATTTCTTATGTGACATTTCCGTTTAAATTCTTTCCATGCTTCTTCATCTGTAACTTAAAATTTCAGTATGCTTAGTTCATTTGTTGATAATTTATTTCTTCTAGTCATCTTATTACCTCCGATGAATGGGATTCATCGCACACGATTTTAACTTATTTCAGTCTCATAAAAGTAATAAAAAAGACTTTCAACATAAACGTTGAAAATCTGGATGTACAAGCTATTTCTAATACCAGTGGCCGGGATCGAACCGGCACTCCGTGAGGAACATGATTTTGAGTCATGCGCGTCTGCCAATTCCGCCACACTGGCATGTTATCAAGGGGATACAGACGTTGACACTTCGTCGAGTTCACATGATTTTGAGACAGGCGCGTCTCGTCTGTGCATCCTAACATTTTGGGAAGTAAAATAAAGGCGGCAACCGGATTTGAACCGGTGGTAAAGGTTTTGCAGACCTCTGCCTTACCACTTGGCTATGCCGCCTTGTAATGGAGCGGAAGACGGGATTCGAACCCGCGACCCCCACCTTGGCAAGGTGGTATTCTACCGCTGAACTACTTCCGCATGTTACTGGGCTACTAGGATTCGAACCTAGGCTCACGGGACCAAAACCCGTTGCCTTACCGCTTGGCTATAGCCCAATGGGGCGACCGGTGGGGATCGAACCCACGAATGCCGGAGCCACAATCCGGTGCGTTAACCACTTCGCCACGATCGCCGTATATATCATTACAGGGGTAGTAGGAGTCGAACCCACATCTACGGTTTTGGAGACCGTCATTTTAGCCATTAAACTATACCCCTATATAGGATGGAGGGGGGCAGATTCGAACTGCCGAACCCGATGGGAGCGGATTTACAGTCCGCCGCGTTTAGCCACTTCGCTACCCCTCCATATATTTTATTTTAACAGTGGTGGCTTGGGGCGGAATCGAACCGCCGACACAAGGTTTTTCAGACCTTTGCTCTACCGACTGAGCTACCAAGCCTTATGTAATTAATAATTTTAAATTCTTTCGTATAATTTCTAAAACATATCGTCTTGTAAATGGCGGTCTGGACGGGACTCGAACCCGCGACCTCCTGCGTGACAGGCAGGCATTCTAACCAACTGAACTACCAGACCATTATATAATAGTAACTATGTTAGAGATTTGGTTGCGGGGGAAGGATTTGAACCTACGACCTCCGGGTTATGAGCCCGACGAGCTACCAGACTGCTCCACCCCGCGGTATAAATAAATGTATTAAGTTGTACATCTACTGTAATAAAGAATATTTAAATGATTATTTATCCTCTACTAACTATACAACATACTAACATTCATATTATAATTAAATTCTTTCCGAATGGTGGAGGATGCAGGACTTGAACCTGCGACCCCTTGCTTGTAAGGCAAGTGCTCTCCCGGCTGAGCTAATCCTCCTAAACCGCATAGAACAATTGATATTTATACAAAAAATAATATGTGAAAATGGTGACCCGTAGGGGATTCGAACCCCTGATACCGCCGTGAAAGGGCGATGTCTTAACCACTTGACCAACGGGCCTTGTATATTAAAAGTGGCGGAGAGCGAGGGATTTGAACCCTCGAGACCACTCTCGTAGCCTACACGATTTCCAATCGTGCTCCTTCACCCACTCGGACAGCTCTCCATGGCTCCACAGGTAGGATTCGAACCTACGACCGATCGGTTAACAGCCGATTGCTCTACCACTGAGCTACTGTGGAATGAGATTGCCTGGCGGCGTCCTACTCTTGCAGGGGCAACGCCCCAACTACCATCGGCGCTGAAGAGCTTAACTGCTGTGTTCGGTATGGGAACAGGTGTGACCTCTTCGCAATCGCTACCAGACATAATGGATAATTCCAAGTGAATAAGGAATAATCATACCACTATACATTATAAGTGTTTTTCAGAAAAAATCAAGTTTTTCTATTAAAACCACTTTCATTTGTACCTTAAAAACTAAATAAGAGTGTTTACGAGCATTCATCAAGTAATAAAGATCAGTTAAGTTCTCGATCGATTAGTATCCATCAGCTTCACGTGTTGCCACGCTTCCACATCAGACCTATCAACCTC
>DATGTE010000005.1:0-9847 GCA_035301985.1 Bacillota bacterium
CGTTCCATCCGCTCGCTTTTACTATCACGCCCTGGATTCAACGCTTCATACACATGCTTGCGGAACGACGGATCGCTTAAACATTTTAATTCAAATTCATTGAGACTGCTCATGATTTTATGAGTTTGATACCATTTTAAATCATTAAAGAAAATCGCCATCTCAAATGTATTTCCTCGTTGATCTTCGGCAAATAAAGCATCGGTGACGATAAAAAAAGTTGAACCCCCTTTTTGACCGGCTCGTTTCAGCCACTTTTGGTTTTCTGGTCGCTCCATTAGCATTCCGAGTACATATTCCAGCTCTTCCTGTGCTTTTTGGGGAAATTGCCGATTGTTGATTTGCTCCATTATATCCGCATACGTAGCTGCCGTTGACTTCGTAAATTTCTTTGAGTAAAGCTGGTCATAATCGTAATCCCACCAATCGAGAACGTTCGCTCGCTGTTTATAATGTGGGTCCGCAGTTAACTTTTCATGAATCACAGAGGACAGCAATCGCCATTCCTCATCGGACATCTGTTTCATCGTTTCGAGCATCTTTTTCTTTGCCTCTTTCATCGTTCGATCTGACTCTTGTTGCCTATGTAGTTCATACGGAATGAACGTTGCCGATCCCAAGTAAAAGAGAGGAGAATGAGCCTCTATTCCAATAGATTTCATTCGCTCTTCAATTTGTTCGATGCCCAATCGCTGCATTAAAAATTCTGTATTCGCATTTGAGCTAAAGGCAATCATCCCTCGTGCGACCTCTCTTAGTGTCACCATCTCCTTTTGCACGAGCTTCTTCTCTTTCGCATAATGTAACCACGCTTCGTGTGCCCCACCATCCAACTTTGGAAGATAATAGGTTTCAAGGTCTCGAAGGTGAATTGGCTCATGGTTGTCGATTTTTCCTTCATACACTTGGAAAGCGTACTCGATCGCTATGACAATTTTCACCGTACTTGCCAAGGGCATCATTTCCGAAGAACGCAAATCAACTTGAACATCCCCATTTTCTTTCATAACAAATGACGATGTTGCATGTTCACGCTGTAATATTTTCTGAATATAGCGAGCATCGCTTTTTTTCATCCATCGTACAAAAGCATAGATTCCAAGGGCTATGAGCAATAGACTCGCACCGATTATCATAATCACTGTTCGCACCGGTCATCCCCCTTTTCCCTTTCGCATAAAATACAATCAATCAGCCAATATGGGTAAATGTGTTGATTTTTACTACATCATCCATCGACAGACGTTCACGATAGAAGGTTCGTCTGAAGATGTGATGTGTCACTTTCCCTGTCGATGACATTCATTCAAAAGGTAGGATTTCATCGACATTGTTACCATCGCTAGAACTCGTCGGTCATCAACTCGAATGTATTTGCATCATCTAAAGAAGCGTGCAATCACGTAACGACATACTGCCATTCTACTTTTAATCGTTCACATATTTTCGGACTAATGAGAGGTTTTAATCACCTGTTGCCATACATGCTTTTCTCGTTTTGGTTGTTTAAAATCATTTACCAACTTTTTGTTTTATCGAACCGGCTCATCATCTATAAACGTATAGAATATGTTCCAGTACGTATACCACTTCGTCATCATTGAACCCCACGATTGGGATGATTGGTTTTCGATATGAATTGCATAGCAAGCTAAAATCATGCTACATTCGCTCGTGGAAATTGGGCTGTTGATCACTTTGTGGTTCAATGTGAATGATGAGGAGGAGGAGATTTGCTCCTTGTAACGTCGTTTCGACGATGATGTCAAGTTGCCTACGCTCACCCTCGTGTAAGTCGGTAAACACTTCTTCTGATCAAGGCTTTACAGCATGGAAATTAACGTGTTTATGAAGTTGTGGGAAAAAGCAGTGATGAATTGTTCAAAAAAAGTGTGAATAAGTTGTTTGAAGAGTTGATCATGATCTATGTATGATGAAGTTTCTCTTTGTTCCCTCACAAAAAGTGTTCAAGATGGCAAGACGACAACAAATGATTGTACGTCCATCCCTTTTTCGTATCCACGGACTGAAGTACCGGGATGATACCACATCCCTTGCTTACATATGAAGTGATATTTTCCGCGATGTATAGACTGATTTCATCATAGTATAAAACGGGGAAAGGAACAAGTGTTCTTTTGCTTTTCAATCGAAAAGTGATTTTTAAATGATGATGTTGTTCGCATTCCGCTTCCAACAGGTGTCATCGAAGTAAAATCACGGTCTTCATTTGACCAAGATTCCAGTTAAGCCACCACACTAGAAAACACACGATTTCATAAAACAATCTGGGCGCATTCGTCTAAAATCGCCCAGATTTAAATATGCCATATAAAAGCCAGAGAAACATAACTGAAGCCATCAGAAAGCCGATTTCAATAACCGGGATATTCCACAAAAGGGTCGATTGTCTCACTAATGCCGAACCGATAATGAGTCCCGCCATGATAATACTAAGAGCCAAAAGAACGATACTGAACGATAATCGGTTACTAATTTGATCTAATTTTTTCAGTGATCGATCCAATTCCGGAATGATAATTTCCATCCGAAGTTTTCCCTTTTTTATCACGGATTTTAAATTCTTAATGGAAGATGGTAATTCGGAAATCAATTCCTTATATTCGAGAAAATCGTCAACAAGATCTCCAACTACTTTTTTTGGATGATATTTTTCTTTTAACAATTCCCGTCCGAAAGGTTCTGCCATTTTTACAATACTTAGTTCTGGATCGAGTTGTTCGACAATCCCCTCAATCGTCAGGAGAGTTTTTGCTAACAGTGTTAAATCAGCCGGAAGATGGATGCGATGTTTATACGACACGGAAAATAAATCATGAATCGACTCACTGAAGCGCACTTCTCCTAAAGGAACGTCATAATATTTTTCGCGCAAATATTCGAGATCCATATAAAGCTCTCGTAAATTGACATCTTCAGGTACCATACCCATGCGTGAAATCGACTTGATGATTCCTTTTGAATTTTTCTTCATGAGGGAAATGACAAACGAAGCCAAATGTTCTTTCGTTGCGGGAGTCAGATATCCAACCATACCGAAATCGATAAAAATAAGTTCGTCTCCCGGGGTGGCGAGGACATTACCAGGATGCGGATCACCGTGGAAAAATCCATCTTTGAAAATTTGTTGAAACATCGATTGGACGAAACGTTCCGCCACAATCGTCGGGTTGATCCCCTGTTGTTCGAGGTTGGTTACATCATTTATTTTTGTACCTTTTACATATTCCATCGTCAACACTTTATCTGTCGTATTGTTCCAATAAATTTTCGGAATGTGGATGTGCGGATTGTTTTTGAACTGATTTGCAATCCGATCTGCATTCCGTCCTTCTTGCCGATAATCCAATTCTTTTTTCAACGTTCTAGAAAACTCATCAACGATGTTCCGCACATGATAACGAGCCGCCCAATCCAGACGATATTCTGCAACAGTGGCTAAATCCTGTAAAATTTCTAAGTCTGTCTTGATGGTTTTTTGAATGTGAGGACGCTGGATTTTCACAGCTACCCGGTCATTTGTATGCAAGACAGCTTCATGCACTTGACCAATGGATGCAGCTGCCAACGGTTTTTGCTTCAATTCGAGAAAAATAGAATCAATCGGTTGGTTGAGTTCGCTTTCAATAATTGTTTTCACATCTTCATACGAAAATGGCGTCGCGTCATCCTGAAGTTTATTCAACTCTTGAATGATGTGCTCAGGCAAAATATCGGGACGTGTACTGGCGAACTGCCCCAGCTTAACAAACGTTGGACCAAGCTCTTCCAGAAATAACCGAATCCGTTCCCCTGTCGTTTTTCGCTCACTCGTATGCGCCTCGTTCGTAAAAATCCGCTTCGGGAGGGAAACCAAATCATAAAGACCTAACTCATCCGCAATGTAACCGAATCCATTCCGCGAAAAAGCCATGACAATCGCTCGATATCGTTGCAGATGTCTAATTCGTTTTTGTAAAATAATAACCCCTCCCTAAACGTAAAATATCATACCAATCATGACAACAGTGACGCAGTCATTTCTAACAATCTTTTTAATGCAATGAACGAACCTTCCACTTGTTTCCAAGAACAGTCTGAAAACCGTTCAGACATGCGAATAGGCTCATCTTCCCATGCTCGTCATCGTACCTTCAATGATTGAACGCTCTCATTCCTTCTTTATTCGAATGAGACGTTGATTCCGCTTACTCCCGTTCTTTTTCTAACTGTTCCACCCGCTTCTTCAATTCGTTCACTTCTTCTTTCGTTGCCAAATCCAACTCACTTAGCGATTGTTTCAACTTTTGGTTGATTCTTTCGTCGATATCTTGTTTCGTTTCTTCACCTTTGGCAACTAATTCGTCGACATATTGTTTCGACTCTTGCTTCGTTAATTCCCCTTTTTCCACCAGTTCATCAACGACTTTTTCAACTTGCTCTTTCGTCGTCACAGCGAGACCTAATCCTAATGCTAAACCTTTTTGGATCATGTTTCTCATCGTAATCCTCTCCTCTAATTAATGGAAAATGATTGTCATTATCCTTACTTATCTTATGCATTTGAACTAGAAATTCCTTTATTGTATCTACCTTTATTATACATGACTCCTATCTCGATGACGAATGATTGCGGAAGACAATGTTGTTAAAAAAAGAGCAAAAAAGACGATTGTTCTGAAATGACATGATATTGTCAAATTGATTCGCCACGAATACTTAGGAAAACGAACGGCCTACGATTCGATTCCCCTGCACAATTGGTATCCTTTCTTGCGAATTTTCTCGAGCATTTGCACAGGCTGATGCACACAATGAGGCGTACAAAAATGATATGATGACGATCAACATGTCTTAACATTATTTATTCGAAAATGAACCATGACTTCATCGCATATATAGATGTGGCCACCACACCGATGAGTCCGACCAATAAAAATATCGGCTTTAGATCCAGATTCCCACTCATTCCGCCCATTAGAACGAGTACGACAGAAACGACATCGAGTGATAAACATCGAGGATTAATTTTAATTTCGAGATGCTCATCTCCCGCTCTTCACTACCAAAAAACCATTGTTTAGCTTGAAAGGGTCACTCGACCCTGATTGGTCGTAAGAACATATTCCTCATTATATTTATTATATTTCATCTTTTTTTCCGTTGTTCCATCTACAATTAATGCTATGTTTGATGCCCCACCCATTGTTCCCGTATTTCGCTTAATATGTACTTCCATTTGAACAATTCATCCTTTCCAATCAATCGGCATTCTACTTTTTCATAAACAATAAACCGTTGTACACTTACTTAAAAAGAAATGATTGACGCAAACATTCTCACTACTTGCTTTTACTTTCTCCTCATGTCGCTAAACCTCGATTCTTATTCCCCCTATTCAATCCCTACATAGACTTACTTTTCTAGTATAGCGGATATTGAATGAATTTGCAGAAAATTCCACGCAAGAAGAAGTTCGCTCCTGATGTTTTCCATACAAATAGCCCATCCGCCTCTCTTAACCTTTTGCGTTTACTTTACTACGCTGCATCAATGAGTATGTAACATAGATCATAAATGCGGACAAAGGAAAGAAGGATGATATAAGAAACACCTTCGTTAAAGAACGTGCTGCCATTGGCGTTAATAGAAATGAGCCTAAACCAACACCGAAGTATGACATCAAACCGAATAGGGCAAAGGCATTTTTCTTGGATCGATTATTTCTGAGAACCGCAATTTTATTATAAAAGAGGTTCATCAATCCCCCGTAGAAAAATCCAAAAAGAATCGCGGCTAAGATGAATAAAGCAACATTCGTTGCAAAAGATATGAAATACATACTAACCGCTGTTAAAATGATACTCCCTGGAAGAAGAATCCCTTCGGTGACATACTTCCTAATCGTTTCCATATATATTTGTGATAAAATAAAGAAACTCCAAAAAAAAGAAATAAAAAATGTCGACCCTTACATGTACGTGCTCGAAAAGAATTGGTGAAAAAGCAATGATGGCCCCATAACTTATTGAAATAAGAAGAAATGATATGTAATTCACCATCTATTCAAGTGAAAAAATCTCTTTACGAAACGGATTCGCGTTTGTCTTTTCTCTCTCCTGTTCCATCTCTATCAATAAGCTCGGGATAAAAATGGTTAGCGATGTCAAAAACAAAATAAGATATAAATCAACCGTGTCAACCTTATAAAATAAGGAAAGGCCTGCAAATGGGCCGATTGCTGATGCAATCCCCATAAGAGAATTATAAATCCCGACCATTTTTTGTGTTTGATTCCCACTACTCGTTACTAATGTAATCAATGCCGGTGCAATGATACCAACCGCAATACCGAATAATAGAGCGCCTATAAAAAAGACGAATAAAGTCGTTGACCCGATGAGTAAAAGGCCGAACCCTGAGCTGTAAAATAATAAACCAACTTTGAGCAAGCGAACTTCTTCAACATCGTATTTTAATAGATATACTCTAGAGCCTAATAGAGCGAACATAAATGTTGCTAACACGTAACCTGAGGACGCCGGGTTTCCCGTTATTCTATAAACGAGCAAAGGTAGAATGGCCGTTAATAAAATAAAGAGAAAATGAAAGGTAAAAACTATATAGAGTAGCGTTTTCATTCTTCCCCCCTCATTTAACCTTCATGCTCCTCTGATAGATCCACTCTCGTCACTTGAGCACCTTGCTTAGCAAACGTCCTGGCAAGATACCCCGTACCTGTTCCCTATCCAATATCGATTGATCTTTGATCCCTACACCCAATTTTTAAGGCGTTTAGATAACTCATCTGGATCACCAGCTCGATAGGTACTATAGCCTTTTGCAGTACGGACAAAGTTTATTTTCATTAGAAAACCTCCTCATAGCCAACGAATTCCAAATAAAATGTCAATCTTTATTCAAACTCTCGACACTCCACCGACTTTGAATCTAACATGAGACGTTTAATATGATTGATCCTGCACAACTAAAAATGAAGGATGTTGATTGATGTATTTCTTCTTCCAATCGATTTCAACTTTATTCCAACGGTCTTCGTTAGCTTGAAAGCGATATAGACCATGATTATTCATTGCATAAAACACGCCTGATTCTGTCGGATCTGCAGCTAATGCATGAGCATAGGAGCCATCACATGGTAATCCTTCTGCTACTTCTTCCCACGGTTGATCGCTTATTTTTCGGTAAATCGTGGAGTACAGTGAAGAGTGATGAGCATGGGAAGCGTGTTTTGCAGCGGAAACGAAACGTTCATCCGGATCTTCTGGATGAAGAACCATATGATACAGATACGGATGATTTTCTAATCCTTCACTCATGAACGTCCAGCTCCGTCCTTCGTCGATGCTCTCGGCATAAGAATGGCCATCAACAATTAAACCATCACCGCATGCTGCATATAATCGACCCGGGGATTGAGGATGTGCGAGTAAAGTGTGAATGTCTAACGGACTGTTAAATGGCCGATCTTCCCAAGTCTCGCCATGGTCTTCTGTACGTATAAAAGCCCCAAATTCAATGGATACGCCCAAATGATTTTCATGTAAATAACTAGGGGTAATCCAGCGCACATGGTGTGTATGTGGACGAGGAGGAAATTGCCAGTTTCCTTTAGAAGGAAGGGTTTGGATGCCTTTATATTCAGTCCAAGATTCGCCGTTGTCTTCTGAATAATAAAGCGCGCTTGGCTCCGTTCCGGCGTAAACAATACAGTTACCTTTAGATTTTTTAGTTGGATGAACAGCTACAGACGTCACATGTGCAGATCTGATGCCGTTACCTAGCATCGGCTCATAATAAGAGTTCGCTTTTCCGATGGCTCGCCAATGTTCACCACCATCTTCACTTTTCCAAAGCCCTTGGCCGTAAGTTGCACAATACATACGTTTTTTATTATGAGGATCAACGGCGAGACTGGTAGGTTGCGTTCCTTCTAGATGATTCGTTGACCGATATCCGTCTTCTGTTTCCTTAACAATGAACAGTTCATCTTCCATCCCTAAGAAAAATGTTTTCATCCATATTCTCCCCTTTTTCATGATTTGAATTGTTATTATTCTGTAATTTGGATGTCTTCTTTTTTCATCCTCGATCTAAGCACGAACGATTCTCGCTACATCACTTTCATCTACGCTCGACTGGAAATTCTCGATATGTTTTTCTAAATTTTCATGAATCTCGATAACAATAGTTCAAAGTCAGCAATAGTCGTTTGGTGGACAGACGTAAAGTAGTTTTTGGCAGAGGGGGTTGCCTCACCTGTAAAATCTTCCATAGAGATGAAGCCAGCGATGCATTTACTTTATACATTTTTATGAATAAAAGAGCGATATTAGTAGCTCTTTTTCCCGAACATAAACATAAAAAACATGTTTGCATCACTTATGTTTTATTTGTCCATTATATAAAGTTTCAGATGGAATCATATCATTGAAATTTATTCCAAATTCACATCACAATCTACAAGCCAATATTCAAATACCTTAAATACCTTTCATATGCTTCAACATCAACGGATTCTTAATCAATAAATTCGATTCCTTCATTAAAATGGGAACAATATGTCTCGCCTTCAATTGAATCCATATCATTCTTGAATGATGTCTACTTTTCCCAAATGATCCAATGAAAAGCGACTTTTTGGATTGTGTTCGAACCAATCCGTCAACACTTTTTCATATAGAAAGTAATCTTGATCATTCGTTAAATCTTCTTCTGTTAAATGATGTTTTTCCATGAACTTTGCGACTTCTTTTGGATCGTTTGTGCTGTAATCTGTATCGGAATATTGATCTGAAACGATATCAGGCTTTTCTATTCATAGTACTCCTGTTTGAAGTCTGGATAAAAATCTCTCACAGTCTTCTGTAAGTTTTTTAATACATTTGCTTTAATAAGACTTGAGTAACTAGTAGATGTATACAGTTTGGGGAAAGATTGAACCTCAGCATAATACATTTCAGCAAACACATTTTTTACCTTGGTTACTTTATACACATCATGACTCCCGATAAGCAATATGACGGTGCTCATTACATAAACTAACTTTTTCATTCATAACGACCCATTTCATGTTTATATTCCTCTAGACTACGAATGAAGTTATACGTCTCTGGTCTTGCTTTTTTAATTCTTTCATGGCCCCACTTGCTTCCGAGTCATTATCATCATCCCATTTTATATTTAGTGCATTAAAAACTTATTTTTTCACATCGTTCACATTCGTATGTTGACTGAACATTTCAGCCCGTGAATAAAGGATTCCAACTTCATGATACTATTTATTTACGGCATCTTGATAAGAAAGTCCTTCTTTTTCCATTAAATAGGATATGTTTTCAGCATCTAAATCTGCTTTGTAATCGTCAGCTCCAAAACTCAGCTCCGCTCCTAATAAAGAGTCATCTAAAGTTGCATCTCCTAACCAGCCAGATAAACCTTCAAGTTTTTCTTTCCCTAAAAACAGATGAGGTAATCCTAATAGCCTATCTAGTACATATCGTTTATCATACAATATAGTTGCTGTTGTAATTTGTTGATGCGCAAAATCGCCATGATCAGCCATGTTGTTGTATTGATTTTTCCAATACGCTGCAAATTCTTTGTTCTCTAACTTTCTATTTAACACATTTTCAAGAGTGCCTTTATACTGTTCCCTTTTTCCTACTTCTCTTTTTAGCCTTTACCAATCAGTAATATCAGGATTAGAAGTAATAAAATTCTGTATTCTCACTTTATATCTCAATAACTCATCCTCTTCTTCGGTAAACTCTAGAAAATGAATGAAAAAGTCTTCTTCACTCGCAATATATTTTGTTGACAGTGT
>DATGTE010000006.1:0-55556 GCA_035301985.1 Bacillota bacterium
CCTGGATGAAGTTCGCCAGCTAGACCTTCTTCGGATGAGAAAATACCTGGGTGAAGTTCGCCAGCCAAACCTTCTTCGGATGAGAAAATACCTGGGTGAAGTTCGCCAGCCAAACCTTCTTCGGATGAGAAAATACCTGGGTGAAGTTCGCCAGCTAGACCGTCATGTAACTGGTGATTGTTTTCGATAAAGAATAACCCTCCAACGATAAGTGCACTACTGATTACAATGCTAGCAATTAACTTTTTCAATGATTTCCCTCCTTTACTAAATACTAATTAATTGATTGTATGTTAAATTTACGAGTTTGTAATATTTTACAGCTTGCTTATATTTGTTTTGCTTTTCAAAGTGTTCGGCTAACATTTTTGAAATATCAACTAAATTATTATGTTCTTTAATTTTCTTTAGAAAAGGTATAAACTCATGGATGACCATTTTTTCAAATTTATGATATTCATGATTGATGGCATATTTATACGTAGTTAGTAAATAATAATTTATTTTAACGGTTTCTGTAGCTGTGTAACGTATTGCTGTATTCGTCGTCGTAATCGTCGCATTATCTTCTAACAGTGCAAACCCTCTATCAATCATTTCTTTTGTTTTTTCAATATTTCCGATTGAATAATATAACTTAATTAAGGATGTAATCGAAGTTAATCGAATGATGACATCACCTTCTTCATCATCAATAATTTCGGAATAGTACTGAATTGAATCTCGGGAATTTCCTTTTGTCGAGTGCAAATACCCTAAATTCATATTCGTCAGTTGAATCAGTTGATTATTGTGTTCGAGTTTAGCGAGATGTTTCGCTAAATTATAATTTTTTATTGCTTTATCGTACATTTGTAAGCGACGAAATGAAATGCCAAGTACAACATGACATTGCGCACAGCGAAGAAAATGGTATTCCTTTTGAAAAATATGAATCGACCGCTCCGCATAATCAATCGACTCCAACGTATTGTGGAGTTTGCTATGGGTGACTGACATAATATAGTACAAATCAGCTTCTTCATGTTCTGGTAAATCAAGTTGCTTCAATTTGTCTTCAGCTAATTCATACAATTTCATCGCTTGGTTAAAATCTCCGTTCGTCGAATGATAATTCCCTTTAAACTTATACCAATAATATCGATGAAGATTATCAAACGTATTTGATATTTCCGTTAAATGGTTGATCTGTTGTAACGCCTCAGAAAATTTTCCTAAGACGAGGTAATATCTTATTTTATGGATTTCAAACATCATGAAATTATTCGAACTGACCGTATCCATCAATGTTTTCAATTGTTTATATCCATTTATAATATCGTCACGGTCATTCACTTCAAACAGTAAATCATACCATCTTTCACATTTCTCTTTGATCGTTACATCTTTTTCATTATCAATTTCTATACCAAGTCGGGTGCATAATAAGTTAATGACTTCCGGGCTCGCATCGGTGCGTTGATTTTCGATTTTTGACAAATAAGACATCGAAACAATGCCATTTGCTAGTTCCTCCTGGGTCATCCCCTGCTTGACGCGTTGTAATTTAATATACGAACCAACTTCCATCATTCACCCACCTCTTGAATAGAAATTTAAATTTTATTTTTATTCGAATTTATCTTTCTATTTATATCATAACATATTTGTTAGGTATTCATAATGGGAAAGTTATTAGGGGAAAATAGCGTTTAACTCGTTGAAAACTTTCCTACTTTCCTAGAAAAATTCATTTTTTGACAAAACATGAGAAAAAATCCCCTCTTGCCAACCAAATGACAAAAGGGGGATCTTCTCAATACATACTATTTAAAACATTTCCGATGTTGATTTACCTTGCATATGCTGAATTAAATAATCGGGGCCACCTGCTTTGGAATCCGTACCTGACATGTTGAAGCCACCAAATGGCTGATATCCAACGATGGCTGCTGTGCACCCACGATTGAAATATAAGTTACCGACGTGAAAGTCTTCACGGGCTTGTTCAATATGCTTGCGATTGTTTGTAATGACCGCACCTGTCAAACCGTATTCCGTATTATTCGCAATCGCAATCGCCTCATCAAAATCCTTTGCGCTCGTCAATGCGAGGACTGGACCGAAAATTTCTTCTTGCATCAGTCGGGCTTGTGGATCTAACCCTTCAAATACAGTCGGATTGACAAACCAGCCTTTACGGTCATCTCCATCTCCACCGACGAGTAATGTTCCTTCTTGTTTACCCATTTCGATGTAGCTCATAATTTTATCGTAGGCCGCTTGATCAATGACAGGGCCCATATAATTAGCATGATTCGTCGGATTGCCGACTGTCAGTTCTTTTGTAAGCTCTACAATTCGGTCGCGGACGGCATCGTATACATCCTCATGAATGACCGCACGAGAACAAGCAGAACATTTTTGCCCAGAAAAACCAAAAGCAGATTGTACGATAGATTGGGCGGCCAGTTCTAAATCAGCTTCTTGATCTACAATGATCGTATCTTTTCCACCCATTTCTAAAATCGTTCGTTTGAGCCATATTTGCCCTTCTTGAATGATCGCCGCTCGTTCGAAAATCCGCGTCCCGACTTCACGTGAACCGGTAAAACTGATAAATCGTGTACGTGGATGATCGACTAAGTAATCGCCGACTTCACTTCCTGGTCCAGGAAGATAATTAATTACACCGGCTGGTAAACCCGCCTCTTCAAGCACTTCCATAAATTTATAAGCAATCACTGGAGTCGCACTCGCTGGTTTTAAGACAACCGTATTTCCTGTTACCATTGCTGCGGTAGTAGTACCTGCCATGATGGCAAACAGGAAATTCCACGGTGAAATCACGACACCGACACCTAAGGGAATGTAATGAAATTGATTGTGTTCGATTGGACGGCTATTCACTTCCATACCGTCTTTTAATTTCAACATTTGTCGACCATAATATTCGAGGAAATCGATGGCCTCAGCTGTATCAGCATCCGCCTCTTTCCATGGTTTTCCGCCTTCTTTAACGAGATGTGCCGTAAATTCATGCTTCCGCCTACGTACAATCGCCGCTGCGCGAAACAAGATGTCCGCTCGGAATGTTGGATCTGATTTTCTCCACGTTTCAAACGTTTCATCAGCCACTGTCATTGCCCGTTCAGCCAATTGTTCATCGGCTTTGGAAACATAACCGATCACTTCATCTTTATTCGCTGGATTCACAGAAATAATTTTGTCTTCCGTTGTTACACGCTCTCCACCGATGATCAATGGATATTCTTTCCCAAGGTCTGCTTCAACTTTTGCAATGGCTTCAAGCATTTTTTCCTTATTTGCTGCAACCGAATAATCTGTAAAAGGCTCATGCTTATACGCTGTTACCATAACATTACCTCCTATATTTAATGGTCTTTCCAATGTTGTTCGCCTCTGTATGAAAGCGATAACATGGTGCTTACTTCATATGTTATCGTATCTCTCCATACTCTTCAATGAATCTACGATTTGCGATCGTACTTAATGAAAAATATGCACGGTAGCTTCCTTTTCACCTGCTTTACGGAATATAAAACTTTCATTTTTTTCAGTGGAGGTAATGTTAATTTCTAAATCATAATAATCCTTAAACATCTCTGTCACGAGTCCGTATATATACTGCGTAAACCCGATCACTTCACCTTTTCCATAAAATTCAATCGGGACTTCAATCGTCAGTTTCTTGAGCTCATTGTCAACGTAAAACCCTTCCCCGACAACGCCTACATAATTGGGAAAATATTGTGCGATCTCATCTCCAAAATTTTCGACAAGCTGGTCATCATCAAAGTACTTTTTCTCACCTTTTTCAGAGGGGAATAATACATATTCTTCGTCAATTGTTTTCCATTTACCTATTTTTTCACTACCGCCTTCAACGAACGTTTTCTCAACAAAATTCCCTGGGACGGGAGAGCTTTGGTCTTCCTCACGGTAGAGCGCAATCATAATCGGCACATCTTTTAATTCCTCATTTTTCCGCATTCTCTTAACTACTTCTTCTGCGATTCCATAGCCTTGTTCAAGCATTTCTTCTGTAGAAATTTTTTTATAATGATACGGTCCGCCTGTCTCTGTTTGATAGCGGTACACTGATTTCATAGCAATTCCTAACGAAACTCCGACGAGCTCAACACTATTGTCATCTTTCTTTTGCAAAAAATTTTGTTCTAAGATGTGCGATAAGTATTCAGGGTTTTTTTCATAATCACTTTTTTTGGGATTGTCTTTAAGAGGCGGATTCAGACCACGCTGTAATTCAGCTCGAATCTCTTCCTCATTCACTGTCATTTCTGCTTTTTCCAATCGTGAAACTTCTTCTTTCACTTCATTTTCTAATTGCTTTTTCGTAAGCTTTCGGGATAACCAGGACTTCACAACTTCTTCCGATAAGTATTGCCCTTCTTCAAAGTAATATTTTTCGGGGTCGAAGTATTCCACGGAGTGTCTTCTAAGTCCTTCTTCCATCTCATCAATGTCCATTCGATTCGCTATCTTATCGACAATAACCCCTCTAGATGGACTCGGGCGGTAAGGCAAAATTATTTTGTAATTATCTTTGGACAATTGATAATTAGGTACAATGGATGGCTCTTCTGCCTCACTTTCATCTTTTTTTACAATTTCATCCTCCTTCATAGAGGGGGCACAGCTCGCTAAAACGAGGAGTGTGCACAATAATAAAACACTTATTTTTCTCATCATCCGTCTTCTCCTTGGTCATATGCGTCATCGAGTGCTTGTTTAAGCTGATTCTCATCCCAAATTGGGATACCGAGTTGTTGAGCTCGATCGTATTTCGAACCAGCAGCTTCACCTGCGATGACGAGATCCGTTTTCTTACTCACACTTCCTGTCACTGTTCCACCTAGTAACTCAATCTGTTCTTTCGCTTCTTTCCGTGTAAAGTGTTCAAGTTTCCCTGTTAAAACAATCGTTTTATTGTAAAATGCTGTTTCCAACGGTTGCTCTTCTGGAAGTGAACCCGTATATTCCATATTGACACCGAGCATTCGTAAATCTTGAATGAGCTCTTGTACGTGTTCCTCTGAAAAATATTGGACGACGGAATCCGCCATCTTTTCACCAATTTCATCGATATGGACAAGCTCATCATATGTGGCTTGTTGCAGTTTTTCCATCGTTCTAAAAGTTTGCGCTAATATTTTCGCTGCTTTTTCACCGATAAAGCGGATGCCAAGTCCAAACAAAAGTTTTTCCAACGAATTATTTTTGGAGGCCTCAATTGCATTCAATAAATTGCTTACTGACTTTTCACCCATTCGTTCCAACTGAAGCAATTCTTCGCGTTCTAATCGGTAAACATCTGCAATCGTTTCGATCAGTCCTTCTCGGAATAATTGGGCGATCACTTTTTCACCAAGTCCTTCGATGTTCATCGCTAATCGGGACACGAAATGAATGAGACCTTCTTGAATTTGGGCTGGACAATTCGGATTAATACAGCGCAAAGCGACTTCCTCATCCAATCGGACGAGTTCACTTTCACAAGCTGGGCACTCTTCTGGCATAAAAAATTCTTTTTCAGAACCTGTTCGTTTTTCAAAAACAACGTGAACAACCTCAGGAATGATATCACCAGCTTTTTTAATAACGACTTGATCACCGATACGAATATCTTTTTCATGAATTAAATCTTCATTATGCAGCGAAGCGCGTTGCACTGTTGTACCGGCGACTTGAACGGGTTCTAAAATAGCCGTTGGGGTGATTACTCCAGTTCTTCCTACACTTAATTCGATATCTTTTAACGTCGTCATCACTTCTTCTGCTGGAAATTTATAAGCGATGGCCCAACGTGGATTACGAGCTGTAAATCCTAAGCGTTCTTGCTGATGTAAATCATTGACCTTCACAACAATGCCATCGATTTCATAACTTAAGTCTGATCGTTTGGCCGTCCATTCATCAACAAATTCAATGACATCATCAATCGTGTTACATATTTTCCACTCCGGGTTAATTTTAAAACCCAACGATTTCAAGTATGTTAACCGTTCGCTGTGGGCAGTTATTCCGACGACATCCCATTCACCCACTCCATAGATAAAGACATCTAAGTTTCTAGATGCCGCAATCCGAGGGTCCAATTGCCGTAATGACCCAGCAGCAGCATTTCGTGGATTCGCAAAGATGGCCTCTCCGTTCCTTTTTCTTTCTTCATTTAAAGCGAGAAACGACTTTTGAGGCATAAATGCTTCACCACGGACTTCAAGCATTTCTGTTTCTTTAATCGATAATGGGAGGCTACGAATCGTCCGCATGTTACTCGTAATATCTTCCCCCGTTGTTCCATCACCCCGAGTAGCCCCGCGAACGAATTGACCATTTTCATACGTAACTGACACCGCCAGTCCGTCAATCTTTAATTCGCACACATACTGAACCGATTCATCGATCAAATTTTTGATTCGGCGATCAAAATCGCGTAAATCAGATTCATTAAATGCATTCCCCAAGCTCAGCATCGGCACATGATGCTCTACCTTTACAAAAGCATCTAACGGTTTTCCACCGACCCGTTGTGTAGGTGAGTTCGGGGTCACAAGTTCGGGAAAAGCCTCTTCAAGTTCACGAAGTTCCTGTAATTTAGCATCGTATTCGGCATCGGGCACGGTCGGGTTATCTAATACATAATATTCGTATTCATACTGATTGAGTAGCTTTCGTAAAGATTGAATTTTTTTTTCGGCTTGTTGTTGATCCACGAGACCACCTCCTATTGTTTCGTAATCGGGGCAAATTTAGCTAATAACCGCTTCACACCGGTTGGGGCTGGAAAGGCGATATCCAATTCCATCGCTTCTCCTGTACCTTGAACGTTGACCACCGTACCGATCCCCCATTTTTTATGGCTTGCTTTATCCCCCGGTTGCCACGTTTCGCTCTCTGCGCCCGTTGTCGTTTGCTTTAGGCGTCGAGCTTGACGTTTTTTCGGTGTCGGACGATCATCGATCTTGTTTCCAAAAGGCCTACCGAACATCGATATTTTCGCCTGTTCAATTCCATCGATTAATTCTTCCGGTATTTCGTTAATAAATCGACTGATTGGATTCATATTCGTTCGCCCATACAATGTGCGCATATTCGCATGTGTTAAGTACAATTGTTGTTCCGCGCGTGTAATCCCAACATAAGCAAGTCGTCTCTCTTCTTCCATCTCCTCTTCATCAAGCATCGAACGACTATGCGGAAAGACATTTTCCTCCAGTCCGATTAAGAAGACGACGGGGAACTCTAATCCTTTCGCCGCGTGTAATGTCATTAAGGTGACTTTTTCTTCCTCCTCCAGTTCTTCCTCATCGAGCTGATCAATATCAGCTATTAAGGCGAGATCGGTTAAAAACGCCACGAGTGTTTTATCATCACTGTTTTCTTCAAAATTTTGTGTAACGGTCATAAACTCTTCCAAGTTTTCCAAGCGGCTCTGTGATTCGATCGTTCGCTCATTTCTTAGCATCTCTTCATAGCCGGTTCGCTCCAAGACCGTTTCAACCATATCCGTTGCCGTCAAAAACTCCTGTTGTTGTGATAAGGTTTGGATTAAATGATCAAATTTAGCTAACGCATTTGCTGCTCGTTTCGGCACCCCTGTAAAATCTACTTCTTTAACCGCTTCAGAAAAAGACAGATCGTGTTCTGTCGCATAGGCGCGCAATCTTTCAATCGACGTTTTTCCAATCCCACGCTTCGGTTCATTTACAACGCGTTCAAAGCTAATATCATCATCTGGATTGGTGATGAGCCGTAAGTAGGCGAGCATATCTTTAATTTCTTTTCGCTCATAGAACTTTGTCCCACCGATCATTTGGTAGGCTACACCCGATTTATTTAAGGCATCCTCAACTGCACGAGATTGGGCATTCGTTCGATAGAGAACAGCAATATCGTTTGCTGAAAAACCATCTTCTTCGATGAGTTCTTGAATCTTTTTTGTTACAAATAAAGCTTCTTCCCGTTCAGTGGCCCCTTGAAAATAATTAATTTTTTGTCCGTCGGGATTGTCGGTCCACAGTTTTTTCGGTTTACGCCCGGTATTATGTTCGATGACATGGTTCGCTGCGTCGAGAATCGATTTCGTTGAGCGATAGTTTTGTTCTAACATAATCGTTCGCGCAGACGGGTAATCTTTTTCAAATGACAATATATTCATAATGTCAGCCCCCCGCCAACGATAAATCGATTGGTCTGAATCACCAACGACACATAAGTTTTGAAAACGGTGTGCAAGCTGTTTCACTAAATAATATTGCGCATGGTTTGTATCTTGATACTCATCGACATGAATATATTGAAATCTTCGCTGATAATATTCAAGCACTTCAGGAACCCGTTGGAATAAATGAATCGTCTCCATAATTAAATCATCAAAATCGAGCGATTGATTTTTTCGTAACATCTTCTGGTAGGCGTCATATACACGGGCGACTTGACGTTCAAAAAAGTTTCCAGCCTGTTCATGAAATTTCTCTGGAGTGATGAGTTCATTTTTCGCTCCACTAATTTGCC
This sequence comes from Bacillota bacterium, assembly GCA_035301985.1. Classification (GTDB taxonomy): domain Bacteria; phylum Bacillota; class Bacilli; order Bacillales; family Amphibacillaceae; genus DASUXY01. Next base: position 8,539 of record DATGTE010000006.1, read on the forward strand.
CGAGCATGGCACGAGGATCAAACTGCTTCGGATCGATATTTAGATCGCTTAACACTTGCTTGACGACCGATAATTGGTCCCCGCTATCTAAAATTGTAAAATTTTGATTGTAGCCAATGCGATCGACATCACGACGAAGAATCCGAACACACATCGAGTGAAATGTGGAGACCCACATCTTATCACTATCCGTACCGACAAGTTGTCGTACCCGGTCCTTCATTTCGCGTGCTGCTTTATTTGTAAACGTAATCGCCAAAATATTTCGTGGTGATACGCCTTTTTCCTCTATTAAATAAGCAATCCGATGGGTTAATACACGGGTTTTTCCACTACCTGCACCGGCCATGATGAGCAATGGTCCCTCCGTATGCTTCACTGCTTCTTTTTGTTGTTGATTTAATTCATTCAGTAATTGTTCCGTTGTCTGACTCATTCACTTCCACCACCTTTAATAATCTTTCACGGCTTGAACCGTCTTCAATGCTTGTTGTAAGTTCGTGTAAATACTATTTCCGACAACGATTACATCGGCATGTTCTTTCATTTCCCGAGCTTGAGAAGGATATTCAATCCCACCTCCGTAAAAAAGTAAGGTTTCATCCAACTCTTTCTTTGCTTGTTGAACCATGTTTGGATCACCATATTTTCCACTATACTCCACATAAAAAATCGGCAAATGAAAAATATGCTCCGCCATATAGGCATACGCCGTAAGATCTTCGACAGTCGGAACGTAACAATTTGTTCGAATAAATGCTTTTGCTTCTTCGTTTACAATGCAATACCCCTCTATAAATATTTCGTCCCAATTCATCATCTGTCTATACTGTTTAATGGCTTGATGGTGGATATCCATCATCCATTTTTTATCTTGGCTATTTAACACCATCGGCACAAAGTAATAATCAAAGCCTGGCATAATCGCATCCAACTCAGAGATTTCCAATATACATGGGACAGAAAAATCTTTGATTCGCGTCAATAAATCCAATACACCTGCTCGTGTAACGTTATCCGTACCGCCAACGATAATAGCATCTGTACCGGATTCACACACACGTTTTAAATCGGCATCAGATATTTCCTTTGCGGGATCCAATTTAAATAGGTGCTCCCATTCATTCATGTTCATAGACAATCTTTGATCCTCCAATAGTATAGTCCGTTCATTTATTATAGCAAAAAACAGGATACAAATTTAAGGGATTGTATCTTTTATAAATCCTTCGTTATTTAAATCGATTTAAATGCTATTCATAGATTGGAAGGGTTGGAGTGCCATGTCATTCTCGTAGAAGGATTGTCAATCGTTATGATTGTAGAACCATTCTATTACGATCTGGGATCTAAGATGTGGGATCAGGAAGAAAATGTTAGTTGGTTTTTAACCTTTATAGCTCCATAGAAACGTGAGGCAACGATTCATAAATGATGAAATAAAATATGTCGCAAAGTATATAAAGACTTTGCGACATATTCGTTATGAATCTTCTTGTTGATTCGCCATTCTGTCCAATACTAATTCGTAACCACCACTACCATAATCAATACACCTACGGACACGTGAAATCGTCGCCGTCGATGCATTGGTTTCCTGTTCGATCGCACTATACGTTTTTCCTTCCGTGAGCATTTTCGCTACTTGGAGTCGTTGTGAGATCGATTGTATTTCGTTCATCGTAGCAATATCATCAAAAAAACGATAACATTCCTCGATACTATCTAAAGAAAGAATGGCTTTAAACAGCTGATCTAGCTGTTCTCCACGCAACTTATCGATCTGCAAAAAAACCACCTCCTGATTTTATTCGATCATTACAGATTGCTCAAGACCAGGATTCGCAGGAACGACATTTACCCATGTTTTCCCTGGGACAAAGCCGAGCGGATCGCCATCTTTAACCGGAATCAACTTTCCATCTTGTCTTTCCCACTGGACCGTGTTCACTTTTCCTTTTTGAATGAGATAAGCGTTTCCACCAGATTCAAGATCGATTGTGCGACGCCCTTCGTCATCCATCACTTCATGATGTGCTTCAATTACGAACACATTGTCGACTTCAATCGGATCATGTGAATCATATTCGACTGTTTCTTCACCGTTATTTGCACGGGTATACATTTCAGTGCTTTCATCATAATTGTAAACGACTGCATCCGATCCACCCATTGTATAATGAATTTCAATCTGTTCCGCGGACTCTCCCGGAAGTGAATCGAGTTCATCTCTACTTAAAAAAGGTAACGGATCGATTGTTTTCTCTACATCATAGCCTTCTTCTTCCGCCACTTCAGTCACAGCTTTAAATTGCAAATAAGAATTATGAGGAGAGTTTCGAAATGATTCTCGCTTAAATAAATTTCCGTCGTCATCGAACTTCGAACCATTTAAATGGTCAAACCCACGGTCTTCAATCATATCATTTACAAAATCTGCTGCCCCATGATACACATATAGTGCATCATACCCATCAGCTAAGTCAAAATAATACTCACGGGCACTGCGGACGGGTCCAACTACCTTAGGTTCCTCGCTATGGTATAAAGCTAAGAAGCGAGTAATATCACCTTCCACTAACATCTCAAAAACAATATCAGCTTTGGATAATCCAGATTGGGGACGTGCCTTTGGATGATTGTTTACCATGACCCCTACAACCCGATGATCTACATTCTCTTTCGTTTTCTCACCTGTTAGTGGATACATACTTTCCTTCGCTTCATCTTTGGAACAAGCACCGAATACAATTACCATGATCATTGCGACCCATACGACAGTTATTTTTCTCATTGTCCCAACACCTTTATCTATTTTTTAGAAAACTACTAATCTCTAGTATAAACTATCGCATGGTTGCTGGAAAGAGAACCTCTCTTTTCATGATATCGATAATCCCTTGTTGTGTAATGCGAATATACGGTAAGTGTGTCGAAGATAGAAAAAAGATTGTATAGACAGGGTCTTTAAATAAATAGCCAAATTGCTGCAAGATTTTTTTCAGTTCTTTTTCTTTTTGAATTAAATCGGTCATTTTACCATCATACATCATTCCGCCTATAGGAAGTGGAATTTCAAGCAATATCTCTCCATCGTGAACTAAAACAATCCCACCGCCAAGTTCTTTCAGACGCTTCCATGCCCATTGTATATCCCGTTTACTTTTTCCGATAAAAACAATATCTCCTGTCGTCGAGTACGAGCTGGCTAGTCCACCTAATTTTTTTGTAAAACCACGGAGGGTCGCATTCACTCGCCACTTTCCATACCGGTCAACAAGGAGAAGGAAGGCATCATGTTTATCATCTGGTAATGTCTCATGCATACTATCAACTTCAATCGCATAAGGCTTGATAATCACATCATTCATCATGTCTAGACCAATCGGCTGAGAAAATTGCAAATCACTTTCCTCTAATTCCCAATCAAAAGCAATGGGGCTGATGTCATACTCTTTCCAATCAATCAATGATCGTTCGATTTGTGGTTGCTTATCCTTCACGAGCCACTGTCCTTTGGCAAGGACACTTTCGGGATGAGGATTATCTTTTTCCTCTAAAATATTAATATTCGCCACTCGACCAGGGGCAATACTGCCAAGTTTAGCTTCTAGTCCGAGATGTTTTGCTGCGTTGTACGAAGCCATCCGATAAGCTTCTTCAAGCGGAATTCCTTTTCGAATTGCGATATCTACACAGAGATTCATCACCCCGGCTTCATAAAAGGCTGGCATGGACCCATCTGTTGTCATTGTCAAGTTATCAAATGTCGTCAAACCTTCCGCTAACATCTCTTCAATCAAGGATGGTAAATCCGGGCGGATCGATGAATAGCGTAAACCCACTTGATAGCCTAACTCCAATCGTTTCATGATGTCTTTTCCTGATATGGACTCGTGATCAGCATCGGCACCTAACAATTTCATTTTTGTCAATGTCCGTTCAGATGCTCCTGGGAAATGACCTTCGACCGGTTTTCCCGAGCGTTTCGTTTCCTGGATCCAATAAAGGAGTCGATCATCACCAGCAAGTAAATGTGGCCAAGCTGTCAACTCGCCACCTTGGACGACAAACGGATTGGACACCCAGTCCAAAACATCAGTCGTATTAAATGAATCTTCTTCATCTTGCAGAGCTGACTGTGAATCATAGCGGGCCCACCAATACATGGAAACAGGGAAATGACTAAATGCTTGCAATAAAGAAAACGCTTTCTTTTTATCCAATAACAAAAGCAACATTAAGTTGTCATTGATTAATGTCGTTGTTCCAAATTGAGCAGCATGCAATGCAAATTGTTCTGGATTATATAACTGAAAAGGATGAGCGTGTGGTTCAATATAACCAGGTACAAGATATTTCCCCTGACAATCGATGAATTCTGTGTTCTCTTGTTTATGTGGAAGGTCATTTCCTACATAAACAATTCGATCATTATAAATCCAAATGTGTGCTTGTAACCATTGTTTCGTATACATATTTAAATATGTTGCATTTTTCAAGACAAGGGTAGGAGACTCCAGCCCGTCGATCATCGCAACATGTTTCCTCATTTCGCGATTTCGCCAATAACCTTTCTCCAACATAAAACAACTCTCCAATAAATTTATTTTGTTCATCGTATCATATTTTTCACTTTAATGCAGTGAAGAGAGAGGAAAATCATTTGACATCTTTGTGAAATTCATCTTAGTAACTCCCCTGATGCACAGATCCTATTCAATCTGGAATCGGCAAACGCTTGATCTAGAAAAAAGGACACCTTGGTTCAGGTGTCCACTTTTCAAACATTTTTACCAATGTCCGTGCGATAAAAAAGACCTTCATTTGATTTGCTGGAAAGAGAGCGATAAGCGAGTTCGGACGCTTGCTGTAATGAGTTCCCTTTCGCTCCCATCAACAAAACTCGTCCTCCATCAGAAACGAGCCCTTCGTCCTTTTTCTTTACACCTGCAAAGATGATAAACGAATCATCTTCTGTTTGAAAGTCCGGAATTGGGACTTGTTTAGCGTAGTCAGATGATGGATAACCCTCGGCTGCTACAACGACGCCTACACATGCTTCTTTTGACCATTGTAATGCTGGGTCTTTCCCTTCTAAGACGTCAAGCATCACTTGCAACAAATCATTTTCGAGCAGGGGTAAGACGACTTGCGTTTCAGGATCACCAAACCGCGTGTTAAATTCAATCACTTTTGGACCATCGTCCGTCATCATGAGACCTGCATAGAGTATTCCTGTAAACGGGCGGCCTTCTTCCACCATGCCATCCGCTGTAGTTTGCAATATGTTTTTTATCGCAAAGGCTAATGTTTCTTCCGTCACATCAGGAACCGGAGAAAAAGCGCCCATTCCACCTGTATTCGGTCCCTCATCATAATCAAAGGCTCGTTTATGATCTCGTGCGGGAACCATCGGATAAACATTATTTCCATGGACAAAAGCCATTAACGAAAACTCTTTTCCCGAAAGAAACTCTTCAATAACAATCTTCGTCCCTGCTTCTTTAAATTTTTTAGAGATGAGCATATCATCGATTGCTTGTAGGGCTTCCTCTTTTGTCTCAGCGACGATAACCCCTTTTCCAGCAGCGAGTCCGTCTGCTTTTACGACAATCGGTGCTCCTTTTTCCTCAATAAACGTTTTCGCTTCGTTTACCTCTGTAAAAGTTGCATAATCTGCTGTAGGAATATTATGTCGTTTCATAAATGCTTTTGCAAAACTTTTACTGCCTTCAAGCATTGCTGCCTCTTTTTTCGGCGCAAAAATGGTTAAGTTTTCTTCCTGAAAACGATCAGCAATTCCTAACATTAACGGATTTTCAGGTCCGACGATTGTAAAATCAATCGCGTTTGTTTGGGCAAAAGTAACTAATTGATCCACATCTGTTTCATCGATGGCAACACAAGTAGCTACATCCGTCATTCCATCATTACCTGGTGCAACGTACAATTGATCAATTTGATCACTCGTCGCTAATTTCATGACCATACTATGTTCACGACCACCCCGACCAACAACTAATACATTCATCAGAAAGCTCCCCTCATCTTAAAATACTCAATTATATGTTAATGTTTAAAGTGTCTCATATTTGTAAATACCATAGCAATGCCATATCGGTCACACATGTCAATAGAGTCTTGATCTCGTTTTGAGCCACCTGGCTGAATAACAGCGGTGACACCTGCTTTTCCGGCTGCTTCTACCGTATCAGGCATTGGGAAAAATGCATCCGATGCCATGACAGCCCCTTCTGTTTTTTCTTTCGCTTGTTCAATCGCAATTTTCGCTGCACCGACACGATTCATTTGTCCAGCACCTACACCGATCGTCTGTTCGTCTTTCGCTAAGACAATCGCATTTGACTTCACATGTTTGACAGCTTTCCAAGCGAACAATAAATCGGCCATTTCTTTGTCCGTCGGTTTCCGTTTTGTCGGATACGTTAACGCATCTTCCGCGATTTCTCCCCTATCATTTTCCTGGACGAGTACACCGCCTTTGACTGTCGTTAGTTTATGATAGGCATCTGTTCGATCCACTCGTGGTAATTCAAGCAGACGAATATTTTTCTTTTTCGTTAACACAGTTAATGCTTCTTCCGTGAATTGTGGTGCAATCACAATCTCAAGGAAAATTTCACTTAATTTTTCTGCTGTTTCTGCGTCGATTTCCTGATTACTAGCAATAATTCCTCCAAAAATTGAGATTGGATCCGCATCATAGGCTTTTTGGAAAGCTTGAGAAATGGTTGTCGCAACTCCGATTCCACAAGGATTCATATGTTTCACAGCAACGATAGCTGGCTTGTCGTAATCGGATACGATTTCAATGGCTGCATTTGCATCTTGAATATTGTTATAGGAAAGCTCTTTTCCGTGAAGCTGTTTCGCTGCGGTCAATCCTCCATAGGTTTCGACAGGTTTTTTATAAAAGGCTGCTTTTTGGTGCGGGTTTTCCCCGTAGCGCAACGTTTGTACTTTTTCATATGTCACTGTGTATCTTTCTGGGAACTGCTCCTCCGTTTCCTCTGTGAAATAATTAGCAATCATTGCATCGTAATGAGCTGTATGACGGTACACTTTGGCAGCTAATTGTTTGTTGAACTCGATTGATAGTTCGCCGTTTTTTAATGTAGTTAACACATCATCATAATCCGCTGGATCTACAACAACGGTCACATCTGTGAAATTCTTTGCGGATGCGCGTAGCATCGCCGGCCCACCAATATCAATGTTTTCAATGATCTCATCCTCAGAAATACCGTGTTTCATTAACGTTTCTTTAAAAGGATATAAGTTCACGACGACTACATCAATGGGATGAATCTTATTTTCTTGGAGTTGTTTTTGATGTGTTTCGTCATCTCGCTTTGCAAGTAACCCCCCGTGAATGAGCGGATGCAATGTTTTAACGCGACCATCTAAAATCTCAGGAAAGCCGGTTACTTCATCAACAGCTTTTACTGCAATGCCTGCTTCTTGTAAGACGCGTAATGTACCGCCCGTGGAAATCACTTCATAGTTGAGGTCAGTGAGTCCTTTAGCAAAGTCAACAATATTGTCTTTATTCGACACGCTAATTAGTGCTCGTTTTTTCATAGAAATATCTCCTCACGTTGGAATGTCAAAATAAGTCGTTTTGCTTCATGTTTATTTATTTTCAGTTGCAACTTCCTGCTTCACAAGTTGTTGGATCACTTGTGGATACAACTTGTGCTCAACTTGTTGAATGCGTTTTTTTAATGTATCAATCGTATCATCTGGAAGGACGTTCACCGCTTGTTGAGCGATGATCGGTCCGGTATCGATTCCTTCATCAATAAAATGAACGGTCACTCCAGTCACTTTTACGCCCTCGCGATAAGCTTGACCAATCGCATCAATGCCTGGAAATGCAGGTAATAACGACGGGTGAATATTGACGATCTTCCCCTCATAGGCTTGTAATAACGTCGGACCAACAATCCGCATGTAGCCAGCAAGGAAAATCCATTCTACTCCATGTTCATGAAGAATTTGAATCAGTTTTCGCTCATAATCAGCCTTTGAGTCAAAAGCTTTCGCGTCAAATACGAACGTCGGAATATCTTGTCGAGCTGCTTTGTCAATGACTTTAGCGCCTGGTTGGTCGCAGACGAGCAGGACGATGTCACATCCGAGGTCACTTTCATTCATAATCGCTTCAAAATTACTTCCCGTTCCCGATGCAAACACACAAGCCTTCACATTACTCATGGTGAAATATGCACTCCTTTTGTGCTTGTAACGGAACCGATGATCGCAGCGTCTTGTTCATATTGTTGCAAAATAGACAACACACTCTCAGCTTCTCTTTCATCAACAACGAGAGCCATGCCAATTCCCATATTGAAAACGGAGAACATCTCTCTATCCGGAATATTTCCTTTCTCTTGTAAAAGATGAAATATTTCCGGAACGTGCCAACTTGAACGCTCCAGTTGTACGCCTAATCCATCCGGAAGCATTCTTGGGAAGTTTTCATAAAAACCACCGCCTGTGATATGGGAAACCCCCTTGATCGTGGCTTCTTTCATAACAGCAGCCAGCGCTTTCGCATAAATTTTCGTCGGTGCGAGCAAAGCCTCGCCAAGCGGACGTGATAAGCCTTCATACGTTTTATCAAGGTCTAAATTTTCAATGATTTTACGAACTAATGAGTAGCCATTGGAATGAATACCACTTGAAGGCAGTCCGATAATGACATCCCCACACAAAATATCATCACCCGTAATGAGCTCTGATTTTTCGGCAATTCCGACAGCAAAGCCAGCGAGATCATATTCATTATCTTTATACATGCCTGGCATTTCAGCTGTTTCACCACCGATTAAAGCAGCACCTGAGGCTACACAGCCTTCTGAAATACCTTGAATGATCTCTTCAATCACTTCAGGGTCGTTTTTCCCACAAGCGATATAGTCAAGGAAAAATAATGGTTGTGCTCCTTGAGCGACGATGTCATTCATGCACATAGCCACGAGGTCAATTCCAATCGTATCGTGTTTGTTCATCTGAAAAGCAAGCTTTAATTTGGTACCTACCCCATCCGTCCCAGAGACGAGAACCGGCTCTTCATATGGAAGTGACGTGAGCTCAAACAACCCTGCAAACGCACCGATACCACCGAGTACCTCGGGTCGATTTGTTTTTGCGATATGCTTTTTCATCCGTTCAACCGCTTCATATCCTTTCTCAACATCTACTCCTGCTTTTTTATACATATTTGACATATTCATTTCCCCTTTAACATTGCGTGACTTTACTTGCTTGTGGTGGTTTTACCGGGTATTCTCCAGTAAAGCAAGCCGTGCAAATTCCTTGATTCATTGAGTCATCACGGACGATTGCTTTTTTCAAACCTGCTTCGGAAAGAAAGGCGAGGCTATTAGCCCCCATCTCACGAACCATTTCTTCATGGCTAAAATTGGCCGCAAACAATTGATCTTTAGTTGACATGTCGATTCCATAATTACACGGATACTTAATCGGTGGAGAAGCAATTCGCACATGGACTTCAGTAGCTCCTGCCTCTTTTAACAACCGGACAATTCGCTTGCTCGTCGTTCCTCGAACAATCGAATCATCAATCATAATGACGCGTTTTCCTTCCACAATTCCACGTACAGGAGAAAGTTTCATTTTTACCCCTTGTTCGCGTAATTCTTGGGTCGGTTTAATAAATGTTCGGCCGACATATCGATTTTTAATGAGCCCCATTTCATACGGTAATCCACTTTCTTCCGCATAGCCAATCGCTGCAGAAATGCTTGAATCTGGAACACCTGTAACGACATCTGCATCAACGGGGGCTTCTTTCGCTAATTCAATCCCCATTCGTTTTCGCGATGCATGAACGTTCACATGATTCAAATCACTATCTGGACGTGAGAAATAAACATATTCCATCGCACACAACTTCCGTTTTTTTTGTGGCAGAAACCGTACCGATTCAATTCCTTGATCACTAATCGTTATGAGTTCGCCCGGAACAACTTCGCGCTCATATGTTGCTCCAACGATATCAAATGCACACGTTTCTGTGGAAACGACATAACCATCTCCAAGCCTGCCGATGGAAAGTGGTCGAATTCCATGTGGGTCTAGAGCGACATACATTTTGTCTTCAGTCAAAATAAGAAAGGCATATGCGCCAGTCATTTGTTTAAGCGCATCCGCAATCGCTTTTTCATCTGTCTTTTTCCCATTTTTCTTAATTAAATGGGCGAGTAATTCCGTGTCTGATTCTGTTTGCAAAATACTTCCATTGTCCTCCAGTTGACCACGGAGCTCGTGTGCATTCATAATATTTCCGACATGACATAATGCCAGACTTTCTGTTTGTGAACGGAAAAGATGAGGCTGTACGTTTTCCTGTCCTCTATTTTCCCCCACGACGTAATGGATTTGACCAATCGCAGCGCGACCACCTAGCTTTTGGAGTTCGGCCCGGTTAAATACATCATTCACAAGTCCGACTTTTTTATGAAGTTTTAACGCTTGCCCATTACTTGCAACAATACCGGCTCCTTCTTGGCCACGATGTTGGAGGGCGTGCAATCCATAGTACGTAATTTCAGCTGCTTGATCATGACCCCAAATACCAAACATTTTCGATGCCTCACTTATGATTTTGATTTCAACAAGCTTGGGATTGATTGTTTCCATAACTTGCCGAGTTGTTCCACATGTTCCTGAATGATGACCTTCTCATCGTGTGTAATCGTATATATCTGATTGTCTGTTACATGGCCGATCATTTTTGCTGATTCAACCAACCGTTCAAATTTCTCCTGATCTTCTGGACGAACGGATACGACAAATCGTGATTGTGATTCACTAAACAACATCACTGTCGGATCGCCGGTCACGTCAACGTCAATACCAAGTCCAGAATCAGTGAACACACTTTCGGCTAAAGTAATCGCTAGTCCACCTTCCGACACATCATGTGCTGATTGAACAATTCCTTCTTGAATAGCTGTCAATAACTGTTTTTGTTGGCTTACTTCAACATCTAAATCAATTGAAGGTGCCTGTCCTGAATACTTTCCATCGACGATTCGTTGCAGTTCACTACCGCCAAATTCCGCTTTCGTCTCGCCAATGACATAAATCATATCTCCTGACTGTTGAAAGTGACTCGGTGTAATATCGTCCATGGAGGCAAACAAACCAACCATCCCGATAATCGGTGTTGGAAAAATCGCTTGTTCTTTTGACTGGTTGTAAAGCGAGACGTTTCCACTAACGACCGGCGTTTTAAGTGCTTCACTTGCGGTGCTAATACCAGTGATACTTCGTTCCATTTGCCAAAACACTTCCGGATCCTCTGGATTTCCATAGTTTAATCCGTCCGTCAATGCGAGTGGCTTTGCACCTGATGCGACGAGATTTCGAGCAGCTTCGGCAACAGCTATTTTTCCACCGGTTTCCGGATCTAAATAAATATACCGAGAGTTACAATCCGTCGTCATCGCAATCGCTACGTCTGTATCTTCAATTTGCACGACAGCTGCATCTGATCCTGGTCCGACGACTGTATGAGCCTGTGCGTTTGTATCAAACTGATCGTAAACCCACTCTTTACTAGCGACTGTCGGTTGTTGCAATATTTTCTTAAGCATGTTTGAATAGTTGTCCACGTTCGGTACAACATTATCTTGTGCTTGGAACGTTTGGTAATAGGTTGCTTCTTGAGCTGGCATATTATAAACCGGTGCTTCTTCGGCTAACGCATCAACGGGAACATCAGCAACAACCTGTCCTCCGTGTGTAAGACGAAACCTCTTTTCTTCGATGACAGTACCGATCATTGCCGCTTCGATATCATGTTTTTTAAACGTGTCAATGATTTCCTGTTCACGTCCTTTTTTCACGACGAGAAGCATCCGTTCCTGAGACTCTGATAACATAATTTCATACGCGCTCATGTCCGCTTCACGTTGAGGAACGAGGTCTAGGTTCATCTCAATTCCCGTACCTGCTTTACTTGCCATTTCACTAGCAGAAGATGTCAAACCTGCAGCCCCCATGTCTTGCATGCCAACAAGTGCATCCGATTCGATCACTTCTAAACAGGCTTCAATTAGTCTTTTTTCTATCTTCGGATCACCAATCGCTACAGCTGATGTGTGATCCTTTTCACCTTCGAGCTCATCCGATGAAAAAGTTGCTCCGTGAATACCATCCCGACCTGTATCTCTTCCGGCATAGATTACAGCGTTACCGATTCCTTCGGCTACTCCTTTTTGCAAATCATCATGATCAATGAGACCGATGCACATCGCATTGACAAGTGGATTTTCCTCGTAGCATTCATCAAATTGGATTTCACCACCGACAGTGGGGACTTCTAAATGATTTCCATAGTGAGCGATGCCACGAACGACTTCTGTCAATAAGTGTCGAACACGGTCTGATGTCAATTCACCGAAGCGCAATGAATTCATCAAAGCGATTGGCTTAGCCCCCATTGAAAAGACATCGCGTACAATTCCACCGACACCCGTCGCTGCCCCTTCAAATGGTTCAACCGCCGATGGACTGTTATGACTTTCCATTTTAAAAACGACCGCTTTGTTCTCACCGATATCGACAACACCAGCTCCCTCACCAGGGCCTTGAATCACTTGTGGTGCTTTTGTCGGAAATTTCTTCAGCAATGGTTTTGATGTTTTATAACTGCAATGTTCCGACCACATCACTGAAAAAATGCCCGTTTCTGTGTAGTTCGGATGACGGTTAAGAAGCTTTTTAATCATGTCATATTCTTTGTCGCTCAATCCCATCTCCTTATATAACTGTTCACGCTCAATTTGTTCTGGACTTACGGTAGTCATATAAATTTCCCTCCAAACTTATTTTAAAAACAAAAGCAATCCTTTAATTCAAGCCCATTCGTTCAAAAATAGCATCGACATTTTTTAAATGATACGTATAATCAAAACAATCGGCGATTTGCTCTTGAGATAACAAGTTCGTAATCGTTTCATCCGCCTCAATGAGCGTACGGAAGTGAATACCTTCCTCCCATGCTTTCATCGCTTTCGGCTGAACGATATCATATGCTTTTTCCCGAACCATCCCTGCATCTATTAGGGCTAGCAACACACGCTGTGAAAAAATAACGCCATGTGTTTTGTCGATATTCTTTTTCATATTTTCTGGAAAAACGGTTAAATTTTTAACAACTCTCATAAACCGATTCAACATATAGTTCAAAGCAATTGTCGCATCGGGTAAAATAATCCGTTCCGCAGATGAATGAGAAATATCACGTTCATGCCAAAGCGATACATTTTCATAGGCGGTAATCATATGCCCCCTGACGACACGTGCCATACCCGTCATGTTTTCCGATGCCACCGGATTACGTTTATGTGGCATGGCTGAAGAACCGGTTTGACCTTTTGCAAAAAACTCCTCCACTTCACGTGTTTCTGTTTTTTGTAGACCGCGGATTTCAGTGGCAAATTTCTCGATTGATGTCGCGATGAGAGCGAGTGTAGATATGTACGCCGCATGCCGGTCCCGTTGCAACGTTTGTGTTGATACGGGAGCTCGTGTTAAACCGAGATGATCACAAACATATTGTTCGACGTACGGGTCAATGTTGGCATATGTACCAACGGCTCCGGACAGTTTCCCGTACTCTATATTTTTCGCAGCTAATTCAAACCGTTCGAGATTTCGTTTCATTTCCTCATACCATAGAGCGAGCTTCAAACCGAATGTTGTCGGCTCAGCGTGAACGCCGTGCGTCCGCCCCATCATCACCGTATGTTTATGTTCAATCGCCTTCTCTTTTAAAATATCAATGAAATTGTGGAGATCTTTGCGAATGATTTCGTTCGCTTGTTTTAATCGATAAGAAAGTGCTGTATCAACGACATCTGTTGATGTTAACCCGTAGTGTACCCATTTTCGTTCTTTCCCAAGAGTTTCCGAAACAGCGCGAGTAAAAGCGACGACATCATGACGCGTCTCTTGCTCAATTTCGTAAATTCTTTGGATATCAAATGAAGCATTGTCACGAATTCTTTGGACATCTTCTTTCGGAATGACGCCGAGTTCACTCCATGCTTCACAAGCTAAAATCTCCACTTCTAACCACGCATGATATTTATTTTTTTCCGTCCAAATGGCGCCCATCTCTTCACGAGTATATCGCTCTATCATTGATTGGCCTCCTTAAACTGATTTAACTGTTTTTGTATATCTTCTGCGGTGGATCCGACAAACGTAATATGACCCATTTTCCGTTTCGCCTTTGCTTCGCTCTTTCCATACAAATGAACAAAGCCATGTTTAAGCACAGGTATTTTTTGCAATACTTCATCTAAATCCTCGCCGAGAATGTTGATCATCACACTTTGTTGCACAAGATGAACATCCATCAATGGTAAACCACAAATCGCACGTATATGTTGGGTAAATTGGGAAATATTACACGCTTCGATCGTATAATGCCCCGAATTGTGGGGACGGGGAGCCATTTCATTAATAAATATTTCTTCACCTTTCACAAACATTTCAATCGCGAATGTACCGACAACATTCATTTTTTCCGCTAACGTTTCCGCTGCCTGAAGTGCTTTTTCTTTTACGTTTGTCGAAATCTCGGCAGGTACAGTCGTCTGATATAAAATATGGTCTTTATGATCATTTTCACCGATTGGAAAAATCGTCAATTCACCAGAAGACGCTCGTGTAAAGACGACGGAAATCTCTTTGTCAAAAGGAATCCACTCTTCAATAATGCAATGTTGATGTTGTTCTGCAAACTCGATTGCGTCTTGAAAGTCTGCTCTGGATTCGAGTTTGATTTGACCTTTTCCATCATATCCACCACGACACGTCTTAATCACAGCGGGTAACGATACGTCATCAAGGACGTTTTCACACTCTTTACCATTATTTACAATAAAAAAAGTCGGGACCGGTAACGCTGCCTCGTCCATTAAAGTCTTTTCTTTTTCGCGATTTTGCGTCACTTCTAGTGCGTAAGCCCCTTGAGGAAGTTTTCCTTTGTTTTCGATATAGGTCGCTGCCGTAAGGTCAACATTTTCAAATTCATACGTTACGACATCACTTATACTTGTTAACTGTTCGATTGCCTCCATGTCATCATAAGCGGCAGTAATTTGTTGATCAGCCACTTGAGCTGTCGGGCAATTCGGAGTCGGATCTAACACGGCGACTTGATAACCCATATACTTTGCGGCAAGAGCCATCATGCGCCCAAGTTGGCCTCCTCCGATAATCCCAATCGTCTGTGGTGGAAGAATCACTCGTTTATTTTTTGGCAAGGTCGTCCCTCATTTCTGCTACTTTCGCTTGCATCTGTTCACGATATTCCGTTAACTTCTCGGCGACATGAGCATCATTTGTACCGATGATTTGTGCTGCCAAAATACCGGCATTCTTCGCTCCTGATTTGCCAATCGAAACGGTTGCTGTTGGAACACCTCCAGGCATTTGAACAATGGAAAGAAGTGAATCAAGTCCATGTAAAGCCCTGCTCTGTACAGGTACCCCAATGACCGGTAATGTCGTTTGTGATGCGACCATTCCCGGTAAATGTGCAGCTCCTCCAGCTCCTGCAATAATTGTTTTAATGCCTCGTTTCCGTGCATTTTTGGCATAGGTGAACATCTCATCAGGGGTACGATGTGCCGAAATGACGTCTTTTTCATAATCGATTCCGAGTTCGTCTAACACATTGCATGCATGTTGCATCGTCTCCCAATCAGAAATACTTCCCATAATGACACCAACTGACGCCATACAATCCCTTCTTTCTTATAGTTCCATTTATGATGTGTACGTTCATTTTAGCAAAACATTGATTCCATTACGTTCAACCACTCCCCAAACGAACAACCGCTTATCAATCATCCATATCATTCCCAAAAAATGAAAAAATCTATTCCGCTCCCTCAATATATGAGAGAAGATGAATAGACTAAGGGGAATAGATCAACGCAGGGGAATCAATCTTGCGAAGGAAAAAAGATCGGTACGCGATCCGCCATTCGAAATGGAACGCGATCTTTTTTGACTCTTGATAGACAGAAGTGGCCGATTGTTAGGACAATGGCTCACAACTCACCTTCCCTCATAGTCTGGCATTTCCGGTGCCAGGTAGAAACTCATGAGCCATATTCTCAAGATTATATGAGGTTCCGTATTCTTTTATCGGTTTAAGCATAACAAAATAAAATCAAGCATGTCAATACAATTAACGAACGTTTTGTGAACGATCACGTAAATTGTTCGGATTTTGAGAGCATATTTGTGGTTTTCATCCTCTTTTCAAAGCCTTGTAAAGTTTTTTGCTGTTATTTTGGATAAAAATGTATTCTAAGAACGGTTTAAAGATATCAATTAGATGCTATTCTTTATTCGGGCCGAATACCCGTGGTTCAATAGAAGATTCTTTCCCGCGTAGCCGATTTTGTAACGATTTACGCCAACTATCTGCTAATAAATCACATGACGCTAATTCATCGGCTAAGCGCAAATTATCCTTATAGATGTACATCACTTCATTACAAGCAGCAATCGTCCATTGCGGATAAGGGCGATCAATTAATTCAATATCAATTTTTGGGAAAACATCGCCTTCTTTTAGGACCCGAAAATACCAACCGGTTCGCCCACTATTTTGAATACGAAGAGCAAAGTCCTTTACTCGGAAGCGCCGAGCTGGTTTCCAACATGGGCGACGCGGTTGCGACACTTGAATCACAGCATCACCAAACTGATATGTATCCCCGATACTAACGGAGAACTCGTCCATTTCCAACACGGATAAATTCTCCCCCATCGCGCCTACATCAATGGAGTCTAACTGTAAATCTTGTTGCCAGTATGTATAATGTTTAATTGGATAAGCAAACAGTGCTTTTTCCGGACCGCCATGGTTTTTTCGGTCGGCTACTTCATCTCCGTATAGTCCCGTTTTTCCTAACCATATTTGTCCGTCTGTTTCTTCTTTAAACATGGCACTTTTCCACGGTTTATCCATTGGATCTGTTGCAGAGGCATCACCTAATTGTTTCACTTTCCCTGTAAATATTTTATGTATAAATGGTTCGTTCATCGTTTTCCCCCTCTTTAAACGTTCTTTTCGTTTGCCGTTATATTCATAACGATACGGAATGGATTCGATTTACATTGCATTTAATAAGTCACCGATTACAACGAAATCACTGCTTCTCCATGAAACCATCACCTATATTCTACTAAATAAGCACGATCTTTTCACGTGATGAAAAATAGCTGGACATTCATACAAATCCGTTGGTTCACGTTTTTATGTACTTTAAAAATAGCGAAATCGTATCAGACATTCGAGTCATACTGGGCATTTTTGTTACAATGGAAAAGGTAATTATCGACAAAGCAAATTCGTAGCATACGAAATGTGCATAAGAAACATCTATAAAAGAGATAAAAAGTCAATTCTTTGCGACATGATCCTATCCGTTCAATCTTTCTATAAAAGCTAAGTTGCAAACCGAAATTCCCTTTTCAAACGGTGCAATGATAGAATCCGTTTACACGATCATACGTATAAGGAGTATTTACGTTGTCCACAAAAAAGACATTAATCCCTTTAAAAACATTACTTTTTAGTTTCCATGCCATGAATACCATTATGATTAGCTTTCTCCCCCTCTATTTGCAATACAAAGGGCTGAATGGCACAGAAATTGGTTGGGTGTTATCTGTGGGACCTCTCGCCTCAATTTTTTCACAACCCTTTTGGGGATATATGAGTGATAAATATAAAACGATAAAAAATATGTTACTCATCCTGATCTTCGGCCTGTTGATCAGTAGCATTTTGTTTTTTCAAATGGATGGGTTACTGGCCATTCTTATTATGGGTGGTGTTTTGTTTTTTTTCAGCACGCCAATCGGTGCATTGAGTGATAGTTTAGCACAGCGACGCGCAGATGACTTACATGTTTCTTTTGGGACGATTCGGACGTGGGGGTCAGTCGGTTTTGCTACTTCTGCACTCGTCGTTGGTGAACTTCTCTCTATCATCGGAATTCAGTATATGGTATGGCCTTATATCGGGTTAGGAACGGTTGTCTTAATCGTTATTTTTCGTCTTCAGGACGTCAAAGTTGATTCAGAACCGATTAAGCTACAAGATGTCAAACAACTTATTCGCAATAAGCCATTTCTTATATTTTTATTACTGATGATGTTTTTAACGATCGGACATCGTGCCAATGACAGTTTTATCGGTTTATATATTACAGAACTCGGTGGTAGTGAGAATTTAGTTGGTTTGGCTTGGTTTATCGGCCTCGTAAGTGAAGCGCTCGTATTTGCTCTAGCCGGAAAATGGTTCCAAAAGTTTCACCCATTAGTTTTTGTAATTATTGCCGGTATATTGTATAGCTTACGATGGTTTATGTATGCTGGAATTGACAATCCTATGTATATCATCGCCTTGCAGATCTTACATGGATTAACATTTGGTGTTTTTTATACGACTGCATTTGACTATGTGACCCGATTAATTCCAAAACTGTTACAATCGACAGGACATCTCATCTTTTATTCCGTTTTCTTCGGTATTTCTGGTATTATTGGCTCATTAATAGGAGGAGCGTTACTTGACATGTTTGGTGGACAAGTGTTGTATATGACCATTGGATGTCTGTCCATTGCTGGTACGGTATTGTTTTCTATCTATCATATCCGATCAAGGCGTACATATTAATACATACCTTCTCCAGTAACACATAGTCATATGATATGATTTTTGCTAAACTCAAGACAAACGATTCACACTACGACATATCGCAATCAATCTGACGAGAGGAGTCCAATCATGCCGTGGGAAGTCTATTTTTCACAGGAAAACTTAATAAACCTCGCAATTGCGATCGGTATTTTCCTATTGTTTTTGTTATTTCGAAAAATATTTACAACATACGTCTTTAAAATTTTGCTCAAGATCAGCAGAAAATCGCCTGCTCAGCTTTTCGAGGAAATTTTTTTGGCATTTGAAAAGCCGTTTCAATGGTTTTTCATCATCATCGGGGTGTACGCTTCTGTTAAATACTTTCCTTTTTTGAGCCAATCCAATCCACTTTTTTTAAAATTGGTTCGCTCAGCCTTGATTGTACTCGTGGCTTGGGGATTGTATAACTTGACATCTCCTACTTCCATTTTATTCAAAAGGTTTAATGCCAATTCAAAAGTGAAAATAGATGATATATTAGTTCCATTTCTTTCCAAAGGGATCCGGTTCATTATCATTGCACTCAGCATTAGTGTCATCGCTGAAGAGTTTGATTACGATGTGAACGGTTTCGTTGCTGGACTCGGTTTAGGTGGACTCGCGTTTGCCTTAGCAGCGAAAGATATGATTGCTAATTTATTCGGTGGCGTCGTCATTGTAACAGAGAAACCTTTTAACATCGGCGATTGGATCTTGACACCAAGCGTGGAAGGAACGGTCGAAGATATTACGTTTCGAAGTACGAAGGTGCGCACCTTCAGTCAAGCACTTGTCACTGTTCCGAACGCAACACTCGCAAATGAATCCATTACAAATTGGAGTAAGATGGGGAAAAGAGAAGTGACATTTAATTTACGACTTACGTATGATACACCAGCTAAGCGAGTGAAAGAAGTCGTCGATGAGATTGAAGATTTGTTAAAAAGCCATCCTGGCGTCCACCAAGAGACGATTTTTGTAACCTTTGACCAGTATATAGAAGATGGGTTAGAAATCTTTTTATATTTCTTCACCAAAACGACAGATTGGGGAGAGTATTTACGAGTAAGGGAAGACATTAACTTAAGGATCCTGGAAATTCTTGATCAAAAACAAATTTCAATTGCTATTCCTAGTCGTAGACTGTATACGAATAAGGAAGTTGATCGACCGATATTACCTCTAAAACAAGAGCCTTAAATCATGTTAGAAAATGGCCGGCCACTGTCATTGTGGAACGTAATAAAATAAAACGTACAACTAGGTATCACCCCCCTGAATGTTAGAGTGACAAAAAGCTAACTTTTTGGGGGGGGAACCACCCTCGGTAAGTTTTCCTCGTTGTACGTTTTTACATGCAGTTTATTACTTCTCCTGATGGATGAGTTGTTCTTCTCTTACTTCTTTCGTCGCTTGAATCATCGCTTGCAATGCTTGGATTGTTTCATCTTCCTTTCTCGTTTTCAAACCGCAATCCGGATTTACCCAAAACTGCTCAACCGGAATCGTTTGTAGAGCTCGTGTAATATTTTCTTTTATTTCCTTGATACTCGGGATTCTTGGACTATGAATATCATATACACCTAGACCTATTTCCTTCCGATACGTATGTTCTACAAACGTCGAAATGAGCTCTCCATGACTTCTTGACGTTTCAATCGAGATGACGTCTGCATCTAAAGCATCAATCGCATCAAAAATATCTGTAAAGTTGGAATAACACATGTGCGTATGAATTTGTGTCTTAGGATGAACCGTAGCCGTTGCTAATCGAAATGCATATGCCGCCTCTTCTAGATATTCATCCCATTTTTCACGATTCAGCGGCAAACCTTCTCGTAAAGCCGGTTCATCCACTTGAATAATTTTTATTCCCTTTTCTTCAAGTGCTTCAATTTCTTGGCGAAGTGCAAGCGCGATCTGCTTCAAAACCGTAAAGCGTGAAACATCATCATAAACAAATGACCAATTTAAAATCGTCGTCGGTCCGGTAAGCATTCCCTTTACTGGTCGATCCGTTAACGATTGGGCATACACACTCTCTTTGACCGTCATTGCTTGTTCCCAGGAGACGTCACCAACGATAAGTGGTGGTTTTACAGAACGAGAACCGTATGATTGTACCCAGCCATATTGCGTAACTGCCAAGCCATTTAATTTTTCTCCAAAATATTCAACCATATCATTTCTTTCAAATTCGCCGTGAACGAGAACATCAAGATCCAAGTCTTCTTGGATGGTGATCCATTTTTTAATTTGTTCATTTACAAATTGCTCATATTGTGTGGCTGTGATTTCTCCTTTACGCCATTGTGATCTCGTTCTCCTTACTTCAGGTGTTTGTGGCAAACTTCCAATGGTCGTCGTCGGCAAGGTGGGCAGCTGTAAAATTTCTTTTTGCTTTTGTATTCGTTTTTCAAATGGTACAGAACGCACGGCATCGGATTGTTTTAAGTTTTCAATGTCATCTTTTTGTCGCTTGTCTGAGCGGTATTTCTTCTGAAGTCGCTCTAACGCTTGTGCACTCTCCTCAATTTCCGTCTTGATACGCTCCTTCCCAGCTCGCACCCCCTTTGTCAACGTAACAACTTCTTCAAGCTTCTCATCAGCGAATGATAAACCATCAACAATAATCGGATCTAAATCTTCTTCAAAAGCTTTCGTGACAGGAACATGAAGTAATGATGATGACGGTTGAACAATTAATCGATCTTCACCGACAAACTGTTTAATCAACTCGAG
The DNA here is from genome assembly GCA_035301985.1 of Bacillota bacterium. Classification (GTDB taxonomy): domain Bacteria; phylum Bacillota; class Bacilli; order Bacillales; family Amphibacillaceae; genus DASUXY01. The sequence continues at coordinate 30,056 of DATGTE010000006.1, forward strand.
TTGTGCAAACTTTTCTTGCAAATGAGCACGCCATACGTTGCGCCCATCTATAATTCCCGCTGCGAGCACTTTATCTTTTGGAAACCCATGCTCTTTTAATTGCTCAAAAGAATCACCGTGTACGAAATCAATCCCAATGCCTTGGACAGGTAAGTTGACGATTTCTTCATAGTTAAAAATACGTTCAAAATACGTTTGCAAGAGTATATTTACATGCGGCACTTCAGCGGTCAATATTTCATACACTTGTTGTGCCTCTTCAACAACCTCCGGAGATTGATTTGTTGAAAAAATAGGCTCATCGATTTGCACCCACGTTGCGCCAGCTTCTTGTAATTGTTTTAATACTTCCACGTAGAGGGGGACGAATGTTTGCACAATCTTACTGAAATTGTTTTCGTCATACCCTTTGGACAACTTTACGTATGAAATGGGGCCTAAAATAACAGGTTTACCATCGATCCCTAACTTTTCCTTCGCTTCTTTATAAAAGTAGAGCGGGCGGTTTTCTACTAAAGCAGGCTCCGCTCCATCTAGCTCCGGAACGATATAATGATAGTTCGTGTTAAACCACTTCGTCATTTCCGAAGCAACAGCGTCTTCTACACCACGCGCAATCGCAAAATACGTGTCTAAATGAACCGGACCACCGTCATATGAAAAACGCTTTGGCACCACTCCAAACATAATTGATGTATCAAGTACATGATCGTAAAGTGAGAAATCACCAACTGGTATGAGGTCAATTCCGATGTCTTGTTGTTTTTTCAAATTTTCCAATCGTAATCGGTCAGTTGTATCTACTAACTCCTCTTCCGATATGTTACCATTCCAATAGTTTTCTAATACATACTTCCATTCTCTTTTTACTCCGATTCTTGGATATCCGACATTGGAACTTATAGTCTTTTTCATATTATCTTCTCCCTTGTTTATTTAAAGTTGTACATGAACGAGATTTATAGCTTCACTTTGTTACGTCTGTATAGTTGAAAACACTCCATTTGATGATTCAGAAGCTAATCGTTCATGAATATATTCCACAAGCGTTACGATCAAGTCATAACGCATAAATGGTGTGATTAAATAAATACCAGAAAAATATTGTAACGCTACATCAATTAATTCTTTTGCAATCGCAATACTTTCTTTTTCTGATTGTTCGCGATTTCCTTTTGTTAAGCGCATTCTTTCACGAACTTCATCCGTCAATTTAATCCCCGGCACTTCATGATGGAGAAACTCTGCATTTTCGGTTGATGTCAGTGGCATAATACCAACATAAATAGGGACATCGATATGTTTTGTCGCTTCACCTAACTCCACCATCTTCTCAGGACTATAGACAGGTTGCGTTAAAATGTAATCTGCTCCACTCTTCATTTTCTTTCTTAACCTTTTGATCGCTTTCTCTAAGTTGGCTACATTTTGATTAAAAGCAGTAGCGACACTAAACGACGTTTTTTCTTTTAGTGATTTTCCTGAAAACGAAATACCTTGGTTGCTTTGTTTAATGAGTTCAATCAATTCAAATGAAATGACATCAAAAACGGAGGTTGCCCCAGGGAAATCACCGATTGTTGTCGGGTCTCCTGTGATCGCTAAAATCTCGTGAATGCCCGATGTGTGTAACCCCATTAAGTGAGATTGTAAACCGATTAAATTCCGATCGCGACACGTTAAATGGACAAGGGGCTTGATCCCAATTTCATCCTTGATGATTCGAGCCATCGTCGCATTACAAATTCTTGGCGTAGCGAGTGAATTATCCGCTAAGGTAATCGCATCAATACCTGCTTTTTTCAGAGCCTTTGCACCGTGGATAAATTCTCTTATATCTAAATGTTTCGGAGCATCCAATTCGACAATAATGGAATGACGCTCTTTTGCAATCTCATGTAATGGCTTTTCCTCGGGTGCACGTGTACGCAAAATTTCGATCGGTCGCTTACGAACAACTTCTTTTTCTTTTAACGGTTGTAAATCTTTTATACCTTCCGCCAACGCGCGAATATGTTCTGGTGTCGTACCACAGCATCCCCCGATAAGTCTTGCACCTTGATTCCGCAAATCGCGCCCACACTTTGCAAAATAGCTCGGTTCATTTTCATAAACTAATTTACCATCCCGATATTCGGGAACACTCGCATTCGGATAAGCGGATAGAAAAGCGCGTTGTGATAACGGAACCGATTTTAAGGACGCTATCGTATGATGCGGACCTAACCGACAATTTACTCCAACAACATCCGCTCCTAACTGCTCCAGTTCGTAAAGGGCGTCGGATAATTCGATTCCGTTTTCTAAAATCCCTGGTTCATGCAAAGAAACATTTGTGACAATGGGAAGGTCCGTTTCCTCTCGAGCAATTTGTAAGACCGCCTTCAATTCGGCTACGTCATAATACGTTTCCAAAATAAGACCGTCTACTCCTTCGAGGAGCAAGCAATACAATTGTTCTCTAAAGCTACGAATGATTTCGTCTTTTGTTCCGAGTGATGTACGTGCCCCGTGAATCCCGCCGATGGACCCAAGAACAAATGTATGATCACGACGAGCGTGTTTTGCAATTTGTACAGCTTTCGAATTGATTTTTTTCACCTGATGTTCTAATCCATAGCGGGATAATTTAATATAATTCGCACCGTACGTATTCGTTTGAATGACACGAGCTCCCGCTTCAATATATGCTTGATGAACATTTAAAACTTGTTGAGGATGAGTGATATTCAATTCTTCAAAAGGACGGTCAACTCCAAGAGCATAAAGCATCGTCCCCATCGCCCCATCTCCGATTAACATACGGTCGTTAAGTTCGTCTAATAGTCCCATTATTCACCAGCCCCCCAATTGTGATATCGTATGAAATGCTTGATCTAAATCACGAATTAAATCTTGCTCCTGTTCAATCCCGACAGATATTCGTAATAACCGATTCGACAGTCCATATGACTTGCGAGTCCCTTCAGGAATGTCAGCATGTGTTTGTGTGATTGGATACGTAATGAAACTTTCCACTCCGCCTAAACTTTCAGCGAAGGTAAATAATTTTAATGACTGCAAAAATAATTCGACAAGAGCTTCATCAATGATTTCAAAGCTGACCATCCCACTTCTTCCCGGATACAGAACATTTGTGACAAGAGGCTGTGATTGTAAGTATTCAATCACTTTTTTAGCATTGTGTTCGTGCTTTTCCATGCGTAAGGCTAACGTCTTCATCCCCCGCATTAAGCTCCAGCAATCAAAAGGAGATAATACAGCCCCAATCGAATGATGGTAAAATTGAAGTTGTTCATTGATCTTCTCCCCTTTTGCAATGACGAGCCCTGCTAAAACATCATTGTGTCCTGCTAAATACTTTGTAGCGCTATGAATAACGATATGCGCCCCCTCTTTTAAAGGTTGTTGGATATACGGTGTATACAATGTGTTGTCAACAATCAACAACAGCTCATGTTCGTTTGCTACGTTTGCCGTAGAGCGTATGTTGATCGTCTGCATTAAGGGATTCGTTGGGGTTTCGATAAAGATTGCCTTCGTATTTTTTTGGATTCGATTTTCCAATTGCGTAAAACACTTTCCATCCCAATACGTAAATGTCATGCCGTATTGCTTTTCTAAGCTGTTAAATAATCGATAAGATCCTCCATAAATATCCCTTGAAACGATGATATGGTCTTCCTGTTCAAATAAAGAAAATACCAATTGAATCGCACTCATCCCAGAACTACAAGCAAAAGCCTGTTCACCTTGTTCTAAATCTGCTATCGCATCTTCCAACACATCTCGGGTTGGATTCCCTGTTCGAATATAGTCATATCCATGAAGTAATCCAACTTTATGATGACGGTATGCTGTTGATAAATAGATTGGCGTACTTACGGATCGAAAATGTTCGTCACGACGATTTCCTATTTGTACGATAAATGTTTCTCGTTCCTGTTTATCAATCATCAAACCTTCCCCTTTCCTCATATATTCGCTGGCTGTAAAATACAAAAAGCATCTAACAATCCGCTCACGTTTATACGGATTGTTAGATGCCTTTAGTTGTCTAATCGGCCATACTATATTTATTTAACCCTTTGTTTATCCCTTTTTTTCTTTAAAAACCGTCGCTTTTCTGTCGTGTTGATTTGCGTGATTTCCCCGTCATGGACGGTAATTACAATTGAACCATATTCCAACTCACGCAAACTTTCGGAAAGATAGTTTATTTTTTCCTCGTCTAATTTCACAAGACTTGCCCCTCCCTTTGACATCATCAATCCGCTCCATTTAGCTAAATCATAACAGTGCCAAGCTTATGGTAAACCAATTAACCATCACAACATCTAGAATGAAAAACGACCATGACATTTCATTTAGTGACCATCTCGATGATGCAATAAAAAAATCCCTTCCTGATTTAAGAAGAGATTACATTTTTTCATACACTTCACTCCCCTTATCTCTCAGGCATTACGCTTGCTGGAATTGGCACAGTACTCATACGTGCTAAGTCTGTTGCCGAGGCTTCACTGGGCCAGTCCCTCCACCTCTCTTGATAAGAAAACAATATTTAATTAAATGATTATTAATAATTTACATGCAATTTATGTTTTTGTCAACTATATGATGAGAATCATTTAATATAAATGTATTTTTCAACTAAAACCATTCATGGAATGCAACCTTTCCACCGATCGTCAAAAAAAGACTGATGCAACAATCGTTGCACCAGCCTTTGTAAAACTAACTTAAAAATATAAAGTATAAAACAAAAATGACCAATAAAAAGTACATCACCGGGTGAATTTCTTTCGCACGCCCTTTTAAAATCATCGTAATCGGATAAAAAATGAAACCAATCGCAATCCCTGTTGCAATACTGTACGATAAAGGCATAATAATAATTGTTAAAAAAGCAGGGACTGCAATTTCAAATTGATCCCATTCGATATTTTTCAAAGACGATGACATCATGACGCCAACAATGATCAACGCTGGGGCAGTCACTTCTGCTGTAACAACACTTAATAAGGGTGAGAAAAACAAGGCTAGGAGAAAGAATCCTGCCGTCACGACGGAAGCGAATCCGGTTCGTCCACCTGCTGCAACACCCGATGTTGACTCGACGTAAGAAGTCGTTGTCGACGTCCCCACAGTTGCACCAACGACGGTTGCTGCCGAGTCAGCAAGCAATGCTTTACCAGCTCGTGGCAATTTATTATCCTTCATTAATCCAGCTTGAGTAGCTACGGCAACAAGGGTTCCAGCTGTATCAAAAAAGTCGACAAACAAAAACGTTAAAATGACGACGAGCATTTCTAACGTAAAGATTTCACCGAAATGACTGAACGCTTGGCCAAATGTCGGTGCCAGACTCGGAACTTCTCCAACAACGCCGCTTAAACCCGATGGCACTTCAATCAATCCGACAACCATACCGGCGATCGCAGTGATGATCATCCCGTAAAAAATTCCACCCTTAATATTCAAAGTCAGTAAAACAACCGAAACAATAATTCCGAAAATCGCTAATAAAACGGGGGGTGATGTTAAATCACCAATGGACACTAACGTCGCTTCATTACCGACAATTATACCGGCATTTTGAAAACCGATAAAAGCGATAAACAAACCGATCCCAGCCCCTACGGCCATTTTTAAGTTAGCAGGAATCGCATTGATTATTTTCTCACGCAGCCCCGTCAATGTGAGGACGACAAAAATGAGTCCTGACGCTAAAACTCCAGCTAAAGCTGTTTCCCATGGGATTCCATAACCAAGAACAACCGTATATGCAAAGAAAGCATTCAATCCCATTCCCGGTGCTAGAGCGATTGGATATTTAGCAATGAGTCCCATGAACAACGTTCCCACGGCCGCTGCAATCGCTGTTGCCGTAAACACAGCCCCTTCATCCATTCGGGTGACTCCTTCTGGCAATTCTTCTACTCCTACAAGAGATAAAGTAGCCGGATTTACGAATAATACATAAGCCATCGCTAAAAATGTCGTTAACCCCGCCATAAACTCTGTCCGATAATCTGTACCTAATTCTTCAAAGCGAAAGTACTTCTTCATCATGCTTCTCCTCCATTTTTGAACAACAAAAAGCACTCTTAGTATGACCCAAGAGTGCTACCATATTTATGCAGAATGAGTAATTAAAGGAGCACGTAATGATGAGCTGTCTAATCGTTTACATCACCATCCATCCCCTTCTCTTCCCAAACCTGCGTAACAGATGCACGGCATCACCGTTACGGTCAAAGTAGACATGGAGATGAATAGAGTATGTTCTATTGGTGCTCTGCCGAGGACTCTTTTGAAATCCATAAGACTAGCACGTTCCCTTTAAAATTACGAATCTGCGTAGTCAGACTATTTACGGTAGTCTGGTAGAAACTCCGAGCCGTATTCCCAAAATTATACGCAACCACTATTCACTTTATAGACACGGTCTATGGTAAACCTTTATATACACAAACGTCAACTAAATCAACTAGCCGATTTTTTCCATTTCCACGAATTCTTCATCTCCATATGCTGTAGAGAAAATAAGCTGAACTCCTCTACATGATTGCATGATGCTACAGATCACTCCCACTCTATCGTAGACGGCGGCTTACTCGTAATGTCATAGACGACGCGGTTGACATGATCCACCTCTTGTACAATGCGGGTGGAAATTTTCTCCAATACATCCCACGGGATGCGCGCCCAATCAGATGTCATGCCATCGACAGAATGGACCGCACGAATCCCAATCGTATGATCATATGTGCGGCGGTCGCCTGTAACGCCCACACTGCGAATATTCGGTAACACCGTGAAATATTGCCATATTTCTCGTTCAAGACCCGCTTTGGCGATTTCATCACGCAACACCCAATCCGATTCCCGTACGATTGCTAACTTTTCCTCTGTCACTTCACCTAGTACACGAATAGCTAATCCCGGTCCTGGAAAAGGCTGACGCCATACAATATAATCTGGAATTCCTAATGCTGTACCCACTTGTCTTACTTCATCTTTAAACAATTTATTTAATGGCTCAATCAGTTCAAACTCCATATCTTCTGGAAGTCCACCTACATTATGATGTGATTTAATTGTTTGACTCGTGTCCGATCCACTTTCAATCACATCTGAATACAATGTGCCTTGAGCTAGAAAATCGATATCTTTTAATTTATCAGCTTCATCATCAAATACATAAATGAATTCATTGCCGATAATTTTTCGTTTTTGTTCTGGATCGCTAACTCCTTTCAGCTTTGAAAGGAAGCGGTCTTTCGCATCAATTTTAATGATGTTCATATGCAAATCATCAGCGAACAGCTTCATTACATCATCCGCTTCATGCTTCCGTAACAATCCATGATCAACAAATATACATGTGAGTTGATCGCCGATTGCTCGATGGACGAGCACTGCAGCGACGGATGAGTCCACTCCACCACTTAATGCACATAAAACTTTTCGATTTCCAACCGTTTGACGAATGTTTTCAATTTCCATTTGAATAAAGTTTTCCGGAGTCCACTTTCCTTCACATTTACAAATGGCAAACAAAAATTGTTGCAATAATTGACTCCCATATTCTGTTTCCGTTTTTTCAGGATGAAACAGTACTCCGAACAACTTCTTCTCCTCATTACTGAATGATACGACTTCCGAATCACCACGTTTTGCATCAATAGAAAAAGATGTCGGTAGATCAATAGACGGGAGGCTATTTTCCATCCACACCGTTTGCTGTTGCGGTGTGTCTTTAAACAAAGCAGCCTCGCGCTCCATAGAAATAGATACGTTTCCATCTGGCAAAGTGTCTTCTACATTTGCTTTTTTGCCAAAATGCGAAGCGATTACGTGCATTCCATAAGCAATACCCAAAATAGGAATACCGAGCTCAAAAATTTCCGGGTCGATTTTTCCATCTATTCCTCGGTAGGAACCACCCGAAAAAATAATGCCCTTTGGCCGTAATTCTTTAACCCTTTCTACGGAAATTGTATGATTGTGTAATTCACTATACACACCAAACTGGCGTATACTTCGAGTTAATAATTGATTGTATGGATTACCAACATTTACAACTAAAATCATTTCTTTACTATTCATTCATTATGCTCCCATCATTTTCTAGGTTCACGATGATGTACACAAAACCACTTTTACATTTATTACCTATGGTTTCCTCTTTGCTATAGAAATTATACCGCGTCATGTACCAATGGAAAGACGGTCTTTATATTTTACAGAAACCTGGCCAAACATTTTCTTTTCATATTTGTCTATTTTACTAAGCAATCGATTACGGGTCAACGTAAAATGTTTTTCATGAAGTTTTCCCATAACGCTATTTCTTTCATCGATATCGGTGCTTCATGAGCTCGATTGTTGTAAATCAGTTGTTCATAATAACCGGTTAACTGTCCCATTGCATCCGTCGCATAAGACAGATCAATTTCTTTCGCATATTCACGTAACGTCTCCCCTGATGATTTTTCATATCCTTTATGACCGAGTAATTTTAATAAATAATGATAAGCATCTTGAAATGATTCAGCGTCGCTCTTATGCTTCATTTTCTTGCCAAAAAAGTACATTCCGATATGGAATCTCTTCCTATACAAAACCCATACCATTACAGTTAAACTCACTATAGCTAGCGCGATATACCATGTCTTGAATTCAAATGAGGATGAAGCTTGTTCGGTTGCCAAAGCCTCTTGTTCATCTTCGGCCACCACTTCTTCCTCTTCATCATCTGAATCATCTGAATCATCTGAATCATCGGTTGAGCTTCGTTCATCGTGTTCTTCATCCACATCTGGTGCCGGGATTTCTATTGACTGTTCATCATCTTCTAAATCAGTCGACATATGAAAATCTGCAAAATTAGAAAAGCCCTGTGTCGGTTCAAACGGGACCCAACCGACATGCGGAAAATAAACTTCAACCCATGAATGGGCATTGTTATTCGTCACTTCATACACATCATAAATCTCTCCATCACGGTTGATTTGTTCAGCTTTTTTTTCACCCGAAGTAAAGCCTTTCACCCACCGTGCAGGAATATCTAATGTACGAAGCATGACGACCATAGATGTAGAAAAATTATCGCAATAACCTGCCTTTGTATCAAATAAAAATTGATCAACATAATCTTCCCCACTTTGTGGAACAGGTACATCATTCAGTTGATACACAAAACCATGGTCATCGGAACGAAAATATTTTTCAATTGCTTTTGTTTGATCATAACGATTATCATAAGAGGCTACAATATCTTCTGCCAATTCAGCCACTCTTTCGGGCAATTGGGCAGGTAATTGTGTATATCGCTCCGCAATCGCATCGGGATCCTTACCTCCTTGCCTTAACGCTTGTACATCATAAGAAGGATGATCATATGTCATCACATAATGATTCAAAGCGACATCTTGATCATCGATCCGAGGGATGATTTCTTCCGAAGCATCCCCTAAAAAAAATTCGACAAGTTCGCTGCCCGTTTCTACTTCTATTGAAGTAATTCCATATGGATAAAGCACTTTTCGGAGTGGAATTTGATCGCTTACATCCACTACAGTTTCTAATTCTTCCTTCTCCACCTGTTTTGAAAAAGTTTTTAGGCTAATTTTCCCATCTGTTTGTCGTTCATAGGTAGGATCTGTTGATTGTTCCCATCCTTTTCCCGTGTACACATCTTTTGTGTCAATCCGCCAATAATGTGGCTTTTGTGTAGTCGCTTGAAAGACGACCGTATCATCTTGTTCAAATGAACCACCTAGTTTTGAATCATCTTCACGATAACCACCTTTGTGACTTGTTGCTCCCTTACCTTGACCGGTTATATCCTCTACAAAGGACAGTGGATCAGGCCATTGCGCATCTGTTTTCGGAGCACCGTAACCGATGAACGCTGAAAAAGAGACCATGAACACGAGGGCTATGAACAAAAGCGGTTTTTTGCGAATTCGAGCAATCTCGATGACCTCCCGTTGAATGACACCCATAAAATGAGTGATCCCTAAGGAGATTAATGAGATCACGAACGCTCGAATAACCGCAAAACTGGCATCATACGTCGTGAATGTATCCAAAATCGCTAAGTAAATAAATGTGAGGATCACGAATAAAACAGTATGCTTAGCAATGACAAACCAATAATAGATTAAATAACTCATGAACCAAATCATTACTAATAATAACCCAACTTGAAAGACAGGGGTCACTTCATACCATTGCCGCTGAATAATAGCTTGAACATTCACAGTGATTTCCTTGAACATTTCGTTCATCCATAAGCCACTCAAAAAGGGCTCTGTGAAAAATAAATAATGGATAATCAACAACATACCGAAGCCTTTCAAAATAAAAGAAGCCCACCACCGAACTGGAGTAAGTGTCAGTAGGAAACAGAACAAGGCGTACATGACAAGTACCATCATGTTTGCTGATTGGATCATTTCTTTCACGGGATATAACCATTCTAAAAACAACAAAAACCCTAAGATGTACACAATCGATGCATACAATATGGGATTTTTTTCTTGTGATTGAGCATGCATTATACATTCACCTCTAGTGGATGGTTCACAAGTTGCCTTTCTGTAAATAAACTCAATTTTATGCCTTGCTGTTGGAGCTGTTGGATTGTTGACTGATTTTTCTGAGCCATTTCCCGTTCAGATTGAATATATACGACATGTATGTGTTGACCTCGTAACCTCATCTGTTGAATGACATTTTTGAATGCATCATTCAGATTTGTTGTGACTACGATGATGAACATTCCGTGTTTAAGTGAAATCATTTCTTCTGTAAGCTGTTCAGAAAAGTCTCTTCCTTCACTCGGTTGAATGTGCGTCAAATGTTCAAGGATATCGCGACTTACTCTCGAGTCGTATTGAACGGGGAAATAAAGTGTTCGATCCGCAATCGACAAAAACTCAACATGTGCTCCTTGTTTACTCGTTTCTCGGGTGAGCGACCAAGCGATTTCTACGCTAGCTTCAAAAGCTAATGGATTCAGTCCCTCATAAGCACATCCATCCAAAACAATTCGCATGTCCATGCTTTTTTCTTGCTCAAACTCTTTCGTAACAAGCGTATTTTTCTTCGCTGTTTGCTTCCAATCAATCCATGAAAATTTGTCACCAGGAATATATTCACGAACACCGCTTACGACATTCGTATTGCTTGATGTAGCTACAGAGCTAGGGATAACACCTTGTCCATGACTGCTCCTTTGACGAATGAAATGGATTGGACGTGCCCCGGGATACACGATCAACGGATCAGCCAGCGGAAATGAATATTCTTTTGTAATCAGACCGAATACATCTCCTGTTTTGATCCGGATGTTTTTCAATTGGTGTTTGCCCCGTGGAACTTGTTTAATAATATACGTAAGCTTGATCGTCCGCCGAAACCATAGAAAAGAAAGCTGTTTATGATTCCGCTTGATTTGTAAGATTTCAGGTTGATCTAAATCATGATACTTTTTCCATCCACAATCTACTTGATTGAGCGTTTCTGGTAACATCTCCTCACATACGCAATAAAACAGGGGAAATGGAAACTTCCGGCGAATGTGAATGACTACGCGAACTTGGTTACCGGCATCGATGACTTGAGGCGTTACTTCTCTCGTAACGTCCCACTTACGAATAGGATAGACGGCTAACCCAAGTGGATATAATAAAATAGGGAGAAAACTATAAAATAAAAACCAACTCGTAAAACCACCTTGAAACATCGCGTAGGAAAATAAAATCCCCAATAACATCACGATAAAAAAAAGACTACCTGCCAAACGAAAAGACGGTCTCATCTACTAAATTCCTTTCGAATGGGTACGTGCGTATGTTCAACAATTTCATGAATGACGTTCTCAGCCGTTTGGCCATGATAATTTGCTTCTCTATTTAAAATGATCCGATGTGACAACACAAAAGGAGCTAAACGTTTTACATCATCCGGCACAACATAATCGCGATTTACAATATAAGCATACGCTTTGGAAACCTTCATCAATGCTAATGTTCCCCGCGGACTTACCCCAAGAAGGATATCATCATGAGTTCGTGTCGTTCCTACTAGATTAACAATATATTGTTGAATATTTTCATCCACATAGACATTTTCTTCTACTTCTTCTTGAGCTAAAATGAGCTCTTCGCTTGTCATAACTGGTTCAATCATTGCAATCGGATGTGTTTTTTCAGTGCGTTTCAACATTTCTAGTTCATCCGACTGAGAAGGATATCCCATTTGCAGTTTTAATAAAAACCGGTCGAGCTGTGCCTCTGGAAGAGGATACGTTCCTTCATATTCAATTGGGTTTTGTGTAGCCATGACGAAAAAAGGTTGCTTCAATGGGATCGTTTGACCGTCTACGGTAACATGATGTTCTTCCATCCCTTCCAGCAATGCTGATTGCGTTTTTGGCGATGTTCGGTTAATTTCATCCGCAAGAACAATCTGACCAAAAATCGGACCCTCGCGAAATTCAAACTCTCTTTCTTTCGGGTTATAAATCGAAATACCGGTGACATCAGACGGGAGTAAATCTGGAGTAAATTGAATTCTCTTAAAATCACAATGAAGCGATTTTGCCAAAGTACGAACAAGCATTGTTTTTCCCACTCCAGGAACGTCTTCTAAAAGTACGTGTCCTTGTGCCAATAATGCGGCCAAACTATAAATCGCAACATCTTCTTTACCAATCATTACCTGATTTATATTGTCCAATACTTTTTGAATCTTTTGATTGTACACAGCTTCATACACCATAACTTCGACTCCCTACACTTATTGATACTTTAACTATACTAGAAACATGACGTGGCGTAAAACCTCATTTAACAAAGCCATAGGGAATAGTTTTAATGCCAACAGCTTGCCGGAGACGAAACGTTAAAAGATAGCACGCTTATTCCTAAACATGATCCCTCACAAGCCGTAGTCCATTTTCTATCAACAACGAAACGCTACAATTCATAAACTAGTATTTTCATAACGAAGAAAATATATACTTCATATGAATAAATAGATACAGCTCTAAAACATAAAAAGTGTGCAACACTGAACACGTGCTGCACACCAATCACATCTATAATCAGTAGTTAATCGGTGATCCTGGTCCAAGGTCAATGCCGAACATCAACCAAACGATGAGGACGATTGTCCAAGAGACTAAGAAGAACATAGAGTACGGAAACATGACGGAAATCAATGTACCGAGACCCATCTTCTTATCATACTTTTGCGCAAAGGCAATAATCATCGCATAATATGTCATTAACGGCGTGATGATATTTGTCGATGAATCCGCAATCCGATAGGCCATTTGTGTTAATTCCGGGGAATACCCTAACTGCATCATAATCGGGACAAACACAGGTGCCATCATCGCCCATTTTGCTGACGCACTTCCGATGAACAAGTTGATAAAAGCCGCGATGATAATAAATAGTAAGAGTAACGGAATACCTGACAAATTAATACTCTTTAAAAACTCCGCTCCATACACACCGATAATGAGACCGATGTTCGTTTCTGAGAAAAACGCTACAAATTGCCCTGCTGTAAACGCAAGAACGATAAACATTCCCATGGAAGCCATCGTATCCGCTAGCTTATTAGCGACATCCTTATCATTCTGAATCTGCTTCGTTACTTTACCGTACACTAAACCGGGCACGAAAAAGATAATCGCAATAATCGGCACTAAAGAATCCATAAATGGAGAGCGAATAATTTCTCCACCTTCCCCACGCATGGGAGCATTTTCCGGAACAATCAATAAAGCCATTACAGCAACGGTTATGAGTAAACTGATTCCAGCCCAGACGAGTCCTTTTTTCTCAATCGGTTGAAGTGTATCCAATGTTTCCCGATACTTTCCATCATATGTTCCCAATCGTGGTTCGACGACTCGTTCCGTCACCCATGCACCGACAAACGTCAGTACAAAAACAGAAACCGCGAGGAAATAATAGTTCATCGCTACGTTCATCGTTTCTGCATAAGTGGGGTCGATAATGGCTGCGGCATCAATCGTCATTTCTCCTAACATCGGATCGGTTGCTGATAAGAATAAGTTGGCACTAAATCCACCGGAAACCCCTGCGAAAGCGGCAGCTAAACCTGCTAATGGATGACGACCTAATGCAGCGAAAATCACTGCACCGAGTGGAGGTAAAACAACATACCCTGCATCCGAGGCTACACTAGACATAATACCTGCAAACACGAGTCCAGCAGTAATCAGTTTGTTCGGCACAGACAACACAAAGCCACGAAGCAGTGCGCTAATTAAGCCGGTACGCTCGGCGATCCCAATCCCAAGCATTGTGACAAGTACGACTCCTAAAGGTGCAAAACCGGTAAAGTTTTCCGTCATACTTGTAAATATATAATGAATCCCTTCACTGCTCATCAGGTTTTTAACTTCAACGATTTCTCCTTCTTCACCGGGATGTTCTACCTGAACCCCAAAAGAGGAAATCACTCCTGATAAAACAATTACGAACAGTGCTAACAATGCAAAGAGTGTAACCGGGTGTGGTAATTTATTACCCGCAATTTCAACGATATCTAAAAACCGTTGAAACACTCCTTTTTTCTTCTTTTCCATACAATCACCTTTCTTGCTGCCGAATCGTGCAAAAAACATTCTGACAATAATTATTTTTATATAATCTCAATTATATACGGATTGCACTGTAAAATAAATACATAATCACGAAGTAAAAATAGTGGGAGTTTTCGAAATAATACCTTTTCAGAAGAAATCGTATCGAAAATGAAAACATCAAGCGAGGAAAAAGGACACGAATATCAATAACACGACGATTGCCTACAACGAAAGCATCGCAAAGGGTTGCGATGCTTTCTAATACTTTTAATTGCTAAGAATGATGCATGTATTGTAATTTCTTTAAAGGGAGACCAGCCGATCGAGTTCCTTACTTTACCATCGTTGCTGTTATTTTACTCAATGCATTGATAATCCCTGCATGTGTTCCCTCATGCCACGATAGAAACTGAATCATCCCTTCAAGCGTTTCAATCTCAAGCACGTTATCGCCAATCACCAATGGTTTACTTAATTTGACATCACGATCGCCGAGCTGATCACTCAGTCGGTTCACCTGTTCCCTAAGTGCAGACCGAATTTCATCACTCGTCGGTATCTCTACATCGTCACCCCAGTCTGCGGGGCGCGTTCCATCCTCAAAAAGTGGTACCCATTCAGGATGAACAATTTCATATCCTTCAATTTCTGGAGCAAGAAATGTCTCGACGATGACAAAATTATGTCCAGCATTCCAACGAATCGTATTGTTAAACCCCGGTGGTTGCATATCCCACTGAGCTTCATCTAATCTTTTTAAATTACTCATTGTCGACATCCGTGACAACTTCCATTGTGTTATCGTTTCGATTGTTCTTCATTCCCTTCTAATCAAACCATTATAATTTCATGGTAAAGAACATGCTTAAAAAAATCAATCAATGCGTTTATGCATGCATCGTTACTTTAAAGAGTTAGAGAACGTGCGGACTACAGTTACAAATACTCACATAACAATTTCAATAAAATATCCGACATGTGGAGAACTTTTTTATCGTTTAGCAAATAACGGATTGTTCTTCATGCCTTGCCATAAATCAGTGTGTTCTAACTGATGGGCAAGCTGTAATAGTTTATGTTCTTCTCCTTTTGAAGCGACGACTTGTACACCAAGTGGTAAACCCTGTTCAGATAGGTGAACCGGCATCGACATCGCTGGTTGACCGGTTAAGTTCGCCAGTTGGGTAAACGGGGTATACGTTAAACTCGGTAAAAACATGTCGTAAATAAGTTGTTGCTGTTCGTGTTGATTTATTTCATGAATGTGAGTAGCCAACTCTTCCTGTTTGCCTTTAGTATGTGTCAACTCCCCTACTTTTGGTGCTGTGTAAGCCGTTGCAGGTGTAATATAAAAATCATAGGTCGAATGGAAGGTAGCCATCTTTTCTGCTGCAGTATCCCATGAGGCAAGACTCGCCGAATATTCAGCAGCCGAAACCGATTGACCTGCAACATGAAGAAGGTATGTTTCGATTTCCACATCATCTCTCGTTATAGTTCGCCCCATTGTTCGCTCCAACTGCTGCATCACCATAGATACTTCGCCACTATTCATTAAATAGTAGTCTTTCATGAGTCGGATTCCGTCTATATCGTGATCCTTTTCCTCAACAATGTGACCATTCTTGTCTAGCCACTTCACAATTTTTTCTACCGCTTGTTGTGCATCTTCTGAAACAGAAGTACCAACAGGGGACGTTGTCGTATAAGCAATCTTCAACGGACGATTGAAATCTTTTTTCATCGTTTCTTGATAATTACCAGGAAAAAGTGGTGTTTGAAAAGCGGCCTCCGGCTGAACGACTTGAAGATGATCGAGCATCGCCGCACTATCTCGTACACTTCGACTAAGAACGAAGTCAATTGAAGCACCTTGCCACTGTCGCCCTACACCTGGTCCAACCGGTGTTCGTCCTCTTGTCGGTTTTAAACCAAATAAACTTGTAAAGGAAGCAGGAATGCGAATGGACCCGCCTCCATCACTCGCCCCGGCGATTGGAACAATACCCGCTGCAATCGCTGCAGCCGATCCACCACTTGAACCACCGGGTGAATAGTCAAGATTCCATGGATTTCTCGTCGGGCCGTGCAATTCAGGTTCGGTAATATTTTTCAAGCCAAATTCAGGTGTGTTCGTATGACCGATCATCATAAAACCGGCCCGTCTTATTTTTTGTACGAGATGGGAATCTTCCTTTGCTACGACGTCTTTCAATAGTTTAGAACCAGACGTAAGACGCTCCCCAGCTAATGCTTGAGAAATATCTTTTAACAATAGAGGAACCCCGAAAAAAGGGCCTCGCTCAACATCCAGTTGCTCGCTTTCCTGCAACACTCTTTCTTTACGGTGATGTGTAACAGCTTGTAATAATGGGTTTACCTTTTCCAATTGTTGAAAGGATGCATCAATGACTTCTTTTGGAGTCACTTCTTTCTTTCGAATCAACTCCGCTAACGCTGTAGCATCTGCTTGTATATATGTAAGTAAATCCATAATGGGTCACCTCTCCTATGTTCTACCTTGATTGTAACATAGACTATAAATATGAACGGTACCTGCATCATCGCTTTCTTACTCATAACGAAGGGATGCAATCGAATCAAGTCGCGCTACTTTGTTCGCACGTAAAACACCAAAAATAATGCCGGCGATTCCAATCCCGATCCATAGCTTATTCACCGATTAACCACCGAGCATTTCGCCAATTCCCGCACCGATCATCGCAAAAATCATTCCAATGATAAAGAGCGCAATTTGCACACCCCATGCTAACCCTTTTGAAAAACGTGCTACTTTTTGTAGACCAATCACCGCAACAATCATTCCCCAAATCGTGAACAATTCGATGCTCTCAAGTGCTGCTCCGGCAACTCCTGGCACATTAAGAATGGAACCAAGACTCGTAATGGGAACTTCTGGGTTGCTGCCGATGAAAATAGCAATCGCATTGTTGATGATCAAACCTAAGGTTGAAATAATCATAATATACGTATTCATAGAAAATAATTGCTTAAACGTTACATCTGATTGAGCAATTTTAGCGATAATCAAATAAATAACACTCAAAATAAGGACGGAAAAAGTCGGGCCAAAAAATCCCACAGCAACCATCGTTATGATTGAAAACAAATGAGCGAATTGTTCTTCTTCTGGAGTTAAATCCACCCCATAATCAATCTCTATTCCTAGTGTCGCAAGCCAAGATCCGAACATAAATAAAACGGTTACAACAGCCAATGCTCCCCATATGTGCGGCCTCCCCCTTAACCGTTCAAGCTGTTCAGTCGGATTCGTAATCATTCCGAAAAGCGATGGTTTTTTCTTATTGTCTTCATTGGACATTTCTCTCATCTCCTTGAATTGATTTCTTAATCATCGAATAACGATTGAGTCAGTCATTTCCTTCTCCAACTTGCACTCATCGATTGTGATGCTGTTACACACTTCTTTTTTTACAAATCATATCTCTTGATGAACAATCATTATTTTCGAAATCGAATGCTTTCATGTTTAAGTGACTCTCCATTAAATGACTTAGTAACTATACGTAGATTCATCTAAAAAGTTTCATTTTATCTATATTTTCTTAATACTTTTCCAAGAGATTGTACTTTCGGCTACAAGTGCGTCTACTCAGGCATAATATCAACGAACTTGTCATATAGTTTACGAATAATACACCTCTCATCTTTTTACAAATATTGTATTTTTTATTATATCGATAGAAATGGAGGGTCTACAATCAAACATAAGACTGTACTAGAGCTACATCGTTTAAAAACATATTATTATTTATCCGACAATCGTGTAGCTAAAGCCGTCGATGACTTGTCACTGTCCATTCATCCCGGTGAAACAGTTGCCCTCGTAGGAGAATCAGGATGTGGTAAAAGTATGACAGCTCTTTCCATTATGAAACTCATCAATCAGCCTGGCCGTATCGTCGATGGAACGATTCTACTAAATGGAAAAGAACTCACACACTACTCCGATCAACAGATGGAGAGCATTCGTGGAAAGGAAATGGCAATGATTTTTCAAGAGCCAATGACTGCGCTCAATCCTGTTTTTACCATCGGCAGTCAAATCTCTGAAATGCTTCGCAAACATAAAAAGATGTCCAGAAGCACTGCTCGAACACGAACAATTGAATTACTCAATTTAGTCGGGATTCCGCGTGCCGACGAGATCATTCATGAATATCCCCATCAACTATCAGGAGGAATGAGACAGCGCGTCATGATAGCGATGGCCATTTCCTGTGAGCCAAAACTACTGATTGCCGATGAACCAACAACCGCATTAGACGTCACGATTCAAGCACAAATTCTCGATTTAATGGTAGAACTAAAAACTGAGTTCCAAATGGCTTTATTGCTCATCACCCATGACCTGGGCATTGTTTCGCACTATGCAGATCGAGTCATGGTCATGTATGGAGGACAAATTGTTGAACAAGCAAAAACAAATGAACTTCTAAAGAATACGATACATCCTTACACACACGGCTTATTAAAAAGTTTGCCCCAACTAGAGCAAGATCAAGAGCGCCTCGAAACGATTGAAGGAACAGTTCCACCAGCGGATCGTTTCCCTGATGGTTGCCGCTTTTCCACCCGGTGTCCGTACGTCATGGAAATATGTCATCAAAACAACCCTGACTTAACCAAAGTTCGTGAAGATTATTTCGTGCGCTGTCATTTATACGAGGACGGAGGTAAACCAAATGATGAATACGGTCAAACATGATGTATTAGTAGACGTTCAACATGTAAAAAAATATTTCCCATTGAAAGGAGGTGTTTTGAAACGGACAGTTGGATATGTCAAAGCTGTCGATGATGTATCCTTTCATATTCTTCGCGGCGAAACATTAGGTATTGTCGGAGAATCGGGCTCAGGGAAATCAACTTTAGGACGTGTCATTCTTCGGCTACTCACTCCATCAGAAGGAAAAATCTTCTTCAACGGAAAAGAGATCTCCCAACTGAGAAGAAAAAAACTGCGCCCCTTTCGACGTAATATGCAAATGATTTTTCAAGATCCATTTGCATCATTGAATTCGAAGATGAGTGTTGCTGAATTGATTGAAGAACCTCTTCTTGTCCAAACCTCGCTTACAAAAAGTGAACGAAAAGAAAAAGCACTTGAAATGATGGAAAAAGTTGGCTTACGTGCTGAAGATCAACACAAATATCCACACGAATTTTCAGGAGGACAGCGACAACGGATTGGCATTGCAAGAGCGCTCATCATCCGACCCCAGTTTGTAATTTGCGATGAACCTGTATCGGCCCTTGATGTATCTATTCAAGCTCAAGTACTCAATGTTATGAAAGACCTACAAGAGGATTTAGGACTGACCTATTTATTCATCGCTCATGATTTGAGTGTCGTAAAACATATTAGCGACAGAATCGCTGTCCTGTATTTAGGAAGAATCGCCGAGCTCGCACCAAAACATACTCTTTATAAGGATCCCTTACACCCATATACAAAGGCATTGCTCGCTTCAATCCCTACTGTGGATACTGATACTAAACGACCCAAGGAAAAAATAACCTTAACTGGTGACTTGCCGAGCCCAGCTAACCCACCGTCCGGATGTGCATTTCGGACAAGATGTCCCGAAGCATATGACCGATGCATCGTTGACCGACCTGAATTGACAGAAGTTGATGCTGGACATTTTATTGCTTGTCATTTATATTCATGAATTTACTTTGACACAACAAGGTCATATCCAAAGAGAAAGATTGCTTGAAAGAATCTACTTCCAATTGATTCGATAATTGATTACTTATAATAAGGGGGAAGTTCATTTGTTTAAGTCATTGACCACTCGATTATTTACATTGTTATTTCTATGTGGAATCGTCTTTGTATCCGCATGTTCAAGTGAAGAACCAAAACCAAATTCAGATAAGAAAGAAGAAGTAAACGATCGTGAACCAACACCTGGTGGAACCATTGTTGGGGCAATGTATACCGCCCCTGCCGGAATGTTTAATCCAATTTTTTACGAGGAATCGTATGAAGCGAATATTCTCGAATTTACCCATGAACCACTCGTTACTCAAAATGAAGACCTTGAATTCATTCCGAAGCTTGCAAAGGAATGGGAAGTGAATGATGACCAGACGGAAATTACCCTTTTTCTCGAAGAAGATGTGACGTGGCATGACGGAGAACCATTTACTGCCGAAGACGTTGTCTTTACGTACCAAGCGATGTCCGATCCCGATTATGTATCGGCGGGAGGGATTCGTACAGCTTATGTCCAACCGTTATTAGATTATGAAGACTATGCATCTGGGGAAACGGATGAATTTACTGCCGTCGTCGCAGAAGATGACCATACCGTCACGTTTAAGTTTGAAGAACCGAATGTCAACCCATTATATCCAGTGAGTTTTAGGATTATACCAAAACATATTTTTGAAGACATTCCTGTAAAGAAGATGCCGTCAGCCGAGGAATCATTAGAAGCCGGTAAGGTGATCGGGACGGGGCCTTTTAAATTTACTGAAATGGTCGAACGTGAACAATACGTATTAGAGCGAAATGATGATTATTGGCAAGGCAAACCGTATCTCGATAAAATGATTTGGAAAGTCACTGCACAGTCTGTCATGACAGGTTTACTGGAATCAGAGGAATTAGATTTCGTTTCCGAACCGAATGGGATTCCACCAGCCGATTTTGAAACAGTCGATGCTCTCGATCACATTAACATAATTGAACAAGCCGATTTTGGATATCAGTTACTCGGTTTCAAGCATAACCATCGTACGACAGATGATGTTGAAAATGGTGTCTTAAACCCAGACAATTGGGTACCTAACGAAAAACTTTCTGATCCAGTTGTTCGACAGGCCATTGCCTATGGTATTGACCGTCAAGGATTAGTAGACGGGTTGTTGTACGGACGTGGGCAACCGATCAATTCACCGATTGCTGTTCAAATGTGGGCATTCGATGAGGATGCTGCTGTCGATTATAACTATGACCCTGATAAAGCAATGGAAATGCTTGATGAAGCAGGTTATGTAGATGTTGATGACGATGGATTTAGAGAAGACCCAGAAGGGAACGAATGGATTTTAAATATGGATTATCCGACAGGAAATGAATTACGTGAACGAACAGCACCGCTCATCCAACAGCAACTTGAGGAAATTGGCATTGAGGTCAATTTAAGGAAACCGAAAGAAATGACCGCTTATGTAGAAGATTTAACAGATGATAACAGTGATTGGGATTTATATTTACTCGGTTGGAGTCTTGGCAGTGATGATCCAGATCCAACAGGCTTATGGGCTTCGGATGCACCGTATAACTTCTCGCGCTGGAACAACCCAGATTCAGATGATTTAATCAAAAAAGCACTTAAGGCTCCTGAAGCGTTTGAACAAGAGTATCGAGCCGATGTATATGCGGAGTGGCAAACGTTATTCTCTGAAGATTTACCAGCGTTATTACTCTATGCCCAAAACAAACTTTGGGCGCATCATGAACGATTACATGGTATCCAACCCCTCCCACACACGATGTATGAAAATGCTCATCTGTGGTGGGTTGATGATGAAGAATAACGAATCAAGTCATGGGAGTATACAAACCCCATGTATGCTCTCTTTCCCCCACAGGAGGGTGAGTGATGTACAAATATATCATTCGTAGATGTTTCGTGTTTATTCCGATGTTGATCATGTTAACCATCATTGTCTTTGGGCTAGCGAAAGCCGCTCCAGGCGATCCCTTTACTGGACGAATCTTAGATCCAGATGTTGATCCCATCGTTTATGAACAGCAACGAGAGGAACTTGGTTTAAACCAATCCATTCCTGTTCAATATTTCCGTTGGGTATCTTCCGTTGCCAAGGGGGACTTTGGTGAGTCGATGTATTATAATGGACGTCCCGTACAAAAACTAATCAAAGAACGAGTGGTCAATACGGTCTATTTAGGGCTCTTTTCCCTTTTTATTACATTAATCGTCTCGATTCCCATCGGCATTTATTCGGCACGAAACCAATACTCGATGTTTGATTATGGAGCAACAACATTCGCTTTTTTAGGATTGGCCATTCCAAACTTTTTCTTCGGACTCATCGCCATTTATGTATTGGCGATTAAACTCGATTGGTTTCCAGCACAGGGAAGCATCTCCAATACAGATGTGACAGGCTTTCAAGCAATGATAGAAAGAATTCACCATTTAATCTTGCCCGGCATTACAATTGGACTGGCTAGCACAGCTTCTTATATGCGTTACATGCGCTCTGAAGTGCTCGATGTTTTAAGCAGTAATTATATACGAACAGCGAGAGCAAAAGGAATGTCACAGCGGAATGTGTTGTACAAACATACGTTACGGAATGCTCTCATTCCGATTATTACCCTAATGGGATTTGAATTAGGAGCCTTGTTGAGTGGAGCGATCATAACAGAACAAGTATTTAATTATCCTGGATTAGGGACATTGTTTATCAACTCTGTATTGAACCGTGATTATCCTGTAACGATGGCCATCGCTCTTCTTTTAGGTGTCGCTATTCTTGTCGGGAATTTACTAGCCGATATTTTCTATAGTATTGTCGATGCGAGAATTCGTTATGATTGAGGTGAATTTACATGTCATTTCATACAGATGAGATTCCACAAAATCAAGAAAACATGCCTTCTCGTACTTCACATAAAAGCCCATTTCAATTAGCCTTTAGACGCTTTTATCGAAATAAACTAGCGATGGTCGGTTTAATCGTCTTCCTTATCATTTGTCTGCTCGCTCTATGTGCTCCCCTACTAACAGACCATGATCCGACAAAAGGAAACTTAGCACTTATCGAACAATCTCCTTCTTCGGAACATATTTTAGGGACAGATAGTTCTGGTCGTGATAATTTTTCAAGATTGTTATACGGTTCAAGAATTTCGTTAACGGTCGGTGTGAGTGCAATGTTATTTACACTCGTCATCGGAGTGATTACAGGTTCATTAAGTGGTTTTTATGGTGGAATGGTTGACAGTGTGATCATGAGAATTGCTGATCTTGTCTTAGCCCTCCCTTTTCTCGTGTTAGCTTTGACCATTATTTCGTTGCTTGAAAAAATTACCATTCGTATCTTTGTCGTGATTATTGCCATAACAACGTGGCCGACGCTTACACGAATCGTACGAGGTTCATTTCTATCCTTACGCGAACAGGAATTCATTCTAAGTGCCCAGTCTATCGGCGCTAGCGATTTCCGAATCATCTTTAAACATTTCATCCCCAATGCCATTGGACCGATTATAGTTAACGCTACACTCATGATGGCCACGATGATCATTGCTGAATCTGGTTTAAGTTTCATTGGAATGGGCATTCCCCAGCCAACACCAACATGGGGAAATATGATTTCCGAAGCACAAAATATTCGCATCTTGCAAAACCATCCCGAAGCATGGATTCCACCGGGTATTGGCATATTAGCCACAGTACTTGCCATTAATTTTATTGGGGACGGATTGCGTGATGCCTTTGATTCAAAGAGGGAGCATCAATAAGAGAGTAAGATTGCATTGCATAAATGGCATCATCAAAACGATGTTATAGCGATGTTCGAATCCGTTAGAAGGTGTACATCTCATCATTTTATCATAAAAAAACCCGTTCAATCGAAATGAATGAACGGGTCTTCTTTCTATCATCTATCATGTCACAGGCTATAACAGTAGGTGATCATCTACCTTACATGACCATTAATTTAATTGTAATGATTTTTTAGCGTTCATCACAGCATCAACGACGTAATCCGCCGTGACAATTTCTGCACCATCGATGAGGTTTTCTTTACTGACATCATTATGTTCCATACAAGATGAACATACGTTGAGCTTACCGCCTTTTTCTAGAAAGGCTGGCAACAATTCTTTAATCGGCTTAAATGGCGCACCAATATCAATTTTGTCAGCATATCCTTTTTCAGCTAAATGAACAGCATCTGAAAGCAGTAAAATCTCTACATCGTGACCTTTTTCCAGTGCAGTCACACCCATCGTAAACGCAATCGTCACATTATTCGAGTCTCTTTCATGAGCAGTTAATGTAACTAATAAATCTGTACTCATTTCTACATCCTCCTCAAAGATTGTGAGTATGTTTACTTCCCTAAATACCCCACTAGGTATATGATAACCTTTCATAAATTAAAAAATCAACAAATTAAACTCGTGTGTCTTAACAAATAAGAAAAGTGACTACTGTCTACATGTCCTTCAATATACTATATCCTTTTTAAGGAAATTTATGCGTGCATCGTATCCGAAAATAAAGGAACATTTTTTGTTATGTAGTAAGCGTGCAAACCATGTCTGCCATCCACTCTTTCAAGTTGCAAAAAGATATTAGAAATGAGTAACTGAACGGATACTATAAACATATACTCATTGAGTAAATTTTGTCCGTCATTGTGGCTGTTTATTATTTACATGTATTTTCTCGATTGAAATCAAAAGCTGTCTCGATGCCGTCTTTCATTAAACGGTCGAGTAAACTTTCTCCGCCGTGTTTGAAGTAATGCTCAATTTCTTCCCGATATAACGGCAGTAATGAGCTTTTATCTTTTCAACTCTTTCGCTTAACTTGTCTCTTCATACTTTTCTCCATACCATTCTTCTTTTTCATAACCGAACTTGACCCTAAATGGCTCACTATATTTGTATAAATAATAGCTTCTAATGAGGACGCTGAAACCATACAACGATACAAACAGTGTTGCGAGTGACATGATGATTGGAATATAGTCGATTATAGCGGCGAGGAGATTTTTCTCAAAATCTTGGGCAAACTCATTTGTTGTTTTAAAAAA
>DATGTE010000007.1:0-29272 GCA_035301985.1 Bacillota bacterium
ATGGAGACGGTGGGAGTTGAACCCACGTCCAGAGATATCGCCACTTAGGCTTCTACACGTATAGTTGATATATTATCGTTCACTATCTCGTCGGCCTATCAACAGGCTTCGGAGTAGCTAGTCTGGTTCGGTTTCAACTGCTAGCCTCAGACGGCGTCTACCAGTATAGCCCGCTTCATTTGAGACCCTTCATCTACTACACGGGCGATAGCAGGAAGGATCCTTTAGCAATGCTTATGCAGCAGCTAAAGAGTAATTTGTGTTTTCTTTGCCAGTTATAGGCTTGTAACGTTTTACGAGCCGTAACCTCGACGCGCCACCTAAGCTCAACCTATCCCTGTCGAATCCAGAACGTCCCCGGATCAATGAGACTAAGGATTAAATCGAGCAAACAGCCTCTTCGAGAGGCTACTACTAGTATAACAAATATAAGCGTAAAGTCAAGGGGTAATCGTCCTTCCTTGCTTGCAGTAAAGGTTAATACATACGTTCTTTAAGTGCTCTATCGATATCGCGTTTCATCTGTTTCCGTTTCAAATCTTCTCGTTTGTCGTATTTTTTCTTCCCTTTACCAAGACCGAGTAAAACTTTCGCAAATCCATTTTTTATATAGAGTTTCAAAGGAACTAAGGCATATCCTTTTTGTTGGGTTTCCCCGATGAGTCGGTCAATTTGTTTTCGATGTAAGAGCAATTTCCGTGTACGGGTTGGATCATGATTGAAACGATTGCCCTGCTCATATGGAGCGATATGCATATTCATTAGTTGTACTTCACCATTTCGGTCAATTCGTGCATGGGCATCTTTTAAATTCACACGACCTGCACGAACGGACTTAATTTCCGTTCCTTTTAAAACAATTCCCGCTTCAAATGTATCCTCAATAAAATAATCATGTGACGCTTTTTTGTTTCGTGCAATAACCTTTCCTCGTCCTTTTGCCATACGTATTCCTCCAACTCATTACGTGATATTATCGTAGCAAACAATCCGGATAAATCCAAATAAAAAACAGAGAATTTGGCCACGGGCGAATCACATCGCAATGTTACCCCGCTCGTTCCATTCAACAATTTGACTAACTGAAAAAGAAAATGCCCGTGTTGGGCATTTTCTATCCATTTACGATTCATCTTTTAATCCGTCATGAATGATTTCAATATTATGTGTCAACAGTTTGACATACGTGTCTACTTCCGCACCTTTTTCTCCGATTTCATCGGAATAAATCTCCTGTTCATAAATCGGAATGCCTGATTCTTCAGATACCGTCTCTAAAGGACGCTCATCCACATTGGATTCTAGAAATAAAACCGGTGGCTGTTTATCTTTCAACGTTTCTACTAATGTTTTAATTTGCTCAGGCGTACCTAATTCTTCCGTATCGATTTCCCATACGTAAGCTTCATCCAATCCATAGCGATCCGTCATATATTGAAATGCGCGCTCACTCGTCACTAAAATCCGTTGGTCTTCAGGGATTGCTGCAATTTTTTCTTCGTATTCTGCATCAATTTCTTGTAATCGATCTAAATACTCTTCTGCATTTGCTTTATAATCTTCTGCATGGTCCGCATCAATTTCCATCAAAGCATCGCGAATATTTTCAGCCATGACAATTCCTACGTGAGGATCAAGGAAGGAATGAGGATTGATTTCCTCTTCTTCACCATCTTCATCCGTTAAATATTTAGGCTCGACCCCTTCATTCAACTCATATACATTGTCGAGATCTTGGTCAACAGAGTCGATCATCTTATAAAACCAACCTTCTTGGCCACCTTCGAGATTCATCCCATTTAAAAACAATACATCCGCATCGGTCGCTTCCATAATATCCTCTGGAAGAGGCTCATATTCATGGGGATCTGTTCCAGTCGGGACTAAGTTATAGACGTTCACATAATCGCCACCAATTTGTTCAACCATGTCTTCAATAATCGTAAATGACGTAACGACGTTAATCTGTTCATCTGCTGATTGTTGATCGTTATCAACTGAATTCGTTTCATCTCCACCACACGCACTTAACAAAAAAGTGATTACGAGGGCGGTCATCATTAAGTATATATGTCTTCTCATTTTCTATCTCCTCCCTTATGTCTTATATCTATAAAAACGAGCATTTCTTCTGAAGCTCGATATCGTTCGATAAAATAATTACATACATATGCATTCTATTGAGAAATTGTTTTCTGCTTATTTGTTCTTAACGCTCGCCATACAATCCCTTGCTGAGGGGAAAATAAAAAGGCAAGAATGAAAAGCACCGTAGCGACGAGTACGATGACAGCACCTGATGTCAAATTATAGCGAAAGCTAAGATAGAGCCCGATGACTGCCGACAACGCTCCAAAGCCTGCAGATAAAAAAATCATCGTGGATAAGCGATTCGTCAATAAATAAGCAGTCGATGCAGGTGTAATCAACATCGCAACAACTAAAATCACCCCGACAGTTTGAAGAGAAGCAACGGTTACTAAAGTCAACAACACCATTAACATGTAATGGATAAACTGTGTCGGTAGACCATACGCTTTGGAAATTGTTGGATCAAATGTTGTAATTAAAAATTCCTTATAAAACAAAAAGATTACAAAAAGCACGACGATCCCGATGATGATTGTTAACCACATGTCGGATGTACGAACGGATAACACGTTCCCAAATAAAATCGCTTCTAAATCCACCGCAGTTTGTGCTTTCATTAATAAAATAATTCCCAAAGCGAAAAAGGCTGAAAAAACAATGCCAATCGCCGAGTCACTCTTCACCCGGCTTTTTTGACTGACGAATCCAATCCCTAACGCTGTTAAAATACCCATCACGACCGCGCCGTAAAAATAATTCACACCTATCATGTATGAAATGGCAACTCCGGGTAAAATCGCATGGGAAATGGCATCACCCATGAGGGCCATTCCGCGTAAAATAATAAAAGAACCGATCACACCGGAGATGATACCCACGATGACGGATGTCAATAACGCCTTTTGTAAAAAGGCGTAGTCCATGATATGACCTATAAATTCAATCATCACACGCCAACCTCCACTTTATTCATGAACGGAAAATCTGACTGATAAGCCTCCATCATGAACTCTTGTTGAAATACGTCTTCTACGGGGCCCGATTGAATGAGCTTCTTATTCAATAAAATGAGTTCATCAAAATAGTCTTCTATTTTAGCGAGATCATGATGGACGACAAAAACCGTTTTTCCGTCATCTCGTAATTGTTTTAAAATATCGATGATTGTTTTTTCGCTCGCCACATCAATCCCGACAAAAGGCTCATCCAAAAAGAATAGCTCGGCTCGTTGCGCAAGAGCTCTCGCTAAAAACACACGCTGTTGTTGGCCACCCGACAATTCACCGATCTGCCGCTTGCTAAATTCCTTCATATCAACTTTTGCTAAACACTGTTCCGCCCACTGTCTATCCGCTTTTTTCGGCCGTCGAAATAAGCCTAATCGTGGGAACGTTCCAAGTAACACCGTATCTCGAACCGTAATTGGGAAGTCCCAATCAATCTGACTCCGTTGAGGCACATAAGCTATCTTTTTTCGCACTTCTTTCATCGGTTTTCCGAATGCCTTCACGTTACCTTGATCTTTCGGAATCAATCCTAAAATCGCTTTGATGAGCGTTGACTTCCCCGCCCCATTCGGTCCAATGATGCCAACAAGTCTTCCTCGATCGATGGAAAATGAAATATCGTGAATGACTTCCTTTCCGTAGTACGATACGTGTAAATGCTGGACTTCTATGGCTGGATCCACTTTTTTTCACCTTCCCGTAAATAGTATAATATAACCTACAGCAATTTTGTTTACCTAGTGCAAAACTTAACCAAAAAAAAGTATTTTTTTATGATACATAAACTTTTTTATCGTTTATCATTCAAACGATAGCATACAAATCGATGATCGATATTTATATGACTCTATATTTAGTGTAACGGACAAACATTTTCATGTCAACAATTAATTTTACCTAACGAAACATTTTAATACACTATATGCACACTACTCCGTTTGATGACTGTTATTTTTTAAACAAAACTCGACCATTCGACCTATGGATCGAGCTGATTCGGGCAGTACTCCAAACACTTCTCCACTTCCGTTAAGTGAAGAGTTACTGCCCGTGTGCGGTTCATAACGATTTTCGATTTGTTTTACGATTCCGTAATTTTCCCTTACTTTTCTTCATTCGGGCCAATTCAAAATCAACAACATGTTCATCCATATCGACCCCGATGACGGTGACATCTACCTCTTGGCCAATTCGGTAAACTTTTCCTGTCCGCTCGCCAATTAAGGCATAGCTACGTTCATCAAAATGATAATAATCATCCGTTAAATAACTAACATGAACGAGCCCTTCCACCGTATTTTCCAATTCCACAAACATACCGAAACTCGTAACCGAACTGATAATACCTGTGTAGGTTTGACCGATTTTGTCCATCATATATTCGGCCTTTTTCAAATCGTCTGTATCGCGCTCAGCATCAACAGCTACCCGTTCTCGATCAGATGCATGCTTCGCGATATCCGGTAATTTTTTCTTCCAAGCAGCCACCGTCTTCCCGTCAAGTTGTCCTTTGAGTAAATACGTGCGGATTAACCGATGAACGATCAAGTCAGGATACCTGCGAATCGGAGCTGTAAAATGCGTATAAAAATCAGTCGCCAAGCCGAAATGACCGATACTTTCCGGGTCATACTTCGCTTGTTGCATGGAACGTAGCATCAACTTCGAGACGACCATTTCCTCCGGTCGACCTTCAACTCTTTCTAAGACGTTTTGCAAAGCCTTCGGGTGGACATCGTTCATCGTCCCTTTCACCGAAATGCCAAGTCCGCCAAGAAATTGAAAAAAGTGTTCGAGCTTCGCTTCATCTGGATTTTCGTGAATCCGATGGATAAACGGAACGTCTAACCAATGGAAATGTTCGGCAATCGCTTCATTCGCCGCTAACATAAATTCTTCAATGATCCGCTCACCAACTAACCGTTCGCGTAAGACAATGTCGGTCGCACGTCCCTCGTCATCGACTACAACTTGTGCTTCTTTAAAGTCAAAATCAATCGCCCCGCGGTTCATCCGTTTGTTACGAAGTGTCTTTGCTAACTTTTCCATCGTTTCAAACATCGGGACTAATGTACTATATTTCTCTCGCAATTGCGGATCCTTGTCAATTAAAACTTTATTGATGTCGTCATACGTCATGCGTTCAGTTGTACGAATGACACTTTGAAAGATTTCATGATGAACCATTTTTCCAGAAGAATTAATTTCCATTTCACAACCGATTGTTAGACGGTCGACTCGTGGATTTAAGGAACAAATTCCATTGGATAGTTTATGTGGAATCATCGGAATGACCCGGTCAACAAGATAGACGCTCGTCCCCCGTTCAAATGCTTCCTGATCCATCGGTGAGCCTTCGGGTATGTAATGACTTACGTCCGAAATATATACACCGAGTTGATAATTTCCATTATCCAATTGTTTAATGCTCACTGCATCATCAAGGTCTTTCGCATCTGCTCCATCAATTGTAACGATTATTTCATCCCGTAAATCTCTACGCTCCGCTATCTCTTCATCTGACACCGTTTCCGTTGTCTCAGCTGCTTGTTGCAACACTTCTTCAGGGAAATCCATCGGGATGCCGTGCTTATATAAGATGGAAATAATATCAATTCCTGGATCATTTTTATGTCCGAGTATTTTAATGATTTCGCCTTCTGCGCTCATTCTTTTTTCAGGATATTTCGTAATTTGAGCAATCACCTTATGCCCACTGATCGCTCCATGTGTTTTGTTTTTTGGTATAAAAATGTCATTCGGAATCCGCTTATCATCTGCAATTACGAAACCAAATGACTTACTATCTTCAAACGTACCGACGACTTGATGGATGGCACGTTCTAAGACACGAATGACCCTACCTTCAGGGCGGTGTCCCTCTTCCGTACTCGTTTGTTCCAGTCGGACAAGCACTTTATCGTTATTCATCGCCGAGGCTAAATCGGAATGATGAATGTAGACATCTGATTGATCCTCATCATCCGGGATGAGAAATGCGAACCCTTTCGCGTGCATTTCAATTTTTCCCCGTACTAAATTCATTTTTTCCGGTAGACCGAAGCGGTTTTTTCTCGTCCGGATGAGTTCACCCGCACTTTCCAATTCATTTAAAGAAATGACGAGTTGTTTAAAATCATCGGCTGTTTCAACTTCTAATATGTCTTCTAATTCATGAACCGTTAAAGGTCCTTTTTTATGTCGTTTAAAATAATCGCGCACTGCATTTTTCATCTGACTACTCACTCCAAACACCTTCTTTCTATGGATATAGTGTTCACGTTTTGTGAAATTATAATCATACGTTCCATGGAAGACGTTCCAAAAATGTATAAATATCTTCATGAAGTATATCTTTCTCTTTATCCAACGTAATGACATGGCCCGATTTCTCGTACCATTTTAACTCTTTATTTTCTGCTTGAATATGTTCATAAATATAGGGGGCACTATCCGTATTGATCATTTGATCCAATCGCGCTTGAACGACCATTGTTGGAGCATAGATCATATCGATATTCCCTCTTACCTCTTCAATCAGGTTGCCAATTTGTGTAAATAAATCGGTTGAACGATTCATCAAATCGTCAACTTCATCTGTGATCGTTTGTTCATCTTTTTGTTCTAACTGTTTATATTCCTTCGAAAAGGCTCTAAATCCGATTGTCAGCTGTGTTTCATTATCAAAAAACATGGGCGTACACATCGGAATAACTGCTTTTACAGGTACGCTGTAAGCAAGTCGTAGACCAAATACACCACCTAGTGAAAGGCCTGCAACAGCAATTTCTTCATAGCCAAGTTTTTTTAAATGCTCGTATGCTTCCTGTACATCTTCCCACCATTGATGTGGATGGGTCGTCAACAATTCCTCCGGCGATACCCCATGTCCTCGATAAATTGGCGCATGGCTCGTATAGCCTTTTTTTTCTAAAAACCTTCCTAACATCCGAACATCTGCCGAATGACCGGTAAATCCATGTAGTAATAACACAGCTCTTGGTCCTGCTTCAAATGTGAATGGCTTCGGTTGAATGATTCTCATGACGATCATACCCTTCATCAATTACTAAAATCCTACAAAATAAAAAACCCTTACCACATTATCCATGATAAGGGTTACTCCTATTGTAATACATAAGCACTGATGAAAGCCAAAACAAAAAATAAAATTCCTGTGACAATTGTTCCGCGATGTAAGAAAAGGTCAATTCCGCGTGCTTTTTGCTTTCCAAATAATTGCTCCGCTCCACCTGAAATCGCCCCGGACAAACCTTCACTCTTACCACTTTGCAATAAAACGAGTATAATCATAATTATAGAGTTGATGACTAATAACGTATTTACGACAGTAGACAAGTTCAACGCACCCCCTGTAACGGACAAATACTTTAGTAGTATTTTAGCATACCAATGAATTGTATAGCAAGCAAGTTTCCCGAGGATGAAGGGTCAAATCCGTGCAAGCATTTTTTACCGAATGCTTGTACATCATAAAAAATAGAACATTGGGGGAGTAATCGATGCAAGAACACTTTTGGTTAACGATGCAAGATGATACAGAAGTCTATGTGAAAAAATGGTACGATCCGACATTTCAACCAAAAGCGATTGTACAAATTTCTCATGGTATGGTGGAGCACATCAATCGTTATGAAGAACTGGCCAACTTTTTAGTGAAAAAACATATGTATGTTTACGGAAATGACCACCGTGGACATGGAAAAACTGGAGAGAGACAAGGATTGCGGGGGTTCTTGGCGGAAACAGATGGTTTCGCAAAAACGACAGAAGATCTCTATCAAATCACGGCACATATTCAAACGATTCATCCGAACATACCGATTATTTTATTCGGGCATAGTATGGGATCATTTTTAGCGAGAAAATACATGCAAACGCATAGCGGTGCCATTGACGGTGTGGTTTTATCTGGAACAGGTTATTATTCAAAAAGTATCGCTACTCTCGGAAAAATGATCGCTTTGACACAGCCAGCAAAAAAAGAATCGCAATTAATGAACACCTTATCCTTTGGGCCGAATAATTTGCGTATTAAGCAGAAGAAAACATCATTTGATTGGCTGTCGAGTGACGAAAAAGCTGTTCAAGCATATATTGATGATCCCAACACTGGATACATTCCAACTGGACGGTTTTATGTCGATTTAATGACGGGACTCATCGATATATTAGATCAGCATAAAAACCAACACATTCGCTCCGATCTTCCCTTACTATTCCTTAATGGTGATGCGGATCCAATTGGTGATTATGGTAAAGGGGTTTGGAAAGTAGCAAAACTTTATCAAAACGTGGGACTCGAACATATAACGATGATGGTCTTTGAAGAAGGGCGACACGAACTGATAAGTGAGGTAAACAAAGAGGAAGTCTTTCAATCAATTGCCGCTTGGATTGATCACATCCTTTCCCACCGTTAACTTCTTTTTTACGATTGCCGTATCAACTGCCTATTTTGAGCATAGGATGAGACTAAATCGCTGTTTTGTTTTGTACGATAGGAGGATTTCATGAACGTTAATCTTCAAGGCATTGCCGCATCGGCTGGTATCGCGATTGGAAGAGCTTATCGATTGGAAGCTCCAAACCTTTCTTATATACACACAACATGTGAACATCCGGAAAAGGAAATCAGACGCCTGCATCATGCTTTGGATCAAACGAAGCATGACTTGGAATTCATCCGCGCGTCAACCCGTAAAAAACTTGGTGATACATATGCTAACATTTTTTCCGCTCAACTGCTCATCTTAGCGGACCCTGAATTGATTTCACCGATTGAAGAAAAAATCATCCAACAACAAGCGATTGCCGAAGTAGCTCTTGAGCAAACAACAAAGGAAATCGTGGACACCTTTGAACGGATGGATAATGAATATATGCAAGAACGGGCGCTTGACATTCAAGATGTTACGAAACGAGTAATGGCCCATTTGCTGAACGTACATTTTCCCGACCCGAACTTAATCGATGAAGAAGTGATTCTTATTGCTGACGACTTAACTCCATCTGATACGGCTCGATTAAATCGTCAATTTGTGAAAGGGGTCGTTACAGACCACGGGGGCCCTACGTCGCATTCAGCAATCATCGCCCGCTCCATGAACATACCAGCTGTCGTCGGAACACGAGAGATTACCCATCATGCGATAGAAGGAAGTACCATTATTGTCGATGGATTAAATGGAGAGGTCATCGTTCACCCATTGCCTGATGAGCTGGCATCGTATCAGCAAAAGAAACGAGCCTATGATCGCCGACAAAAAAAGTGGACCCTACTAAAGGATAAACCTACACAGACTAAAGATGGAAAACGTGTTTCATTAGTCGGTAATATTGGAACACCTAGAGATGTGCAAGCAGTGCTTGATCATGGTGGAGAAGGCATCGGACTGTTCCGTACTGAGTTTTTATACATGAGTCAACGCGAACTTCCTTCTGAAGAAGAACAATTTACAGCGTATCGGTCTGTTCTTGAACAAATGGAAGATAAGCCCGTTGCCATCCGGACATTGGATGTTGGTGGCGATAAGCAATTAAACTACCTAAACATGCCAACGGAGTTGAATCCATTTTTAGGCCTGCGTGCGATACGCTTTTGTTTAGCACATGAAACGATTTTTCGTACACAGTTACGGGCCTTATTACGTGCGAGTGTATATGGACGGTTAAAAATCATGTTTCCTATGGTTGCAACGTTAGAAGAGTTCCGTCAAGCAAAAGGTTTGCTCTGCGATGAAAAAGAAGCATTGTTGAAAGAAGGAACAGACGTCGCTCATCATATTGAAGTGGGCATTATGGTGGAAACTCCATCTACAGCGATTATGGCCAATCAGTTTGCAAAGGAAGTCGACTTTTTTAGCATCGGAACGAATGACCTCATCCAATATACGATGGCAGCTGATCGTTTAAATGAACGGCTCTCTTATTTGTATCAACCTTATCATCCAGCCATATTGTCACTCATTACAAACGTCATAGATGCCGCTCATCGAGAAGGAAAATCGGTCAGCATGTGTGGGGAAATGGCTGGAGATTCAATCGCGATTCCTATTTTACTCGGTTTCGGTCTAGACGAATTAAGTATGGATGCAGCTTCCATTTTACCCGCCCGCGCACAAATCCAACGTTTATCAAAAACAGCGATCGCCACATACAAAAATGAATTACTCTCTATGGATACGGCGGAAGCAGTCCTACAGTTTATAAAAGAAAACGAGCATTTCCGATAAGAATGGATACGCTTGAGGTGATCCCTCAAGCGATTGTTTTTTGTCATGACTTTTTTCTTTTCTGCTATTTTCTACTATGCTGAGAGCTATGTGCCGTAGAAATAATCCGCCATTTTTCTTCGATTGGAGTTCTTCCCCGATTTTTCGGTATTTTTTCCGGATAGCCGATTTGCATAACGGCAGCTATTTTATAACGATTTTTGTCCAGCTCAATGTCATCCATAAAGTGTGGATCATGCATATATGGCGTAACGGTCCATAGCATACCCACTCCATAGGACCAAGCTGCTAGTTGTACATTTTGGATGAAAGCACAGACCGCTGCATATTCCTCTTCATAGCGAATCGGATCTTCTTCCAAAGGAAAGTAAATTAACGCATGATGGGGGATGTCCATTAAAAACTGTTTCATCGATGCAATCATTTTTTCTGTTTTTGGGTCGTTATCGTTTTTTATAAGGCCAATTCGCTGATAACTTGTCATGATAGCGTCGACCAAGACGACCTTCCCCTCCTCTTGGTACAAGTAAATGTTCCAAGGTTCCTTCATATAATGTGTTGGTGCATAAGAAGCATATGTGAAAATTTCTTTTAATCGATTACGATGGACAAGTTCTTTTTTAAAACGATGGATGGATCGACGTTCCTTCATCACTTGTAAAAGATCGATTGTTTGCCCCTCCCTTTTTGAAATATAACATCTTAAGAAAATCATTGTATTGTTATCTTATCAAATATTTTATAATGTTTTAAAATATTATTCTGCTCGCTCCGTTTTTACAGCGCATCTAAGTCACTATTTTCAACCACTCTAGAGGTTTGGGAAAAATCCCCATAAAGCAGTCTTTTAATACATTTAATAATTTTCTGAGAAAGGGGTTGCATTTTTTTAGAAAAGAGATATACTGTAATATAACAACACGAAATAAAGACACAACTGTTATACAAAAGGAGGGAGAGCTATCATGCGCAAAAGTGATGGCATGTGTCCAGAATGCGGAGGTCATATGGACGAAAAAAGTTTCATGATGGAATGCGAATACTGCCTATCTAAAAAAGAAGACTAAATTTTTTTGCACCCTATGTTATATAACAGAATAATTTTATTGGTTTTGTACTATATCAATAGGAGGCGTTAGATCACATGCTTACGAAAGATATGAACGCGGAGATCAAAGGAGATTTGCAGCCTCGTTTTGAGGAAATTTTATCTAATGATGCGTTAAACTTCCTCAAAAAGCTCCACTATCATTTTAACGATAGAAGATTGAATCTTCTTAAAATAAGAAAAGAGCTGCAACAAAAAATAAACGAAGGTAAACAACTTGATTTTTTATCAGAAACGAAAAATGTACGTGAAGGAGACTGGACGATTGGTCCATTGCCAAAAGATTTACAAGACCGTCGTGTAGAAATCACCGGCCCTGTAGATCGAAAAATGATTATCAACGCGCTTAACTCTGGGGCAAAATGCTTTATGGCTGATTTTGAAGACGCAACATCCCCTACTTGGGAAAACATGATCAATGGGCAAATCAATTTAAAAGATGCCATTCGTAGGCAAGTTGATTTTACCGCAGACAACGGCAAGTTTTATTCTCTCAATGAAGAAACCGCTGTCTTAATCGTTCGACCACGTGGCTGGCATTTGGAAGAACAAAATATTTTGATTGACGGTAAGCCGATGTCTGGAAGTTTAGTCGATTTTGGTCTTTATTTCTATCACAATGCAAAAGAATTACTAAGTCGCGATACGGGGCCTTACTTTTACTTACCAAAACTTGAAAATCACCTTGAAGCACGATTGTGGAATGACGTATTTGTATTCGCTCAAAATGAACTCGGCATCCCACAAGGTACGATTAAAGCGACTGTTTTAATTGAAACGATTACATCTGTTTTTGAGATGGACGAAATTTTATATGAACTAAAAGAACATTCAGCAGGACTCAACTGTGGACGTTGGGATTATATCTTTAGTTTTATTAAAAACTTTCAGAAGGATGAAAATGTTATCTTCCCTGATCGTGCACTCGTAACGATGGAAGTTCCTTTCATGAGAGCTTACACCCAACTCGCTGTGCAAACATGTCACAAGCGAAACGCACCAGCGATCGGTGGAATGGCTGCGCAAATTCCTGTCCGCAATGATGAAGCGGCGAACGAAGAAGCATTTCGTAAAGTTCGCGCAGACAAAGAACGAGAAGTCAATGACGGCTTTGATGGAACGTGGGTCGCACACCCAGGTATGGTGCAACTCGTTAAGGATGTCTTTGACGAAGGGATGCCGACACCGAACCAAATTTCCAATAAGCGTGAGGACGTGTCAGTCGACGCAGAAGATTTACTTGAAATTCCGACTGGACCGATCACAGAACAAGGATTACGAACAAACATCAGTGTAGGTATATTGTACATCGCTTCTTGGCTAGCTGGAAGAGGTGCTGCTCCCATTAATAACTTGATGGAAGATGCGGCGACAGCAGAAATATCACGAGCCCAAGTGTGGCAGTGGATTCGCCACCCTAAAGGAAATCTCGATGACGGTCGAGAAGTTACATTTGAACTATTCGATCGCATGCTTGACGAAGAAATGGAAAAAATTAAATCCTTCGTTGGCGAAGAAGAGTTTTCTAAAGGGACTTATGAAGCAGCAGCAAAAGTTTTTGACGATCTCGTCAAGAGCGATACTTTTGAAGAGTTTTTAACATTACCAGCTTATGGTCAACTATTAAAGGGAGGAAAATAAACATGAGACAATCACGTATCGATCAATTACAAAAAGAGTGGGATAATAATCCAAGATGGGAAGGGATTGAACGACCTTATTCAGCAGAAGATGTTATACGCTTGAAAGGATCTCTTGATATTGAATATACGCTTGCTCAACGAGGAGCTGAAAAACTGTGGGATTTAGTCAACAACGAAGACTATGTTCATGCACTTGGCGCACTTACGGGTAACCAAGCGATGCAACAGGTAAAAGCAGGATTAAAAGCCATTTATTTAAGTGGCTGGCAAGTTGCAGCTGATGCAAACTTAGCTGGACAAATGTATCCAGACCAAAGCCTCTATCCTGTGAACAGTGTTCCGCAAGTTGTGAAGCGAATCAACCAAGCGCTACAACGAGCTGACCAAATTCATTATTCGGAAGGCGACGAAGAAATCGATTGGTTTGCACCGATTGTCGCTGATGCTGAAGCAGGATTTGGTGGACAGTTAAACGTCTTTGAATTGATGAAAGCGATGATTGAAGCCGGAGCATCCGGTGTCCACTTTGAGGACCAACTTGCTTCCGAGAAAAAGTGTGGCCACTTAGGAGGAAAAGTTCTCTTACCTACACAGAATGCAATCCGTAACCTCATTGCTGCCCGATTTGCAGCTGACGTTATGGGTACGCCAACCTTAATTATGGCGCGAACAGATGCGAATGCTGCTGACATGGTTACAAGTGATGTTGACCCAGCAGATGCTGAATTTATTACAGGAGAACGAACACCAGAAGGATTTTACCGTACAAAAGCTGGTATTGATCAAGCGATTGCTCGCGGACTTGCTTATGCACCGTATGCTGATTTGATCTGGTGTGAGACAGCTGAACCAAACCTTGAAGAAGCAAAACAGTTCGCAGATGCAATTCATGAAAAGTACCCGAACAAATTGCTTGCATATAACTGTTCACCGTCGTTTAACTGGAAAGCCAAACTATCCGATGACGAAATTGCGAGTTTCCAACAAGAAATTGCCAAAATGGGGTACAAATTCCAGTTCGTTACACTAGCTGGATTCCACTCATTGAATCACGGTATGTTCGAACTTGCTCGCAAGTACAAGGATCATGGTATGGCAGCTTATTCCGAACTACAGCAAAAAGAATTTGCTAGCGAGAAACACGGATACAGTGCAACACGTCACCAGCGTGAAGTTGGAACAGGGTACTTCGATGAAGTTTCTCAAGTTATTTCTGGTGGTACATCATCAACAGTCGCTCTTAAAGGTTCAACGGAAGAAGCACAATTTACAAGCTAAGTCAGTCGTTAATCAAGAATCATATCCTTTATCTGTGCCATGTATAGGTGGATCATTCCCGATGATCCACCTTTTTTTAATCGCGTATAAACAAACTTCCCTCCAATTCCGATTGAAGGGAAGTTTGTTAATCCTATGAGATTCTTATTTTTTCAAGTTATAAAAGGCATGTAACCCCACATACTCGCCCATACCGGCTAATTCATCTTCAATGCGTAGAAGCTGGTTGTATTTTGCGACACGATCTGTTCGTGAAGGGGCCCCTGTTTTAATTTGACCGGCATTCGTGGCGACAGCGATATCGGCAATCGTCGCATCTTCCGTTTCACCCGAGCGGTGCGAGATGACAGCCGTATACCCTGCGCGTTTAGCCATTTCAATCGCTTTAAATGTTTCAGTGAGTGTACCGATCTGGTTTACTTTAATTAAAATCGAGTTACTTACACCTTGCTCGATTCCTTGGGCGAGCTTTTCTGTATTCGTTACGAATAAATCATCACCGACGAGTTGGACGCGATTTCCGAGGCGATCCGTCAACAATTTGTGCCCTTTCCAATCATCTTCATCCAAACCATCTTCAATTGATATAATCGGATACTTATCGACCATGTCTTCGTACCAATCGACCATTTCTTCTGCCGTGCGTGCGACGCCCTCACCTTTTAAATGATATTTTCCATCAGCATAGATTTCAGCTGCAGCAACATCCATCGCTAACTTAATTTCTTCACCTGGCTTATATCCAGCTGCTTCAATCGCCTCAACGATTGTTTGTAAAGCTTCTTCATTGGAATTTAAATTTGGAGCAAATCCACCTTCATCACCAACAGCTGTATGATAACCTTTCTTTTGCAAAACACTTTTTAAGGCGTGGAATATTTCTGTCCCCGTTCGAATGGCCTCTTTAAATGATGGAGAAGCGACTGGCATAATCATGAACTCTTGAATGTCAACGTTATTATCCGCATGTTCTCCACCATTTAAAATATTCATCATCGGAACAGGGAGATGGTTCGCATTGAATCCTCCTAAATAGTTATACAACGGCATTTCTAAGTAACTCGAGGCGGCATGAGCCACTGCCATCGAAACACCCAAGATTGCGTTGGCACCTAAACTCCCTTTATTGTCTGTTCCATCTAACTCAATCATTTTATGGTCAATAATGTTTTGACGTGTCACATCGATTCCAACAATTTCCGGAGCAATCTTTTCGTTCACATTTTTAACGGCTGTTAACACACCTTTACCTAAATAACGATCTTCATCTCCATCACGTAACTCTACAGCTTCATATTCTCCTGTCGATGCTCCACTTGGCACGAGAGCCGCACCAAATGCACCTGATTCAGTAAAAACTTCTACCTCCACTGTCGGATTTCCACGAGAATCTAATACTTCACGGGCATAAACCTCTGTAATATACGGCATGAACCATCTCTCCTTCTATTTCTTCTTAATTAATGATGCACCTGTCATCTCTTTTGGTTTATCAATGTTAAGTAAGTCAAGCATCGTTGGCGCTAAATCAGCTAATATACCATCATCACGCAGCTGAACATCATCTTTCGTAACGATGACTGGAACGGGGTTCGTCGTATGAGCTGTCATCGGTTTCCCATCTAAGCTGACAACTTCATCTGAATTCCCATGGTCAGCTGTAATAATCGCCTCGCCACCGAGCTCCAATATTTTGTCGACGACTTTGCCAAGACATTCATCGACTGCCTCTATCGCTTCAATTGTCGGCTGCAATTTTCCAGAATGTCCGACCATATCCGGATTGGCAAAGTTTAAAATAATTGCTGAAGCTTCACCACGGTCGAGTTCTTCAAGCAAAGCATCCGTTACTTCATATGCACTCATTTCCGGTTGCAGATCATACGTCGGTACTTTTGGTGAATCGATGAGAATCCGTTTTTCACCTGGAAATTTTTCGTGACGTCCCCCATTCAAAAAGTACGTAACATGGGGATATTTTTCCGTTTCGGCAATCCGAATTTGTTGGAGATCATTTTGGGCAAGTACTTCTCCGAGCGTATTATCTAACCCAACTGGTTCATACGCCACATATCCGTTAATCGTTTCATCAAATTTCGTCAACATGACAAACTCCAAGTCTTTTGGCGGATGCTCACCACGGTCAAAATCACGAAAATCATCATTCGCAAATGTACGAGAAATTTGAATGGCCCGATCCGGACGAAAGTTGTAAAAGATAATCGAGTCTTCATCATTAACTTTTCCAACCGCTTCACCATTTTCATCGCTAATCACAG
Organism: Bacillota bacterium; assembly: GCA_035301985.1. Taxonomy (GTDB): domain Bacteria; phylum Bacillota; class Bacilli; order Bacillales; family Amphibacillaceae; genus DASUXY01. Next base: position 16,663 of record DATGTE010000007.1, read on the forward strand.
ACGGAATCACAAACTCATCATGGATTCCATTGGCATAGGAGTCAGCGATCACATCGATAGGATCTTCATATAACGGTCCTTTTCCATAAACCATCGCATCATATGCTTTCTTTACACGTTCCCAGCGCCGATCACGATCCATGGAGTAGTAGCGTCCAGAAATTGTAGCAAACTTTCCGACACCATATTCATTCATTTTTTCTTCGGTTTGTTGAATATATTTTTCGGCAGTTTGTGGACCTACGTCGCGGCCATCTAAAAAGGCGTGTACATATACTTTTTGCAACTGCTCTTCACGCGCCAATTTTAAGATGGCAAATAAATGATCGATATGGCTATGGACGCCACCGTCTGATAAGAGACCGAAAATGTGCAGTGCTTTACCTCTTGTTTTTGCACGTCGAATCGCTTTTAAGAAAGCTTCTCGTTCAAAAAACTCACCGTTCTCAATTGATAAATTGACTCGTGATAAACTTTGGTATACAATTCGGCCTGCACCGATGTTCAAGTGACCGACTTCTGAATTTCCCATTTGTCCTTCTGGAAGGCCAACCGAGCGCCCACTGGCTTTCAACTGATTGTGTGGAAATGCATTCCAATACCGATCAAAATTCGGTTTTTTTGCCTGTTGAACCGCATTTCCTTTCACTTCATCACGACAAGCAAAACCATCCAAAATAATAAGCGCAGCTAATTTGTTTTCGTCACTCATTTGCACTGGCCTCCACAAGCTGTAAAAAAGAGGATCCATCAAGACTAGCTCCACCTACTAAAGCACCATTAATTGCAGGTTGGTCTAATAACTCGGCAATGTTATTTGGCTTGACACTGCCACCGTATTGAATCACTACTTTTTCAGCTATTTCTTCCGTTGTCAACTGTTGAATCACAACACGGATATGTGTGCACACATCATTTGCATCTTCACTCGATGCTGTTTTACCTGTACCAATCGCCCAAATCGGTTCATAAGCGATAATCGTTTTCGCAATTTGTTCATTTGTCAGGCCGTGTAATGCTTTTTTCACTTGGCTTTCTACGTGTGATTTCGTCTCATTTGCTTCTCGTTGTTGGAGCGTTTCACCGACACAAACAATCGGCTTAAGTCCATGTTTAAAAGCAGCGTGGACTTTTTTCTGAACCGTTTCATCCGTCTCTCTAAAATATTGACGACGCTCTGAATGACCGATAATCACATAGGTCACACCGAGCTCCTGTAACATAACTGGACTCACTTCCCCTGTATAGGCCCCACTCTCTTCAAAGTGCATATTTTGTGCACCAATTTTTAAACGCGAGCCTTTTGCTGTTTCCACCAAGGTTTGTAACATAGGAAACGGAGCACAAATGATCGGTTCGACGTGCTCATTTTGTGGCAACTCATTCGCTATATCTTTAACAAATTGCTCACCTTCCGCTAAACTCTTATTCATTTTCCAATTTCCGGCAATGACATTTTTACGCATGTTGCAAACACCTCAATTATTCGTTGTCACCTATTCCCTATTTATCATCGATAGCTGTAATGGCAGGAAGAGCTTTACCTTCCATAAACTCGAGTGAAGATCCACCACCGGTCGATATGTGATCCATCTCTTCAGCTAAGTCAAATTTTTTTACAGCTGCTGCTGAGTCTCCACCACCTATTATCGTATATCCTTCCGTTTGTGCCAAGCTTTCCGCAACCGATTTCGTTCCACCAGCAAAAGGATTCATTTCAAAGACGCCCATCGGTCCATTCCAAATGACCATTTTAGACTTTTGAATGATTTCATCATATGTTTTTCGTGTTTTAATACCGATATCTAATCCTTGCCAACCGACTGGAATTTGATCAATGTCAACAATTTTTGTATCAGCCGTTTCAGAAAACGAATCGGCGACAACGACATCTTCTGGCATTACTAAAGTCACACCGTTGTTTTCTGCCTTCTTCAAAAATTGTTTGGCTAAGTCAAGTTTATCCTCTTCTAATAAGGAAGCGCCAATTTCATGACCTTGTGCCTTGATAAAGGTAAATGCCAATCCGCCACCAATCATTAAATAGTCCACTTTTTCCAGCAGATTGTCGATAACATTGATTTTGTCCTTCACCTTGACACCGCCAATAATCGCTGTAAATGGACGCTGTGGACTTTCAAGCGCTCTTCCTAATACATCGATTTCTTTTTCCAGTAAAAATCCGGCGGCTGCTGGTAATTTTTCTGCAACCCCTGCTGTTGATGCATGTTTGCGATGAGCCGTTCCAAAGGCATCGTTTACATAAAGGTCCGCCATGTTTGTAAATGCTTCAACTAATTGCGGATCATTCGTCGTTTCACCTGCATCAAAACGAACGTTTTCAATCAATAAAAGATCCCCATTTTTCATTTGTGAAATCGCTTGATCGACTTCTGGTCCGTGAACAGCATCGGTTTTTAAAACGGGCTTGTTCATTAATTCACTTAGACGCTGAGCGACAGGGTCCATTCGTAGCTCTTCGACCACTTCACCTTTAGGCCGACCGAGGTGACTTGCTAAAATTACGATGGCACCTTGTTCTGCTAAATATTCAATCGTCGGAATCGCTGCGACAATTCGTGTTTCATCAGTTATTTGTTCATTTTCCATCGGAACATTAAAATCTACTCGACAAAAGACTTTTTTACCTTTCACATCAAAGTCTTTAATTGTTTTTTTATGTATCATTCAATTGACCTCCAAAATATATCATGTCCATACTATACCATACCAGTTTTCGCTCATGATGGGTACTATTTTCTTAACAAAAATGATCTTCGTCACGAATGCAAGGCGACAATCCATTTCGTAAAGGGAGCTTCCTCTTATATATGTCTATCTTTCCTGTTATCATTCCACCATTCATATAGATACACAACTATGATTTTTAAATACAAAAAACACTTAGGCAATCTACCTAAGTGTTCTGCTACATCCTGTTTCATCGCAAATTGGATGTTGTTCAGTTCGTTGTTCCATACAATTTTATATCCCTTTTTGATTCATAAATGCGACTAAGTCAATACAACGAGCTGCATAAGCGAATTCATTATCATACCAAGAAACAACTTTAACCATCTGTTCCTCTAATACCATCGTGGATAAGCCATCTACAATGGATGAATGCGGATTACCGATGAGATCTCTTGAGACGAGGGGTTCTTCGATATATTGTAAGATGTCCTTTAAATCTTCGTTCGCCGCTTGTTGGTAGACTTCATTCACTTTTTGATCCGTGATCGGCTGTTCCACTTCGGCGACTAAATCAATGATGGATACGTCAGGTGTAGGAACGCGAACAGCCATACCATTCAGTTTTCCATTTAATTCGGGTAACACTTTTCCTACGGCTTTAGCAGCTCCTGTCGTTGTAGGAATCATATTTTCAGCTGCCGCTCGTGCTCGACGATAATCTTTATGTGGTAAGTCAAGAATTTGTTGATCATTTGTGTACGAATGAATCGTCGTCATCAACCCCCGTTTAATCGTAAATTCATCATGTAACTCTTTAACGACCGGAGCTAAACCATTTGTCGTACATGATGCGTTGGAAATGATATGATGCTTGTCAGGATTGTATTCGTGTTCATTCACACCCATGACAACGGTTAAGTCTTCATTTTTCCCCGGAGCTGATATAATCACTTTTTTAGCACCAGCATCGAGATGTTTTTGTGAAGACTCACGGTCGACGAAACGCCCAGTTGATTCAATGACAACCTCCACGCCTAAATCGTGCCAATTAAGCTGTTCCGGATGGCGTTCAGACATCACTTTTATTGTCTTTTCATTGACAATAAGATCAGAACCATCTACGGAAACATCTGCTGCTATTTTCCCGTGAACCGAATCATATTTCAATAAATGAGCCAACATGTTTGCATCCGTCAAATCATTCACAGCGACAACTTCCACATCATGATGTTGTAGGGCTCGTCGAAATACGAGACGACCAATCCGACCCAATCCATTGATTCCTACTTTTACAGTCATTTGATATTCCTCCTTGAATTGATTTAAGACTAATCTTTTAAAATCTGTTCAGCAGCAGCTTGATCCGTAATAAATACATCGCTTTTTCCTTGTTGAAAGTAAGAAATTATCGCCGCTGCTTTCGATTTACCACCGGCTACAGCAATGACATATTTTTCGGATGTTAAGTCTTCAAGTTGAATCCCGACCGTTCTTACCTGATGAACGATATCTCCACCTTGATTAAAATAATAGCCAAAGGCTTCACCAGATGCCCGTTCGTTTCTTAATTTCTCAACCGTTTCTTCAGACTCGTTACGACGTTTAGCCATCGTCAAAGCATCACCAATCCCATGTAATACCATATCCGCTGCTTTAATCTGTTGTAAGGGTTCGTAAACAGATGGTTCCAAAATGACCGATTGATAAGCAGATTCACTAAGAGGGTCTGGGACATATAACAAGCGATAATCACTTTTCGTTTTATGAGCCATTTCTGCGACAATGGTATTCGCTTGATGTTCTACTTTCTTTCCGACTCCCCCTCGAGCAGGAACAAATAAAAACTTCCCTTCTTTTTCTAGTGGTGTCATGACTTTAGCTACTGCAGACATCGTTGTTCCACCTGTAACGGCAATCGTGTAGCCCGGCTTGATCTTTTGTTGCATTAGAGCAATACACGCTTTTCCCATCTCTTGCTTGACCCATTCATCTTCATCGCTATTGCCGGGAACGATGCGTACCTTCTCAACATGTAACTTTTCCTCGAGTTGTCTCTCCAAATGGGTAAATCCCATGATTTCATGCATAAAAACCGTTAAACGCTCTAATGTTACGTTTCCCTTTTCTGTCATATACATGCCTTTGTTCGTTATTTTAATAAAACCTTGGGCTTGAAGCCGGTCAACTTCATTCCGGACAATCCGCTCTGTTAAGTTCGTATGTTCACTGAGCCCCCTTCTTCCAATCGGTTGAAAGAGACTCACATGGTGTAATATATCGTATCGTTGCTGCATGATTTCGAGTAAGTCTGGAAAAATATTTTTTTGAATATCGATCAATCGTTGCATAAAGTGACTCCTTTTTAGTTTCGAGGGGTAAATATGACCCAGTTCAATTCATCCTGTCCCGCAGTGGATAAAAAAATATCTGGCGGGCACATATGACGAAACGAATCAACCGTTATTCGTGTGATTAGAATTGTAAAAAGAACTGATGCGCTACATCATTTTTTTCCGGGCGATTTGAACCTCCTCTATTTGAATTGTAACATAGCATCACTATAATACAATGTTTCTGCTACTCTATTTATGATGAAACCGACTCGGTTGTGAGTTTGAGTTAGCTGGCCACTAACAAATTTAACCATCCTTCCTACGAGTTTCCTGTTTCAATACACGCTCCAAAGAAAGCACATTCAGTTGATTGGCATGTAACATTACGTCATTGATCGTCACAACCGGAATCAATAATTGGTATTTTTCAAGCCATGTATCATTTGTGTCAATATTTCTTTCCTCGATTTCAAATGCATATTCTTGTTGTAACATCAACAGCCATGTTTTAACATCATCACATAAAGGACACGGCTTACGCATATAAAAGATAACTTTTTGCATGATGATTCCCTCCAACTCCCTATAGTTTGCCATAGATGGAATGATATTTCATTGATTTTATATATACAGACTCGAAATAACGCTTCTCCTTTATCTCGTGGACTTCATTCGGTTCATCTCGTTTCGTACATAAAAGCCTTTTCCTACCTGTCAATCTGCGATACCATGAACATACAGGATAACGTTCATTCCTTAACGAATATTCCATACGAAAAGAGGTTAATCCATGCATACCAAGAAACAGAGCGAAAAAAACATTGTTTTAATCGGCTTTATGGGAGTTGGGAAAACGAGTGCTGGAAACGTGTTAGCTGACCAACTCAACTGTGACTTTGTCGATACGGATGAAGAAATTGAGAAAGAAGCGAACATGCCGACTGCAAAAATCTTTGCGACATTCGGAGAAAAAGCATTTCGAGAAAGAGAGAAACAATTGATTATAGAGCTTTGTGAACAGCAAAACGGGACTGTCATTTCCCTCGGTGGCGGGGCTTTTTTACAAAAAGAAATTCGCGAAGCTTGTTTATCCACAAGTACTGTCGTTTTTCTCGATATTTCCTGGAAAGCTTGGCAAGAACGGTTGCCGTTAATTTTCGATAGTCGACCTGTTCTACACGAAAAAACGAGCGAAGAGATGAACGAATTATTTTATAAACGAAAAAAAATATATGAAGAGTACCATCATATAAAAGTAAAAGTCGATCAGTTATCGATTGAGGCGACCGCTAAGCAAATCATAAACAGCTTGAAGGAGGACGCTTATAGATTGAATTCGTAATCCACCCTCCAACCCCTTTTTGAAAAGCGATGTGGAGTCGCTAAGCATTCGTTCCGTTACGAAAAGGTGTCGGATGATATACTGGATCCTTTGACAGTAAACCGATCCCCCAAAAAAAGGGAAGGCGTATTGGTCACCTTCCCTCTCCCCTGTTCATCATAAACACCATCGAACACACCGATTCATCGCACATGTAAACTTATAATAACTCTTTCATAATTTGTGCTGATGATTTATGTGTTAAAGCGGACAACGGCACATCAAAAACCGTTCGCGCCCCTGTTTGTCCTTGTTGATTTAATGTATACGCTGCTCGTGCATAGGCTACTAAGACACTTGCTGTAAATTCTGGGTTACTTTCTAATGTTAACGAAAATTCAACGGTTTGCGCGTGATCGTCCGTTGTTTGTCCAGAACGGATGACGAAACCACCATGCTTCATTTTATCATGATTTTTTTGTAAATCTTCTTCACTAATAAAGTGAACGGTCGTATCGTAGTCAGCGAAATAATCAGGCATTGTTTCAATATCGTGTCTAATTCTCTCCTGATCCTCCCCTTCCTCGGCTACGACATAGCAAACCCGTTTATGGCGTTTGGCTGCATCAGGATGAGCTCCTTGATTTGTTCGTGCTCGTTGTAATTGCTCTTCGATCGGGACAGTATATTGAACGGCATCTTTGACACCATCTACTCGTCTAACGGCTTCGGAATGGCCTTGACTTAACCCTTCGCCCCAAAATGTTGTCGTTTCCCCTTGAGGAACAACGATTTCCCCGAGCAAACGATTCATTGAAAATAAGCCCGGATCCCAACCGGTCGAGACAATTCCAATCGTTCCATGTGCTTGTGCTTGCTCATCGACCCGCTTCACATGTTCGGGTATTTTGGCGTGGTTATCAAAACTATCAACGATGTTGTACATTTGAGCAATTTCGGGACTCATTTCAGGCAAATCATTCGCTGATCCCCCACAAAGAATCATCACATCGATGGAATCTTTGAATTTCCCGATATCACTTTGTGAATGAACGGCGATATGCTCGTGAACCGTTTCAATTTGCGCTGGATCTCTTCGTGTAAAAATAGCGACTAATTCCATGTCTGGATTTTTTGAGACAGCTATTTCAGCTCCCCGACCCAAATTTCCATAACCAACAATCCCAACTTTGATTTTATTCCCCAATTGATCCACATCCTTTACGATTTTTATAACTTTACGTATTAATAAAAAAGGTTTATGTTGCCCCTGTATGTTTCGTGTTTTCCTCCTGTTGTCATTTCTTGTATGTAGTAAATCACAGAGGTGAATCCAATTACCGACTTTAATCATTTATGATAACATAAAAATAGACTTTATTCGTATATTTAATATCGAATCTAAACTGAAAAGCTGTGATTCCTCGAGGGAATAATGATCATCTATTCAATAATCATGACAATAGAGCAGAAAGGCGGATGGTACATGTTACGTGATTTAAATATCGTTGTGATCGGTGGGGATGCCCGGTACATCGAAGTGATCAAGCAATTATCAACAAGCGTACGAAACATTTGGTTAGTCGGTTTTGAACGAAAACATTTTTCCCAAGCGAACGTCCATCACACTACACTTTTCCACGTTGACTTTTCCAAAACCGATGCAATCTTGTTACCTGTGTCAGGAACAAGTGAGGATGGAAAAGTAGAGTTAGCGCCCTATGCCGAAGAAGAACTTTTCATATTTGACGAACACATTGCACAAACACCCACCCATTGTACGATTTATACAGGCATTTCCAATTTCTATTTAGATGTAATCACTCAAAAACATGAGCGCACCTTGATTCGACTGTTTGCGCGTGATGATTTAGCGATTATGAATTCCATACCAACAGCGGAAGGTGCATTACAAATCGCGATGGAGCAGACAGACCAAACAGTCCATGGAGCCCGTGTATATGTTCTCGGCTTCGGAAGAGTCGGAATGACTGTTGCGCGTTTATTCCAAAATGTTGGGGCTCGCGTCTCAGTCAGTGCGAGAAAACCGTCTCATCGAGCTCGCATAATGGAAATGGGCTTACACCCTGTTACCCTCGAAGACATGAAAAAGGAAGTAGCGAACACGGACATTTGTATCAATACGATTCCCCAACAAATCATCACTGCGGATATTCTTTCATCATTCCATCCATCGTCACTTATTATCGATTTAGCTTCTCAGCCTGGTGGGGTTGATTTTACTTATGCCGCGAAAAAAGGCATTCAGACGATTCATGCACTCGGTCTCCCGGGAAAAGTCGCTCCACATTCCGCTGGACAATTCATTGTTGATACACTCATCCCTTTATTAAAGGAGCATCTCCCACATAATCATCCAAAAATATATGACGAGGCGTAAATGCTGGCCCATCATTTAACCAATGTATACCAACCATTACTTAAACAGAGCGTCTCGCTATTCATGTTCATCCCTCCGATTATTCAATCGTGAGGGATGATTTTATAGTACTTTCATTAATTATGTAGGTTTAGGTTATGCGATAGCAGGAGCGAAAAAGCTTGGCGAGCGCTTTGCCATCCACTTCACGCAAAAATTTTAAACGACTGCCGTCTGCTTTTTCATCGAGCCAATCCCAATAAGCTTTGAGCAACGTCAGCGATACTTTTTATGTGACTCCGATCACTGGACGACCGACCGCATTCATGGCATGTAATCGCTCTTGATATTCTTCCAGTGATTTTTATTGCGATTTAATTAAGCTTTATATTTCATCGGCATTTTCTAAGTCCGGATTTTTCAAGCAGCTTTTCAGAGTTTGCAATGATTTCTCTAATTTGATAAACCCTAAAAGAATCCAAACAAAAAAAGAGGCTAGGACAAACCTTTTTAAAATGAATGAACCGCTTGAAAACAAGGTTTTTAAATTGGATTTCATGCGGTTCTATTTTTATGATTTCATCTAACTTATGTCCCAGCCTTCTTGTGCCTTCAACAATCGTACTCGTTTGCCACAGTATCCCGAAACTGCTATTGTATTGAATCCCCCATGATTAATCATTTGTTTCCATGTTCATGCATTCATAACTCGATTCCCTACACATCTATTTTACTTAGCAATATGTCCCATTTTCTGAACAACTCATTATTCAATCTTTATAAAATAATTTGTACACTCCTAATTCCATTAAGCAATGATACTATAAGCATTTTCACTAGCCTCATCTTCCTCGTCATCTGTATGGATCAGATCACCATCTTCAACGTCATCGAGATTAAAATTCAAAATAAGTTTCTAGTATTGACATTTATTAACCAGATACGTTATGGTGTTTTGATGTACGGTCATACATAGATGTTGATGTAAATCTCATTTTATATGGTTTTCACAGTAATTATGTTCGTTCGTATTTAACTGCTTTCTATACTCGATCGTTTCAACGATTGTTTATCTCTCCTTGATATTCTCATTGCAAAACGTATTGAATTCATGCGTGACAAACCCTCTCTTTGAAATCATTACTCCCTAAAAAATTTACATACCATTCATCACACAAAATAATAGGTGTCATCCCCAGATCAAGAATACGTAAAACATTATTAAGCCGTCATTTTGAAAGGATGGAATGATTGATGAAAAAAAATTGAAGTTTTTATTGGCTGCCCTATGGTTCATTACGCTATTTGCTTCTCTTAATATTAATATGTTTAATCTCGGCATTCCACAAATATCTGAGGCATTTCATTTGGACTCTGCTGATGCGAGCTGGATTGCCTCTGGATATGTATTATTTACGGGAATTTCAGCGATTATCTTCGGAAAACTCGCAGATCTCTATCCGACGCGCCGATTAATGATGATCGGAATTGGTCTACTCACGGTCGGTTCCTTAGTCGGTCTATTTAGTCAACATTATTGGATGGTTATATTAGGAAGAATGATTCAAGGGATGGGTGCTGGAGCTTTCCCATCCGTGAGTATGGTCATGGCCGCAAAGTTTTATCCAATCGAAAAACGCGGATTAATTATTGGTATAATCATGTCAAGTATAACCTTTGGAGCAGGGTTTGGTCCGCTTGTCGGGGGATACTTAACCCATCTCCTCGGGTGGAGAGTATTATTTGCGCTGTCCTTATTTAGTATCATTGGTTTACCGTTACTTTGGCGTTTTACACCGAAAGAGACAACATCAGATGGACATATGGATGTTTTAGGAGCGATGTATTGTGCGTTAAGTGCTCTATTTCTGTTATTGAGTATTCAAACGCATATCGCGTTTCTTGCTTTAGCCATGGTCTTCGCCATCGTCATGATTTGGCATAGTCGGCGTAGTCAAGAACCTTTTTTCAGGATGGGAATTTTCAAAAATATCCCTTATAGTATGTCAGCGTTCATGGTTTTTCTTGTCAATTTAACCCATATTGCTGCCTTTTTTGTTCTTCCGCTCATGCTCATTCATGTGAACGGCTTAAATGAAGCGTGGGCTGGACTGATTATTTTCCCAGGTGCGATTTTATCGGCCTTTGTTGGGGGTACGATTGGTAAACTAACGGATCAATATGGCCCGACATTAATGGTGCGCTGGGCCACGCTCATCATGACGTTTATTTTCTTATTCATTTCAACCATAGTTGGTCAATCTTATCTGTGGATTTTATTTGCTATACTATTTGAATATACCGCCTATTCGATCAACCAAGTGGCGATATCGAGTTTTGCGACCAAAGTCTTGGATATCGAAGAGGTTGGAGCCGGTATGGGGATGATCAATTTATTGCTTTATATCGGGATGGCGATTGGTACAGCACTATTCGGTAAAATATTAACACTCGACATGAGTAAATGGAATCCGCTATACGGAGGTCATGAATATTCTTATAGCAATGCTTTTCTACTGTTAGGCTTCTTCATTTTCAGCGTGCTGTTCCTGTCAATGATTGCCAAACGAGCATCAAAACAGGCATCTTAATCCTCAACTTACGCTTCATGGACGCATTGAAAATCGGACTATACCGGTGGATGTGTCTATGAAGCGACGTAATCGAAGAACCACTTTCTCAACGTTCCCGCCTCAACATGAAACGAATGCAAGCCACATTCTACGGAATAGACCGTTTGAATTATCTATTCTGTCGTCACATGGGCCATTATTCCTTCTCTGTTAATCTTTCCTCCACGAAATCATTTAACTCTGTGAAAAATCGTCGAAATGTTCAGGAGTCACTTCATCTTCTGTCGATGGAACAGTAGAAAAGTACTGGTATGACCAATGTATTTCTGTTGATTTATATAAATCATAAGATTATCGGCTCTCGTGCAGGACCAAAAAAATGTAACACTTGTCCATCAGGCTTTTGCAAGCGTAAAATATAATCTGATATACTTTGAAATATTCCGTACAGATTGTGCCAGAGAATTTGATAGCGTCTTGTAGACCAAGCATTAAAACCATTTGGTATTGAACGTTTAAGTGGAAAGGGTTCTCCTTATGATAATGCCGTGGCCGAAGCGACTTTCAAAAGTATTAAAATAGAATGCGTAAATGACGTGGGTTTCCTTGCCAACAAGAACTTGATCTTGAATTATTTGATTATGTGAATTGGTTTAATAACATTCGTATTCATGGATCTTAAAACTACCCAAGTCCAGTTGAATATAAACGGGCAAACCTTTAAAAATTGTCTAATTTAGTGTCGATAATACCACTACTCTCTAAAATTACACTGATCTAAAACTTAAACGATGTAATTTATAAAAAATAGTAACTACTTTATAGTTAAAACTTACTACTTAATAGGAATTTTTTCGTTAATCGTGAATACAGAAAAAGCCCCAATGTCCATCCACGGAGCTCTTTTTAAAATATTATTACAGAAAAATAATCGTTTCTTCAATAGCTGTTTATATTCTACGAAAAGCAAGCTTTTATTTTTCTCAAAAGAATTCGATGATAACGTTAGATTTGATAGAAGAATCATACTACATAAAAAAACAACAGAAGGATACATCCCCTGTCTCTCTCCCTAGTCGCACGATCTGCCCATGGCCTACCCTTCTTTTTCATTTTAAAAAACATCAAGCGTTTCAAACACTGCAACCCTTGATGCTTCTAAATGAGAAACGCGCTCGAGAGGATTCGAACCCCCGACTCATGGTACCGGAAACCAGTTAAAGACGTTTTGTTTCATTTTTTATCGCAGCAAATCCTTTATAAATAAGGTTTTCGGTACATTATTATTTCAACTGATTTTGATTTGTGT
>DATGTE010000008.1:0-141038 GCA_035301985.1 Bacillota bacterium
CGAGCTTGTTTCAACTCCGTGGGATTCTGAGCGCGCATCATCTGGTGTAGTAAAAGAAGTGATGGAACAAAAAGGTTTTGACGTGACGGTGACACCTGTTGACGTAGCGGTTGTCTTTGAGTCGGTTGCTAATGGAGATGGCGATGCAACGCTTGCGGCTTGGTTACCCATTACCCATCAAGATTTTTATGAACAATACAAAGACGACTTTGACGACCTCGGAGTAAACTTAGAAGGTGCAAAAATTGGCTTAGTCGTTCCAGAATATATGGACATTGATTCGATTGAAGACCTTGAGGCGGCTAACTGAGTGATTGGAAATATAGATCTAATCATGATTATTGATTATAAAAAAGCAATCAGCTGATGAGCTGGTTGCTTTTTTATAGTTTGGTCATCATTTTAAGCGTAATTTATGATTGTTTTTGAACTTTTTCTTCTAAATCTTTTAGGCTGGATTCGATTTGCTCGAGGTATTCATGGATGTTGTCTCGGTGAGGTTCGACCGTGTTTTTCCATTGAATCATTGAACTTTTCATATCTTGAGTTAATTCTTTCATTAAGATTGCGCCTTCCTTAGAGGTTTGGGAAATTTGTTCTTTTAAACGCAAGCTATTTGTTTTAAGTTTTTCTAATGCAGTTTTCCATTCGATGCCTTGCTGTTTAATATTTTTACGGAGTTCTTTACCAGAGTAAGGTGTGCTTAATAATGTAATGGTAGCACCTACAGCACCTCCAACGAAAGCACCGAGTAAAAGTGATTTTCCTTTTGTCATAAACATTTGCTCCTTTCTTCGATATGTTTTGTTCATATAGTGATTTGATCTATACGGTTAGAAACTCATTTCGTTCGGATGGCTTAGCATACTTGTCGTCTAGTCGTATGAGCAGTCATATCTTCGTAAAAATCCTCTGACATTTTTGTCAGAGGATTGGGTTGATTTTGTTCATCTGTTTGACAAAGTGGCCATCGGTTTGGTACGTTTTCGAATACCTTGTATAATCGGGTATACAATAATCATGACTAACGTGTTAACGGCTGTGGCAGGTAATACAATTCCTACGAAAAGGGTTACGAAACCACCTTCCATCAAACCGATGATATAAAGTGCGACACTCAGGAATACCGCTCCACTAATCATTGTACCGATTCCTGTGAGCAGGGGGGCGATCATATTCTCATGGACTTTACTTCTCATAAGAAGAAATAAACCTAAAAATAACAGTGCAGTAATCGGTTTATCGATGATGTTAGCGATTTGTCCTCCAGGCACCCCAGTTGTTAATGCTGAAACAATACCCGTTGTGATCGATAAAATAATGACATATTTCATTTGTGGAACGAATAAAATGCCTAAAAACATCATTGACAACAACATATCCGGTTTCATTCCGAATAAAATCGGTGGGACAATCGTGTGTAAAACCGCACCTATACCAACAAATAAGGACAACATAACTAATGTTCGTGTATTCACTTGTTAATCTCTCCTCGTCTCTTCTCATCTCAACTCTTTTTTGTTCCCAGCTGTACGCTCATGTCAGTTGCGGAAGCTTAATTTTAGTATACCAAAAATAATTCCAAACAAAAAGAGAAAATTTTAAACGGACTAAAATAAATATGGATGCGAGCATTTACGATTAGTCATCTAAGTTTTTACTAATTTCTTGAGCAATTTGTTGTAAATCTTCAGGTGTATAATCATCTCGGTGGGTCACCCAATTGGTGGAATACCCGTCGGTTTCATCGTAACGAGGAATGAGATGAATATGTAAATGGAAGACCGTTTGATCACCGGGAATTTCATTGTTATTGAGTATGTTCAGACCGGCAGGTTGATACGTGTCCTTAATAGCGTTCGCAATTTTAGGAACAGGAGCAAACAACTTTTTAGCCACTTTTTTAGGTGTTTCATAAATATTTTGTGTATGTTTCTTTGGAATAACGAGTGTATGTCCTTTTGTTACTTGACTGATGTCCAAAAATGCATAAACATCGTCATCTTCATATACTTTTGCGGATGGTACTTCTCCTTCAATAATTTTACAGAACAGGCAATTTTCATGTTTCATATTATGACATCTCCTTGTGGGTGTTTGATTCTATTGTATAGAGAAATGATTCACTTTGTAAAGTTTTCCGATAACTATATCAACAATAAAATAGAAACAGGCTCTGTTCGAGTGAACGAGCCTGCCTTAAGAGGAAAAAGAGATCGCATCTAATGTGTTGATTTTGTTAAGGTTTAAGCAACTGTCATTACAAGCGAATCCCTTACAAATCCATATTGTGCTCAACATAGATTCAAGTCATTAGATGTGAATCACAAGCACCTCTTATGGTTGTATGAGTGAACAATCTCTATTTCCTCATTTGATAGTATGGATATTTTAACGCAAATCATACATTTTTTTCGAGTGATGTCGATATGAAGCTAATGATTTGTTTTGGTTTTCATTTATAAAAGTGGTAACATTTTATGTAAGAAGAAACGAGGGGGATGCTTGTGAAACCGTTGTTGCAAATACGTAACTTGTATGGTGGATATACCCATAAAAATGTATTACACGGGATTACATTTGATGTTTTTCCTGGAGAAATTGTTGGACTAATTGGGTTAAATGGGGCGGGAAAAAGTACGACGATTAAACATGTCATCGGATTAATGGAAGCTAAAAAAGGCTCGATTTCTGTGAACGGTCAAACGTTTAGAGATTATCCAACTACATACCGAAGTTACATGTCGTATATCCCCGAAGTGCCAATCCTATATGATGAATTAACTTTATATGAACACCTCCGTTTAACTGCGATGGCATACAATCTATCTGAAGAAACATTCGAGAAACGATTACAACCGTTATTAAAAGAGTTTCGCATGGAAAAAAGGTTGAAGTGGTTCCCAGTCCATTTTTCAAAAGGAATGCGACAGAAAGTGATGATCATGTGTGCATTTTTAATTGAACCTGAACTGTATGTCGTAGATGAGCCATTCGTGGGACTGGATCCGTTGGCTATCCAATCTTATTTACAATTAATGGAGAAAATGAAGAAAAAGGGTGCGGGTGTGTTAATGTCAACACATATTTTAGCAACAGCTGAACGTTATTGTGATCGATTTGTTATTTTACATGAGGGTAAGACGAGAGCGATTGGTACGTTGGACGGCTTGCGAGAGCAGTTTGATATGCCAGGTGCTGCTTTAGATGATTTATATATTGAGCTGACGAAGGAAGAGAGCCATGTTTGATTCACATGGGCTATTCAAACAAAGGTTTTTAAACCATATGCAAGAGTTGAAACGCTATCTCCAGTATATATTTAACGGACATATGGCTATTGCAATGGTTTTCTTTCTATCCGTTATGGCGATTTATTATCAAAAATGGTTGGAACAATTACCCGATTATTTTCCTGGCGCACTTGTCATCAGTATTGTGTTCGGTGTCGTGGTTAGCAAGAGTCCTGTTCGTACGTTGCTCAAGGAGCCTGATCTTGTTTTTTTAATGATGGCTGAACATAAGATGAAATCATATTTTCGCGATGCGCTCCTCTATAGTTTTGTCGTCCAACTATACTTGATTGTACTTGCTGTTAGTGTTATGGCGCCGTTATATTTTACGGTTTATCCAGATCGATCTGGAAGGGCGTATTTACTCACAGCTGTCATTGTGCTCATTTTTAAGGGGTGGAATTTACTTGCGAATTGGTGGATGTTGAAAATTAGGGATACACGAATTCGCTATACGGATCAGACGATACGTTTTCTATTAAATATGATTGTGTTTTACTTTTTAGTTCGTGGAGACATGATGTTGGCAAGTTTAGCGACGGTTCTATTTGTCATTGTGTTTTTATACGATTATTCGTTAGGACGGAAACAAGCAGGTGTCGCTTGGGATGTGTTGGTGGAAAACGATCAACAACGTATGCAATCCTTTTACCGTTTCGCAAATATGTTTACCGATGTTCCTCATTTGAAAAATCGCATTAAAAAAAGGAGTTGGCTCGTTTCATTTATTCAACGTATCCCATTTGAAAACAAGTACACATATGATTATTTGTACCGGATTACATTTGCTCGCAGTGGGGATTATCTCGGTTTGTACGTGCGATTAATCATCATCGGTAGTCTTGTTATTATCTTTATTCCCAATGTTTGGATTAAAATTGCCTTAGGAATCTTGTTTTTGTATATGACGAGCTTCCAAATGATGACGTTGTACCACCATCATCGAACGATCGTATGGCTCGATTTATATCCAGTTAATTTTAGGCGGCGTCAAGTAGCGTTGATTCACTTGATTTTGCAATTGACGTCGGTCCAAGTGATTGTTTTTTCACTTATGTTTGTTGTGACACAAGCATATAGTGGTTTTGTCATCATGCTGATTGGAGGAATGGTTTTCAATTATTTATTCGTAAATCGTTACGTGAAGCAAAAATTAGTATAAACGAACGACTTATTCAGTTAGATGAAATCGTCGTTCGTTTTGCAGAGGCCTTTGTTTTTTGTTTATGAATATGATCGAGAAAATGTTACATTTATACGTTCCTTTCTTGAAAGGAGAAGTATGTTTGGATTAACATTTTAGCCGCGATAGGGAGTGCTCGTTCGTCAATATCAAACTTGGGGTGATGGTGTGGATAATGGTGACCTTCTTTTTGGGCCCCTGTGAAAAAATAGGCTCCACGTTTATGCATCGTGTAATAAGCAAAGTCTTCACCACTCATCACGGGCACGACTTCTTCAGCCTTATGGACGTCTTTTACGTGTTGGCTTGATTGGAGAATAAGTTCAGCATCTTGTTCGTGGTTGATGAGGGGAGGATACCCTTTTTCATAATCGAATGTATAGGTGATGTCATTTCCTAGGCAGATTCCTTTGATAATTCTCTCCATTTCCTCCATGATTCGTTGTTGAGTGTTTGCCTGCAGATAGCGGACGGTTCCTTCGAGTTCGGCTTTGTCACTAATAATGTTAAAGGCATTCCCTGCTCGAAATTTTCCGATTGTCACAACAGCCGTTTCTAACGGATCCAGGCGTCTGGAAACAATTTGTTGTAACTGGTTTACCAATTGTGCTCCAATGACAAGCGCATCTTTTGTTTCATGTGGATGGGCTCCATGTCCCCCTTTGCCTTGCAACGTAATTTTAAAGCGGTCGACTCCGGCCATGAAAGCATCTTTTGATGTTTCTATCTTTCCGACGGGTACGGTTGCCCACAGATGTGTTCCAAAGACTGCGTCTACATGGTCAATTGCTCCAGATTCGACAATCGGTTTGGCTCCCCCAGGGGCATATTCTTCTGCATGTTGATGGAGAAAGACGATTGTACCTGGCAATTGATCTCTAAATTGTTGCATCACTTTCGCCAGGACGAGCAATGTAGCTGTATGTCCATCGTGTCCACAGGCATGCATAACGCCATCAACTTTTGAGCGATAGGGGACATTTTTTTCATCGTGGATCGGCAAGGCGTCAAAGTCCGCTCGGAGCGCAACCGTTTTTCCTTGTTTTTTTCCTTTTAAGGTAGCGATGACTCCATTTCCGCCCACCTCCGTTTCATACGGAATGCCTAATTTTTCATAATAATTGGCTATAAAACGAGCTGTTTCATATTCTTGGAATGACAATTCGGGGTACTGATGTAAATGGCGCCGAATGTGGACCATTTCCGGAAAAAGCTGATCAATGGATTGATGAATGTTTTTAAGCAACATAAATCCTCCTTACACATACCTTTCTAATTATTATATCACTGTTCAATCTAGAAAAGAATGGGAATTGTGTCGCGATATCAATAAAGCTTATCGCATATGGAAACATAAAAAAAGTGACCTCATGGGAGGCCACTTGATTAAGTAGATCTTTGTTAATTGTTGAGTAAACGTTCGATTTCTTCTTTATGACGTGTTTCATCGGCAATCATATCTTCTAGTTGAATCGCTAGTTCGGTTAACCCAAGTTTTTCAGCTTGCTTTTTTCGTTTCGTGTAGCGCTTGATAGTATCTGTTTCCGCTTGAAGTGCTGCTTGAAGTAAGTCAGTTGTTTCTGTCGGCTGGGCTACTTCAGCTGCTTTCGTCGTTGGCGTCCCGCCGAGAGCTTTAATTTTTTCCGCTAAGTATAAAGCATGTCCAAGCTCATCCGTGATTTCTGCTTCAAAAAAAGGTTTGAGTGCAGGGCGCTCGAATCCAGATACAACACTGGCATTGTATGTGTACTGGATCGCTGCAGCGTATTCGTTAGCTAAATCTACGTTTAAATCAGCAATTAATTGTTGTAAGTCTTTGTCCATAAAAAAACCACCTCATTTATTTTTATTGCTACACAACGATACCCTGTCTCAGCAAGTTTAAAACGTATTTAATAAAATTGCTCGATCAATGATTGCATGTTTGATTTAATTTTCGGTATGATTCAAGAAAAGGAGTTGTTTGAACCGTGAGAAGACAACGGATTATCCTGTCACTGAGCACTATTTTTATGATCGGGATAATTGTAGTGTGGCTCGTTCAAATCTTAAATGATCAGGTACCATTGTTTGATCAATGGTCGAGGGATCTTGCATTGTCACAGAACGATACGAAGTGGTATATATTTTTTGTTGTTTTAACAAAGCTTGGCTCTAGAACATTTCTTATACCATTTACCATTGTCATGGGGCTTTTGTTATGGTGGTTGTACCAGGATTGGTTGCCGGCATTATTATTAAGTGGTGGGACATTATTTACTCATTATTTAAACCAAACGATTAAGAATATCATAGCTAGGGAAAGACCGAGTATTTCCGCGGTGCTGCATGCGGAAGGTTACAGTTTTCCATCGGGGCATGCGATGCTTTCAATGGTATGTTACGGACTGTTCACCTATTACATTGTAAAAAAACTTCCATCACAACGCTCCATTTTTTTGACACAATTCTTTTTTGCACTTCTTATTTTTTTCATCGGATTTAGTCGAATCGCTCTTCATGTTCACTATGCGACCGATGTTATGTCAGGGTTTTTCGGAGGCTTTTTATGTTTAATCGGATGGATGGCTCTTGATCACCATATCAGCACACGGCGCGGTTTGTCATAAGACGGAACATACAAGGTAAAAAACGGACGAACCATAGTAGATGTCTTGATTTTTCGAAATTTTCGTTATAAAATACGGAATAAAATTATTTTAGGGAGAGCTGGAGATTGAAGACAATAGAAAAAGTGAGTCGCATCGCGGAAAATACGTTTGCTATATGGGTTATATTTTTTGGGGTGTTAGCATTTTTATTTCCAGGTGGTTTTTTGTGGATTGCTCCTCACATATCATTACTGCTTGGGATCATTATGTTTGGAATGGGAATGACGCTTTCATTAGAAGATTTTAAAGGAATTGTTAAAGCTCCAAAAAGCGTTTTCATAGGGGTGTTTGCTCAATATACAATCATGCCTTTGATTGCTTTTGGGTTAGCGCATCTGTTTAAGCTGTCTCCTGAAGTAGCGGTAGGGGTAATTTTAGTTGGATGTGCGCCGGGTGGGACGGCATCAAATGTCATGACGTATTTAGCGAAGGGGAATACGGCTTTATCTGTGACAATCACTGCTGTTTCAACCATTTTAGCTCCTGTTCTCACACCGACTTTGACCCTGTTGTTAGCGAGTAAGTGGCTGCCTGTTTCTGCAAGTAATATGTTTTTCTCAATTGTTCAAATTGTTCTCATACCTATTGTACTTGGAATTGTTGTCCGCTTATTGTTTACGAAGCAAGTGGAACAAAGTGTAAAAGCATTACCCCTCGTATCCGTGATTGGTATTGTTGCCGTAGCGTCTGCCGTCGTCGCGGTGAATAAAGAAGCGATTGCAACGACGGGTTTAGTCATTTTTTCGGTTGTTGTATTACATAATGTATTCGGATTGTTTATTGGTTATTTCGTAGCAAAATTGTTGCGGTTTGATTATGAGGATCAAAAAGCAATCGCAATTGAAGTTGGCATGCAAAATTCAGGCCTTGCTTCAGCACTTTCATTAGCACACTTTGCCCCGATTTCAGCCGTACCGAGTGCTATTTTTAGTGTGTGGCACAATATTTCGGGTCCTCTTTTAGCAACGTGGTGGGGTAAAAGAAGTCATGATGCGGAAAGTGAGTCGGATCCTCACAAAAAAGGGCTTAATCGTTAACAGAACTTCGGTTGAATATAAAGACATTTAAATTTCAGTCTCGTTTTGTTCATGGATCAATTACGACTTGATTTACATGTTAAACCGCATGTTCATGATGCGGTGTTTTTGTTCATTCTGTCATAGATATATGGATTCATGTCTTGAATGTCCTTTTGTGTAAAAAAGAATTACGGATGACGGATAGATATATTTAAGTATATGTACTAACATTGGCGTTTCAGACAAAAGAATCCGTTATTTGCAAAAGTTCATAAATATACACTTGATTTTATTTTTATACATTTTATAATAGAGTTTATACAGTTTAAAGGAGGAGTAACATGAACGTTTCAATTATTGGAGCAACTGGTTACGGAGGAGCTGAATTAGTTCGAATTTTACAGGCACATCCGGAGGTTGCTATTTATTCCGTTCACTCTTCCAGCAGACACGGCAAACCGATTATAGATAGCTATCCACATATGCAGACGGCGGCTGATTTACTGTTGGAAGATCTAGACGTAGACACGTTAAAGAGAAAAGTCGATCTCGTCTTTCTTGCAACGCCGTCTGGGGTTTCGGCAAAACTTGCACCTGAATTACTCTCTAAAGGGATGAAAGTCATTGATTTATCTGGTGATTTTCGCTTGAAAGATCATCAAGTGTACGAATCTTGGTACCAAAAAAAAGCAGCGGATCATAACTGGTTGAAAAAAGCAGTCTATGGATTAACCGAATGGGTCGAACAAGACTTACAAGAAGTCGACTTTATTGCGAATCCAGGTTGTTATCCAACGGCAGCATTACTCGGTCTTTTACCATTAGTAAAAAATGAGTTCATTGAGCCTAATTCGATTATTGTCGACGCAAAATCGGGTGTATCCGGTGCGGGGCGTGGTATTTCAGAAACAGCACACTTTTCAGAGGCGAATGAAAGTACGAAAATATATAAGGTCAACGCACATCAACATACCCCGGAAATTGAACAAATGTTATTTAAGTGGAATAGCGATGTTCAGCCAATCACTTTTAGTACGCATCTTGTGCCGATGACAAGGGGGATCATGACGACGATTTACGCAAATGCGGTGAAAGAGACGAACTTGGATGAACTATATGAATTATTTTCTGAACGTTATCAAGATGCATATTTTGTAAGAGTTCGGAATAAAGGATTGTTTCCAAGTACAAAAGAAGTATTCGGATCGAACTTTTGCGACATTGGTATCGCCTATGATGAACGGACGCAACGCATTACCGTCGTTTCTGTCATTGATAACCTTGTTAAGGGAGCTGCTGGTCAAGCCGTACAAAATATGAATAAAATGCTAGGTTTCGAGGAGAAGACAGGCTTAAATTTTGTACCTGTTTATCCATAAGTGTCGGTGGCGAATTGAGTTTTTAACGTGATTAGAAGGGAGAGTGTCAAATGACAATCATCAAAGAAGAAATTAAAAAACTAAACGAGGGGACCGTTGTAACGCCCGCAGGATTTAAGGTTAGTGGAATTCATTCAGGGGTGAAAAGAAAACGCAATGATTTAGGAATCCTCTTATGTGATGTACCTGCAAATGCCGCGGCACTGTATACAACGAATGCTATTCAAGCTGCGCCTTTGAAGGTGACGAAGGAAAGCATTGCAAAAGAAGGTAAATTACAAGCTGTCGTAATCAATAGTGGCAATGCGAATGCATGTACAGGAAAAAAGGGAGAGCAGGACGCCTATACGATGCGACAAAAGGTAGCCGATACTTTTTCAATCTTGGAACATCATGTCGCTGTAGCCTCAACAGGTGTAATTGGTGTAGAGATGCCTATGGATAAAATTGCTCCCTCGATTAACAGTTTACAACCAAACAATCGATTGACCGATGTTCAGGCTTTCAATCAATCGATTCAAACAACAGATACAATGAATAAGTCAACGTGCTATGAGGCGACAATTGGTGGGAAAAAAGTGCGGGTTGCGGGCTCAGCGAAAGGATCGGGAATGATTGAGCCGAATATGGCTACCATGCTTGCTTTCATAACGACAGATGCAGTGGTTGAATCCGATGCACTGCATCAGGCATTACAACAAGTAACGGACCAAACATTTAACAGCATTACTGTTGATGGTGATACATCAACGAATGATATGGTACTCGCTATGGCCAGTGGTCATGCAGGTCATGAAACATTGACGCCAAATGACAAAGACTGGTCGATATTTATTGAATTATTACAGAAAACGTGTGAAGATTTAGCGAAAATGATCGCCCAAGATGGAGAAGGTGCAACAACATTAATCGAAGTCGAAGTGAACCATGCTAAAACGAGTCAAGAAGCCATTCAAATAGCGAAGTCAATTGTCGGATCTTCTTTAGTGAAGACAGCGGTATTTGGAGCAGATGCAAATTGGGGACGAATTTTAGCTGCGATTGGATATAGTGGAGCCTCGGTTAATCCGGATACAATCGATATTTTTATGGGGGATATCCAGTTGGTCAAAAATAGTCGTCCCATTGAATACGAGGAAAAAGAGGTTTTTGAATACCTTCGTAATGATTTTGTGAAAATAATCATTGATCTTCATATCGGAGATGGTTTTGGTAAAGCATGGGGATGTGATTTGACATATGATTATGTACAAATTAATGCAAGTTATCGGACATAATGAACTGAATTCTCAATGAATACTAAGACATCTGTTCACCGTTAAAGACCGATGCAATTGGCGGACTACCCATTACTCTTTTATGAACTTATATTGCGTCTTTCCGTTTACAAAAATAAGGTTATGATCATCAAGGAGGATCAAGTTGGAAAGGATTATTGTGCTGAAATGTGGTGGAAGTACGATGGAGGAACTTCCTGACCATTTCTTTTCGAATATATCTGTTTTGAAAAATAATGGCTATCAACCGATTATTGTCCATGGAGGGGGCCCTGCAATTCAAGAGATGCTTGATCAATTGCAGATAAAGTCTGAATTTGTTGATGGACTGCGAAAAACAAACAAAAAAGCGATGGATGCTGTTGAAATGGTTTTAACCGGAAAAATAAACAACATGATTTCATACAAACTCAATCAGGCAGGTATTCAAGCAATGGGTCTATGTGGAACAGATGCGAACCTATTGTTAGCAAAAGCGAAGGATTTTGAGCGGTATGGTTATGTCGGTGAAATCACGAAAGTAAACAGTGCTATCCTGAAAAGTATCGTTGCCTCAGGTGTCGTTCCAGTCATCGCACCTGTCGCGATTGGAGATGATGGTGAACGATTTAATATCAATGCGGACACGGCTGCTGGAGAGATTGCAAAGGCGATGCAAGCTCTCCAACTGATTTTTGTTACGGATGTTCCAGGGATTATGAATAAAAATCAATTGTTACCGTGCGTAACGGATGAAGAGATCGAACAGATGTTAGCGGATGGGACGATCCATGGAGGGATGATTCCCAAAGTAAAAGCAGCGGTTCAATGTTTGAACGAAGATCTCGAAGAAGTGATGATTGTGGACGCTAAGCAGGCTTATCCACTGCACCAGGAACAATTCAAGGGAACGATCATAAAAAAATCTGTAGGAGTTGTATAAGATGACAGTATTATTGCCAACTTACAAGCGATTTAATGTGCAAGTTGCTCAAGCAACTGGAACGATAATTGAGGATACGAAGGGAAAAAGGTATCTTGATTTCGGTTCAGGAATAGGAGTGTGTAATTTAGGACACCGTCATCCGTCTGTACAAGAAGCGATTGAATCACAACTGGATAAGTATTGGCACGTGTCGAACCTTTATGAACAGCCACTTCAAGAAGAAGTAGCAGAATTACTTGTAGCTCATAGTTTCGGTGATCACGTCTTTTTTTGCAATAGCGGAGCAGAAGCAAACGAAGCTGCTCTTAAACTAGCTAGAAAAGTTACTGGAAAGAAAAAAGTCATTACTTTTTTGCAATCTTTTCATGGTCGAACGTTTGGAACGATGGCAGCTACTGGTCAGGATAAAATACAAACAGGGTTCGGACCGATGCTTGAAGCGTTCGAATATGTCCCCTACAACGACATTTTAGCGGTTAAAGAGGCAATTGATAAAGATACTGCTGCTGTGATGCTTGAGGTGATTCAAGGTGAGGGGGGCGTGATTCCCGCTGATCAATCGTTCATGTCAGATCTCGAAGCCCTTTGCAAGCAGGAAGGAATTTTATTGATCATCGATGAGGTGCAAACGGGAATCGGTCGAACAGGTAAGCCGTTTGGTTATTCACATTACGGAATTTCTCCTGATATTATTTCCGTTGCAAAAGGATTAGGAAATGGCCTCCCAGTCGGTGCTATGATTGCATCTTCTGAACTATACAATCATTTCGGACCGGGTTCACATGGAACGACTTTTGGAGGGAATCCAATCGCTATGGCAGCGGCAAAAGTCGTTTTAGAACATGTCTTTCAAGACGATTTTTTACAAGAAGTTACAGAAAAAGGAAACTATTTACAAGAGGAGCTCCAGAAAAAAATTGCTCCTTTACCTGTGGTGGATCACGTACGAGGTAAAGGGCTGATGATTGGTATCGTATGTCATGGAGATGTTTCTGTAATCATTGAGCAACTCATAGACAATGGGCTACTCGTTTTGAGTGCCGGAGAAGGTGTTATTCGTCTTTTACCACCTTTAACTGTTTCTAAAAAAGAAATAGATGAGGCTATTATCCTTCTTGAACGCGTTCTATCTGGGGCAACATCAACCGTTTAAATGACGCGATAACGATCGCATGAAAGTAGTGCGCAGTTCATTTTAAATCATTCGTGAAATAACCTCGGTTTAGATCGAGGTTATTTTAAATTTTGTAATATCCTTCACATTGTCCTCGTGTAGAAAACGTTTGTATCCTCCAAAAAGAAATTTTTCGTATTTTGTAACAAATTTGTAAAAAAAGAATTCCTTATTCTCACTTCCTTACTCCCATGCTCATGTAAGCGTATCCAAAAATATCGACTTATCAAAAGTATCGAAAAACTTTCAAAATAGGTATTGACCAATTTCGATAAACGTTATATGATAAACGGCAATATCATTTAGAAATCAACGACAAAGCGTTTTGGAAGTTGGTTAAATCATAACTGTAATTTTCATTCAATTAAAAGTGTTTAACACGATGACGGGAATAAAGGAACAAAACCTATTGTATTCACAGAGATCCGAGGTTGCTGGAAACTCGGAAATACTATTTGTTCTGACATCGTCCCCGAGTGCCACGCCGAATGGTATATCCTACTAGGCCTGGCCAGGTGAATTCTCTTCACCTGTTATCAAGATAGGCTATTGTAAGCCAGTGAGATAGTATTCGTGAGGATACTATAAAATCGGGTGGTACCGTGGAAGGATAACTCTTTTCACCCCAATTCGTCTGCATAATGTAGAGGTATGGGGAGAAAAGGGCTTTTTTATTTTATAAAGGATGCTAGATTGTGTGAATGTCAACTAGAAAAGCAATCCTTCCACATGAGAAAATGGCCTACTGTATTTTTGAAGGAAGGTAGTTGAACCTGCTAATGATGCTCATTCAGTTACAAAAGCTGAGTAGAGCTTAGAACATAACAAGAATTTTCAAGGAGGCATAAAGCATTGAAGGTTGAGGCAGAAACAGAGATGAGAGTTGTTCAAGATGTGGTGACGGGTGCTGATTTATTAATACAATCGTTAATCGAGGAAGATGTCGAAATAATTTTTGGTTACCCAGGTGGCGCGGTACTACCGATTTATGATGCATTGTACCGTAATAAAGCTTCTTTTAATCACATATTGACACGCCATGAACAAGGTTCGATCCATGCGGCTGAAGGTTATGCTCGAACGACCGGAAAGCCAGGCGTTGTTTTCGCCACATCTGGACCAGGGGCAACAAACTTAATTACCGGAATTACGGATGCCATGATGGATTCATTACCACTCGTTATTTTTACCGGGCAAGTTGCAAGTAGTGTCGTCGGCACGGACGCCTTTCAAGAATCAGATGTGATGGGCATTACAACACCGATTACAAAGTACAATTATCAAGTCAAACAGTTATCCGAACTACCGCGGATTGTCAAAGAAGCGTTTCATATCGCTACAACAGGTAGACCGGGACCAGTCGTTGTTGATATCCCTAAAAATATTTCACAGGAATTGACGACCGGTCAGTATGAAAGTTCAATTCATTTACCTGGTTATCAACCGACGGAAATTCCTAATCCACTGCAAATTACTAAATTGGCTGATGCGTTAGAACAAGCAAAAAAACCGCTTGTCCTCGCGGGTGCTGGAGTGTTGTTCGCCGATGCTTCTAAAGAACTAAAAGAATTCGTCGAGACGTATGAATTACCTGTAACGACAACACTACTTGGATTGGGAAGTTTCCCGGGATCAAGTCCATTATCACTTGGAATGGCTGGAATGCACGGGAATTACACGGCGAACATGGCCATTTACGAATGTGATTTATTGCTTAACATCGGAGCACGTTTTGATGATCGATTGACAGGAAACTTACAGCACTTCGCACCACAAGCAAAGGTCGCTCATATCGATATCGACCCGGCAGAGATTGGTAAAAATGTGGAGACGGAAATCCCTGTTGTTGCAGACGCAAAAGAAGCACTCAAAGCATTGTTGAGAAAATCGATCAACATGCCTGAACATAAAGCGTGGCATGATACATTGCAACAGAACAAACAACACTATCCGTTATGGTATGAACAACCAGATCAATACATTTCACCACAAGGTTTAATCGAACAAATCCATCGGGTGACCAAAGGCGAAGCAATTGTTACGACGGATGTCGGTCAGCATCAAATGTGGGCCGCACAATATTACACGTTAGATCACCCGAATCGTTGGGTAACATCTGGTGGACTTGGGACGATGGGATTTGGCTTCCCAGCCGCAATCGGAGCGCAATTAGGTTCACCTGAATCATTAGTCGTCTCCATCGTTGGGGATGGTGGCTTCCAGATGACGTGTCAAGAATTGTCAGTGCTGAAGGAAAAAAACCTTCCTGTTAAAGTGATCATTTTGAACAATCAAGCATTGGGAATGGTTCGTCAATGGCAAGATAAGTTTTATGAAAAGCGTTATTCCGAATCGATTTTAGCGACGAATCCTGACTTCGTAAAGCTAGCAGAAAGTTATGGGATTAAAGGAGTTCATGTAAATCGAGAAGAAGATGTTGTGCCTACACTAGAAGACATATTTTCATACGATGGCCCAGTTGTTGCTGATTTCCGGGTTTGTCAACAAGAAAATGTTTACCCGATGATTGCACCGGGCAAAGGCTCACATGAAATGATAGGGGTGAAAAAATGAGACGGATTATAACGGCAACTGTCCAAAATCGAAGTGGCGTACTCAACCGTATTACAGGAATGTTAAATAAGCGTCAGTTCAATATTGAAAGTATTACGGTCGGTGCTTCCGAAACAGAGGGCGTATCAAAAATGACCTTTGTTGTCGATGTTAGTGACGATCAGAAATTGGAACAGCTAACGAAGCAATTAAATAAACAAATCGATGTGTTAAAAGTATCAGACATCACCGACCAGGCGATTGTTGCAAGAGAGCTCGCCTTAATTAAAGTAGTCGGAAGTGGCCAGCTTCGGTCTGAAATTCAAGGGATCATCGCTCCATTCCGAGCATCCATTATCGATGTAAGTAAAGACAATTTAACGATTCAAGTAACTGGAAAACCTGAAAAAGTGGATGCACTCATTACACTTTTAAAGCCATACGGCATAAAAGAATTAGCAAGAACAGGTGTTATTGCATTTTTGCGAGGACAACAGCCGTCACAGGTGACAGAAATCAATTCAGCTTTTTCAGTATAATTCGGTTCATAAGTTATTTCTAAGTTTATCCGTACAACATGTATTCTAAAAATTACTAATGTTTCCAAAGTAAATTATTAAAATTTATATATTTTATCTATCATGTAATTTCCAAAAAATTCATGGGAATTGCATAAAAAAATAAGGAGGAGTTTAAAAATGGCAAAGGTACTTTATGACAAAGATATTCAAAACGAGGTATTAAAAGAAAAGAAAATCGCGGTGATTGGTTATGGTTCACAAGGGCATGCACACGCATTGAACCTTCGTGACAGTGGATATGATGTGGTGGTTGGGCAAAGACCTGGAAAATCACAAGAAAAAGCAGAAAATGATGGATTCACCGTCCAATCAGTCGCTGATGCAGTAAGTGCAGCACAAGTTATTATGATTCTTTTACCAGATGAGTTGCAAACAAAAGTTTATCAAGAAAGTATTCAACCACATTTGAATGAAGGTGATGCACTCGTATTTGCTCACGGGTTCAACGTTCATTTTAATCAAATTGTTCCACCAAAAAATGTAGACGTCTTTCTCGTTGCACCAAAAGGACCCGGTCATCTCGTACGTCGAACATATGCTGAAGGAGCTGGAGTCCCTGCTTTGTATGGTGTGTATCAGGATGTTACCGGAAAAGCGAAAGAACTAGCACTCGCTTATGCCCAAGGAATTGGAGCAGCTCGAGCAGGTGTCCTAGAAACGACTTTCCAAGAAGAAACAGAAACGGATCTATTCGGTGAGCAAGCCGTATTGTGCGGTGGGCTAACAAGTCTTGTGAAAGCTGGTTTTGAAACGTTGACAGAAGCGGGTTACCAGCCTGAGGTGGCTTATTTCGAATGTTTACATGAAATGAAGTTGATTGTTGACTTGATGTATGAAGGTGGATTAGAGAATATGCGTTATTCTATTTCCGACACGGCACAGTGGGGTGATTTTGTTTCCGGACCACGCGTCATTAATGACGAAACGAAAGCACGCATGAAAGAAATTTTAGAAGAAGTTCAATCTGGGAAGTTTGCAAAAGGTTGGATTCTTGAAAACCAAGCGAACCGTCCACAGTTTAATGCGATTAATCGAAATGAAAATGAGCATCTCATCGAAAAAGTAGGAAAGGAGTTACGAGATTTAATGCCTTTTGTGAAACAGCCACTAACGGACGAACAAAATGAGCAAAAGGATGTGAAAGAGCATGTCACAAATTAAGATTTTTGACACGACCCTTAGAGATGGCGAGCAATCCCCAGGAGTGAATTTGAATGCTCTTGAGAAATTGGAAATCGCCAAACAACTTGAGCGTTTTGGAGTGGACCGGATGGAAGCGGGATTCCCCGCTTCCTCCAAAGGGGATTTTGAAGCGGTAAAAATGATCGCTGAAACAATTAAAAATACATCCGTAACGGGGCTTTCAAGAGCTGTGAAATCGGACATTGATATTGCCTGGGATGCCTTAAAAGAAGCAGAAGACCCATGCCTCCATCTCTTTATCGCAACATCACCGATTCATATGTCTTATAAATTGAAGAAAACGCCTGAAGAAGTGATTGAAACAGCTGTGGAAACAGTTGCCTATGCGAAAGAAAAGTTTTCCCAAATTGAATGGTCTGCAGAGGATGCTTCTCGATCAGATTTAAACTTTTTGGCGGAAATAATTGAAAAAGTGATTGATGCAGGTGCGACCGTCATTAACTTGCCTGATACCGTCGGTTATGCAACTCCTGAAGAATATGGAAACATGTTTCGTTTTATAAAAGAAAATGTTCCAAATATTGATCAAGCGAGTTTATCGTGTCATTGTCACAACGACTTAGGAATGGCAGTAGCAAACTCAATCGCCGCTGTTGAAAACGGTGCAACACAAATCGAAGGAACCATCAATGGAATTGGTGAACGGGCCGGTAATGCTTCTCTAGAGGAAGTAGCCGTCGCCTTAAAAATCCGCTCTGATTTTTATCCATATACAACGGGACTACATTTAAAGGAAATCAAACGAACGAGTGATCTCGTATCGAAGTTAACAGGAATGTATGTGCAAGCAAATAAAGCAGTGATTGGTCGTAATGCATTTGCCCATGAATCAGGCATTCATCAAGATGGTGTATTAAAGCATAAAGAAACATATGAAATTATTACACCGGAGATGGTAGGCGTTAGCTCCAACAACTTATTTCTAGGTAAACATTCGGGCCGTCATGCGTTTAAAGAAAAAGTAAAAGAAATGGGTTATGAATTATCCGAGGAAAAATTGAGGGAAGCTTTCAATGCTTTCAAAATGTTGACAGATCGTAAAAAAGAAGTGACGGATGATGATTTGTTTACCCTGTTAATGGATGTACAAACCGATACAACTGCCATTCACAAGTATGAACTCGACATGTTCCAAGTCCAGTATGGAACATCAAATATTCCGACGGCAACCGTTTCGTTGCAAACACCAAAAGGTAAATCGGTGCAATCAGCATGTACGGGTCAAGGAAGTGTTGAAGCACTGTATAACACATTGGATCAATTAATTGAAGAAGAATTGCAACTTCTTGACTATCAGTTGAATTCTGTCGGCAGTGGAAAAGATGCCTTAGCAGAATCCCACGTTCAACTGAAGGTAAACGGAACAACTGTTAATGGTAGAGGAGCGGCTCAAGATGTATTGGAAGCATCAGGTAGTGCTTTTTTAAATGCGGTTAACCGATATATTGTTCAACAAAATACCGTTCAACAAAAAGAGCTCATCAAAAATTGACCGAGATTGTCTGTGAATGGTAAAGAAGGATTTTTCTTTACCATTCACAACACTCAATAGCAACATTATTTTCATAGGAGGGAAAAGAATGAGTAAGCAAATTGTTTTGTTGCCTGGTGATGGGATTGGCAAGGAAATTATGGAAGCGGCAAAAGTTGTTTTACGGGCGATTAGTAACGAATATGGGCATCGTTTTACGTTCCATGAGCACGCCATTGGCGGAGATGCAATTGATCGTTACGGTGTACCACTTCCGCAACAAACAGTAGAAGCGTGTCAGCGTGCAGATGCTATTTTGCTCGGTGCTGTTGGGGGACCACAGTGGAATTCATATCCTGCACATCATCGTCCTGAACGAGGCTTATTAGGCATTCGGAAAGAAATGAAGTTGTTTGCTAATTTACGGCCTATTAAAGGATGTAATCCGTTATTACCCGCATCTCCATTGAAAGAATCTGTGATTAAAAATAGTGATATACTCATCATTCGCGAGTTGACGGGCGGGCTATATTTTGGCGAACCGAGTGAACGGCGCGAAAATGGTAACGCAGTAGTCGATACACTCTATTATCGTCGCGATGAGATGGAGCGCATTATTGATACAGCTTTTCAAAATGCAAGTCAACGCAAAAAACATTTGACTTCTGTAGACAAAGCGAATGTGCTTGAGTCGAGTCGATTGTGGCGAGAAATTGTTGAAGAGAAGAGTCATGATTATCCTGACGTAACCGTTGAACATTTACTCGTTGATGCCGCCGCTATGAAATTAATTACACAACCGAATGCTTTTGATGTTCTCGTTACTGAGAATTTGTTCGGCGACATTTTAAGTGATGAAGCATCTGTGTTAACAGGCTCCTTAGGCATGCTTCCATCTGCAAGTATGCGTGCAGACGGTGTAGGGTTGTATGAACCTGTTCATGGATCAGCTCCAGATATTGCTGGAAAAGGAATTGCCAATCCTTTAGGAATGATTTTATCGACGGCAATGATGCTCAGATATTCGTTTCAAATGGAAGAAGAAGCTACAGAAATTGAGGGAGCGGTCGATCACGTTCTTGAACTCGGTTATCATACGCCCGATCTATTGATCTCCGAAGGTAAACAAGTAGGGACGGAGGAAATGACCGAACTCATCGTCGATCATCTGACTGTAAAGAGTATTCGTGATAGCATTTGTAGTATTTACGTTTAGTGAGGAGGTAAAACATGAAGAATCCTAAAACGATTATTGAAAAAATTTGGGATCAACATGTCGTCCATCAAGAAGAAGGAAAACCCGATTTACTATATATTGACTTGCATTTAGTTCATGAAGTCACTTCACCGCAAGCATTTGAAGGATTACGCATGAATAATCGTAAAGTTCGACGCCCCGACTTGACCTTTGCTACTGTCGATCATAATGTACCAACGAGAAATCGTGACGTTATTCAAGATGAAATTGCCAAAAAACAGATGGAAACCTTAAAAAATAATTGCGAATCCTATGGTATCCCACTGGCTGATATGTTCCATCCAGACCAAGGAATCGTTCACGTAATCGGCCCGCAATTAGGCCTTACTCAACCGGGTAAGACCATTGTCTGTGGAGATAGTCATACGTCGACACACGGAGCATTTGGTGCGATTGCTTTTGGAATCGGAACAAGTGAAGTTGAACACGTCTTAGCGACACAAACATTATGGCAAGAACGACCAAAAACATTAAATGTTCATGTCGAAGGTGATCTCGCTCCTGGAGTGACGGCAAAGGACCTTATTTTAGCGATTATTGCAAAATTTGGCATAAAGTTTGGAACAGGTCACATTATTGAATACACAGGCGAAGCCATTCGTAACTTGTCAATGGAAGGTCGAATGACAGTTTGTAACATGTCCATTGAAGGCGGAGCTAGAGCTGGATTAATCAGTCCGGATGAAAAAACGATTGAATATTTGCGTAATCGAGAACATGTTCCTCAAGGAGAGGCGTTTGATCAGCTTGCCGAACAATGGCTCGAATTAGCGACAGATGAAGGAGCTGTTTATGATCAACAGTTGACGATCAACGCTCGAGAAGTTGAACCACAAGTAACTTGGGGGACGAATCCAGGGATGTGTGTCCCAGTTAGTGGTACTACACCGAGCTTACAAGATGTGGAGCACAAAGAAGATGTACAACGAGCGCTTGAATACATGGGGCTTGAAGAAAAACAGGCGATTACGTCTATTGAAATCGACCACGTCTTTATCGGTTCCTGTACGAATTCACGATTGAGCGATTTACAAAAAGCAGCAGCAATTGTAAAAGGGAAAAAAGTAAACGAAGGCGTTCGTGCAATCGTCGTCCCAGGTTCATATCAGGTGAAGATGGACGCAGAAAAAGAGGGACTCGATACGATTTTTAAACAAGCTGGTTTTGAGTGGCGCGATGCAGGTTGTAGTATGTGTTTAGCGATGAACGATGACATCGTCCCACCGGGAGGCCGATGTGCATCCACATCGAACCGAAACTTTGAAGGTAGACAAGGAAATGGAGCTCGCACCCACTTAGTTAGTCCGGAAATGGCAGCAGCAGCCGCGATTGAAGGTCGGTTTGTTGACGTACGAACGTATGCCAGTGTGTTCAACTAAAAACGATAAATAACATGATTATAAGACGAGGAGGTGACCGTATGGAAGCCATTCAAGTGCATAAGGGTTTCGTTTATCCATTAAATCGGTCTAATGTGGATACAGACCAGATTATTCCTAAACAATTTCTGAAACGAATTGAGCGAACAGGATTTGGTCAATTTTTGTTTTACCATTGGCGATTTGATGATCAAGGACAAAAACGACCAGATTTCAATTTAAATGATGAGAAATACGAAGGGGCTACGATTTTGTTAGCTGGGGAAAATTTCGGCTGTGGTTCTTCACGAGAACATGCACCATGGGCATTGCTCGATTATGGATTTCGAGTAATCATTGCTCCAAGCTTTGCAGATATTTTT
Source organism: Bacillota bacterium (assembly GCA_035301985.1). GTDB lineage: Bacteria > Bacillota > Bacilli > Bacillales > Amphibacillaceae > DASUXY01. The sequence continues at coordinate 21,709 of DATGTE010000008.1, forward strand.
TATAATAACGCTTTAAAAAATGGAATTATCCCGATTAAAATGGATGCTCCGCAACTAAATGAATGGATGAAAGAAGCAGAGGAAAATAGTCTCACACTATCGATCGATCTAAAGAAAAAACAAATTACACAAATGGATGGAAAAGTAGTGTCTTTTGATATCCCAGCCTACCATCAGGAAAAGTTACTCAACGGTTGGGACGATATTGCGTTAACTCTACACCACGAAGATAAAATCAAAGCTTATGAAACTAATGGTAGATAATTCAAACAATCAAGGGTATGATAAATATAAGAGTATATTTGAATGAATGGGGAGAGTGGATCGCTTGGGAATTTACTAACAGGAGAAAGGGTGCACACAGCATTGGGCAGGCTACGGCCAATTGTCCATCGCACCCCGTTATTAACATCAGAAACTACAAACCGTTTAGTTGGAAAAAATGTTTATTTCAAGTTAGAAAACCAACAAAAAACTGGGGCTTTCAAGTTCAGAGGAGCTACGTTTAAACTCATGCAATTGAGAAAATCACAGTTGAAGAGGGGTGTGATTACAGCTTCAGCTGGAAATCATGCACAAGGGGTTGCGTACGCTGCTACTAAATTAGATACAAAAGCAACAATCTTTATGCCAGAGGATACACCTGATGCTAAAGTGGAGGCGACAAAAAATTATGGAGCAGAAGTTGTTCTCACTGGCGAAACATTTCAGGAAGCATACGAAGCATCACTCCAAAAGCAAAAACTTACAGGAGCTGTATATGTCCATCCCTTTGATGATTATGATGTAATGGCTGGTCAAGGAACGATTGCCCTTGAACTCTTACGTCAAGAGGATCGAATTGATACCATCATCGTTCCAATTGGCGGAGGTGGTTTAATCAGTGGTATCGCTGTCGCTGCCAAGCACGTCAATCGAAATATGCAAATTATCGGTGTGCAGGCGGAAAGCGCAGCAGCCGTACATGATAGTTTTCATGAGCATACGGTAAAAATATGTGATAGCGTCGCGACCATAGCAGAAGGAATTGCCGTAAAAGAGCCAGGAAAACAGACATTACCCATTATTAACGAGTATGTCGATGATATCGTCACCGTAACGGATGACCAAATTGCTTCTGCCATCATCTATATGTTAGAACGAAACAAGACACTAGTAGAGGGCGCAGGTGCCGCAGCTTTAGCAGCGCTATTCGCCTATCACGAAGAAATAGATTCTAGCCATTGTGGTGTCATTGTTAGTGGCGGTAACATGGACATCAGTATGATGACCACCATTCAACAACTCGCACAAAGATCGGCAGTTCTCATTTAAGGAAATGGTGAACTATACAAGCTCGCTCGAAAAAGTTAACAGATTGATAGCGATTCTTCACTGTGTAAAGAATCGCTATCTTTTTTATGTGCACGGATCTATTGAAGATGTTTTTGTTTTTTTACAATGAGAAATGTATAATACGAATAGATTCGTTTATGAATCCATGAATTTGTACGGGATGAAAATGATTGAATGATATGCATAATAGGTCATGGGGCCAACTGACCAACCATGTGAGGGGGGATTCATTATGGAAAAGGTTAAGGAAAATATCATGTTGTTTATATGGGGCATTACATTGATTGCCGTTTTTGGAAGTATCTTTTTTTCTGAAATACTTGGATTTACTCCTTGTGAATATTGTTGGTACCAACGTGTTTTAATGTATCCCCTCGTCATTATTTATGGGACAGCGATATTAAAAAATAATATATCCATCGCTTTACCTGGTTTAATTTTGAGTGGAATCGGTTTTTGTGTGTCAACCTATCATTATCTTGTTCAAAAGCTACCCGCCTTTCAAGAAGTCGGTGGGTCGTGTGGCGATTTACCTTGTCATTTACAATACGTCAATTATTTTGGCTTTATAACCATTCCATTTCTCGCAGGGATAGCATTTTTAATCATCTTTGTAACCCATCTCATCGTACTTCGCCTAGAAAGGAGGAAATAATCGATGCAAAAAAAGATGCTTGCCATCATCGGTGTAGTTGTATTGTTGTTCATCGGGTTGTTTATTGCCAACAATTACAAAAATAAAGAAGCAATTGAAGATAACGAGTATGAAAAAGAAAATTTAAAACAAGAAACGATTGATCAAATAGATGATCCTTTGTATGGAAATCAAATTGTGCCAGAAGATTTAAACGAAAAAATTGCAAGTGGCGAGGCAGTAACGGTTTATTTTTATAGCCCGAGATGTGTGTATTGTCAACGGACCACGCCGGTACTCGTTCCGCTTACAGAAGAGTTGAATATTGATATGAAAAAGTTAAATCTTCTAGAGTTTAAAGATGAGTGGGATATTGAGTCAACCCCGACGCTTGTCCATTATGAAGATGGAGAAGAAGTTGCTCGAATCGTAGGTGAAAAGACAGAAGAAGAATTTAAGCAATTTTTGGAGGAGCATGTATTAGATTGACAATACTCGCATAATCATATGAAAGCCTCTAGTTATGGAACTGGAGGCTTTTTTTATGACGACTAGGAGATGGAGTGACGATTGGCGTCTCGTTTTACTCCTCTTCTTCATCAGAATTATACATATGATAGCTCATTAAAAAGGGACGGTCGGCAAAGTAAGCAGGGGGTTTGACAGATGATTTTTTGTGTGCTTCACTAAATTGTTCGGAATTTTTCCAGTTTTCATAGTCAACTTTTCGTCGCCATTGCGTAAAAACGATATAGGTGTTTCCTTTGTGAGGCTTTAGTAAACGAAATGCTTGAAATCCAGGCATTGCATCTACTGCATGCTGACGCTTCTTAAATCGTTCTTCAAAAACAGGCCTTCCTTCTTCAGTTACAGGAATGTTGTTCATCACAACAAAACCATCTTCTTGCAGTTCACCTGTATGAATTAATACATCATAAGCTCTTCCAGAAACGAAAACATTTTTCACATTTCCTTCGTAATAAGCTAATGTGCTTGATGGGCTTGTCATTAAATGAAAGTGAAGGTTCGGATGTTGATCATTCAATTTTAAAAGGAAATCGACTGTTCCATTTGTCATATATGCTTTCATCTTGCATTCTCCTTTTGTTAACTCTTGTTTCCATCATATCCTATTTGAGCCTACTTTCGTCAAGGATTTCAGTCATTTAACAGAAGAGATGGGCAATCATCAATCGATCAATTGTTTGCTTACGCAATATTTGTCGTATAATAGAATAAATCATAGATTGTTGGAGGTTCATCCATGGATTATATGACTCGTTCCGAAAAGCGCAAACAACGTCGGTTGTCGAACATCAAAAAAATAGGTGTTATTTTTTTGGTTCTTTTATGTTTTACAATCTTTAGCTATCTTTTTGTGCGATTAGGCGGAAAGCTTATCGTAGATGAAGAATATTTAACACTCGATGCCACGACAACAATTGAAACAGCCGATGGTACTGTGATCGGTACATTATACGAAGAAAACCGTGTTCCTGTGTCGATTCATGAAATCCCGAAACATGTCCAAGATGCATTTATTGCGATTGAGGATCGACGTTTCTATGAACATAATGGGGTGGACTTCAAGTCGATTGTCCGTGCCATTTACCGGGATTTAGTTGCTGGAAGTAAGGTCGAAGGAGCCAGTACAATTACCCAACAATTATCGAAAAATTTGTTTTTAACGAGTGAAAAAACATGGGTGCGAAAAATAAAAGAAATGATGGCCGCTCTATATATAGAACGTAATTTTTCAAAAGAAGTTATTTTAGAAACGTATTTGAACCAAATGTACTTCGGCCAAGGCGTATATGGAGTGGAAATGGCTTCACAAACATTTTTTTCTAAACCAGTGGGGGATTTAACGATTGCAGAAGGTGCCATGCTTGCTGGATTAGCAAAAGCTCCAAATGGATATTCGCCGGTCGAACATCCTGACAAGGCTTTACAACGAAGAAACGTCGTTCTAAAAGCGATGGAAGATACCGAGAAAATTTCCTCGAAAACACGGATACAAGAACAAGAAAAAACGTTAGGACTTGAACTTCAGAAGCAAGAAACGAAACCGGGGCCATGGGTCGATAGTTATATCGATTTAGTGATGAAGGAAGCTGCCGAAAAACATAATTTATCCATCCAAGACTTGAAGCAAGGTGGTTATCGCATCGTCGTTAACATGGACCGCGATGCTCAACAGTTAGCGTATGAACAATTCCAAGAACAAAGTTATTTCCCAGGTAATACGAATGGTGTAGAAGGTGCTCTCGTTGTAAAAGAACACCAGACAGGGAAAATCATTGCCGCCATCGGCGGACGCGACTATCAAATAGGAGAGTTAAATCGAGTGATGGTTAATCGACAACCAGGCTCTGTATTCAAACCGCTTTCTGTCTACGGACCGGCGTTGATGACATCTTCATATGAACCGTATTCCGTTCTTCCTGATCAAAGGATTGAAGGAGCTGATTATCCTGTACACAATGCGGATGGTCAGTATGTAGGGATTATATCTTTATATGAAGCGATTACACAATCAAAAAATACTTCAGCCGTTTGGTTGCTAGATAAAATAGGAATTGATCATGCAAAAGAATATCTATCCAACATGGGAATAACGATCCCAGACGATGGACTGGCGATTGGATTAGGGGGATTAGAGGAGGGGGTCAGCCCGTTGCAAATGGTCGACGCCTACAGTGCTTTTGCTAATCAAGGTGTGATCATTGATTCGTTTGCAATCAGCGAGTTATACAGTCGCGATCATAAATTATTATTTCAAGAAGAATCCAAAAAAACAAAAATATTTACCCCACAAGTAGCTTGGGATATGACAGAAATATTGTTAAGTACCGTTCAAATTGGCACTGCACAAGCAGGAGAATATGCGAATGATCTAGCAGGTAAAACAGGAACGACGGAACACCCTTTTTCAAAGGGAAATAATAAAGATGCTTGGTTTGTCGGTTATACCCCCGAATATGTAACGGCTGTTTGGATGGGGTATGATGAGTCAGATGAAGATCATTACTTAACGGGGGGAAGCGAATATCCAACTCGACTCACGAAAGATTTGCTGACGAAATGGAATGAGCGAAAATCGTTAGTGAGTGAGTTTTCGAAGCCAGAGGGCGTAGAAGAATTACCCCCGCCGATCGAATTACCTACTATATCTAATGTGAATGCAGAAGTAGTATTTGGCGGTTGGTCATTCATAAAAGGGAAGTTATCTTGGACAGGATCCGCGGATGAGCGGGTGATCTATCGTATTTATAAAACCGATGGAGGGATCGGAGAACGAGTAGGGGAAGTAGTTGGTGAAACGGACTTTATCGTCGATAACATATCCTTATCACAAGCGCATGCCTATTACATCGTTCCATACGATCCGTTGACAAAATTGGAAGGTAAACCATCAGAATATGTAAAATTTTCCATGTAAATAAGACAAATTCATGACAAAATGAGCAATTCCCTATACACGTATGATTGATGTAGTTATAGTTAATAATTAGGAAAAGATATCATAATTGATGATACACAAAAGGGTGAATGGTATGTCAAAAAAAATAAATGATACGATACTCAAAGCATACAAAGGGGAACAGACGAATTATACACCTGCCTGGTTTATGCGACAAGCGGGTCGCTCCCAGCGTGAGTACTTGAAAATAAAAGAAAAATATTCGTTGTTCGAAATTACGCATCGACCAGAGTTAGCTGCATATGTAACAAGGTTACCCGTCGAGCAATATGATGTTGATGCAGCTATTTTGTATAAGGATATTATGACTCCACTACCAGGAATGGGTGTGAATGTTGAAATTAAGCCGGGGGTTGGTCCCGTATTAGATCACCCAATCCGCACGATTCAAGATGTCGAAGGACTTGCTCCACTCGAGCCCGAAGAAGATATTCCATATATATTGGAAACGATTCGTTTACTAACAGAAGAACAATTAGAAGTACCTCTTATCGGCTTTAGCGGTGCTCCATTTACATTAGCGAGCTATATGATTGAAGGGGGCCCTTCGAAAAATTACAGCAAGACAAAGGCATTGATGTATAGTGATTCTGAAGTTTGGTTTGCATTAATGGGTAAATTGAAAGATATGATTGTGACATATGTTCGAGCTCAGGTCAAAGCAGGAGTAAAAGCTATACAAATATTTGATTCGTGGGTAGGCGCTTTAAGTGCTCCAGATTATCGTCACTATATCAAACCCGTGATGAAAGAAATCTTTGAAGAGCTCCGGAAAGAAAATGTTCCACTTATATTGTTCGGAGTTGGTGCTCAACACTTACTGCTAGAGTGGAATGATTTACCGGTCGATGTAATCGGCTTAGATTGGCGTACATCGATTGCTGAAGCCCGTCAAATGGGGGTAACAAAAGTGTTGCAAGGAAATTTAGATCCGACCATTTTATTAACGGATTGGGACACAATCGAAAAACGGACGAAACCGATTTTAGATGAGGGAATGAAAGATGGGAAACATGTCTTTAATTTAGGACATGGCGTTACTCCAGATATTACTCAAGAAACGCTGAAGAAATTTACACACTTCATCCATACATATACACAGCGTTAGGTCGAACCAATAACTTAAAAGGGAGTGCACAACATGGAACGACAAAAAATGGGTCTACTTGTAATGGCCTATGGTACACCTTATAAAGAAGAGGATATTGAACGATATTACACACATATTCGACACGGAAGAAAACCGTCTAAGGAAGCTCTACAAGATTTAACAGACCGATATAAGGCGATCGGCGGAATTTCCCCGCTAGCAAGAATTACGAAAGATCAAGCACAAGCTTTAGAATCAAAGCTGAATGACATGCAAGATGATTATGAATTTAGCATGTATATCGGTTTGAAACATATTGAGCCATTCATTGAAGATGCGGTTGAGCAAATGGCTAAAGATGGAATCACCGAAGCCGTATCGATCGTCCTTGCCCCACATTACTCTACATTTAGTGTGAAATCATATAATGGACGAGCACAGGAAGAGGCCAAACGACACGGAATTAAACTGACATCGGTTGAGAGTTGGTATAATGCACCAGGATTTATCCAATATTGGGCAGAGCAAATTACAAAAACATACGAGCAAATGACAGAAGAAGAAAGAGAAAAAGCTGTTCTCATCGTTTCTGCTCATAGTTTACCAGAAAAGATTTTACAAGATGGAGATCCATATACGAAGCAATTGGAAGAAACAGCTAAGCTTATATCGGAACAAACGGGGATTACAGATTATGAAATCGGTTGGCAAAGTGAGGGAAACACTCCAGATCCATGGATCGGTCCTGATGTCCAAGATTTAACAAGAGATTTATATGAACAGAAAGGATATACAACCTTTGTGTATGCACCTGTTGGCTTCGTATCCGATCACTTAGAAGTATTATATGACAATGATTATGAATGCAAAGTCGTTTGCGATGAGATTGGTGCAAGTTATTACCGACCGAATATGCCCAATACCCATCCGCTATTTATTCAAACGTTGGCAGATGTTGTTTTTAAGAAAGTTCAGCGTGATGCATAATGGAACGTACAAATATCGTCATCGTTGGTGGTGGAATTACGGGGTTAACAACCGCATACTATTTACAACAACGAATAAACGAACAACATTTACCCTACGATGTGAAATTGATTGAAGCGAGCAATCGTCTTGGTGGGAAAATTCACACCGTGAAAAAAGATGGTTTTACGATTGAACGAGGCGCAGATTCGTTTTTAGCGCGGAAAAAGCCTGCTGTTGATCTTGTCAAACATTTAGGGATGAGCGATGAATTGGTCCGGAATGACACGGGTCAATCGTATGTTCTCGTTGACAAAAAATTACACAAAATTCCCCAAGGGTCATTTATGGGGGTGCCGACGCGTGTTGGACCATTTTTGTTTTCTAGTTTGATTTCCCCCCTAGGTAAATTACGAGCAGGTCTTGATTATGTCATACCTAAAGGCAAACCGAAAGAAGATCAGTCGCTCGGTGGCTTTTTCAGACGTCGTTTTGGAAACGAATTAGTCGAAAACTTACTCGAACCTTTGTTATCTGGTATATACTCCGGCGATGTTGACCAAATGAGTTTGATGGCTACATTCCCTAATTTTTATGAATTAGAACAAAAATACGGTAGCTTAATTAAAGGCTTAAAACAAACCATGCCGGAAAAAAGACGTGGAACAGGTAGACGTCCCGGCCAATTCTTCTCGTTTAAAAATGGTTTTGAGTCGTTAGTCGATCAATTGTATAAACAACTCGATGAAGATGTCGTTGATTTCAATACGTCTGTTGATCATATTGAGAAAAAGGAACACGGTTACCATATCTTACTTAGCAACGGGAAAGTGTATAAAGCCGCTGTCGTTGTGATGGCGACACCTCATCGTACGTTACCAAAAATCTTTAGTCAATATGACTTCTTTAAAACATTAAACGAGATGCCCGTAACGTCGGTAGCGAATGTCGCGTTAGCCTTCGATGAATCAGCGATTAAAAAAGATATGGATGGAACGGGTTTTGTCGTGTCAAGAAATAGTGATTTTCGAATTACTGCTTGCACATGGACACATCGGAAGTGGCCATTGACAACACCTGAAGGAAAGATATTGTTACGCGCATACGTCGGTAAGCCAACGGATCAAGAAATCGTTAACTTGTCCGATGAAGAAATAACAGACATCGTTTTACAAGATTTGAATAAAATTATGGAAATTTCCGGACAACCTCAATTCACTGTTGTGACGCGTTGGAAGCGGATGATGCCTCAATATACTGTCGGTCACCAGAAGCGGATTGCAACTGTACAAAAAGGTGTACATGAGCATTTACCTGGTGTGTTTTTAGCGGGAAGCTCCTATGAAGGCGTTGGGGTTCCTGACTGTATCGGTCAAAGTGAACAAGTGGTAGAAGATGTTTTCAATTTTTTACAACGATAAGATTAGAATCAAGTGTCCCATAAACCTACTAAAGGTGAATGGGACACTTTTTATTAGGAAGTTTCATTGACCAACTGCCTACGCATAACTTTTCTCCAGCTCATCAACAAGTGAGCTAACATAGGCAACAGCACTTCGAGTCGCATCTGTTGTAGACATGTCGATGCCAGCTTTTTAGATTAAATCACGTGGTTTCATCGTTTTTCTTGTGCGTTCTTAGATGAATCTATGTTATAAAATGTAAAATTCATTCCATAATCGATGTATGTCTGATCGTTTAATATTCTAGTAAAGTTCATAAAAAAAGCAGCCATATTTCATAGCTGCATGTTAAAATTGAGGGTATGTTATAGTACAGTACATTTAATAAATGAAATGGAGAATTATTTCTTTAATCATCCTTATCGGGCCGGATGATCGCATTCGTCACATATATTTCCATAGCAATCAGCTTTTTCATGAATGTCATGGCCACATATATGACATTTCTTTTTCGGTAAATTGCGGAAAAATTCGATGACGTTAACCATTGGTTTCCCCCTTTGAGTTGTTACTCATATTGTACTATAACAGTATCCCGCTTGTCAATACTGTGTTACAACAAATTTATACAGAGGTGATTGAATTGAAACTTACGATTATTGGGTGTTGGGGAGGTTATCCTGCCCCCGGAGAAGCAACATCCGCTTACTTACTAGAAAAAGATCATTACAAGCTATTAATTGATATTGGGAGTGGGGCGGTCTCTCGTTTGCAAAAGTATACGACGATTCAAGAGATCGATGCGGTTATTTTATCGCATTATCATCATGATCATGTGGCGGATCTTGGAGTGCTCCAATATGCGAAGTTGATTGATTCTTATATTACAGGAGAAACAAATAAACTTCCTATTTACGGGCATGCTGAAGATGAGCAAGCTTTTCGCTTATTAACACATGACTGTACTGAAGGTATCGCTTATCATGGGCACGAAAATGTGGAAATCGGTCCATTTTCAATTACTTTTTTACAAACAAAACACCCCGTACCTTGTTACGGGATGCGATTGACGGATGGTGAGCAAACAATCGTTTATACAGCTGATACGAGTTACCAAGATGATTGGATTTCTTTTAGTTCCAAAGCAGATGTGTTGATCACAGATTGTAATTTTTATGGACATCAAGATGGAACAGATGCTGGTCATATGAACAGTCGAGAGGGTGCGCTTATTGCAGAAAAAGCAGGTGTAAAAGAACTCATCTTGAGCCATCTCCCACAATACGGAAGTCAGAAACAGTTAGTAGAGGAGGCTAAAGAAGTTTATCAAGGAACAGTCCATTTAGCAAAGGAAGGTTTCATTTGGACATGATTTTTCGTTCATTCTGTGAACCTCATCTAGATGTTTCTTTTGCTTGCCCTATCTATTTCTATTAAAATAGATATAGGTGTATGGAGCATGCTAAGGAGGAAAAGTCATGAAGTTTATAGATAATGAGGGAGTTACCGACCCGAGCATTAATTTAGCCATTGAAGAGTACGTCTTACAAAAATTTGGTGAAAAAGATACATATTTATTATTTTATATTAATGAACCTTCAATTATCATTGGCAGAAATCAAAATACAGTAGAAGAAATTAATACCGATTATGTAGATCAACATGGAATCAAGGTTGTTCGTCGTTTATCCGGTGGTGGAGCAGTCTACCATGATTTAGGCAATTTGAACTTTAGCTTTATTACAAAAGACGATGGAGATAGTTTTCATAATTTTGCTAAGTTCACTAAACCGGTCGTTGAAGCATTAAACAGCGTCGGCGTTCCGGCTGAACTGGAAGGACGAAATGATCTCGTCGTCAACGGCCGTAAAATTTCCGGAAATGCGATGTTTTCCACAAAAGGACGAATGTTTAGCCATGGTACTTTAATGTTTGATTCAGAGATCGAACACGTTGTTTCAGCCTTAAATGTAAGTCAAGAAAAAATTGAATCAAAGGGAATTAAGTCGATTCGTAGTCGTGTAGCAAATATCGCTGAATTTTTAGAAGAAAAAATGACGATGGACCAGTTTAAGAAAATGATTCTTCGACACGTTTTCGATGTCGATGATGTCAAAGACGTACCACGTTATAAGTTGACCGAAGAAGACTGGGAGAACATTCATCATATCTCGAAGGAACGGTATCAAAAATGGGATTGGAACTTTGGGAAATCGCCTTCTTTTAACGTTAAAGCCTCTCATAAATTCGACTCAGGTCTTGTTGACGTTCGATTAGACGTTAAACGTGGGATCATTGAAAACTGTAAAATCTATGGTGATTTTTTTGGTATGGGCGATGTTGAGACCATTGAGAAGCAGTTAACCGGCGTGCGTCATGAGCGTCAATCGATTGAAGAAGCATTACGAGATCTCGATATCTCTCATTACTTAGGGAAAATTACGAAGGAACAATTTATTCAACTGATTTATTAATCTGTATGATAGAACCCTACATCGCAAAAAGAATGTAATCGTTCGCGGTGTAGGGTTCGTTATTTAAGAGATTGCTGCTGTTTGAACAGGTCATGCATCGATTGAAAAAGGGAAGAGGGAGCAAATCAAATTTGTAGAGGATAGGATGTGCATTTTTTCCTCTTGTTCGTGTCTCGAAAATATTGTTGTTAGGGCGACTTGATCATAAGCGGGTACAATCTTTTCAAATCCATACGTCGTTCTTTTTTTATCGACAAATTTGTTTTTTTGTGGGGTTAGTCGACTTTTTTTGTGTTTTTTCCTTGAAAAATGATTGTCAGTCTTTTATAATAATTATGATTAATTTTATAAGTGAATGAGTATTCATTCAATATAGTGAGAGGGGGATTGTACATGAATTTAAGTAAACAACTATCCATTACAGCTAAGAATAATCCGACAAAAACAGCTTATATTTTTCAAGACGAAAAAACGAGTTATTTACAGCTAGAAGGAGCCGTTACGAAATTAGCCTCGCAATTGGAGGCGCTAGGTTATAAAAAGGGTGATCACATTGCTCTAGTGGTTGGAAACAGTCCATATTATGTCATCGGATTGTATGCAGCATTAAAACTTGGAGTAGTAGTCATACCGATCAATCCAATGTACACAGCTCATGAAATGAAATATATTTTATTGAATGGGGACGTTAAAGCTGTGATTACGATGGATATCTTTATGGACAAGTTTGTGGATTTGGATGAACAGTTGCCAAGTGTCGAACATTATATATCGTGTGAAACAGGTGCTGGATTGGATTTGGACCGCCATCCATTAGCAGCTAAATTGAAATCGTTTACAAAACTCGTTCGAGAAGGTGATTTGGAGATTGATCCACCTTCTTTAGAACAAGATGATACAGCAATTATTTTATATACATCGGGTACAACGGGTAAGCCAAAAGGAGCGATGTTAACGCATAAAAATCTTTACTCCAATGCCAAAGATACAGCTGATTATTTACACATCAATGGTGATGACCGGGTGATCGCAGCTCTTCCCATGTTCCACGTGTTTTGTCTTACCGTATCATTAAATGCCCCTTTAATGAATGGGGGAACAATTTTGATCATGCCGAAGTTTTCACCGAACGAAGTCTTTCGTTTAGCAATGGAGTATGAAGCGACAATCTTTGCTGGTGTGCCGACGATGTATAATTATTTACTACAACGTTCCGAGGGTAATGAAGATAGCTTTTCCACAATACGTTTCTGTATTTCGGGGGGAGCTTCGATGCCTGTAGCGCTGTTAAAAGAATTTGAAAAAACATTTAATGTCATTATTTCAGAAGGATATGGATTATCCGAAGCATCTCCTGTGACTTGCTTTAACCCTTTAGATCGGCCACGTAAGCCAGGGTCAATCGGGACAAATATTGTAAATGTAGAAAATAAAGTCGTCGATGAACTTGGTGAGGAAGTAGCGGTTGGTGAAGTCGGTGAATTAATTGTTCGTGGGCCGAATGTGATGAAAGGATATTATAAAATGCCAGAAGAAACAGCTGTAGCTTTAAGAGATGGCTGGTTACATACTGGTGATATGGCACGGATGGACGATGAAGGTTATTTTTATATTGTTGACCGAAAGAAAGATATGATTCTTGTCGGTGGATACAATGTCTATCCGCGAGAAGTTGAGGAGGTCTTATTCGCTCATCCAGCAGTTACCGAAGTTGCCGTCATTGGCGTACCAGACCCAGAAACAGGAGAAGCAGTGATTGCTTTCGTTGTATTAAAAGATTCAATGACTGTATCACAACAAGAGCTCATCCAATTTGCTGAAGGTCATTTAGCAAAATATAAGATTCCTTCACGGATTGAATTTCTCGATGAGTTGCCGAAAAATACGACGGGTAAAATTTTACGAAGGACACTTCGAGATCATGTCCACACTTCATAACGATTTTCTTTAATCGCGTTATGTGTCCATAGATTTTAACAATGAAAAGAAATACATGATTTTAAAACAGACGTTTCCATCATATAAAAGAGAGACTTAAAATGAAAAAATATGTGAATGATCCAAGCTCCTATTTCCTTTCACACGGGGATAATCGGAGCTTTTCTTTTTTATTGTAAGTACGTGAGGAAAAGGATTGGAAATTACATTTTTTATTCAAGAGGAAGGGAGAATCTTAACCATTGACCAATCAATGGTTAAGGTTTTTGTTTTATGGCTTGTCATTTTACTTTGCAAATACATGTTATCAATCCAAGCCTGTATTCGCCTTTATTTTAAAATGTAAAAGAGTGCGAATAATTACATTAATATATGTACAAAGTTGGATAGGGGTATTATAATAAGAATGATTTAAGAGGTTAGAAGGGGGAAAATTGATAATCAATACTTAATGATCGGCATACGGTGAAATGAAAGAATTTACGTCATGTGACTTAACGTTGTCGAAAAAGTATACATACGTCGTATAAATTGAAAAGATGTACGATGCGGGTGGAACATATGTTTTCTGAATTATAATGGATGATTAAATTATAGGAAGGGGGTTGTTAAAAAACATACGAAAAGTTGGAATATCGTTTAACGATGACAAGAGGGAGTGATACATATTGAACAAGCGTTATGTTATTTTTTGCGGTTTCGCTTTTAGTATGTTGTTGATGCTCGTGAGTTGCAATATAAAGTCAGATGAACAGGAGCAGGATGTTTCAGCATCTGCAAACAGTGAAAGCATGGAGGAAAATGTGGAAAAACGTGAGAAACAAGAGGAGGTGGAGAAAGAGGAAGGACAAAAAGAACGAGGAGAGGAGAATGAAGACACTGGGTTGGATTCCGAGCAGGATCCGTCACTGGGTGATTTTGATGTATATATTGGTGGAGAAATGATCGAAGCTGAAGATAAAATCATTATTCATGGTGAGAGCAATCTACTACCTGACTCGAGAGTAATGGGTGAAGTGTCTGTGGGAGAAGATGAATACTTTGCCGATACAGTAGAAGTTGTTCAAGATGACGGCACTTTTTATATGGAAATCGATCATCATCATCTCGATGAGGAAACAGCGGTCGTCGTAACGTTCAGCTTTGAGGACATGCAGGAAGATAAGATTAAACGTCATTATGGGGATCGCGGTCAAAAATTAGAGGGGCCTTACATTTATAAACATAGTTCAGGAGGAAAATCGCAAAAATCAATCTATAATCAAGCAAAAGTGTTAACGTCATTTATGCCCGGCGAAGAAAAAGTAGTCAGGCATTTTAAAGAACCAGATTGGTACCCTATTCCAGATGATATGGAAGATCCTAGGGTTTGGATCGAAGTGGAAGATGTGAAAGACGATAAAGAATTCTACTATATTCACGGCCGGAGCAACCTAATGGAAGGAAGTTTGATCACGGGTGGATTTAATTCTGTTACCGAGGAAGAGGCGATGATTCAGCCTGATGGTTCATTTGATTTGAGAGTGGAATATGGAACGCCCTGGGAAGATCAGCCCTTTACGATTCAATTCAGGCCTTTTAACCAGTGGAATATTGTTGAAGAAGTTTATGGTAAAAAGGGGCAAAATCTTGTCGGTGAACTAGTTGAAACAGACGGGGGTGCGGATAACAAATATCAATACATCGAAAAAACAGTAGAGATTCATTCCGCAGAAATCGACTTACCGGAAAATGTAGAAGTAGAAATAGACGGTCCCGAAGTCACGATGCTCATTCCAGATCATGTGCTTTTCGATTTTGATGAATACAATTTAAAAAAGGATTCCAAAAAGATCTTGGAAGAAATCAGTGAAACAATCGCATCCATTGATCATGATTTAGAAGTCGAAATTAAAGGGCATACGGATGATGTTGGAAAAGAGAATTATAATATGGAGTTGTCTGAAAAGAGAGCAGAGGAAGTTAAAATTTTTTTGAGCGATTATATAGACTCGAAAGGCATTCAATTTATTACAGAAGGATACGGTGACACGCAACCTATAGCTTCAAATGATACAGAGTCAGGACAAGAGAAAAACCGCCGCGTTGAAATTGTTATTAATTTACAGAAGTAATGGAATGAAAGGGTGTAGAAAGTTTGAAAAGAAAGTTCGTTATGGTTGGTCTTATTTTATGTAGTTTAATCCTCTTATTTGGTTGTGTGAATAAGGCAACTGAAAAGACCGAAGTGGAAGGAAAGGAGGAACAGATTAGTAGTGAATCGAAGTCAGAAGAAGAAACAAAGGACAAACTAGGCAGTTATACCGTTCAGTTAGATGGTGAGGTGCATGAAGAGGGAGACAAGTTTATCATCGAAGGGAAGAGTAACTTACTTCCAGGTTCTAGGTTAGTTAGTGAGGTCGTCTTAGAAGCCGATGAGTTGCACTTGGATGATGAAGTGTTTTCGGACTCAACAGAACTTGTCGATGAACAAGGAAATTTTCGAATGGAGTTAGAACATCATCAATACGGCGAGGCCGAGATATTAGTGCGATTTGACTTTGAAGGTCAACAAGAGGATGACATTAAAAGACACTATGGAGAAAGAGGACAAAAATTAGATGGACCATTTGTTTATAAACATGAGCATTTTGGTGATGTTTTCCAAAAGGCGGAGGTAAGTGTCACCTATGATCCGGATGAGCCCTCTGATCTTGTATTCAAACAACCTAATTGGCATGATCTCCCTGATGATTATGGTGATCCACGGGTATGGATTGAAATTGAAGATATTTCAGATGATGGGGAATTTTTCTATATTCACGGAATAAGCAATCTTCTTGAAGGTAGTTTAATTGAGGTATCTTATGGATTTAATAGTAATGATACACAAGTCCAGCCTGATGGGTCATTTGATGTAAAAATTGATTATGAATACTTAGAAGATACTGATTTTATAGTTGAATTTAATCCAGGATTGTCACAGTGGAACTCGATCAATGAAGTGTATGGAGATCAAGGTGAGAAGTTAGTAGGTAATCTTGTCGTTCAACATGACTATTCTGATAAGCAGTCCATCGAAGCAGAGATTCCATGGGAACTAGATAAATAGAATTGAGTCGGGTTAGCTGTGGATGGACTGCAAAAATGTGTTGAAAGCCCCGATCGATGAACGGGGCTTTTTACTGTGTTTTCACATCACTTTTATGCTAGTTATTTCTTATATGAATGATCAATAATTCCAAGGTGTTTACTTATGAATCGATTGAAAAGTGAGATGAAGCGCATGTTTTCAACCTCACTTTACCTATAATTCCCATCGCGATTTCCCGCTACTTGTGATTGAACATCCGCTTGAAAAATAATCGATCAAGATAACTTCTATTCACTCAACTGCTCCGGTATGAAACAGAAAACATCCTCTTTCTTTTCATTTATTTTACTTTTTTCGTGCATTTTTATCCGATTGTATCGTATAATAGAACAAGCGTTCTCTTTGAGGGGGGTTTTTGTGAGTTATTTGACAGATGAAGAAATACAAGTTGCGTCACGTTTTCTGTTTCTTTCGATGGCCATCGTTGTTATTCAATTAGATGTCCAGAACATTAAGGAAGGAGCATTTAAAATTAAGAAGCCATATATCGAATTTCTAAACAATATGGCTACTGTTGCCATCAATAAACGTAAGCAGTTACAGAAGGTCATGAAGGATCATCATATTCAAGTCGTTTCACTCCATCGAAATCAGTCATTTTCTTCGTATCTTTTCATATGTCAAGGACGTGAAGAAAAGCGCAGTTACTTCAATCCAGCTATTCGTAAAAAAGTTGAAGCTATTTTACGTGAACTTATTCATGAAACTCGAACCCCGAATCCTGCTTATGTTTCATCAAGAACTTAATACGATTGTCCAGTAAATAACGGAATTGTGCCGTACGTTGTATTTGATTTAACATCGATCCAAAAGAAATGTCGAGAAAAATTTGCTTTCCATTTGTAAATAGCAATTGTGTTCGTTGATTATGGGATGGATTTACTTGTTCAATGTGGGAATGGGAAATCCAGGAGCATTTAGTATTCATCGGTGAAAATGTTGGGAAAAAGTACATTCCACTGGAAGGATCAATAGAAATCGGTGCTTTATGTGTGATACCACATATGTCTTTGGTGCCTTCTTGTCTTCCTTTAAGACTCGATCCAAAGAATCTGCACGCATAATCAATGATTTTGCTTGGAGTGCGGTTCACAAAGTATTCGCTTTGTTCCTCAAGAATCCATGTACCAAAATTTCCATACTCATCTTCGTGTGCTAAAATGGCCATTGTCAGGGGAGTGATTTCATAGGATGGGGTATTTTGTTTTAACATAAAATATTTACTCCTTTCAATTTAATGAAAAGAAAGAGGCTTATATGTTAATTTACCAAATTTATCACTAAAAAGATATAGAAAAATAGATTTTTTCGAAAAATTACAATAACTGAGCTGACCTTGTACATTATAAATTTTTTAATTTGTACCGGTTTCTTAAAAGCCTCTTATAAAAATCATTAAATGGTATAAAATAAACTGAATCGCTTCATCTCCTCAATAAAATAACTATGTTATGATACAACAATGAAGTGAAATGCTATATTTCACGAGTAGGCATCCTGTTCGTAAATGATGGGATGGTGATAATTAGCGCTTGTTATGAAATGGAGGATGGATCTCCATGTATCTTTATACCATTTGGTCCAGTGATGAAAATGTTTGATATTGATGATTTTGGCGACTACATTATGCACTTGCTTCATGATTATGAAAAATTAGGGCCATTACCCGGATTTTTGTTGCCGTTTATAGAAGCTTTTCTGCCCTTTCTACCCCTATTTGTATTTGTGTTTGCAAATGCTGCGGCGTACGGATTGTTGAAAGGCTTTTTATTATCTTGGGCTGGTTCAAGTCTTGGTTCGATTGGCGTTTTTTTAATCATTCGCAAACTCGGTCGGAGACGAATTTTTAAAACGATTCGGGAACATGAGCACGTACATAAGGTGATGAGCTGGGTCGAGAGAAGCGGGTTTGGCCCCTTATTTATTTTGCTATGTTTTCCTTTTTCGCCGTCATCCGTCATCAATATCGTTGCAGGATTATCGAATATTAGAATCCATCAATTTGTCTTGGCAGTTTTATTAGGAAAATCGGTCATGATTTTTTCGATTGCGTATGTTGGTTCAAGCATCATTTCATTTGCTAAAAGCCCGTTAAAGGCGATTGTAGTTGGCAGTTTTATCGTTATTTTTTGGTTAATTGGTAAGAGAATCGAGGCAAGATTACACGAAAGGTCATCCTTTACAGACCATAAGTGAATGGTAACATACGTATAGAAAAGGAATCGGGTGCAAATGAGTACAGTTCTGACAAATCATTATATGAGTCATTAGATCTTTGATAAAATAAAAAGAATAGGTTGTAGATTATGATGTCGGTAAAAGATGACTCAATAAAGTTTATTCAACACATCTTGTTAATGGGGGATTTATATGGGACTCAGGTTTGTCATCGGAAAAGCAGGAACCGAAAAAAGTGAATATATCATGGAAGAAATCAAGAAAAAGTCTATGGAAGATCCACACGGACCACCGATATTTTATCTCGTTCCTGACCAAATGACGTTTGAACAAGAGTATGCTTTATTTAAAGATCAATCGTTTCAGGGCAGTATCCGTACGCAAGTAGCTAGTTTTTCACGCCTTGCTTGGCGCGTACTGCAAGAGACGGGTGGAGGAACGAAACAACTCATCAGTTCAATTGGAATACAAATGATGCTCCGGAAAATCATCGAAGAGAAGAAAGGTGATTGGAAAGTATTTCAAAAGACTTTGGAGAAACAAGGGTTTGTAAGTCAACTAGAGAAGATGATTACCGAATTTAAGCGATATCAAATTACACCGGAAATGGTTCGAATGCAAAAAGAACAAATCGACCAATTTGTACATAAAGAGCCGGTGGAAGTTACCCTCGTCAACAAATTAGATGATTTACATTATATTTATGAAAATCTAGTCGAATCTTTACAAGGCCAGTATATTGATAGTGAAGATCAACTACAATTATTGGCGAATAACATTAAAAAAGCTTCATTTTTACACCATGCAGAAATTTATATAGATGGGTTCCACCAATTTTCACCACAGGAATTACATGTTGTGGAAGCATTGTTACAGACGTGTGAAGACATGACAGTTACGTTGACTGTCGATCATCCAGAAGATGAAAATATTTCTGAGTTGGATTTGTTCTATCAGACGACTGAAACATACCACGCCTTAAAAGCAATCGCTCGCGAACATCAGATCCCCGTCAAGGATCATGTTGTGCTCGACCCATTAAATGGTTATTTTAAAGACCGTCCTTATTTTGCTCATTTGGAGCGATATTTCGATACTATTCCTGCTCCAGCATATGGTGGTAAAGCACCGATCCAAATCGCTGAAGCAACACATCCACGGGCGGAAGTGGAAGGGGTAGCTCAAGAAATTTTGCGTCTCGTTCGTGAGGAACAATATCGCTTTCGAGATATAGCATTGTTTATCCGTGAACCAGACGTGTACCATGATCTAATCGAGACGGTTTTCGATGATCATGACATCCCTGTCTTTATTGACGAAAAAAGAACGATGCTCAATCATCCACTCATCGAGTTTATTCGTTCGGCATTAGACGTTGTGGAAGGAAATTGGCGCTATGAGTCTGTCTTTCGTCTATTAAAGACGGGGTTCATTCCACAGACCGATGCGACGTTTCCATTAACGGATGATGCCATTGATGAGTTGGAGAACTACGTGTTAGAGTATGGGGTTCGTTCCAGACAGCAATGGCTCGGTGAAGAAGAGTGGGTGTTTCAACGATTTCGTGGGTTCAATCAAGCGGCACAAACCGATGCAGAAAGAGAAACACAAAAACGAATTAACCGTTACCGTCAACAAGTTGTTCAAGCGCTTCGATCTTTTGATAACAAAATTCGCAAGGCTACGACTGTTTCAGAACGGTGTGAAGTTACCTATACGTTATTGGAAGAGGTTCATGCTCCGAAACGCTTAGAAAAAATGCGTGAATTTCATGATAATGAAGGTCGTATTGAGCAAGGTCGTGAACAAGAGCAAGTGTGGAATGCAATCGTCCAACTTTTTGATGAAATGGTTGAGATGGCCGGAGAAGAACAGATGTCGTTGTCGACATTCCGCTCTGTTCTTGAGGCGGGGCTTGAGTCACTTGAATTTGCCCATGTTCCGCCGACAATTGACCATGTCATCGTAGGAACGGTAGATCATTCGCGAATTAGTGGAATGAAGTGCTCTTTTTTACTCGGTGTGAATGAGGGATTATGGCCGCTCAAACCTTCTGTTGATGGTATGATGAATGATCGGGAACGAGAATTATTAGCTCGTTACGGTATGCGATTAGCTGAAACAGGAGAGCGTCAATTGCTTGACGACTGGTTTTACATGTATTTAGCCTTCACATCACCACGGGATTTTCTATGGATAAGTTATTCATTGAGTAATGAGGAAGGGGAGGCTACAGCACCTTCACAATTAATCAATCGAATCATCGACTTATTTCCTAAACGTCGGGATCATCTTTTATTACAGGAACCAGATGAACTGTTATATGCAGACCAGTTTATAACGACGCCAGTTAAAACAAGAGCTGCTTTAACTGCACAACTAGCACGAAATAACCGAGGTTATCCGATTCGTCCGGTTTGGTGGCATGTTCTCAATTGGTATATCGATCATCACGAAAAACATAGCACAACATATGCAGTGTTACAAAGTTTGTTTTATACAAACGAGCCGACTCCATTAACAGAAGAAACGATTCAGAAACTATACCCGAAGAAAATAGAAACAAGTGTTTCCAGAATGGAGTCACATTATCGTTGTTCTTTCCAGCATTTTGCAAGATATAGTTTGCAATTAGAAGAGCGGAGAATATACAAACTAGATGCACCAGACATTGGCCAACTCTTTCATGAAGCGTTAAAGATCATTACCGAGTGGGTGCAAAAAGATCATGGAGACTATTCACCACTGACAAAAAAAGATGCGAAAGGGTACGCTCATCAAGCGGTTGAGCATTTGTCTCCGATTTTACAACATCAAATTTTGCACAGTTCGAATCGCTATCAATATATCCAAAAGAAACTACAAGAAGTGATTTCACGAGCGACGTATGTCCTCAGCGAACAAGCTCGTCGAAGTAAGTTTTCGCCGATTGGCTTGGAGTTGGGCTTTGGTGAACACCAAACTCTCCAACCCCTTGTTCTACCTTTAGACAATGGATTTGAATTAGTATTACGTGGACAGATTGACCGCGTTGACCGATCATTAAATGAAGAAGATTTATATTTACGGATCATCGACTATAAGTCTAGCGAAACCAACTTAAATTTAGTAGAAGTCTATTATGGATTAGCTTTGCAAATGCTCACCTATTTAGATGTTGTTTTATCACAAGCTGAGGAATGGCTCGGAATAAAAGCTTCGCCAGCTGGTGTGTTATATTTCCATGTGCATAATCCGATGATTTCGAATAAACCGGTGATGTCGGATGCTGCATTAGAAAAGGAAATTTTTAAAGAATATAAAATGCAAGGGCTCCTGCTCGCAGAAGAACAAGTTGTCAAGTTGATGGATACATCGCTAGACTATGGAATGAGTGATATCGTACCTGCGGGAGTGAAGAAAAACGGAGGTCTGAATAAGAGTTCAAAAGTAGCTGATCGCGATACAATTGACATACTACGCTCCCATATGCATCGCTTGATGAAGCAGGCGGGAATTGCAATGACGACGGGCGATATCCAACTCAATCCCTTTCAATATAAGAATCGAAAAGCCTGTACGTATTGTCCGTTTCGCCCTGTTTGTCAATTTGATCCGACATTAGAGACGAATGATTTTCATCGATTAAAAAATATGAAGGACGATGATGTATTGAAAGAACTTCTTCAAAAACAGAAAGGAGAGGAGAAATAAGTGGTCAAGTGGACAAAAGAACAAGAACAAGCAATTTATACAGAAGGAAGCGATGTACTTGTAGCCGCCGCGGCTGGTTCTGGAAAAACGGCTGTGTTAGTTGAACGGGTTATTCAAAAACTATTAAATGATGATCATCCTGTAGATATCGATTCTTTACTTGTCGTCACATTTACGAATGCGGCTGCCCAGGAAATGCGTAATCGAATCGGATTAGCACTTGAGAAAGCATTGGCGGAAAACCCTACATCACTCCATCTAAAAAAACAGCTCTCTTTGTTACAAAAGTCATCCATCTCTACGTTACATTCTTTCTGTTTAGAGATTGTGAAACAGTATGCGTATTTGCTAGATATCGATCCAGGATTTCGCATTGCTAATGATATGGAAGCAGATCTATTACAACAGGAAGTGATGGAAGATTTATTAGAAGAATGGTATGGTGCAGAAAAAGAAGAGCAACAACGTTTCTTTGAAGTAGTCGACCGATTTTCGAATGATCGTAGTGATCGAGGGATTGAAGATCTGATCCTTAAGTTATACACTTTTGCCATGCAAAATCCGTGGCCAGATGTATGGCTTGATGAATTGGCAGAAGTTTATCATGTGCCAGAGAGCTGGACGGAAGACGATTTACCGTGGTTGTCGATTATGAAACGGGAAGTGGCTCATCAATTACAAGCTATGAAACAAGAGCTGGAGCGCGCATCTGTCATCGCCCGAGAAAGTGATGGACCCTATCACTATTTGGAAGCCATTGAATCCGATGAAAAAATGGTACATGAAGCACTGGCTCATTTGGACGACTGGCCTGGATTACAAGAGGTGATGAATGCTGGAAAGTTTCAAAACTTATCACGAAAAAGAATGGACTGTGATGATGAAAAAAAAGCTCATGTCCAAGCATTGCGAAATCGTTACAAAAAACGTTGGAATGATATGAAGAAAGATTGGTTTAGTCGAAACTTAACGAATCACGTCGAAGATATGCGAAAGCTTGCTCCGGTCATTCAACAATTAGGTGAACTCGTCAAACAATTTAAAGATCGCTTCACCCGACAAAAACAGGAGCAAGGAATCGTTGATTTTTCGGATTTAGAACATTATTGTTTGCAATTGTTAATCGATAAATCGTCAACGATGGATCATCTCGTACCTTCAAATGTGGCTATGAATTTAAAGAGTCGCTACAAGGAGTTGTTAGTCGACGAATATCAAGATATCAACCTTGTTCAAGAAACATTATTAACGTTAATTAGTGACCAAATCGGTTCTGGAAATATGTTTATGGTCGGCGATGTCAAACAAAGTATTTATCGTTTTCGCCATGCAGAACCTACGTTGTTTATTGATAAATATAAACGATTTTCAGATTCAGAAAGTTCGGCTCAGCGGATTGATCTCGCCCGTAATTTTCGTAGCCGAGAGGAAGTATTGACGGGTACGAACTATATTTTCCGACAAATTCTTGATGAAGAACTCGGTGAGATTGAATATGATCAACATGCAGAGCTCATTTATGCAAATAAAATGTATGATCAGTATCCTCGTGAAGACTCACACCCTGAGCTTGTCATCATTGATCGGGAACAATCGGAACAGAAAGAACGATTATCGAATACTGATGAAGAAAACGGTGAAGATTTGGAGAAGGCACAGTTAGAAGCCCGAGTCTATGCAGAAAAAATAAAAGGGTGGCTCGGTCATAAAGATACAGAAGCAATGAAAATTGTTGACCCCGTAACCGAAATAGAACGGGATGTTCAATATCGAGATATCGCCATATTGTTACGTTCAATGAACGAGGCGCCAACAATTGTCGAGGAATTGAAGCAACAAGGCATTCCAGTTCACGCGGAATTATCGAGCGGTTATTTTGAAGCGATTGAAATTAAAGTGATGTTAAGTTTATTAAAAGTCATTGATAATCCGTATCAAGATATCTCACTCGCTGCTGTATTAAGGTCGCCGATTGTGCGGTTAAATGAAGAAGAATTAGCGAGAATTCGTTTGGCAGACCGTAAACATTCATTTTACAGTGCACTGAGACAATTTGTCAAAGACAATAACGATGAAGCAGCAGCCAAAGTGAGACGCTTTTTAGAACAATTGGATCGCTTTCGAGTGGCTTCTCGCCAAGGAGCCTTATCGGAATTGATTTGGCAAATTTACCGTGAAACTGGCTATTATGATTTTGCTGGAGGCATGCCTGGTGGTCGACAGCGTCAGGCAAATTTACGTGCCTTGTATGATCGAGCAAGGACGTATGAAACGACTTCATTTCGGGGCTTATTTCGCTTTTTACGCTTTATCGAGCAGATGGAGGAGCGTGGAGAGGATTTAGGAACTGCAAAAGCATTAAGTGAACAAGAAGATGTCGTTCGTATTATGACGATTCATAGTAGTAAAGGTCTAGAGTTTCCAATCGTCATCGTTGGAGCAATGAACAAAGAATTTCATATGAGAGATTTATCCAATCGTTATTTATTGCATAAGGATTTTGGCTTTGCATCGAAATATATCGACCCGGTGAAACGGATTGAATATCCGACTCTCTTCTATCATGCGGTAAAAAACGAAATGCGTCGTGAATCATTGGCGGAAGAAATGCGTATCCTTTATGTTGCCTTAACTCGGGCAAAGGAAAAGCTCGTGATGGTTGGTAACGTCCCTTCTTTTGATAAAAAACAGAAGAACTGGCAAGAAATAGCCAATCATCCAAAGTGGGTTTTCCCGGCATATGATCGAGCCAGTGCCAAATCCTATTTAGACTGGGTTATTCCCGCGTTGATGCGTCATGAAGATAACAGAGTATTGACAACCGATGTGATGGATCAATCTGTACCAGAAGAAATTCGTAAGGATCCGTCGCGATGGAAGGTTCATGTTATTCATGAAAGCGAGCTAACGAATCTAGATAAATATGAAACTGAAATCAATCATTCCGTAAAAGAACATATCGAAAATTGGCAGACGTTGTCTTTAGAAGATGAGAGATTGCAGCGCTTCGTCGACAAGCGTCTAAGCTACCGATATCCATATGAAGAAGCGACCAAAACGCGTGCAAAACAAACCGTGACCGAAATCAAACGTCAGCAGGAAACAAAGGATGAATACAGTTCCACTCAACTTGTCCAACCGTTTCGCTCACCGATTATGAAGCGGCCTGCGTTTATGCAGAAAGAAAAAACGATTTCTGCAGCTGACCGAGGAACGGCGATGCATACCGTTATGCAGCACATCCCGTTTACTCATAAAATAACTTATCCAGAAATTGAAGAATTCCTTGAGCAATTAGTCGACCAAGAAATTCTTAGAAGAGATGAAGCAAATATCATCGATATCGATGCCATTGAGAACTTTTTTGCAACGGATATAGCTGAATATATGATTGCCTGCCCTACGATTTATCGAGAAATCCCATTTAGCTTAACCTTATCTGCCCAGGAGGTTTATTCGACTTGGAAGGGTAACTATGATGAGCAAGTGTTAATACAAGGGGTATTAGATTGTGTTATTCCGAAAGATGATGGCTGGTTGATCTTGGATTATAAAACGGATGTAATCGATGAGGAGGTAACTGAAGAAACGGTTAACAAGTTCGCTGAGCGTTATGAAGTACAGTTGAATTTATATCGGACGGCACTCGAACGGATTTGGAAAGAACCGGTGAAAGAGACGTATTTATATTTTTTTGATAAACAGTTACTCGTCAATGTACCATTCCAAAAATTGTCTGCTCCATAAACAAAATGAAATCAATCCCTTAAAACTGAACCTGATCTAAAGGTTCAGTTTTTTTAATGAGAATCGGTCGTTCAAACAAGTGTCACATCTATGTAAATGATAAAAGGTTCACAAAATGTTCATGAACACCTATTTAGATGATCCTTTAATGGAAAACTCGTATAAACGTTGTCACGAAAGGACTTGAGGATGAATAAATGACTTGAATTCTTTTATATATGTCCAAAAAATGTGTTAAAAACTCATGAATATAGATTTAAATTACGCCAGGTGTAATTTAAATCACACACGAGTGTGATTCAGTTCACTTTATTGATAATCATTCGCAATTAGGATAGAAGTAAGATAACACAAAGGAGGGAGTTAGGATGGAGGTTTCAAAAAGTAAAAGCATCGAAAAAAGTATCCATCACGAGGAAAAATCATTAAAAGGTACGTTGGCTTCCACGCTTATCTTTGTTGGGGGTGGAATTCTTATCTTCATTATTTTACTCTTTATATTTTATATGACAAGAGTTTAGGAGGAATGAATCATGAAAATGCACCGTTACGAAGAGATATGGCTTGTCTTAGCTGTGATCGTTATCATTGGTTCAATGATCATCACAGGTTATCAAACGTTTGCAGAAGGAATGGGACCGCCGAGTGGCATGGAAACGATTGATCCTGAAAAAGTAGATGAAACAGCTCCGTTTGATGAACCAGGGGTATTCAAGGTGGGCGAGAATGAATATGATGTCGTTATGACTTTACAAATATTCTCATTTACACCAGGAGAAATTGAAGTACCTAAAGGCGCGAAAGTTAACTTTATCATAACGTCAAAAGATGTCATTCATGGAATACAAGTCGTGGATACAAATGTCAACGCGATGGTTGTACCTGGTCATGTACAAGAAATATCACAAACATTTGATGAACCAGGTGAGTATTTAATTTTATGTAACGAATATTGTGGCTCGGGTCACCAGATGATGAGTGCAACGATCACTGTTAAGTAAACGAACGTAAGGAGGGTGAAAATAATATGGAAACTGCAATTGATTATAAGCAAACTTTTAAACAAAAGGTCGGTAAAAAAGTAAAACAAACGATGGGGGTCAACCCCGAAGATGCACGGCTCACCTTAATATATTTATTTGTATCCTTTTTAGCATTGCTCATCGGAGGATTTTTAGGATTAATTCAAGGGCTTGAACGGGCAGGTCTCATTCAAATGCCCAGTTGGTTTGATTATTATCAAACACTTACAGCCCATGGAGTTTTACTCATTTTAGTCTTTACAACTACATTTTTAGTCGCTTATTTATACTCAGGAATGTCCCATACTTTAGGTGGATTGCTTCCAGGCGTTAGAAAAATGGGCTGGGCTGCCTTTGGGATGCTGATTATCGGTGTCATCTTAACGTCGACGACGATTGTAATGGGTGAAGCGTCTGTCTTGTTTACGTTTTATCCACCGATGCAAGCTTCACCATGGTTTTATATCGGACTCGTATTTATCGTCTTAGGGATATGGGTCGCTGCCTTTGGGGTGTTTATTAATGTAGCGAATTGGCGAAAAAGACATCGTGGACAACACGTTCCTTTATTTTCATATTTTGCTGTTGGGATCTTCGTATTGCTTTTTTTCGGAACGCTAGGAGTTACGTATGAAGTGTTATCATTGATTCCTTGGGCATTTGGTTGGATGGAAAAGATCAATGTGATGCTCAGTCGTACATTATTTTGGAGCTTTGGGCATACATTGGTTAACGTTTGGTATTTGACAGCCGTTTCTGCATGGTATGTTGCCGTACCGAAAATCATCGGTGGTCGATTGTTTAGTGATACGTTATCACGTGTCGTCGTTTTCTTGCTTGTGATCCTAAATATTCCGGGCGGATTCCACCATCAAATTGTAGATCCTGGGTTTTCTCAAGGGTTGAAATTCATGCACGTATTCATGAGCTTATCCATCGGTTTTCCATCATTGATGACCGCATTTGCGATGTTTGCCGTATTTGAGCGTGCAGGAAGGAGAAAAGGTGGAAAAGGACTTTTCGGTTGGTTTAAAAAATTACCGTGGGGAGATGCCCGTTTTTTAGCACCGTTTATTGCGATGGTAGCTTTTATACCAGGTGGTGCAGGGGGGATCGCACAAACGAATAACCAATTAAACCAAGTCGTACACAATACGCTATGGGTTACCGGCCATTTTCATCTGACAGTTGGAACGACTGTGGCATTAACCTTCTTTGGTATTGCTTACTGGCTCATCCCTCATTTAGCTAAACGTGAATTTACACCTAAAATGAATAAACTCGGTATCATTCAAACAATTATTTGGACAGTCGGTATGTTATTCATGTCAGGAGCGATGCATACGGTCGGATTGTTCGGTTCACCACGTAGAACTTCGTATACAACATATGGGGACCATGCAAGTGCATTAAGTTGGGATCCATATATGATATTACTCGCGATTGGTGGAACATTGTTGATTATCGGTGTCGTTTTGATGGTGTACATTGCTTTTTATCTCATGTTTAAAGCACCTAAAGGTGAAACGGAATTCCCTATCGGAGAGCCAGAAGAAGATGCATTACCAACTCCAAAATGGACCGAGCGTTGGGGACTTTGGATTGTGTTAATGTTGGCAGTTATTTCGATGGGGTATGTCATTCCATTAGTCGATTTGATACTGAATGCACCTCCAGGCTCACCACCATTTAAAACTTGGTAACGCGTCATTATAACAGAGATAGTCGCTCCCCTACGGCTATCTCTTTCAAGTGATGAACGTAAAAAAGATGTTTAGGAAGTGATCGCCATGATCAAAAACAAGCATAATTTCATCGCAACAATCGTCGTTCTTTTATTCGGTATAGGATTATTTTATGTCGGTACGGATGGTTTTCAAGCATATACTGCAGAAACAGCAAGGACGAATCAATTGATTGAAGAACAGCCTAAATTTCCTGATGTCACTTTAGAAGATAGTCAAGAAAGAGTGTATTCATTTACAGAGTTTGCTGGTAAATATGTTTTCATCACATTTATTTATACGGCCTGTTCAGATGTTTGTCCGCAATTAGAGATGAATCTAGCTGAAGTATATGAAAAAGTACCGGATCATTATATTGAAGAGGACCTCGTATTCCTTAGTATAAGTTTTGATCCAACGCGAGATGATCCAGCTACATTGGATAAGTACAGATCATTTTTCGGTAGTGATGGTGAAACATGGCGAATGGCTCGAATTAATGATCAAAAAGAATTAGAAGTGTTGTTAGACGAGTTCGGAGTGATTGTGATTCCCGAAGAGGATGGGGACTTTACCCATAATTCGGCGTTTTATCTCGTTAATCCCAACGGCTATTTAGTTGATGTCATGGATTATATGAAAACCGATGAAGCAGCGGAAAAAGTTACAGCGATTCTTGATGATGAAGTGGGGGATGAAAGATGAAACAAGCGATTTATGGGTTAGTTTTATATGTGTTTTTAATGCTCCCTCCTGTGATTACGTTATCAGAATCAATTATGAGCATTCACATGCATGTGCAAATGCCTTTGCTCGGAATTGCTGGGATGCTCATGACTCCTTTTTTACAACAGCGGTTTCCATATATTTTTAAAAAGTGGAACAAGAATGGTATACCGGGAATTATTTTATTTATGATCATCGTGATCTACTGGTTAATCCCTCGGACGATGGATGAAGCACTTACGATGTCAACCGTAGAAGTTTTTAAATTTGTAAGTTGGCCATTTTTAGCTGGTGTTCCTTTACGTGATAGTTGGAGAAAGTTGAGTATACGCGGAAGAAGTATCGTTTTCGTAAGTATTAGTATTTTATTCGGTCTGATGGCGTGGTTGTACATCGCTTCACCAAATCAACTTTGTAATAACTATCTCATTATCGAGCAACGAGCCTTAGGATGGGGATTTTTATTTATCGCTGCAAGTATTTTGATTTATTATATTCAGACCAAATTTATTGATCAATCTCAATATGAGTAATCAAAAAATAACTTTTCTAAAATGATCTCTTTGATTACACACAGCGGGAAGCATGCTGTTTTTCCGTCATTTGTCACGGGTCAACCTTATCGAATCATATCTTAGTAGAGATCCAATGAGGACAGGAGGAGAACGAAATGTATGCAAATGACGGTTTTGCACCACATATGAATCAATATGCTTATCGATCGAATCCATATCCGTTATCCCCCATTCATATGCCTTACTATTACGGGTGTCCATCTTATGCTATGCACCCTTCGAGATCTTATCGAGAGCAACCCGTTAGAGGGCAAGCGACATGGACAGAAGGAGGAAAAGTGACTAAATGTGGTATCCCATGGTCAGACCAGAAATATATGACGGTTGCTGTGGGAGATACTGCACCATATAAGTGTGGGGAAACTCTACGAATCAGGAATTTATCCATGCCAGGTGGACGTGAAATTGTTGTAAAAGTTGTTGATCAAGTTGAAGGGTATCCCGCAAATAAAGTGAATCTTCATCGTCGAGCATTTGAAGCATTGGGAGCTCCTTTAGATCTCGGTGTAATTGATGTAGAAATTGTGCCAACCAACATGTCAGATCAAGACAGGTGGGAAGATCTTTTATTGACCACGGCACAGACGATGTATCCAAATTACCGTGTGATTGATTATCGTTCAATAGGAAACCAGCAATTTTTCACACCTCATGTAGAGGAAACATATGAATTTATTTTAGAGTCAGAGAGCAATCAGTTAAGCGTAAGAGGAAAGATTATGTACAATCCGGAAACAGAACAATTGTTCTCACTCGAATTAACCGCCAACGAATGAGTAGCAAACCACCTTCAACTGGGAAATATTTGATTTGTAAAATAAGGGAGGGTATTCCAATTGGATACCCTCATCTAGCCTTTATGCTACTTGTAATACGTTTTTAATTTGTTCAATCGCCCATGTTAAATCTTTTTTGTCAATGATGAGTGGTGGGGCAAATCGAATGACATTTACATGCGTCTCTTTGCACAGCAATCCTTTATCCATTAATGCTTCACAATAGGGGCGAGCAGGTTCGATTAACTCAATACCGATCAATAGTCCTTTTCCGCGAACTTCTTTAATAATAGGGTTCGTTATTTTTTTTAATTCATCGATCATATATGTGCCTAGTTCCAAGGACCGATTCGCTAACTTTTCTTCTGCGAGTACTTCAAGGGCAGCCATCGAAACGGCACACGCTAATGGATTTCCACCAAATGTTGAGCCATGTGAACCGGGTTCAAATACACCGAGAATATCTTGGTTAGCAACAATACATGAAATTGGCAAGACACCTCCGCCCAACGCTTTCCCTAAAATGAGGATATCCGGTGTTACATTTTCCCAATCACAAGCAAACATTTTACCAGTTCGTCCCAGTCCTACTTGAATTTCATCGGCAATATATAGCACGTTATTTTCCTGACATACATCGTATGCTTCTTTTAAAAACCCTTCAGGTGGCATGACAATCCCGGCCTCACCTTGAATCGGTTCAAAAAGGAATCCAGCTGTATTTTCATTAATAGCTGCTTTTAAGGCTTCAATATCACCATAAGGAATGATTTTGATTCCAGGGAGCATCGGACCAAAACCTCGTTTGTATTCATCTTCAGATGACAATGAAATCGCTGCCATAGTTCGACCGTGAAAATTCCCCTCACAGACGATGATCTCTGCCTTATTTGTCGGCACACCTTTTACGTCATAAGCCCATCTTCGAGCTGTTTTAATAGCTGTTTCAACGGCTTCAGCTCCTGTATTCATCGGTAGAGCCATATCTTTGTTTGTCAATGTGCAAATTTTTTCATACCACGGACCTAATTGATCGCTATGAAAAGCACGTGATGTCAATGTGACCGCATCCGCTTGTTTTTTCAATGCCGCAATAATTTTCGGGTGACAATGTCCTTGATTGACAGCTGAGTATGCGCTTAACATATCCAGATAGTGGTTTCCATCAGAGTCTTCTACCCATGCCCCGTTAGCTTTTGATATGACCACGGGTAAGGGGTGATAGTTTTTTGCTCCGTGCGTTTCTGTTTGTTCGATGATTTGTTGACTTGTTCGCTCCATTGTATCCCTCCAAAGCTTGAATCCATTTTTTCATTGAACAAATCTTCATTATATTGTTAGTATAACAGTTTTATAGCTGTTTTAATAAGCATAAAGAGGTATCATGTGAATTTTCACTACGTACATGTTATATTAATTACGTAAGTATGATGTTTATCATTTTAACATGTATATGAGGAGGAAACTTATTCATGAATACGCATCTACATATAACCTCATGGGTGTTGGCACTGATTTTACTTGTAGTTGTTGTCCTATTACATAAACAAGGAAAAGCAAAAGGTGCAAAAATTACCCAGATGATTATGCGTCTTGACTATCTTTTAATTTTGTATTCGGGTGGTGGCCTATTAGGAGTTTACTTTGGTGGGCCTAATGTTGGCTTAGCCATTGTTAAGGCGATTGCAGGTATTTGGACAATTGCTGCGATCGAAATGACAGCTATTAAAACAGTGAAGGATGAGCCGGCAAACAGCTGGTGGACGCAATT
Source organism: Bacillota bacterium (assembly GCA_035301985.1). Lineage (GTDB taxonomy): Bacteria > Bacillota > Bacilli > Bacillales > Amphibacillaceae > DASUXY01. Next base: position 54,378 of record DATGTE010000008.1, read on the forward strand.
AGTGATTGCTTTGTTAATCACATTAATTTTAGGGTTTGGCTTTTTATAAGATGTATGCAGAAAATGTGGAGGGCTATCCGAATGAATAGGGGTAGCCCTTTTCTTCTCATTTTTCTAGAAAGACGGTATAGATGAACAGCCAATAACTAACTTATATAGTTTAGTGAGGACACTCGTGGAAGTGTCAATATATAAATTGAATGGCTTGGAGGCGCGAAAATGAAAAAATCTACTCTCATTTTTTTTATGATCCCTTTGTTATTTTTATGTGTGGGCCCAACAACGAATGAGGCTGCTGAATCATCGACCATTCACGAAGAAATTTTTTATGACATTTTAGTAGATCGCTTTAATAATGGTGGTCAACAGCATTCGGATCAAATCCGCTTAGAAGATCCTTACGCCTATCATGGGGGAGATATCCAAGGAATCATTATGAAACTGGATACCCTACAAGAGATGGGGTTTACAACGATCTCTCTATCACCGATCATGAAAAACGCTGAGAATGGATATCACGGGTATTGGATAGAAGATCATTATCAAGTTGAGGAAGAATTTGGAACAATGGATGATGTGAAGGAGTTAGTGAAAGAAGCGCATGATCGTGACATGAAAGTGATGTTTGAATTCGTTCCTAACTATGTAGCGACAAGTCATGAAATCGCCTCTGACCCTGATAAAACGCATTGGCTTAAAGAAACATTTGAATCAGATGTGGAAGAACATCCGTGGCTTGATGAAGATGAAGTGGTCATGTTAGATCAAGAAGAACCGGAAGTCGAAAAATATTTGTTTGATGTAGCCGAATATTGGATTGATGAAACGGATGTCGATGGATTTAAAATATATGCGGCTGATCAATCATCTAAACAATTTTTGAATAAATTTACAGCTCATTTAAAAAAACAAAAAGAAGATTTTTATATTACAGCTACGGTGCTTTCCGATGAATATGATCACTCGTTAGCCGCATTGGATGACATTCAACTCGTTGAAAATGTTCCCGTCTATCAAGAAATGTTCGAAGTATTTTCTACGGTAAACGAGCCGGTAGAAAAAATTTATGAAGCTTGGGAAGAACACGGTAGTGAAGCGGGATTGTTATACGTCGATAATAAATCCACAAAACGTTTTACACATGAATTTACAGAAAATGGGCGGAATGAATTAACTGCTTGGAAACTCGCCTTAACGTATATGTATACAAGTCCGGGTGTGCCTGTTATTTATCAAGGATCTGAAGTGCCGATGTACGGTGAGGGAGTTCCCGATAACCACCATATGGTCGATTTTAATATTGCTGACCCAGATTTGAAGGAATTTTTCACACGAATTTCATCGTTACGTTCAGAATTTCTTCCTTTAGCATATGGAGATTATGAATTAATCGGATCTGACCATGGAATGAGTGTGTTTAAGAGATCATATAAGGGCGAGTCCGTGTATGTCGCCATTAATAATGATAGTGAATCAAGGTCGTTGTCAATCACAGACGTAGGAGAAGATAAGCAATTGCGAGGCTTGCTCGGTGACAACCTCGTTCGCCAAGGTGATAATGGTGAATTTAAAATTGGTATTCCTAGAGAATCTGCCGAAGTTTATATCATCGAAGAGAACAAAGGAATCAATTGGTTTTTCATCGGAGCAATTATCGGGATCTTTTTGTTGTTTATAATAGCAGTCATTTACTTAAGTATGAAAGAGAAGAAAAGAAGCTGATTGGAACCAGCTTCTTTTTCATACGAATAGTTAGATTTGCTTTGGAGAATTTTGTGTTACAGAAAACCATAAGGTGATAATGCCTACGGTTAACAACATACTCGCGATAAGTAGTCCACTTTCATAAAATGATATGTGTGGTTTATTCAACCATGTGAGTAAACCATCTCCAAACAATAATACTTCATTAAGCATAAATCCGACCCCAAATAGAATGGATCCGTAAAAGGTTAGACGGTTACTTTCCAAAATATGAACCATTCGGTACTGGGTTAATATAAATATGCTAATAAATCCGAGTAGCGTTAAATGTAAGTAACCGATGACAATACTTCTCGTATCATAGATTAAATTGGCCATGCCAGGAGACATAAGTCCAAGCTCCATAGAACTTTTTATGAGCAGTAAGAAGAGTGTCACCCCTAAAGCTCCAATCGTCCCTTTAGAGAAATGGGACATAAGTTGGCGTGACGTTCCTTTAAAAGCAAACAATAAACATAATACACCAACCCATTGACCAATACTACCAACAATGGCTAATACGGAACCACTTGTTCCGACATCCACCCACAAAATCGATAATAGGTAGCCGGGAAATAAAGCGATGAAATAAATCCAAAAGCTAGCGGTCAACAAGGAAGTTGATAATGTAATTTTTTTATAATGCAAAATGGTGATCAATAACCCGATTAAAAATAAGTAGAGCCATCCATTATATTGGAAATGTAAATAAAAATAAATGGCCATGTCAAAAAAAGCTGATTCTTTCATTCCCGTAGACGAAATATAGCCTAGAGCAAATGGGCCTAGTGACGATAAGAGTAATGCGACTAACGAGCCTTTGATAAACAAATTGCTGATTTGAGAACGAAAGGCACCCATTTTTAAATGACGAAAAATAAAACTCGCTGTCCAATACTCAACAAAAATGTGTAGTGTTGATAGAATAATTGACACAAGACCGTACCCTTGGTATAAAAAAGCTATAAACATGACGAGTGATGTGATAAAAAGTGTTACACTGATCGCTTTTGCTTCCTTTTTCCGTTTATTGTAATCCCACTGAATGGATAAAAAAATGATGAATGTCCCTAAGAAGGCCCAGCCTAGTATAGCTAAATGGGAATGGGCATGAAGCACATTCGTATAGGGGATAGCTGTTGCCATGTGTAAGGGAAATAGTCGCATCCATACTCCTGACAATGCCGTTAACAAGAAAAATAGAGTCGCGAAATGCGTATGTACTTTAGGCATTTTAGATGCTCCTTTCTGTTTGAAACGTTGATCGGTTGGAATACATACAGTTTCTTATGTATGTATTATATAGGATATACGACTATAAAGGTGTGATAGAAGTAACAACTGTCATAAAATATACGATTTTTGTCGATTCGTAAAAGCATTGATCAACGTATGCTCCTTTGCAAAGGGTGACGAAAACTGTAGTATAGCATGGTGTTTTGCTTTTAATAAATTGAAATAGAGGTTGACCATGAAAAAATACTGATCTACAAATGTAGAATCAGTATTTTGGAAGGGAACAGAAGACATTTGCGAAATCATTTATATTCATCATTAAGGAAAAATAGAGCAATGGTTCCTGGCCCTGAATGAGCACCGATTGTTGCACCGACCATTTCAATGACTAGATCGTTAACATTAAATTTAGCTTTAATCATATCAGCTAATTTTTGTGCTCGTTCGAGATCATCTCCGTGACTAATCCCAATTGTTTGATTGCTCAAGTCTACACCTCGTTCTTCCATAATTTCTAACATTCTCTGGAAGACTTTTTTCGAACCGCGAACTTTCTCGATTGGGATGAGCTGTCCATCTTCTACGTGTAAAATCGGTTTAATTTTTAAGAGCGTACCAACGAAGGCTTGCGTCCTACTCACTCGTCCACCACGGAACAAATATTCTAAATCATCAACAGTAAAAATGTGTTCCATATGTTGGGCATGGTATGTAGCTGTTTCCAAAATCTCTTCTATCCCCGCTCCTTGCTGGGCGAGCTGTGCGGCACGTCGAACCACGAGTCCATAGCCGATTGAAGCGCATTTTGTATCCACCACATAGAGGGGAGCTTCCGGGTATTGCTCTTTGATGTTTTGCTCGACCATTTTAGCCGTTTGGTACGTACCAGATAGGCCAGATGAAAAGGCTAAATAAATTAAAGGTTGATTTGTTTCCGCATAAGATGTAAAAATAGCTTTAAAGGATTGTGGTGATACTTGGGATGTGGTTGGCTTCTTCCCGTTTCTCATCGCATCATACACAGCTTTTGGGGAAATGTTCTTTCCATCTTTATATTCTTTCCCATCTAAACGAACAGTTAATGGAACCATTTTTATGTTTAAGTCATGGTAGTGTTTTTCTGATAAATCACAAGCTGAATCAGCTAAAATTTGAATGTTCATATTTTCACCTTTTCTTTAAAAAGTGTTGATACTTCAAGTGTAAATCTATTTATATATATAGTCAAAGCCAACTTATTATACGCATGTTAACAAGCGTGGATTAAAATGGGCGAGATAACGTTAGAGTCCAATCAGGAGGTTCGTACATGTTAGGTGAAGTGAAACGGGTAATTATTGTAGCTTTTGGGGCACTTTTACTTGCCATATCATTGAATTTTTTCTTAATCAGTGCCCATGTTTATGCGAGCGGTTTTACAGGGGCAGCACAGCTATTAATGAGTATTTTTAATGATTTTATTGGGATCGAAGTCAGTATGGGCTTGTTGCTCGTATTGTTAAATGTTCCGGTTGCTATTTTAGGTTGGTTTAAAGTAGGGCGTTCCTTTACAATATATAGTGTGTTATCAGTCATCTTAGCTTCGATTTTCTTAGCGTTACTTCCCGTAATCGAAATCTCAGATGACATCATATTAAATGCTGTCTTTGGTGGAGTGATCGGCGGTGCTGGTGTTGGTATTACTTTAAAATATGGGGCTTCAACAGGCGGAATGGATATTATCGCGATGGTATTATCTCGATTAAACGATAGGCCGATTGGAATTTATTTTTTGCTACTAAATGGTGTAATTATCGGAATGGCAGGGTTTTTATATGAGCCGGAAAATGCACTATATACGCTGTTGTCGTTGTATGTTACGACACGTGTCATCGATACCTTGCATACACGTCATCAAAAAGTAACGGCGATGATCATTACGCATAAAGCGGATCAATTACAAAAGGCGATTCATGAAAAGCTCGTACGTGGGATCACGATCATTCCCGCTACAGGTGCCTACACAAAAGAAGATAAACATATGTTATATCTTGTCGTCACTCGCTACGAATTGTATGATTTAGAGAAGGTGATTAAAGAAGTCGATCCAAATGCTTTTACAAATATTGTACAGACAGCAGGCATTTATGGTTTTTTCAGGAAAAATGATTGAACATATGAAGGGTGATGTGAGATGAAAAAGTATATGGTGATTTTTTTACTCGCGACAATTGTCATCGGTTGTACGACAGAAGAGGAGCCGTCACCTAACCAAACGGATGAGTCTAATTTGGAAAACCACAGTGAAACCGAAGACCAAACAGCTGCAAGTTTTCGAGGCATAGACGCTTCAGTAAAAGGTGGAGTCATTCATCTTTCGGGTCAAGCAAAAGTGACGGATGATGAATTTTTTTATATGGTCCAATATGGAGATCAATCCATTGTTGAAGAATCGAAAGTGACCCTTGATGAGACTGACGATGGTTGGGGAGAGTTTCACATAGAAGAATCGATTAAAGATGTTGAGAGGAAAGACGATGAGGAGCCAATTGCCATTTTATATGCTAAAAATGCAGAAGGAAAGAAAGTGAATCCAAATCACATCCCAATCAATTGGTTTGTTCCGTATTAAAAGTAAGAGCTGTTACCAATATCTTTGGAAACAGCTCTTACATATGTTTGATCAAGCCTATCTATCAGAACGTCCGTTTTTACATCATTCATATCCATGCTTTTTAAATACTTCTTTGACTTGTTCAGTCAATTCATCCCATTCAGCATCGAATTGTTTATTTACAGTAATGAAGTTTTGATATCCAAAAACATTATCGACATCATCAAGCTTCATTAAATCATTTAAAATTTCATGTTCACTTGTGTCACCGGGCATGACGGAAACACTATCTGATCCTTCAAAGATCAGTCGATCGGTTGTGAATTTCATTGCGTTTGGATTCGGTGTTGCTTCAACGCGTATACCCATAAATTAATCCCTCCTCAAAATTGCTTGGTTCATACATATATTAGCAGAAAAGTGAATGAGAAAAAAGCATAATAACTCTTTAGCGATAGAAAGATGATGTTTCATTAAAAAAGTGCCGAAAATGTGTTTCGGCACTTTTGCTATCCGTTTGCTTACGGCAATTCTGTTTCATCGTGAATAACTAATGAATGAGTAATCGCCATCACAAACTTTTAGCAAGTCTCATAGGATCATGTTGATGGTGACTAACTGAGCTGATTATGCTGTTGTAAACGCTCTTCAAGCTGTTGCAATTGCTGTTTTTCTTCTGGGGTGCTGTCTTTATATGCAGCTTGAATCGCATTTTGGGCAGCTTGCTTTTCTTGTTCGTTCGGTTGGTTATAGCTGTTATTAGTTAAACTATTGACAGTATCTAAAGCTCGTTGGAATAAGCTCTTTTCCATTTAAAATCCTCCTACCGTATGGTTGTCGGTCGCTTCCTTTTTTCGTTCGGCATCTGTAAATCGCGATTGGCTAGAGAGAGGTTTACGTTGTTGTTTTTCCGTATAAACCTCTAATTGATGCGATCGTCTCGATTTACCTTTATTGGCCACCGAATATACCTCCCAGAAAAGATGAACGCTTTATAAGTTGCGTTCGTCTATAGTATGGGACAAAATAACGTTAATATAGAAGGAAATTTCCGGATGAAGAAGAAAAATTTAAAGCCACTTATAACAGTGGCTTTGCTTTAGTCCGTTGGTGAATTTGATTTTGTTAAGCTGTGTCTGTGTGATCGACGCTAATTTGCAAGTAATTTTCTAAAAACATTCCAATTCCATCTTCCACGTTCGTATCGGTCACGTAGTTTGCAATCGATTTTAGTTCGTCGATTGCATTGCCCATAGCAACACCGACACCAGCGAAATCAATCATTTCTAAATCATTATCTTCGTCACCAAAAGCGATGATCCGTTCTTGAGGAATATTGTAATGGTTAGCGATTTTTTTCAATCCGACCGCTTTATTCATCCCTTTTCTTACGATTTCAATAATGTTCCACGGTGCCCCCCATGTCCGGTGTTCGATTAATTCGGCATGTTGGTCATCCAAGTGCGATCGTAATTCGTGAATATGATCATCTCGTGGGTGGATTAATAATGATGTAGGGTCATCCATCAGTTCTTTACGTAAGCTGCCGATGCGAAATGATGGGTTTTTTAGAGAAGTGCTATGGAAGGTGTCAATAATTTGCTGATCATATTTGTCAAGAAATACATTGTCTTGAACTTCTGCCAACATATTATGGACGGAAAGTTCATAACATGCGTCAACTATTTTTAACGCCGTCTGCTGTGACATGGGCTGATGAAGCGTTCCCCAATTTCTATTTTTAGGGTGATGGATGAGCGCCCCGTTAAAGTTGACCATAGGTGTATCTAGACCCAATTCATGATAATATTGAATGCTGGCGCGATGTGGTCTGCCTGTAGCAATGACCACAACATGTCCTTGTTCAATCGCTCTTAAAATAACCTGTTTTGTCCGAGCGCTTATTTTGTTTTCTGTAGTCAAAAGCGTACCATCAAGATCAAGCGCAATTAAATGTTTATTTCTTTTCATATCATTCACCTCGTATCCAATGGTATAAGGGATTGAGACATAAGTAAAGATAAATTTCTTTAATAATTGCATAATGGCTCATGATAATATTATGATTAAATATATATAAATTAGAAAGGATCATGAATATGATTGGCATTTCAAAGGAAACGATTCAGTCCATCCCATGTCTTATTGTATCAGATGACCAACATGGAGGAGCACCTTTGCCTACCGTAGTCTATTTACATGGATTTACGAGTGCCAAAGAACATAATTTACCTTTAGCATATTTATTAGCGGAAAAGGGATATCGCGTCATCTTGCCAGATAGTAAGTACCACGGTGAACGTGAATATAAAATTGCTAATTTAAAACGACAAATTTCCTTTTGGGATATCGTGATGAAAAATGTTGATGAACTCCAGAAGATAAAAAGTGCTCTTGATGATCATCAACTCATTCAAGGAGACAGGTTTGGCGTAGCGGGGACAAGCATGGGAGGGATTACGACATCAGCGGCTCTAACCCAATATCCGTGGATTAAAGCCGCGGCTATCTTAATGGGTTCACCTAAAATCACGACATACGCACAAGCTCTCGTCAATCATCTCAAAGAACTAGATCGTCTCCCAGTGAAAGAAGAGAAAATTGAAAAAATATATGAACAACTAAAAGCGTATGATTTATCGATGCATACGGATACGCTCATGGATCGTCCTCTCATGTTTTGGCATGGAACAGATGATTCGATCGTTCCATTCGATCATTCGTATACATTTTATAAAGAGGTAAAAGAAAAGTATAAAACGAAGCGTAACATTCATTTTGTAAAAGAAGAAAACCGTGATCACAAAGTGAGTCGATTTGCGATTTTAGAAACTGTAAAATGGTTTGAAAAGTTTTTATAAACGTTTATTTGCTTATCATCATGAATGATCAACAAATGATATGCACATCAATCTATAATCCGCTTTTGAATAGCAAACACTTAAAAAAAGATGAATAATATGTTTTAATAAAAGTATGAAGGAAAAGGAGGAAAGAGATCATGGACGAAGCAAAAAAGGAAAATATCATGGGTGCGCTTGAAAATGTAATTGATCCGGAATTAGGTATTGACATTGTTAACCTCGGATTAGTATATGGTGTCGATTTAGATGAGAACGGAAAATGCACCGTAACCATGACACTCACATCCATGGGATGTCCGTTAGCAGGCCATATAGAACAAGATGTGCGTTTTGCACTTGCAGATATCCCCGACATTAAAGATATAGATGTTGAACTCGTATGGGATCCACCTTGGGGTAAGGATAAAATGTCACGCTATGCAAAAATCGCTTTAGGTGTTCCTGATTAATTCCATCAACATGAGTGATTTAGCTGCTGAAGGTTAGCGGTAAAGAAACACATCGAAGTGAGAGGTTGATTCATAAAGATGGATCGACCTTTTACACTTTTAAATATAAAATATTTCATGAGGTATTGATATGCAACGTGCTGTTCATGTGCCAATCTACCAAATTGTTGGTTATAAAAATTCAGGTAAGACGAGTTTAATGGTTAAATTAATCGATTATTTTACGCAGCACAATCTAGAAGTCGGAACATTTAAGCATCATGGTCACGGCGGAGAGCCCGAAGTTGTCAAACATACAGATAGCGATTATCATTTTACAGCTGGTGCATCTGTTAGTTTTGTTCAAGGTGAAAAACAGCTTCATATGAAAGCTAAGGATACTTCAGACGTCACATTAGATCAGCTTCTAGCTTTGTATAACTTTTTTAACATTGATCTCGTTCTCATTGAAGGATATAAGCGAGCAAACTACCCTAAAATTGTTTTAATTCGTCATCAAGACGATTTACAACTACTTGAGAGCTTATCAAACGTAATTGCAGTTGGTTCACATGATTTACAGCTAATCGAGTCGTTGGACTATCTGACTTTTTCTTTAGTTGAGATCGATCAAGAATTGAATCGATTAGCTAATCATATGATATCAACATAAAGGTGGGACAGTATGGGAAAAAACTTTTGGATTACAAGTCAACCAGTAGACATTAACGAGGTCATACAAAAAGTTGTGAGACCAGAAGCTGGCGCAATTAGTACGTTTATTGGCGCAGTGCGTGAATTTACACACGGAAAACGAACGTTATATTTGGAATATCAAGCGTATGAATCGATGGCAGAAAAAAAGCTTGCACAAATCGGTGCTGAAATAGAGGATCGATGGGGAAATACAAAAACAGCGATCGCTCACCGCATTGGCAGATTGGATATATCCGAAGTAGCTGTAGCCATTGCCGTATCGACGCCACATCGAAAAGATGCTTTTGCGGCAAGCCGGTATGCGATTGACCGTATTAAAGAAATCGTTCCAATTTGGAAAAAAGAACATTGGGAAGACGGTTCATTGTGGATCGGTGATCAAAAAGAGCAGATTTCTTATCACCATAACGTACCATCAGAGGAGGAAATGAAAAATGGTTAATGTGTTATTGTTTGCTGAATTGCAAGAAACGGTTGGCCGGGAAAAGTTAACGTTCGATGTCGATGGTATTACGGTTAAACAATTGAAGGATCAGTGGTTATCGACGTATAATTTGGTAAATATTGATGATGCGATGGTAGCGATCAATGAAGAATATGCTGATGAGGATGCTGTTATTTCTGCAGGCGATACAGTCGCATTTATTCCACCAGTAAGTGGAGGATAAAAAGATCCGGTTGTTTCAAGTATGGAATAGAAACAGCCGGATCTTTTTGTTAATGATCGTATGTATTACTCTTTCATTACATAAATAAAATGACGAGTGACCCTACGATAAAACAATAAAATGCAAAATACTTTAAGTTCCCTCTAGCGACGATATTAATAAACCATTTCAAGGCGTAATACGTTGCAATGAGTGAAGTGATAAACGCTAATATGTATGGGATCATCAACGTGTCAAAAGCGGGGTCCTTGATGATATCTCCAATTGATAAAATCGTTACACCTAAACTGACAGGGATGTATAATAAAAATGAAAAACGTAACGCTGTGTCCTGTTTCATCCCAAGAAGCATTGCAGCGACGATTGTTGCTCCGGAACGGCTAATACCGGGAATTAAGGCAACGGATTGGGCTAGTCCAACAATAATAGCATCTTTAAACGTTAAATCACCATCATTTTTCCTACCTTGTAAATTCCGTATGATCCATAAAGCGAATCCCGTAATGAGCAAGGTGACTCCTACGGTCATTACCGTGCTTAACTTTTCACTGATAATATCTTCAAATAAAAGTCCTAACACCCCTGTGATCACTGTTGCTACAAATAGATAAACGATGAATTGAAAATCCGCTCGAGTTTCAGGTTGTTTGGAAATGAGGTGCCGTGTTCCATTTTTGATGAGACGAGCAAGATCTGTACGATACACGATGAGCACCGCTATTAATGAGCCAATATTTACGATAATTTCAAAGGAAAGGCCCTCAATATTGATTTGAAATAACTCGCGAAAAATTACTAAATGTCCACTTGAAGAAATGGGTAGAGGTTCTGTAAACCCTTGAATAAATCCTAAGATAATATATTTAATCAATAACCATATATGTTCGATTGAATCCATGCAAAATCCCTCCTCATTAACAATACCATATGATTTACGTTAGGTATATATTTATTTTGTAAAAAATTGAATGTCACTATCTTTTATATAGTTGAATAGTCTAATTGGTGAGGAGGTTTGAATAGTATGAATAAAGACAATCAACATATATACGATTTATGCAAAAATCATCTACATGCTTATGTAATGGCTGAGTTAAATGATGGGTCTAAGGTGGATGGCATTATTACGGGGTTGGATGACGAGTATGTATATTTGGCTGTCCCTGTTGAAGGAGAAGATAGGACATTTTCACCAACTACAGCGGATGATCGACAATTCGGCTATGGATTTCCTGGATATGGATATGGCTTCGGATATGGGTTTCCAGGCTACGGGTATGGACCGGGTTTTGGGCATCCCCCGAGAAGATTCAGAAGGCTAGTTTTACCCTTAGCTGCATTAACGGCATTAAGCCTGTTACCATGGTATTAACACGGGCAAGAGCAGGATGATGAATAGCAAAACCCTTGCCATTTATTTCAAAAAAACAGCAAGGGTTTTGTATGTGTACGTGTATAATCGGATTTTACAAAATACGTATTGAATTTACGATTCGTTTTTCTCTGCCAATACACCGTCACCCAATATGTAGACGATAATCGAGAATATAACAGCTAATGTCAAGGATTGATTCAAATTGAATGGCTGGCCAGCCATGCTCGTCAATACGTATGACAACACCGCACTGATGAGTACTCCCCAGATGATTACCATAATATAACGCATGTTTCCACCTCATTCTTTACAAACTAATTTCAAGCAAAAAGCTACCATGAATGAAAATACATTATCCTCATATTATCAAATCTACGTCTAAAAGAAAAGTATTTGTCATGTGTTTTCATTAAGAGGGTGTTTATACTATTTGAATACACTTACCCTCTACGTATCGTTTAAAAATATGCATGTTCTTTAAGTTGGTCTACAATAACATCTTTCAGGAAGGGGACCGATAGGGAGGGATTGATGTGTCTATACTTGTCGCGAATTGCTTTGATTGGATTGGTTTTCATCTCGTTAATTATTTACTGGAAAACGGGTTTCAAGTTCATGGTGTAGATGAATTGAAGTCGACGAAGAAAGAACATTTATCGATGTTTTTTGCTCGGAATGATCGATTTATTTTTACTACAGTTCAACAAATAAAGGATGAAGAAAAGGTTTTTGATACCGCCTTTATAATCGACGAATACGATATCAATCCTATTCAAGCTAAACAAACGATTGCCATTCGCAATCAAGAGAAGTGCACCTATGAAGATAAAACGATCGTGATCGAGGTTCCAATTCTTTTTGGTGAGTGGATGTCAATGTGTGAAAATGGAGTATACAAAAATAATCAATTCATCCGCTTTGATTCAGAACAATTTTTGAACGATGCTATTTATATAAATGATTTTATTCAAGGACTCATGGCTCGTGTAGAAAACAAGAACTTATTTCCTATGCTACATGTGTTATCGATCAAATGTCGTCAAAAACATATTAAACTTGAAAATGTATTCTATATTCGTGACAATAGACCTATAGAAGAAAACATCAAAAAAGTGACCGAGCATTATAAGCGTTATCGTCATTTTTACAAATAGCTCATTCTATGGAATGGAGTGCACACATTGTCGAAGAAATTGTTGATCATACTTGGGATTGTGACCGCCCTTTTTGGCTGTGTCCAAACAGATGAAAAGCAAAAAATTCAAAAGGTCGCTATGCTGACAGAAGGACCAATTGAAGGACAAGATTGGGAAGAAAAAGGATACAAAGGCCTTTTGCGAATCAAAGATAAATTTGACGTGGATCTTGTAGTAGAAGAGAACATTCATACGGAGGAGCAGATAATTGAAACGGTGGACGAACTGGCTGAACAAGGGGTCAACCTTATTTTTGGACATGGCAGTATATATGGAAAAACGTTCACTGACATTTCTTCAACTTATGCCGATATACAATTTGTTTACTTTAACGGGGGTTACTATGCAGATAATGTGACGAGCTTAACATTTAACTCGCATGCGATGGGTTTTTTTGGTGGAATGGTCGCTAGTCAAATGACAGAGACAAATGAAGTGGGGATTATTGCTGCTTATGAATGGCAACCGGAAATCGAAGGTTTTTTTGAAGGAGCAAAATATCAAGATTCAAAGACGCACGTTCAGGTGAAATATATCAATAACTGGGACGATCAAGAAGTTGTTTTTAATCTATACGAAACGATGAAAGATGGCGGTGTTGATATTTTTTATCCAGCAGGCGATTCGTTTAGTAGAGACATTATTGAACGAGCGCACGAAGACCAGCTATCCGTGATTGGTTACGTCGCTGATCAATCCAACATCAGTCCAGAGACCGTTTTAACGAGCACTGTCCAAAATGTTGAAAAGTTGTATGAAGTCATTGCGACGAAGTATAATGATGACGAATTACCAGGTCGCGTATTATCTTTTGATTTTGAAGATGATTTGATTTATTTAGGGACGTTTAGTCCTGATGTTCCGGAAGATTTTCAGGAATTGTTACAACAAGAGGTTGAACAATATAAAGAAACTGGGTTATTACCAAACCAGCGATAAATCGATGTATGGATTATAAAAAGGACGATAATAAATAGATGGTGAAGACGAACGGGAAAGAAAAACGGTGCTTGCATCATCACATAATATCCATTAAAATTAGTACCAGGTCATAATGTTTGTTATTAATATTAATTTAGATAGGGAGTTGGCAAGATGGACGTAGGTATATTAGGAATTGGTCATTATACTCCACCGAAAGTCGTTACAAATAAAGATTTGGAAAAGATTGTTGATACGAGTGATGAATGGATCCGGACTAGGACGGGAATAGAAGAAAGACGTATTGCAGACGATGATATGGATACATCCGATTTAGCTTTTGAAGCGGCGAAAAAAGCTTTAGAGGATGCGAATATGAAAGCGGAAGATATTGATTTGATTTTAGTTTCAACCGTTACACCAGATACACCTTTTCCGTCGGTATCATGCATGATTCAGGATAAACTTGGTGCTAAACATGCGGCAGCAATGGATATAAGTGCAGCGTGTGCCGGTTTTATGTACGGTATGGTTACCGCCAAACAATTCGTGGAAACGGGAAGTTATGAACACGTGTTAGTCGTCGGTGTTGAGAAACTGTCGAAAATTACAGATTGGACTGACCGAAGTACGTGTGTTTTATTTGGTGATGGTGCAGGAGCAGCTGTCGTTGGCGAAGTTTCTGAAGGAAAGGGAATTCTTTCTTATGAACTTGGAGCGAATGGTTCAGGAGGAAAACATCTATATGAAAATGATGAAGGCGTCATCATCATGAACGGACGAGAAGTGTTTAAATTTGCCGTACGACAAATGCCTGAATCATCCGTCAATGTGATTGAAAAGCTTGAGTATGAAAAAGAAGATGTAGATTATTTAATTCCTCATCAAGCGAATATGCGAATTATGGATGCCGCTCGTCAACGCCTAGGTGTTTCTGAAGATAAAATGGCTAAAACGATTAAAAAATATGGAAATAATTCATCGGCCTCCATTCCAATCGCTTTATCAGAAAGTGTCGAAAGTGGTAAGATAAAAGATAATGATTTAGTTGTGTTAGTTGGCTTTGGAGCAGGATTAACATGGGGCGCGATTGCTTTGCGCTGGGGTAAATAATGAAAAAGTAGTAATAAAAGCAATAGGAGGATTTCTTCATGGAAGACAGAAGAGTAGTTGTGACTGGACTTGGGGCAGTTACCCCAGTTGGGAATGACGTGGATACGATGTGGAAAAATATTGTAGCAGGTCAGTCAGGAATCGATTTCGTTACAAAAGTAAATAAAGAAGACTTTCCCGCTAAAGTAGCTGGTGAAGTTAAAGATTTTGATCCATTAAAGTATATTGAAAAAAAAGAAGCGAGAAGAATGGATTTATTTACTCAATATGCCGTAACCGCTTCAAAAATGGCAGTCGAAGATGCAGAGTTAACGATTGATGAAACGAATGCCGAACGAGTTGGTGTGTGGATTGGTTCAGGCATTGGCGGCATGACGACATATGAAGAACAATATAATAAATTTCTAAAAAGAGGTCACCGTCGTGTCAGCCCGTTTTTTATACCGATGATGATTCCAGATATGGCAGCAGGTCAAGTATCGATTCAGCTCGGTGCTAAAGGAATTAACTCATGTACAGTTACCGCTTGTGCATCAGGGGCCAGCTCAATTGGGGATGCTTTTAAAGCCATTCAACGGGGCGATGTCGATTATATGATTGCCGGAGGTACGGAAGCTCCTATTACCAATATGGCTTTTGCAGGGTTTTCATCTATGAAAGCTTTGTCAGAAAATGAAGATCCAACGAAAGCAAGTCGTCCGTTTGACAAAAACCGTGATGGATTTGTGATGGGCGAAGGGGCAGGTGTAGTTCTTTTAGAAACATTGGAAACAGCGTTACAACGTGGTGCTAACATTTATGCAGAAATTGTCGGATATGGTGCAACAGGAGACGCTTTTCATATTACGGCACCTGCAACAGATGGTGAAGGAGCAAAGCGGGCGATGCAAAAAGCATTAAAAGATGCGGATCTTTCACCATCAGATATCGACTATATTAATGCTCACGGAACGAGTACAGATTTAAACGATCCGTATGAAACAACAGCTATTAAAGCTGTTTTTGGAAAGCACGCTAATGAGTTAGCCATTTCTTCTACGAAATCAATGACAGGCCACTTACTAGGTGCAGCAGGTGGTGTAGAGTCAGTGATCTCAGTAAAAACAATCGATACACATACGATTCCACCGACAATCAATTATGAAACTCCTGATCCTGATTGTGACCTTGATTATGTACCAAACCAATCGAGAGAACAAGAGGTCAATGCAGTTGTCAGTAATTCATTAGGTTTTGGTGGACATAATGTATCCTTAGTATTTAAAAAATATAAGTAATCGTCATGAAAGGTTGTCTATTGAATAGGCAACCTTTTTTCATAATTCTCAGTCACTGAAAATTTATTCATGAACGGTATGAGATGTGCATATAGTATGTTAACGATGAGGACAAGCGTAGGTGGAGATATGGGGCATATTTTTTTATTTTTAATCGGTTTTGGACTTGCTGTCTCCGGTGGGGTGACAATGATTGCCTATATGAACTTTCTACCTGCGGGAGTTACTTGGCTGGAGTATTTTATCTATATTAAGGGTCGAGTTGAATGTTATTTTCTTCCAGCAGGAATACTGATCATGACGTTTGTGCTTTATCGATTTCCTAACAACTCTTGATGACACCGAATATTTTATATGAATCTTGGTCATAATGTATGGTAAATCATGCAATGTAAAGCGAGGGTTGTTTCATGTTATATTTGCACGATGTTTGGGTCAATTGGTTTGAAGGTGAGGAAAATGGCTACAACGTTTGTTATTTTCATGAGTGGCGTAAGGAGGATAAAATCGAATTATTGGATCAAGTCCCGCTTCTATACATAAGAGAATCATTGTTCGATTATATCGAAAACGACATGCACGATTTACCAAAAGCACTTCTTGATAAAATATATAAGCGAACATATGTCAGAAAAGGTCATAAGAGGGATGTGCTTGATTACGCCGCTGTAGTTACTGATGGAAAGGATATGCTTGTCTTCGATACGATTGGTTATGGTATACCCGTTCGAAAAAGCAGACTTATTCCGAGACAGGAACAATTAGTGTTGGAAATGATTGCGAATGAAAAGGTAGAGAACATTTCGATCGATCGAAAGTCGGTTCCAAAGGAATATCATATTTTATCGATGGATCCACAATTCATCTATGGACTTACGAGAAGAGAACGCCAATTAAAACAATTACTCATGATGGGGCTCGATCAGCTCCGAACGGCAAATAATATTGAAGAGTTACGGTATTGGTTAACTGAATGGGATCCGAAGCAGTATCCCTCGATTCGTTTTATGGATGAGGAGGAAGTTTGGAGTAAGTTATATAACGGTGTGAAAAAAGGCTGGAGCACTGTACATGAAGAATTATGTGAAAAGATTATTAAGGGACACCCATTTCTTGAAAAAATGTGGGAAATAGAAAATGAACAATGCAATACACGTTCTAAATTAAAGTCAAAAAAATGAAGGGCTGTCCAATCCATTTACTCTTCATTTATAGCATATTTTTTAGAAGAGGCTGGAACAAACTCCAGCTAAAAAGAAAAAGGAGTTTAGTTGATGAGCAAGCTGGACTCCTTTAATTTGAAATCAAAAAGTATGTATTGATGAAAAATGGAAAAACAAAAAGAATATGTGAGAGCAAAGTTTTCAGAGAAGAAAACTGCATCGTACAGAACGAAAAAAGCTGGGGTCAATAAAATTTGCTGACCCTAGCTTTTTTTTATGATTTGAATAGTTAGGTCCCGACCTCTTTTGTTTCTCTCTTTTTCGCATTGCCCTTTACTATTGTTTATGAACTCGTCCGAGTCCGACAGCTTTTTTTGCTTTTTTAAGCATTTTATTAGCGGTGATCGACGCGTTTTCTTTCCCTTTATCTAAAATGTGATCGAGTTCAGGTGATTCGATGAGCGCATTATATTTGTCCTGAATCGGTTGTAGTAGATCGATGACTGCATCTGCTACATCTTGTTTAAACTCCCCGTATCCTTTTCCGGCATATTTTTCTTCTAAGGATTCGATGGATTCACCCGTACAACTTGAGTAAATTGTCAATAAATTAGACACACCCGGTTTATTTTCTTTATCATATGCAACAATACCTTCTGAATCGGTCACAGCGCTTTTAATTTTCTTTTCGATTTTTTTAGGTTCATCAAGCATTGAAATAAATCCTTTTTCGTTTTCATCGGATTTACTCATTTTTTTCGTCGGATCTTGTAAAGACATAATTCGCGCTCCAACTTCAGGGATACGTGGTTCTGGAACAGTAAAAATATCATTAAACCGATTGTTAAATCGTTCAGCTAAGTTTCGCGTTAATTCCAAGTGTTGTTTCTGATCTTCACCTACAGGGACGACATCTGTATTGTAAAGCAAAATATCAGCAGCCATCAGAGCTGGATATGTAAACAAAGCGGATGAAACGGTTTCTTGTTTCGCTGATTTATCTTTAAATTGTGTCATCCGTTCAAGTTCGCCCATATAACTAATTGATTGTAAAATCCAACCGAGCTGTGTATGTGCAGAAACTTCGGATTGGATAAAGAGCGTCGATCTTTTAGGATCAATACCAGATGCAAGGTATAAAGCAGCTAGTGATTGAATATTGTTTCTCAGTTCAAGGCGATCTTGAGGCACGGTAATCGCATGTTCGTCTACAATGCAAAAATAACAGTGATAATCGTCTTGAAGTTGGACAAATTGTCTAAGAGCCCCTAAGTAGTTTCCAAGTGTTAAGGTACCACTCGGTTGAATTCCTGAAAAAATTGTTTTCATTGAAATCACTCCATTTTGGATTATTTTTGTCAAGATGGTGCACGTAAAAGTGAGTCTATCTTTCATATGTAATTGTTAAAGTGAGGGTTGGTTACTTCATATGAATCGACATTAAAAAGGTTCACTCACCCTTAACAAGGGACGAATGAACCGCGGTGCCACCCTTTTTATCTTAACAAGTATGTAAGATCACTTCATGTTCGTTAGCTCCAAAGTCTACTTCCAATTAAACCTTGATGCTTGTTTCCACCAACCACAAGCTCTCTAAATATCAGCGGGCAATTGGACTACGCCTTTTTCATTGCTCAGCATATTCGTTTTTGTAATATTATATATAGCTTTGTTGGGAAATGCAAATCGTACACAACATTAAAGGATTATATCAAAACGTCCATACAATAAGATGCTATTCACACAAGTCGTTCAAATAACGTGGATAACATGTCAATTTACAACAACTTTCTACCACATAAATAGCAGTTGAATGGGCATATAAAACCGCTTGTGCTAAAAATACAAGCGTGATTTTTAAGAAATTTACTTTGATCAATTAATCTCAATTTTCATTAAAATATCCTTTTGAAATTTTTTAACATTTCCGGTTCTGTTACACTGCCCCGTTAGATTAGTACATACCTTCACAATCTATATATTTTATCAACAAATTTCGGTGTTGAGTAAAGTCATTTGTTTTCAATCAATTCTTTTATATTCTATAATGAAAGGATGGAAACAATCATCAAATCAACGATGTAGGAGATTGATTACATGCTAAGTAAGCAGCCGAAGCATTTCATCCGGATAAGTATCGTTCTATTCAGTATGCTACTTTTGTTGATTCATCCCACCGAAATCAACGGTTCGATTAAGAGTGAATCACTTGATCATTCAAAAAAACAATCGAATATACAACCGTTTGATATGCATCAGCCATTGAAACGCTTTGTAGTTGATTCAGGTTATCATTTTGATTATCCGGATGCTGTTAGGGGAATATATGTCACCGGTAAAACAGCAGGAGATGATCGATTTCGACAGTTGCTTGATCTCGTTGAAAACTCGGATTTGAATGCGATGGTGATCGATATAAAAGAAGATTATGGTCATTTAACATTTGTTCCCGACCAATCATCGCCGTATAAAGGAATTGCCAAAGATAAAATAAAAAACATGAAACATCTGATGAAAACGTTAGAAGAAAAAAACATTTATCCGATTGCTCGAGTAGTTGTATTTAAAGATACGGTTCTCGCCCACGAGAGACCGGATTTATCATTTACGAAAGATGGTTCTGTATGGGTGAATAACGGGGGGGAAGCGTTTGTAAACCCTTTTGAAAAAGAAGTGTGGGATTATAATATCGATATTGCCAAATTAGCAGCTGAAATGGGTTTTCAAGAAATTCAATTTGATTATGTTCGTTTTCCTGAAGGGTTTGAAACACGTGATGAAGACTTGGAATATAGTTTAGGAGATTACGACAATTCACAGCTTAGTCACGTGCAAAGACGTGTCGAAGCGGTTACTGATTTTGTAGCTTATGCGAAGAAAGAGTTAGCGTATTATGATGTAGATATTTCTGTAGATATCTTTGGTTATGCAGCTACGATTCCAGAAACACCGGGAATTGGACAAAACTTCGCTAAAATTTCCGAACAAGCGGATGTGATTTCTTCAATGATTTATCCAAGTCACTGGTCAGAAAATGACTTTGGAATTCCACTTCCTGATGAAGAGCCATATCGACTCGTATCAGAATATGCTAAAGTTGAGAATCAAGTGCTTGATAAGCTAGATAATCCACCGATTTCGCGTCCTTGGATTCAAGATTTTGAGGCGCCATGGCTTTATGAGGGTCCACCTACAACATATGGGAAGGAAGAAGTTGAGGCCCAAATTAAAGCATTAAATGAAAATGGGATCGATGAATTTTTAATTTGGAATGCGGGTAATGTATATACGAAAAATGTTGATTATACGCCAAATGATGAGAAAAAAGAAGAGGAATGACCTTTATACGAACTGTGTCAGAGGCACTCCAAAAGGGGTGCTTTTTTGTGAGCGATATTGTCATTAAAGCATATGTTTTCTCAATTAAATCCTATTTATTAGGTGTGAACATACGTTATAACAAAGTAGGTGACAGATTGATATGAGTGAATACAGATCGATTCAGATGGACATAGTAACAGATCAAAGAGAGGTTGACATTGTTTGAAAGTTCGTTATAATGAAACCGAATAAAACTGAAGGAGTAGATTTATGAATTGGTATGAAAAATTAAGTGAATATTTTCCAGTTGAAGAAATGAAATCGAAACGGCATATGGACATTCTCTTAAAAGAAAAAGGTGAAGTTTATTATAAAGATGAGGGACCTTACCATGTTCTTATGTTTGCGGAGTTCGATACGTTCGTATTTATAGATTACTTATGGGTATCGGCAAAAGCAAGGGGACAAGGGATAGGTCATAAATTAATCGAAAAATTAAAAGCGAAGAACAAACGGATTATTTTAGAAGTGGAACCAATCGATTATGAAGATTCTGATACTGAAAAGAGGCTACGCTTTTACAAAAGAGAAGGTTTTTCACATGCTCAATCCATTGGATACAATCGCCGTTCATTGGCAACTGATGAAGAGACACCATTAGAGATTTTGTACTGGTCGCCATATGATGAATCAGAAGATGTCATTTACGATCAAATGAAAAAAATGTACGAAACGATTCATACGTATAAGGATAAAGAAATTTATGGAAAGTCATACCAACCCGTTGAAGAAGTTTTACAATTTGATGAAAAAAAGACGTCAGATGACGTTTTAAAAGATATTCACTGTAAATAACATATAAACAAGTCTCTTATTGGAGAGGCTTGTTTTTCTTGTGGTTAGACCGAATATTCGTCAAATGACATGAATGACTTTGACCGTAATTTTCATTTTATGTTTAAAGCATGTCTTAAAAGGGAATTATAAAAGTAATTAAGAACAAATTATGAACATTCGCTTATCCCCTACCTTTTACTTGACAAATGTAGTATAATGTACTTAAAGGTAATTTAAAGTGATTATTATTTAATAAATGTTTATTATATAGACATAAAATGAGGAGTGGAAGTTTTATGGTAACCCTATATACCTCACCAAGTTGTACATCTTGCAGAAAAGCTAAAGCATGGCTCGAAGAACATGAAATTTCATTTAAGGAACGGAACATTTTTTCAGAACCATTGACCATCGATGAAATTAAAGAAATTTTGCGGATGACTGAAGATGGAACCGATGAGATTATCTCCACACGATCGAAAGTTTTTCAACAACTGGACGTGGATATCGACCAGCTTCCTTTAAAAGAGTTGTTTGGTTTAATTCAAGAAAATCCTGGGTTGTTACGCCGCCCGATTATTTTGGATGAAAAGCGCTTACAAGTTGGTTATAATGAAGATGAGATTCGTCGATTTTTACCACGGAAAGTTCGTACATTTCAGTTACGTGAAGCTCAGCGGATGGTTAACTAATCAATCAGGAAAAAACGCATGATAAAATAAAAGGCGCTAGATCATTCAAGGATCTCGCGCTTTTATTTTAATTGATGCAAAATTACTTTGAAAGATAGATGACAAATCCGTATAAATCAGTTAAAATTAATATTTAAATCATTATTTATAGGCAAATTAATTTTCAAATCCAATTTGCTATCATACAATAATGATAGAATCGATTGAATAATCTAGGAAGCAATGAAAGTGTTTATAATAAGGATGACTCAAGGAAGGTGAACGGTTTTCACCTGACCTCAAGAAGGGAGAGAATCAACATGGAAATAGAGAGGATCAATGAGAATACGGTAAAGTTTTATATATCATATATCGATATTGAGGACCGTGGCTTTGAGCGTGAAGAAATTTGGTATAACCGAGAGCGCAGTGAGCAATTATTTTGGCAAATGATGGACGAAGTGAATATTAAAGAAGACTTCAATGCCGAAGGCCCTTTATGGATTCAAATTCAAGCCTTGGAAAAGGGTCTGGAAGTTTTAGTTACGAAAGCGCAAATTTCCAAAAGTGGTGAGAGCTTAGAACTTCCAACTGAAGATGGGACCATCGATATCACTGTCGATGATAAAATTGAACATATATTGGAACAAAAAATTGACAAAGGAAATAACAAAGACAACTATGATTATGAAGAAAACTTTTGGATTATCGTCAAATTCTCTGAGTTTGAAGATGTCATTCAACTCAGTCATTCATTTATAGATGTAACGGATCCGTTATTAGATCGACTGTATGTGTATGAAAACGAGTATTATTTATATTTAGAGTTTATTGAGGATATAACAGATGAAGATCGACAAGAAGATTTAATCAGTCGCGTGTTCGAATATGCGGATGATTGTGATTTAACATTTTATATGTTGGATGAATATGGAACTAAGATTTTTGAATCGGATACATTTGCTCAAATAAGATCACACTTTCCCGCTGAAGTATAAATGATTTTAAAGGATAACCATCCCTTAGTCGTAAAAGGAAGTCGACTTTTACGACTAAGGGTTTTTTATATGAATCATTGGGAATAGATTCTATTTAACATCGAAAGCTGTATATAAAGCAAACTGTTCGTCAGTTGTTTTAAGGGACGATACATAAAGATTCCATTTACGAAGGTAAATATATTTCTAAAAATATCGATTGTTGATATTCATCTATGTGTGTAAAGAAGGAAAACAACCGTATATGTCGAATAGTATAGATATGGAGGTGATTTTATCCTTTGTTACAAGCTCATTCTGCACAAGGACACGTAACGACGTTAGCGATGTATTCTCCAGCAGAAATCGATCGTTTACGAAAGAAAAAGTTTTATTGTCCAGTTTGTCATGGAGAAGTAATTATTCGAGCGGGACCGGTTATAACTCCTCATTTCGCACATCAAGCGAAACAAGACTGCCCGGCGAATCGGGGTGGAGAAGGACCTGTCCATGAGAAGGGAAAGCTGTTACTTTATCAGTGGTTGAAAAAGCACAATGTTGATGTTCGGCTTGAACATTATTTACCAAATATACAGCAACAACCCGATTTATTTTTGCAGCTTAACAAGCAGCGCATAGCTATTGAATATCAATGTTCAAAAATACCGATCACCCAACTCCAGAAACGAAATAAGGGCTATCAAAATGCAGGAATCACGCCGATTTGGATTCTTGGTCCGAACCAATTCAAACGCGATCGTTCTAACCGGTTACATGTGAATTCGTTTATTCTTCAGTGTATGCATCAATTCAACGCTTCCCATCCATTCACCATCTATTTTTTCTGTCCGAATTCCCGTCAATTTTTAATCATCCAACACGTATATCTACTCGGAAGAGGTCGAGCATGTGCGGTGTTTCAATTTAAAAAACTAGAAGAGTTATTATTTACACAGTTATTTCACCCACAGCCACTGGAACGGAAGCAATTGTCACAAATGTGGACAAAAGCGAAAAGAAACTTTCGATTATTGCAACAAAAACGGCCATATGGAAAAGAGTTAGCTTGGCGTCGATGGTTATACGAAAAAAAATTATATATGGAACAACTCCCATCCGTTATTTATCTTCCCATACGTAATCAATTTTTAATGAAAACATCTCCATGGGATTGGCAAAGTCGAATTTGGTTGGATGTCATTCATCCATTATCAAGCGGTGCACTGTTTTCCATCTCTCAATGTGAGCGCGCCGTATGTGACGACCAAATCGATCGAAGTCAGTATCCATTAGTCACTTGCAAGGAGAGTCCCATCAGGCAATATCTTCACTTACTAGCTCAATTCCACATTATCACCCAAAAGTCAACGGATATGTATCAGAAAAGAAAACATATTCCTTTTCATTCTCATATTGAGGAAGCACTCACAGCAGATGAAAAGTTAATGAAACGTTTTTAACAGGAATAGTTATAAACTTCTTTGTCTAAGCTATACGATGTACACACTTCATCAAAAAGTAATGTATAAATGTAAACGATTGAAAGAGTTTATAACCTTATGTAAAATGGCATATATGAATAGGAGGAATGTAGCGTGACAGAAACGAAATCACTGCCACAAAGAAGTGAAATTCCTGAAGAACGAACGTGGCGACTAGAAGATATATTTAAGACCGATGAAGAATGGGAAAAAGAATTTGAACGTTTAAAGAAGGATATCCCACGGATTGAAAACTATCAAGGTAAGTTAGCTGATTCTGCCGATTCATTATACGAAGCATTAACCGTACAGGACGAAATAGCGGAACGGTTAGGAAAATTATACACATACGCACATATGCGCTATGATCAAGATACGACGAACTCATTTTATCAAGCGATGAATGGAAAGGCAGATAATATATTAACGATTGCTTCGAGTGCAATGAGTTTTATCGTCCCCGAAATTTTAAGTATAGAAACAGATATGATTGAACGTTTTTTGTCAGAAAAAAAAGAACTCCAGTTATATGAACATGTGCTACATGATATTCATAGGCAGCGCGATCATGTACTAAGCCAGCGCGAAGAGGCATTACTAGCCGAAGCTTCTGAACCGATGTCAAGTGCATCGCAAACGTTTGGAATGTTGAACAATGCGGATCTTACCTTCCCGTCGATTAAAAATGAACAAGGGGAGACAGTCGAGTTAACGCACGGGAGATATATTACTTTTCTTGAATCAAAGGATCGCCGTGTAAGACGTGATGCATTTCAAGCCATGCATAATACATACGGAAAGTTTAAAAATACATTCGCTTCGACGCTTACAGGGAATATAAAAAAGAATAACTTTTATGCGAAGGTTCGCAACTACAATTCGGCCAGAGCATCTTCTCTTGACAGTAATCATATACCTGAACAAGTGTATGATAATTTAGTGGCCGTTGTAAACGAAAAATTACCGTTGTTACATCGGTATGTAGCGCTTCGTAAAAAGGTTTTGCAGCTGGAAGAACTCCATATGTATGATTTGTACACACCGCTCGTTCAAGGTGTAGATATGAATATTCCTTATGAGAAAGCCCAACAATATGTTCTAGCAAGTTTGGAGCCTATGGGTGAAGGATATACAAAAGTCATTCAGGAAGCTTTTGAAAATCGCTGGATTGATGTCGAAGAAAATAAAGGTAAACGAAGCGGGGCCTATTCGTCTGGAGCCTATGGTACGAATCCATACATCTTATTGAACTGGCAAAATAAAATGAATGATGTCTTTACTTTGACGCATGAATTAGGTCATTCCGTTCACAGTTACTACACGAGAAAATATCAACCATTTCGCTATGGAAGTTACTCTATTTTTGTAGCTGAAGTCGCTTCAACTTGTAATGAGGCCTTATTAAATGAATATTTACTCAACCATTTAGAAGATAAAAAAGAAAAAATGTTTATCTTAAATCACTTTTTGGAAGGATTTCGTGGTACCGTCTTCCGTCAAACGATGTTTGCTGAATTTGAACATGACATTCATACACGTATTCAAAACGGTGAAACGTTAACGGCGGAAAAGCTAACGGAAATCTATTATGATTTAAATAAAAAATATTTTGGTGACGGTGTCATATCTGATCCAGAAATCGGTATGGAGTGGGCGAGAATTCCTCATTTTTACTACAACTATTATGTATACCAATATGCGACAGGTTATTCAGCTGCAACGACGTTAGCAAGTAAGATTCTTTCAAAAGAAGAAGGTGCCGTAGAGCGGTATATAGACTTTTTAAAAGCAGGCAGAAGCGATTATCCGATCGAGGTTCTTAAACGAGCTGGGGTTGACATGACATCTAAACAACCGATCGTTAATGCGTTAGATGTATTTGAAGACAAACTAACTAAAATGGAAAATTTACTCGTTTAAACGTTGTCGAACCGGCCTACTTGCCAAATACAAAATAACCAACAAAAAAACGTCTTGACGATACAAGGCGTTTTTTTGCAGAACAGTTGAATGTATCTATTCCTTACAGGAACTACCGCATACCTCGATAAACTCGCCGTTGGGTGAACGAAAATATGGTGAAATAAATCGAAAAAAATAACAGAGGTAACGTAAAATAGAGTGGAATTAACTTCATTAGTCCGAGGATATTTAAAATAAAAGCAATCAAGGTCAGAAAAAGAAATAAGTAAGGGTGCAGTTTTCCCATGGATCATCCCTCCGTGTCCTTCGATCATGTTAAAGTATATGTTACTAAATTATGATATAGAAGTGACACTTCTGTGAAACTGTGCACAAAGGCATTGCGAGTTGAGGCGATAGTTGTTATTATGAAAATGAGAAATAAATCACAAACAAAAACCCCTTTGTTTGATCATGAAACTTTCTCCCATCCCCCTTTGTAGAAATACAAAGAATGCAAGAAGAATAGAGAAGGATATACACTGCCCAGTATATCCTTCTCTATTTTATTTGTATACGATCTGTCGTTCATCAACTGTTTTATTCTTCTTCTCCTTTATATTCCCAAAAGGATCCGTGTTTTGCAGGGATTTTTTTAACAATCTGTTTGAGTTGTAACTTTTTCATTTCTCGTTCGGCTTTCGTAAGACTCCAGTCGTAAACGACGGCAACTTCTTTACTTGCAACAACACGATAATAGGCAACAAATTGCTTCAGAGGCGGTTTATGTGCAGGACTTTCCTCTCGCTGTAAAACTTCTGTCAACACGTGAACATAAATATCGTATGGATATAATCCGGACACTTTAATGCCTTCCTGTTCAACTTCTTGATTAAAAAACACGATTGTAGGTATATAATCGACATCCATCTCTCGTGTGAGCTTGAAGTCACATTGGAGCGCTCTTTTAGCAGATGAAGAATATAAATCATTTTTAAATTCTTGGATATCTAAGTGAACATCTTTAGCACATTGCATGAGCACTTGTTCATCAGATACATTCTCTTTTTTCAGAAAAATGTATTCTTGAATTTTTCGTAAAAATAATCTTCCTGCTTTTTTACCTTGTAGCTCAGCAGCTTTGATCGCAAGCGACGTAACCCATGGAAAGAAAATCGGATTTTCCTCCCATAGATCACCATCACAGCTCATCCCTGTTCGTTTAGCTGTTTTTTCCCATATATCTTTAAGTTTAGGCGGTTGTTGAAATCGACCTCTGTGAAGAGGGTTCAAGTTTGTACTTAAAATAGCTGTAATTGTAAAAAAGCGTCCATATTCAATGGAAAGTTTTTTTATATAAGGTTCTAAAGACCAACATTCAGGACAGAGCGGATCAACAAATACATAGATTTCAAGCGGTTTTTTAATATAGTCAACAAAGCTATATTTAGACGACGATGTGTTTGTATCTTTCGAGCTATTCAACTCAGAATGATTCCAACTCACATCGATTCTCCTTTCTTTTATTCAGGTGTGTTCATCATATGCTGTGCCGTCATCGTTAGTCTTTCAAATATAGCTGATCGGTATGGTTCTTCAATCTCTGCTTCGATTAATGCTTTCTCCATACAATCAAGCCATGCATCTTTTCGTGTAGGCGTAATTTCAAATGGTAAATGACGTCTTTTTAACATCGGGTGCCCAAATTCCTCAGAGTATAACCGCGGCCCACCAAAAAATTGGGTGAGAAATAGGTATTGTTTTCGGGCAGTTTCGGTTAAATCTGTAGGAAAAATGGGGATGAGATCCGGGTGTTTTCCGATTCGATCATATAGTCCTGTAACAATTCGTTCGACAGCAGGAGCTCCTCCAATCGCTTTATAAATCGTACCTGGTCGTTTCATAAAATAATCCTCCAACATTCAAACATTCATGATAAAATAACTATTTCAAGTAAACTCGTATTTAAAAGTTCCATCATATGGAATTGTGAACGTCTATGCGTTTCATAACATCAATTTAAGCGCTTGAACGATTGAGCGTGCACCTATTTCGCTCCGATAGCTTCTAGAAAGATTGTTTCTATTGTAGCAACGGAATGCTCACAGCGCAAATTATCTGATTATTTGTTTGCAGGAAACCTTTACGAAGGTGTATATGTTGAAAAAAAGCGTTCAATTTTATTAGGTGTTGTTTTTCTAGAAATGCGAAAACGTTCTAAAAGTTGATTGAACGCCTGCACACCGACATCCTTGCTCGATGCTTCAATTTCTAATTCATAGTCCGAACATCCGTTATATGTACTATAATCGAGCACATATAATACATCATTCTCTCTATATTCACGGCGTTTTGTCACTAAAGAACCATAGTAGCGTAAATCATCGGGTGAAACATTCAGTTTGTTTAATTGTTTGGTTGTATTTGGTTGCGGAATAATTTGGCCTTGTATCCACTTTAAAAAAAGGTTTTCTGCCAAATCGTCATGTGTCTCAAGCACCCCAACATCAGAAGCTTCTTTCAATGTTAAACGGAAGCTATCGTTCTTCTTTCGGATTCTTAGTGCACACAAATGGTCTTGCAGTGAAAAGTCTTTTGTATCAAAATAGTAATTCACTTGTGCCTGCGCCTGTCTTGGAAAAGGTAAACTTGTTAGCAAGCGGTTGTATTCTTCGGCAGTGAGCAAATTTTTAAATTCAATTTCAATTTCTTGCATAATGATCTCCTATTCTATTGATGATATCGATTATGACGAATCCATGGAAAATATGCAAAGATTATCCATTTCTTGTTCTTATGGTAAAATAAGAAGTAGGCTTATCGCAAATCTGAAGTATGACAGAAAATGATAGGTGGTGTAGCGTCATGGATTGGCAAGGAATCCTTGCGCCATATACACAAGTTGTTGAAGAGTTAAAAGTAAAACTTGAAGGAATGCGGGCTCAATTGGAACATGAGTCTCGACATTCTCCCATCGAGTCCATTACAGGAAGAGTTAAACCGATTTCCAGTATATTAGAAAAGGCTGAAAGGAAGCAAGTTCCACTCAACCGGATTGAAAAAGATATTCAAGATATCGCCGGAATTAGGGTGGTTTGTCAATTTGTGGATGATATATACATGGTCGTTGATTTGTTGAGAAAGCGAAAAGATTTAAACATCATCGAGGAGAAAGACTATATTTTCGAAAAGAAAGTCAGTGGTTACCGATCTTTCCATCAGATTATCGAATATCCAGTCGAAACGATTCACGGAGTGAAAATGGTCATTGCTGAAATCCAAATTCGTACATTAGCGATGAATTTTTGGGCGACAAATGAGCACTTTTTAAATTATAAATATAAGGGTAGGATTCCAGAGCAAATTAAGTCAAGGTTGAAACGTGCGGCTGAAGCTGCATTTAAATTAGATGAAGAGATGTCTAAAATAAAGAATGAAGTTCTAGAAGCTAAGCGAATCTTCCATCGTAAATAAATGAAATGGTTATAAAGTGAATTATAGAGACCGATCGCATCTATTTCGATCATAGCGGTAGAAGAAAGGAAGGAAAAACATGAAATTTACGATTGTATCACGAGGGGATCAACGTTCAAATGATATTCAAACAACGATGAAACAGTATTTAACAGATTTTGATTTGATTTATGATCATAAAGAACCTGACTTGGTCATATCAGTTGGGGGTGATGGTACATTTTTAGAGGCTTTTCACCGCTATGTTCATCGTTTGAATGAGACAGCGTTTATCGGGGTACATACAGGGCATTTAGGGTTTTACGCCGATTGGTTACCAAATGAAGTTGAAAAATTAATTATCGAAATTGCGAAAACTCCTTTTCAAGTCGTAGAATATCCTCTGCTTGAAGTGATTATCCGTCCGAAATCGGGAGGAACGGAAGACCGTTTTCTCGCTTTAAATGAAGCGACAATTAAAACGGTTGAAGGATCTGTCGTCTTCGATGTGCAAATCAAAGGAGAACATTTTGAAACATTCCGTGGAGATGGATTATGTATTTCTACACCATCCGGTAGTACTGCCTACAACAAGTCTTTAGATGGAGCCATCATTCATCCTTCCATTGAAGCCATTCAATTAACGGAAATGGCATCGATTAACAATCGTGTCTTTCGTACGATCGGTTCCCCATTAATATTGCCACAGCATCATACATGTCTGTTGAAGCCGATGGTTGATAAAAGCTTCTTATTTGCTGTCGATCACTTCACGGAAAATTATACAAATGTTAAATCGATTCAATGTCGCGTGGCGAAAGAAAAAGTGCGCTTTGCTCGATTTCGTCCTTTTCCATTTTGGAATCGTGTACGTGATTCATTTATTACCGAAGGACCGATGCATAGAGGTGGCTATGATGAAATGGGTCGTCGGTAAGGATTGCGCTAACATGTCTGTGCGTGACTTTTTAAGGGAAAAACAATCGTTTTCAAGACGAATTTTGAAATCGATAAAAACTGACGGTGGGAACATTTATGTAAATGGGATGGAACAAAAGATAAATTATCGTTTACAACAAGGAGATACCCTTGCGGTTCGATTTCCACCTGAGAAAAAAAGTTCCTTCATGAAACCAGAGCCCATTCAGTTAAATATTATATATGAGGATGAGGCCATTCTCGTTATTAATAAGCGTGCCGGTATTGCGACAATCCCTTCAGTTCATCATCCATCACAAACGTTAGCAAATGGGATTTTGGCTTACTACGAACGAAACAACATCCCGTTTACTATTCACATAGTAACACGGTTAGATCGAGAAACGTCAGGTTTAGTACTCGTAGCCAAGCACCGGTATAGCCATTCCTTATTATCAACTGCACAAATAAATGGTCGTATTGAGCGTTATTATGATGCGATTGTCGAAGGTAATCTTGAACCATCACGAGGTGTAATCGATGCCCCAATCGGTCGAAAAGAAGGGTCGATTATCGAGAGGACGGTCCGAGAAGATGGAAAGCGGGCGATTACCCATTATGAGACCATTCGCCATACGGATACGCTATCACTCATTAGGATTAGGCTGGAAACAGGCCGGACGCATCAAATTCGCGTACATTTTTCCGCTATGGGCCACCCCTTATTAGGAGATGATTTATACGGCGGATCATGTGACGATTTTGATCGTCAAGCGCTTCATTGTTCAACGATTCGATTCGTCCACCCACTGACGAAAAAGCTTATGAAATTTACGGCTCCATTACCAGGGGATATGGCTAACTTACTTTCTAGAGTCTAAGACTGGTGATTTGTGGAATGATTGGATAGAAATGATACTCACAACGCTGTATGAGAGGGATTTATTCCGCTTCAAATGAATGAAACCGATCTGCGACGTAAGGCTGTTTTGATGGTACACTGACAATAGTTTCTTCTGGCAGACGGAAAGCTGTTAATGCGTTCCCAAAGACACAACCCGTATCAATATTAATTGTCTTATGAACGATACGAGGCTGTTTTACAGGGGTGTGACCATAAACAATCCAATCATCACCATCGTAGTGCTGGGCCCAGTCTTTTCGTACGGGACGCCCATCTTGATGGAGTTCGCCAGTAATATCTCCGTATAGGACGAATGTCTTTACTTTTTGATTCATTTTGCCAATATAGGATTGTTTGATTCCAGCATGTGCAATGACCGCCTTCACCTCAGGAAGTTGTAAGTATAAATCGGCTGTTTCATATAGTTCCATAAATTTGCTCCTAATGTCACTTTGCTCTTTCGGATGTAAATTGACATATTCTCGCACCGTCGTTTCGATTCCATGTTGGAGTTTGACATTGTTGCCTAAAAAATAGCGGTATAATTTGTTACAATGATTGCCGGGAACATATTTTGCTACGCGACGCTGGATGACCATATGGTAGACGAGTTGAATGACATGAATTGAATTCGGTCCCCGATCCGTTAAGTCACCGATGAAAATGGGAATCCGCCCATCTGAATGCACGTAAATATTTTCTTTGTACGCGTAGCCGAGCTTTAGAAATAACTCGTTTAACTCATCATAACAACCATGTATATCGCCAATAACATCAATTTTCAATAGATGCTCCTCCTTATCGTATATTATAACCGATGAAGGAGTTTCCAAACCGGTTGTTTGTATTTGAATACTTCATACGCCTTAACGTTTGTTCGCGAACCTCCTGAACTTCGTTTCGACATCGGCTTTATTTTCTTTCGTGAGATTGCCTTCTAAACAAGAGAGAGGATGTGATGGCATGGATAATACACGAGAGCATGCACATTTAAAAAAGCTTGAAACTGCCTTGACAGAGGAACAAATTGAATCATTTCGTGCACAATTTTTGGAATTGCATCCGTACGATCAAGCGAAATTTTTTAAACAACAATCGACAGACAATCGAATGAAAGTGTATACGTATTTATCACCAGAAGAAGTAGCTGATCTCATGGAACATATTAATTTGAAAGATGTCGAACCTTTTTTTACAGAAATGGATCCACGGTTCGCTTCGATGGTATTCGCCATGATGGCTACCGATGATGCCGTCGATATTTTGAATATGATGGATCAAGAAAAAGTAGCGAGCTTTTTGACTCTAATGGATGAGCGCGATGCTCGTGGAATTAAAACCCTTTTACATTATGAAGAGAAGACGGCTGGAAGTATTATGACAACTGAGATGGTTGCCCTTTATAAAACACAAACCGTTCGGCAAACAATGAAGCAGTTGAAAGAGGAAGCACCAGATGCAGAAACCATTTACTACTTATATGTCATCGATGAAAATAAACGCCTCGTCGGTGTACTTTCGCTACGTGATTTAATTGTTGCCGACGAAAATACGTTAATCGGTGAAATTATGAGTGAAAATGTTATGTCTGTATCTGTTGGAAAAAATCAAATCGAGGTCGCACAAATGATGCGTGATTATGATTTTTTAGCTGCACCTGTCGTTGACTTTCAACATCATTTAATTGGAATCATTACTGTGGATGATATTTTAGACGTTATGGATGAGGAAGCGAAAGAAGACTTTTCCAAGTTAGCTGCTGTTACAGATATGACTCATCCAGACGAAAATGCTTTTCAATCCGCTAAAAAAAGACTACCTTGGTTGATTATTTTATTATTTCTTGGGATGTTTACAGCGAGTTTGATTGGTCAATTTGAGGCAACTCTTGAACAAGTAGCTGTATTAGCTATTTTCATTCCTGTTATTGCAGGAATGGCGGGGAATACAGGAACACAAGCACTAGCTGTGGCGGTTAGAGGACTTGCTTCGGGTGATTATGGAAAAGGGGGTAAGCTTAAATTAATTTTAAGGGAAGCAGGAACAGGATTGATTACGGGAACAGTTTGTGGTGTGCTCATAGCGATCATTATATTTTTATGGAAGCAACACCTATTCCTCGGAATCCTCGTAGGCGTTTCGATTATGGCTACATTAACGGTAGCTACTCTGGCTGGCTCATTAATTCCTATTTTTATGGATAAGGTGAACATTGACCCAGCTGTTGCATCGGGTCCGTTTATTACAACGATTAATGATATTATTTCGGTATTGATTTATTTCGGTATGGCCACAGCATTTATGCGTTTTTTAATTTAATTTAAAAAAGATCATCTAGAGAATATGTTGTCTGGATTGTATATTCTCGGGATGATCTTTTTTATGATTGGTGTTTATTTTTTGTTGATCATTGAAAACACATTTTGATGTTGGGTTCATATACTAGAGTGATGAATTGAATGAAAGGAGTTGGTGAGATGGGAGAAGATAAATATGCCAACAATCCATTGCTCTATATCAGTCAACCGGATATTAAAACGCCTCAGGCACGGATGCAAAATCATTATGTGACACAAACAACAAAGAAAAAGAATCAACAAAATCGTCGATCGGGGAATAAGCCGCTTAAACGTCATACATTTCCAGTATCTGCAAGGCGTCGCCGTCTCAATACAGATCGTTTGATGGAAGAGAGAACTCCTCACGAAAGTAATGCGGATGATGATGCAAAAACGATTCATGACAATACCCATCAACGCTCTAAATTTAATGATATGACATTAAAAGAAAAAGTTGCTTACTTTGCGAGCACACCTAAACATATTCCTAAAATGAAATGTAAAATTAAAACGAGCGAGAAAACATATCGTGGAATCATCACTGAATTTAATGATAATACGGTCATTATACAACAAGGAACGAAACATACTCCAGAAACCATTGCATTCGCGGATATAGAAGAGGTTCATATGCTTGGTCTCTAACATGATTTGTTAATTCGTGCGAGATCATTGGATAAAGGATCGAGTTATAAAGAGGGAAAAGAGGTATTCCCTCTTTTCCTCAAGTTGAATTAATCTACTCCAAAGCGTTGATGGCTGGTAAGCATGTAACGTGGCAGAAGCAATTGAGGTCAACTGTGATACAAATTCCTGTTGCTTTGAGATTCTTCGTTTCTTGGTGTTTAGGGTTTTTAAGATCTTTACAAAGAT
The DNA here is from genome assembly GCA_035301985.1 of Bacillota bacterium. Lineage (GTDB taxonomy): Bacteria > Bacillota > Bacilli > Bacillales > Amphibacillaceae > DASUXY01. The sequence continues at coordinate 89,348 of DATGTE010000008.1, forward strand.
CGGCATCTGCGAGCAAGAGTTCGATAATCGCGCAACAATCATCCATTACTTTTTTCACTCTAAATATGAAACTTGTTTGCATCTCATCTAAATGATCACCATGTTTACGAAGTGTACCAAATCCTTTAAATGGCTGACATCCGTCTCTACAGTACAAAATTAATGGTACGGTGTCTTTTCCTCTGCGATCTGTTTCACCGAGTAATTCATCAATTGATTGTTCACAACTTGATTCACAGCAATTTTCGATGACATCACTTTGTGCATCAGCGATTTCTTTTAAAATATCACAAACACAATTGTCCCCTCTGTGTCCTTTATGACAACCCATGAATGATATCTCCTTTCTGATAGAAAATATGACGTATTGTCCCTATTAGAATATGTACGATTGATGAGTTAGTGTGGGCAGACGTTACATGGGGTATTTTTATATTTTATTGTACGAATTCTGAATGAACAAATAACTATGGGTTCGTTTGTCGATTGGATCTCTTTAAAATATTTTCCGTGAACGATGTAAAAAAAGGGGCAATTGTCTATACCTATTGAATAAATCGTACATAGACTACTATCAATCATATGATAAAAATGGAGTGGTTGGGCTATGTCAGACAAGAAGAAAAAAGTAATCCATGTCAGGGATTTAATTGTCAAAGCGGATCATGTTCATATTGAACAGCGAAGACCAAAGAGAAGGAGAAACCCATGGGATCCCTTAGTTAGGGGAAGGCCTCATCATGAAGGAACAGGATCGAAAGATGAGAGCGATGATGGCCATCGGGAAAGTGAAGAAGATGAAGGTGAGGGAGGCCCGTCTTGGATTTAATGCATGTAATTAGTGGGTAAGTATCATCTATTTATATAACAGCAGCTATAAGCTGCTTTTTTTCATGATGAGATGGAACGGCCAGTCGAACAAATGGTAAACTTCTCCAAAGAAAGGGTGTATTATAATGTGGAAAGCATCATTGTTATGGGATACATACGATCGATTGCTTGCCATCGATATCCTAATCAATCAGTTTTTTGAAAGGGTCAATCATTTATTCGCTCGTTTTTTTCGGTGAATGGTAAAATAAATAATTTTTGTCCTTCAATGTACTCCGCATAGTAAATGTCTTCAACCCGATTGTACTGTTGTCTTTTTAATTCGTTATAGAGCCATTCCTCGCTGACTTGAGCTTCTTTCAAATTATCAACAATCAACTCTCCATCAGAGATAAGTGTATAGGGGAGATAGACATCTTCAGGATAGACATGTAAATCTTTTTTGTTTGGCGTTTGATATGGGGACTTTTTCAAAACGGATACGTACCCATTCGTTTCCAAAATCGCATATTCAACTTCCTGAATAGAAAAAACACCTTTATCACGAAGTAATTGCTGAAGTTCGTCAATATTTAATTTATTTTTTTTCATTTCCTCGCGAATGAGGTTGCCTTTATGAATCACAAGAGAAGGCTTTCCTTCAAGTATAAATCTTGTTTGTCTAAATTTTTGTGCTATTTTTTCAATCGTATACAATAATGTTCCCCATAAAATAATAACAAAAGCAATTTCGGGAATCCCTGCTTTTTTATCGAATAAAGCATTTCCAACCAGTTCACCGATGATGACAGCGGATATAAAGTCAAATGCTGTAAGTTGTGAGATTTGTGTTTTACCTAATATTTTTGTCAAGGTGAATAGAGCTACGAATCCGAATACGGTATCTACGAAAATGTTTAAATAAGTATCCACAATAGACCCCCCAATTGTCATTCATTTTTAGGCTAACCAAAAATGTAAGCATCATTCATTGCTGAACGTGAATGAGAGCATGTGAGGTCTTTTTCGAATATAAAAAACCAAGGCTATCGTTTAATCACCGCCTTGGTTTAGATGTTTTTTAAGATAATATTTTTTCCATCGTAACATGTGGAATACCTGCATCGACAAATTCATCGGAGGTAACTATATAGCCAATCCTTTTATAGAAATCGATTGCTTGTGTTTGCGCGTGTAAAACCGCATGTGTATATCCGTGCTTTTTAATTTCTTTTTCCATCTGTTGAATCAGTTGTTGACCGTAAGATTTACCACGATGAGTTTTTAATACACAAATTCGTTCCAGTTTACCGTATTGATTCATAAATCGTAAACGACTTGCTGCAATCGGTTGTCCGTCTTGATATCCAATAAAATGAATCGCTTCTTGGTCATATTCATCAAGTTCAAGTTCAACGGGGACATTTTGTTCTTTTACAAAGACGGTCATGCGAATACGTTCGGCTTGTTCTCGTTGCCTGTTTGTTTCGACAATTTGAATCTTCACACGTGTTCTTTCCCAAAAACAAATGATTCGTAAACCGTCCAAGAACCGTTTTCTAATTGATAGAGGAGGTGAAAGCGATCGATTTCATCTGTAAAATCAAACGTTTTCATCCGCAAGCTACCCAAAATATCGGAATACTCATCTTCAACGAGATCTTGGGCAATCGTTATGTGTGGAACAAACGGATGTCTCATCTCTTTGGGAAACTTTCCAGAATACATGTTTTCAACTAAGTGGGAAAGTTCTTGGCACGGTTCAACTTTTAAATAAATGGTATTCGTTACGGGTGCGAATGAGCTAACTTTTTTGATGTCGATGGAGAAAGGTTCCATTTGATTGGCAATATTTTTTAATTCAACAATCAGTTCATTGATTTTTTCTTGCTCTGCTTGAAAGGGTTCTTTCAAAGTTAAATGTGGTGGGATTAAAGCATAATTTGGGTCATAGCGTTTGCGAAATGAGTTAGCTTCATCTTGAATTTCTTTTGACGGAAAGATGGCAATACCATAATTCATCATAAAAAAACCTCCTGTTAATTTGGTAAATCGCACAGTCTATGCTCGCTTATGCTTTCCACAGATGTTTTAGACGATTTATATTATTATAACAAAAAACTTTTCATTTTCGAATGTTTAATCAGATCGCTAGTAACTCATGAGGAGCAACTTCAGATTTTATGGTTGGAACATTGTGCGTAAGGCATGCGGTAAACCTTGTTGCCAATATTTCCATGTATGCTGTCCGTCTTCAATTTCTTTATAATAATAGGTGAGATTTTTTTTGTTTAAAACTTCATATAGTTGGCGATTAGGTGTAATAAAATCGACCACTGAACCGTCTGTAACACGTACATTGGTTTCTTTTGTGCCAATCGTATGGTAAATATTGAGTGCCTCGTGCGCTTTCGTAAAGCTTTCGACGGTTCGTAACACTTTTTCGTCTACTAAAGGCGATTGCATGATGACATTTCCGAATGTATTTGGATATTTCCATGCCGTCATTAAAGCGAGCGTTCCCGCGAGTGAGTCTCCCATTAATGTTCTCGTCTGCCCCATGTGTAAGCTTGGAAGGAATTCATCGATTAAGGAAACGACTTCATGGGCGAGAAATTTGATATACGCTTCATTTTGTTCCCCGGAAGGATGGTATTTTTTTCGGCGATCAAAGCGGTCTTCATAATGAATGCCTACAAAAATGGTACTTTCGATTTCAAAATTTTCGTGAAGCTCATCACTTACGGTAGCTAGGCGTCCCATTTGGTAATAATCATCACCGTCTTGCATAATACAAATATGGTATTTTTCTAGCGGAGAAAAAGATTCGGGTTGGTATATTTTCAGTTGCATCGCTTCACCTAAATATTTGCTGTTTATCTCCTTGTCGATCATGGTTCCTTTTCGTTTTCTGCTCAATGATGACACCTCTGTTTGTATGATTTTCTTGTGGAATATGTGGAATGAATCTATCCATAGTTTACCATTAATCATTGGTAGATTCTACAAACGTAATTGCTGATCATGTTACGGTGATCTTTATACAGGAAATTACTGTTATTAACTACTGATAGCCTGTAATTGTTTATGATGTAATGTATGATATGTGCCTTGTAGAGCGAGTAATTCCTCATGATTACCACGTTCGATAATCTTCCCGTTTTCTAAAACGATGATTTGATCGGCCTCTTGAATCGTATTTAAACGGTGAGCGATCATAAAACTCGTTCGCCCCTTCATTAACTTTTTCAACGCTGCTTGGATTTTTATTTCGGTCACAGTATCAATGCTGCTCGTTGCTTCATCTAATATAAGGATAGACGGTTCGGCGATAAAAGCCCGAGCAATTGCTAGTAATTGCTTTTGACCTTGGCTAATGCCACTGCCATCTTGGTCCAGAACTGTCTCATATCCATCTGGGAGTTGGCTAATAAATTCATGAGCATTTGCTCTTATTGCTGCTTCCTCCACTTCTTCATCTGTGGCATCTAAACGACCATAGCGAATGTTTTCTCGAATCGTTCCGTGAAAGAGAAAGGAGTCTTGTAAGACAAACGCCATATGCGAACGGAGGCTCGAACGTTTAATATCTTTGATATCGTAACCATCTAATGAGATTTTTCCTGTATCGTAATTATAAAAGCGAGAAATTAAATTGATGATCGTTGTTTTTCCAGCTCCTGTATGCCCAATAAAAGCAATTGACTCGCCAGGTTTTGCTTCAAAACTGATCTGTTTTAAAATCGGTGTATCCTCATAGCCAAAGGAGACTTGATCGAAGACGACATGCCCTAGTGTTGACGGTAATTCTTTCGCGTCTTGTTCGTCCATTTCTTCCGGTTTTTCATCCATAATTGTAAACACACGCTCTGCTCCAGCTACAGCTGATAAGAGGATGTTAAATTGGTTAGATAACTCATTTAATGGGCGTGTGAACTGCCGGGCATATTCGGTAAAGATGACGATGATTCCAACGGTGACACCACCGGCTCCATTGATTGCCAATAGTCCACCGACAAGAGCGATCAGTCCAAAGCTGACATAGTTTAACATGTTCATTACTTTCGGAATGAATCCGGAAATGGTCAAGGCCCAAAATCCTGTATGATGTAATTGGTTATTTTTCTCAGTGAACGCATGGATCACACGTTTTTCTTGGGAAAACGTTTTAACGATGTGTTGTCCAGACACTGTTTCTTCCACGAATCCATTGAGTTCACCTAAGCGACTTTGTTGCAGTTTATAGAGCGGACCTGTTCGCTTTGTAATCCAGCGCATACTGATCAGTAAGACGGGAATAATGCTCATTGTAACGAAGGTGAGGAGCGGGCTGAGCACCATCATGATGCCGAATGTACCGATTAACGTTAAAATACTTGCTAATATTTGGATGACCGACTGGTTTAAAGTATTGTTAATATTATCGATATCATTTGTAATTCGACTCATTAGATCCCCATCTTGCCGCTTGTCAAAATATGCGATAGGAAGTCGGTGGAATTGGTGGAATAAATCAGCCCGTAATGAATAAACAGTTTGCTGAGCGATGCCAACCATCCAATAATTTTGTAAAAATATCGAAAGGGAGTGCATGAAAAAAATAAAAGTCAACCCGATGAGTAATCCACCTAAACCTGCACTTTCTTTCGTTACGATAAAATCATCAATTGCCATTCCAATCATGTATGGTCCGAGCAAGCTAAGGGCAGAGCTCATGACAACCATAAGGATGACAAGTGTCAATTTTAATTTTTCCCTCGCTAAGTAAGTCCAAATCCGCTTGAGTGTCCCAAACATGTTTTTCGCACGTTTCTGTTCTTGTTTAGGGATTGATGTAATCGGAATCTTTTTATGTTGAAAAGGGAGTTTTAGTTGTTTAAAGAACATGTATATGCTCCTTTCCAAATTGGGAAGCGACAATTTTTTGATATAACTTTGTTGTTTGTAATAATTTTTCATGTGATCCGATGGCAAGCACTTTCCCTTCATCCAACAGTAGGATTTGATCGGCACGAAGGGCTGTAGCGATTTTTTGTGTGATGATGAGCATCGTACAATCATACCGTTCGATTGCTTGTAACAATCGAGACTCGGTGGCGACATCAAGAGCACTCGTACTATCGTCTAACATTAAAATTTTTGGTTTTCGGATGAGTGCACGCGCAATCGAAATCCGTTGTTTCTGACCACCGGATAAATTAACTCCTTTTTGGCCGATCTTTGTTTCATATTGATTGGGAAGTTTCATAATCGCTTCATGGATTTGGGCATCACGTGCAGCTTGAATCACTTCATCCATCGTTGCATCTGGTTTCCCCCATGCAATGTTTTCAGTAATGGTTCCTGTAAATAATAATGGATTTTGCGGGACATAACCGATACTTTTGCGTAAATGATCAAGAGAATAAGCGGTATGGGGTTCATGATCGATCCATATACTCCCGCTCGTTGTTTCATGTAGGCGGGGAAGTAATTGGAATAAAGTTGTTTTGCCCGAACCCGTTGCGCCTATGATGGCGAGCTTCTCACCTGCTTGAACTGAAAACGTCACGTCGAATAGGGTAGGGCGTTTTGACGTTGGATACGTAAAAGATACGTTATAAAAATTGATAGCTCCATCGGTTATGGTGGGACGGTTGTTTATGTTTTGTTCGTCTTGATGCTCCGCCTTGACGGTGAGGATGTCACTTACGCGTTCTGCTGATGCTTTCGCACGGGAAAAGGCAAGTATGATAAAGGTAAACATTGATATAGCCATGGACACGCGTAACGCATAATTCACAATTGCCACAACCTCGCCGACGGAAGTCGTTCCTGCTAAAGACTGTGTGTGACCGAACCAAATGATGAAGATGAGACTTAAATTCATGATAAATAATAAAATAGGCATGGTAGCTTCGATGAACCGAAAAGTCGATTGTGTCATATGAGCGAGTTGTTTGTTCGCCATCATGAACCGCTTCTCTTCATAATCACTGCGTAAAAACGCTTTGATTAAACGCATCCCCGCTAAATTTTCTTGCATTGTTCGATTAACACGGTCTACATAACGTTGGACATGATTAAACATCATCGTTGCTTTTTTTAAGACCCATATAATAAATCCCGTTAACAAAGGGACTGTAATCAGAAAGATAAGTGCTAATTTGGCATTGACTACAAATGCCATAATCACACCACCAATCACGAGTAAAGGTGCTCTTGTCATAATGCGTAAAGCCATAAAAATCGTATGTTGAATTTGTCTAACATCATTTGTGAAACGAGTAACAAGAGCTGATGTAGGGTATTTAGTTAGGTTTGCAAAGGAAAACTGTTGCACACGTTGAAACATTTTATTACGAACATCTACAGCAAAGCCCCAACTCGTATGTGAAGCATAAAAAGAATTGGCAATCCCTGCTCCAAATGAGAGGAGTGCTAGGCCAATCATGATGCTTCCCCACATGATGATTGTTTGGATATCTTGATTGATCACTCCGTCATTAATCATTTTTCCTAAGAAAAAGGGAAGTAACAGCTCGATAATCAGTTCAAATAACATCAGGCTGTAGGCCACAGTAATATGCAGTTTATACGGTTTTAAAAAGGATAAAGTAGTTTTCACAAGGCGACCTCCATTTGTTCCGTATGTTCTGTATGTGAAAAGAATCCGAATTCGATAAGTGATGTACGTGATGAATTAAAGATGTTTGAAATTGGTAAAAGGGTGATTCAATTAAACATTTTTCTACTATTATAATCGTACATTAAGTAAATAGCCAAATAATCATTTCAAATATACTTCTATACGCAAAAATTTTCTCTGACAATATTTCTAGACTCGGGGCATGTCAATCTCGTTATCAATTTCTATTACAAAGGTCATTGGCACGTAATATTGACGTATATTCATCATTTCGAGAAATTATGAAGGGATTATCTTTTTTCGACGGGAAAGAATGGTTTGATCTGTCGATTAACAGTCGCTTGGCTTTAAAATGAATGGAAGTGAATGATGTGTTACAAGTTGTGAAAGAGAGTTGATGAATTTTTAAGGAGCAGTCAGGGATGGGTGTGTTTCTAGAATAAAAAATGATGGTTGTAAATGGTGATAAAAGTAGATAAGGGATTCGGTTAGGCCAACCTTTTAGAATGTGTTGAGACAATGAAAAAGTCACTCCCCGAATGGATGGCATACAAGGGAGTAACTTCTTTAATGGTAAATCAATTTTTATTTATGGGTTGGTTGTCCATAGACCAGCAGATTTAACAAAGACACGTTTGTTTAATTGCAAATGAGCAACCATCAGTTCGGCTAAGTCCTCCGGCTGAAGGAAATCTTCTTCATTTCCTTTTACCAACCCTTGATTGATCGCTAAATCGGTAACGATTGTACTCGGTGTGAGTGCAGTAACACGGATATCGTGTTTACGTGCTTCCATGGCAAGGGATTCTGTTAAGCCAAGGACACCTGCTTTTGATGCACTGTAGGCACTCGTGACAGGGCCACCTTTTTGTCCAGCTGTCGAAGAAATGTTAATAATGTCACCACTTTTTTGTTCGATCATTGTAGGAAGAACAGCACGTGTGACGTAGTACATTCCTAACAAGTTCACTTGAATAATCTTTTCCCATTCAGATACGTCTAGTTCTAAAAACTTTCCAAATTTAGCGATGCCCGCATTATTAATTAAAATATCAATGCGACCTAAATCATTTTTCAGCTGATCAATCGCATCAATTACTTGTTCATTTTTCGATACATCACCTGTAGCTATATATACGTTACTGTTCGGATTGACTTCATTTTTTATGTCTTCTGCTACTTGTTGTAAGTCCTTTTCCGTACGAGCCATTAGCCCTAGATGGACACCTTCTTTTGCCAAAGCAATGGCAGTCGCACGACCTACACCTTTACTAGCACCTGTAATGATTGCTGTTTTCCCTTTTAGTGATGTAGACATATTCAACACTCCTTTATTTCTAATCTCCATTAAAGAGGGACTTATCCCATTATACAAATTCTTGTGGTTGATGAAAAGAAAAGCGGTACAGAGTGGATGATAGAAAACGACGGGGCCATGATGGATCGCTTCATCAATTAATATGGTGTATTTCCTTTAAAGTCGGTAGATTTAGGCGTGTGAATAATCTCACATGAGAATGATATGTTAAAAAAATGTATGTATATAATAAAGGAATCAAAAGTAAATAATCCATGTCACAATAGTGTCTAAAGAAGATGTGCACGATAAAAATCATCCGATAGAGGCATCTAAGACTAAAAATGAATGGATAATTTCTTCCAAATGAACGAGGCTATTTTCACATCAGATTTTTTAAGTTATATTAATTTCAAAAGCCAGAACCGAATATGGTTGGTTCTGGCCTTTGAATACGCACGTTATTATAGCATAACATCTCCTACATTTGGGCTTAATGTTTGCCCAGTAAAGGCATTACCATCAGGGTCGGATGCCAGTAGCACTACAGTCGGAATGATTTCATCCACTTGTCCAAAGCGTTGTAAGGGAAGTTCAGCTAATTTTTCTTTTCTCCAATCAGCATCAAAGTCAGCAAGCATAGGTGTTTCTGTTGGCCCTGGTGCGACACAATTAGCTGTAATGCCGTGTGGGCCCAATTCTAATGCAATAGATTTGGTAAACCCGATGACGCCGGCTTTGGATGCTGCGTAATGACTTACTTCTACACCGCCCTTTTGACCTAAGTTAGATGAGAAGTTTATGATTCTTCCTGATTTTTGAGAAATCATATGCGCTACAGCATACTTCGTTGTTAAAAAGACACTTTTTAAATTTACATCGATCATTGTATCCCATGCTTCTTCATCTAAATCTTGTACAGGACCTTGATCACTTATTCCGGCAACATTGGCTAAAATATCAACCCGATCAAATGTATGGATGGTCTGATCAACTAATGATTTTGCAGTGTCGTTTTTTGATAAATCTCCTTCCATTGCTATCGCTCGAATGCCATAACTCTCAAGTTCTTTTATAAATTCATCCATTTCTTTTTGTTCGGTTCCAAAATAATTTAAGGAAAGATGAGCGCCTTCCTTCGCAAAAGCAAGGGCAACCGATTTTCCAATACCTTGACCAGCTCCGGTTACAATCGCAACTTTATTTTTTAACTTCATCTGAATACCTCCACTCTTAATGTTCCCTAAATCCGTTCTTCTTAAAACTCATAAATTTTCATCAAAAATCGATAATTGGAACCATTTTAAGATTATTTTAGGCTATCGTGATGCCCCAAGTCTTTTCCTTCACATATTTATTGAATAGTGAGTGATACATCTTGATTTAAACTCATCAAGACAGGTGATTCTGTGATCGACAGGTTAGCAATCTTTTCAATTTTTGTAGCATCCGCCGAAGATTCAACAGATAGGACGATTTCTGGTTCAATCATACCAGGATTCCCATCGTTTAAACCTAAAAACGGTTTTTGATCAAACTTTCCCGTAAATTGAATCTTTACTTTTGAAAACGAAATTTTATTAAAATAGGCATTCTTATGGAAAGTTGTGGCATAACAATTTGCAGCAGATACGACTAACATTTCAACCGCCGTCATTTTTCCTTTAGGCATTTCAGGCATTCCCTCGATAGGATTTAAGTTTTCTATTTTAGATGCGGTAGGTTCACCGCCAACAAACTCAAATGTTCCACGCCATACACTTACAGCTAATGAATCATCAGCCTGTATGCGCTTTGTCATTTCTTGAAACATTTCCATTTTATTCATCCATATACCTCCTTGTATACACACCTCATTATACCCATAGGTGTATTTAAAGGCACGTAATACGTTTGGCTCCTATAAAATTTCTATACTTAAAAAATTGAATCAAATTTATATTAGGGATCTTCGCTAAAGGAGTCTCCCGTTTGGTGAATATAGAATGATTACATACGAGGAATTTTTTATTAAAAAAGAGCCACTGGTAAGTGACTCTCATCTTCTTATAATTTCTTCATTTTATTAAAACACTACAAAACACATTAAAAAACATATCATTTGTTGGCAGCATGTTGGCATAACCCGTTTTTGATATAAATAGAGCGACTCCACGAATTTTATGGAATCGCTCTATTTATATCAGCGTTGAAAATGAATGATTCCGATTGGGCTCGAACCAACGACCTCCACCCTGTCAAGGTGGCGCTCTCCCAGCTGAGCTACGGAATCGTATGTATTCGTTTTGAACGACAATTTATACTATACATCGTTTTTCATGTACTGTCAAGGGTTTTATGAATTTTTATTAAAAAAGCTTAAAATGATTACACATGAGATCGTTTAATCGATCATATAATAGATTAAGAGAAAGCGATGATCGATTTTTTCAATCATGTACTCAAAAAATGCACATCACAGAGCGATAACGGTTAACTCTCTCTTACAACTTGTAAATCGTTTTTATATTTATGATGTCTTGACAAAACAGTTGAATGACAACAGGGAGGTTGGAACTGAAATGAGCAAAGTTTACGGACATACTGTCGACCGGCAAACACGTTGTACACATTATCATACAGAAACAGATATTATTGCTATTAAATTTAAATGTTGTCATAAATATTATCCGTGTTATAAATGCCATCAAGAATGTGAAGATCACGAGATTGCTGTATGGAAAAAGGAAGAATTTGATGAATTAGCGATCTTATGTGGAGTATGTGGTACCGAGCATACGATCCGCGAATATTTGCAAACAAATCATTGTGTACATTGTCACTCCGACTTTAATGAAGGGTGTCAAAACCATTTTCATATTTATTTTGAATATGACGATGATTGCGTAAGGTAAACATCTATGTACACTAATCATATCGCGCAGCGAAATAGACCCGAGTCAAAAATGATATATATGTGCCACGCAAACCACTCCTACTTTCGATAGTACTAGTAAAGGGGGATATCGTTCCTTGGATGATCACCCCTTCATAACATATAACTAAGGAGGACATACGATGATTGAAGTGTATGATGTCGCGCTCATTCCGTTAATCGTAGGTCTTGTGGAATTGTTGAAGGGATTTGGATTACCGAAAAAATGGTTACCGATTGTCTCGATTCTATTTGGGATAACGGCAGGTGTGTTATATGTTCATCCTGATGATTTAAAAGGGGCGATCATCGTCGGCTTAATGTTAGGGATGGCTGCTAGTGGGTTGTATTCTGGTACCAAAAACACGATTGAGAAGAGTGACAATTAATCGTTATTGCTTTTCTAGCGAAGCGTATATGATTTTTATACTGCCACCTTAGTCGTAAGAGAATGATTGAAAGGATTGGTAAGCATTTTTTACTTTCAACATTGAAAAAACAACATGAAGGGCTCGGGCGTCACTTTATGTGATCATTTTGCATGATGACTTGACATTCTAGAATGAGTTCGTTATGATATGAACAATTCAAAAAATTAAATAAACCATTTTCTTATCAAGAGTCGGGGGAGGAACCTGGTCCGAAGATCCCGCAGCAACCGTTATTTGTAACAAGGTGCTAATTCCAGCAAGTATTTACTTGAAAGATGAGTAGGTGTGTTATGAATGATGTAACCTCTTCCTCATCGGAAGAGGTTTTTTGATTCCCTTTTATGAAAATAGGAATCAATCATTGCAACGATTCATCCCTTAAACCAAGTAAATACATAGGAAAAATACACTTAAAAGGAGGGATGAGAAGAACAATTGTGGATGAAAAAATCATCTATACATTAAATATAAGGAGAGATTACATTGACGATTACAATTACAGACCCATTGTACAAAAAATCATATTTCAAGCGAATTACTGAATTGAAACAATATGCTCCCCAATCATTTGAAGCATTTTCAGCATTTACGAACCAGGCGTTAGCGACAGGGAAATTGAGTGTTAAATTGAAAGAATTGATTGCCGTAGCGGTAGCCCATATAACTGGATGTCCGTATTGCATTGACTTACATGTGAAAAATGCACGGGAACACGATGCGACAAAAGAAGAAGTAGCGGAGTCGATCTTTGTGGCTACATCCTTAAAGGCAGGCTCAGCTGCTGCACACGGGGTCAATGCGCTGAATGCATTTGATGAAAAAGATGATGAACAACTGTATAAAGCTTCTTATTTTAATCGGCTCAAAGAATTTGCCAAGTTGACGGGCGATACGTTCAAGTCATTTGCTCAGTTTGATCAAACTTCGCTTGCAGCCCAACACCTAACCGAAAAAGAAAAAGAATTAATTGCTGTAGCGTCTGCACATACAACGGGATGCGCTTATTGTATTGATTTGCATACAAAGAATGCCAAAAAATTGGGCGTGAGTTTGGAAGAAATATCGGAAGCTATTTTTGTTGCCGTCGCTTTAAAAGCAGGTTCTGCATTTGCCCATAGTGTCAATGCATTGAATGCCTATGATGAACAATAAAATATGTACGTGTTTATGAGATCAATAAAAGGAGTCCGAATGTCATGTCAAAACAAATTCATTTAAATGGTTTTATTCAAAATTCACCTTCGCCACATTCGACAGGGTTATGGAAGCATGATCAGGATGAAGGGATCCATCACAATCGTTTGTCTTACTGGGTTGAAACGGCACAAATTTTGGAGCGAGGTAAATTCGATGCCTTATTTATTGCCGACGTACTCGGAACGTATAGTGTATATGAAAACAGCCATCACGCGGCTACACGTCATGCTGTTCAATTACCGGCTCATGATCCATTAATACCGATTACAGCGATGGCAACTGCCACGAAACACATCGGGTTTGCCCCGACGATTTCCACTACATATGCACAGCCATATGCGTTGGCACGTCAGCTATCTACACTCGATCATTTAACAGAAGGGCGAGTTGCTTGGAATGTCGTAACATCCTATTTAGAAAGTGAAGCCGTTAATTTGGGACTTTCCGAACGTCCTCCTAAAGACCAAAGATATGACCGTGCCGATGAATTTTTGGAAGTTGTTTATAAGTTGTGGGAACATAGTTGGGAGCAAGGTGCAGTCGTCTATGATCGAAATAATGATACATTTGCTGATCCTGAAAAAGTTCATTTAATCAACCATGAAGGTCCCTATTTTAATGTTGTTGGTCCACATTTAGTTGAACCGTCGCCACAACGCACACCTGTTCTTTTTCAGGCAGGAGGATCTTCAAGAGGAAGAGATTTTGCGGCCAAACATGCCGAAGCCGTGTTTACGAAACATCATTCATTACATGCTTTGAAGGAATATTCACAAGATATTCGTCGTCGGACAAAAAAACAAGGAAGAGATCCAGAAGATGTACTTATTTTTCCGATGATTTTACCAATTATTGGGTCAACTGAAGCAGAAGCATATGCTAACTATGAAGATTTAATGAATCATGTCAGCTATGAAGGTACGGCTTCTCTATTATCAGGGCATACGGGTATTGATTTTTCCAAATACAACCCTGATCAATACATTGAGGAAATGGATACAGATGCTGTACAAGGAAATCTGAATATGTATGCCAAAGATCCACATAAAAAATGGACATTACGAGAGGCGATTATAAATCATGGACTCGGTAATGGAACAGTGAAGTTCATTGGCACTCCGGAACAAATAGCGAACAAAATTGAACAATGGGCTGAGGAAGGCGATGTGGATGGCTTTAATATTGCTCAGACTTATTCGTTAAACACGTTCCGTGAGTTTGTGGATCATGTTATTCCTGAATTGCAGGAGCGCGGGATCTACCGTAAAGAATATGAAGGGAATACCTTACGAGAGAACATGTTTGGAAAGGGAAACGCTCATTTACCGAACAATCACCCCGCGAAAAAACTGGGCGCCTATCAGCTTTAATTCAAAACTAAATTTTATCGCTTTAAAATGATATTAAGAATAAAAAATAGCAGGCCCAATTTACAGTTACTTTATTCAAAAAATTGTGAATTGGGCTTTATTTTATCGCATTATAATTGTATAATTAAAGAGAAAATATGTGAACTGAAAATGTGGAAATGTATGAAAGTATTGTCAAGCAAACGGAGTACGAGAAAAAAGGTGCTCGATTGAAAAACGATCTGGTGAAATGCTACTTTTTTGAGTGATGATGACATATTTAAAATGGTTATGAATAAACTATGAAATAGTTCATGTTGAGGAGGAATATTTTGCGAGATTTCTTGCGGTTTCGTTTCTATATGGAGTTACTGTCAATTTCACTAGGAATTACGTTATGGATTTGGATTATTCCTATGCAAATCATGCAAAATGGTCAACCGCGAATCATGACTGTCGGATTGGGTATGATTCTATGGTATACCATTTATTCCTACAATGAAACATTTCATGAGCTCAAAAATAAATGGAAAGAAAAATGGTTTGAAAAGAAGTGAGTCGAGGCGAAGATTTAACGTGAAAGGAACTAACTTTCACGGCATACATAAAAGTAATTTGCGAATTCATTTTAACTGAAAAAATCCAACTATTCGTTTATATTATTCTTTTTGGTAGAAGGAAATCGTTGTTTGAGAAATAGAAGCAGTTTAGCAAGTTTAACAAATTGTTATATCATACAACATCCTTTGAGTGGCAAGTCATCATCACGAATAAATAATTTTTGAAAATATGAAACCTTTTATGCATTAAGACAGTATATATAAGAAGTAAAATATACCAATAGGAGGGCATCATGGGTATTTTAGCGAGGTTTAAAGATATTATGTCAAGTAATTTTCATGCATTATTAGATAAGGCAGAGAACCCTGAGAAGATGGTGGATCAATATTTACGAAACCTTCAACGTGATTTAGGTAAAGTAAAGTCAGAAACAGCAACGATTATGGTGGAAGAGAAACGAGCAAAGCGAGCCGTTGAAGAATGTAAAGAAGATATCGAAAAGATGCAAAATTATGCATTAAAAGCATTAGAAGCGGGCAATGAAAATGATGCACGAAAATTTTTGGAGAAAAAAGCTTCCTTAGTCGAAAAGGAGGCTGAATTACAAGCGGCATACGAAGTGGCAGCCTCCAATACGGTGCAAATGAGACAAATGCACGACAAACTTGTTGAAGATATTGGAACATTAGAAGCACGTCGCTCGTTAATTAAAGGTAAAGCAGCTATGGTCAAAACGAAGCAAAGGATGAATGAGATTGGTACGTCGGTCGGTGGTATGAATCGCTCGATATCCGCATTTGAACGTATGGAAGATAAAGTGAATCAATCACTAGATGAAGCAAATGCTTTAGCTGAATTAAACGAGGGTCCTACAGATGACATAAAACATCTAACAGACAAATATAAAAGTAGTGTAGATGTCGACGATGAACTCGCTTTGCTTAAAGAACAGTTAAAAGAAAATGAATGAATGTAAAGAATAGACTTGTATTTGGAAGCTGTAGCATGTGCTACGGCTTCTTCAGTCGAGGATGATGAAAGGTGAATTTACGGTGCTTATACATTACAAATGTCCAAATTGTGGCGATGATATGGCATTTGATAGTCAATCAGGCATGTTGTCATGCCACAGTTGTGGGAGAAAAGATAACATAGAAGATTTTTCTGAAGATCAAATGATATCGACTTTTTCAGAGGATGAAGCAAAAGAATATTATTGTGAAAACTGTGGAGCTGTCGTCATTACGGAAGCCGAAACAACGGCGACGACATGTAGCTTTTGTGAGGCTGGAGTCGTACTTGGTGATCGTTTGTCGGGTTCTTTAGCACCTCTGAAAGTGATCCCTTTTGCAATTAGTAAAGACGAGGCTAAACAAGCATTTCGAAAATGGTGTGGGAAAGGTCGATTAACACCGAGAGGATTTATGACAGCGAATCGCATTAAAGGGATTACAGGAATATACGTACCTTTTTGGTTGTATGATTTACATACGATCGCGAAAATAAAAGCTGTCGGCACAAAAGTAAGAAAATATACACGTGGTGATTATATTTATACAGAAACAAAATATTATGACATTTTTCGTGATATTCGACTAAATTATGTAAAAGTTCCAGTTGATGCTTCCAAGAAAATGAGCGATGAACTGATGGATACATTAGAACCATTTGACTACACCCAGTTAAAAGATTTTAAAACTCCTTATTTAGCAGGATACATTGCTGAAAAATATAATTATAATAACGAGGAACTTTTCTCCCGTGTAAAAACAAAAGTAGAGGGCTTTATCAATTCTTATATTGGTTCTACGCTTTCTGGTTATTCGTCGGTACAATATAAAAATAAACATATTGATACGAAACAGTTGCGCAGTCACTATGTTCTCTTTCCCATTTGGATGGTTTATTATGATTACAATAATAAAGAACATACGTTTGCGATGAATGGTCAAACTGGGAAAGTCGTTGGCAATCCTCCGATTAGTAAGAAAAAAGTGGTTGCTTGGTTTTCGGGTATTTCCGGGTCAACATTTGCAACGATGAAATTGATCGCATTTTTCCTTGGAGGTGGTCTATGGTGAAACGAAGATTTTCCAAGGAATGGTTATTTTATATCGTTCTCATACTCTGTCTTCCTGCTATTCATAATGATGTCACCTATGCTTCTTCATCGAAATCATTTGTTTATGATGAGGCAAATATTTTGACCGATGATGAAATTGCTAAACTCGACCAGTTAGCGGATCAATATAGTGAAAAACGTGAAACCGAGTTTATTATTTTAACAACAAATGATACGGATGGAAAAGATATTGAACAATATTTGCAAGATTTTTATGATGCCAATGCCCCTGGATATGATCGACCCCACGGTAACGCCGCTATATTGGCGTTGGATGTAGATGTACGGGAGGTATATGTAGCAGGCTTTTACCATGCTGAAAAATACTTAGATAACGATCGAATCGATTCACTTCTTGATCAAATAACACCGGATTTAAGCGATGAACAGTACTACGAAGCATTTCAATCATTTATTACCATTTCGAATCGATATATGGGTTTTAAACCGGGAATTGACCCTGAATTTATCTTTTTTAAATGGTGGTTTCAACTCCTTGTTTCAATCGGAGTCGGTGCACTGATTGTCAAAATGATGCTACGGCATACGGGTGGTAAAATTACCGTTAATGAGCGAACGTATCAGGACACAAATCGTTCAAGAGTGTTACAGAGACGAGATCATTATGTTCGAAAGTCCGTTACACGGCGAAGAAAGCCATCCCATCATAGCGGTGGCGGTGGTCGCAGTAGCGGCGGTGGTGGAATCACAAAAGGTGGTCATTCCCATAGTGGAGGAAGACGTAGTTTTTAATTTGCACCAAACTCGTTTGTACATATTTATGAAAGGACTTGATCTTTAAATGGTGTTTTTTAGAAATCAATTTTCTGACGTTGTTGAATGGAAAGAATTTAGAGATGATATGATTTTTTGGAAGTGGGATAACCGAGAAATCAAAAAAGGGAGTAAGTTAATCCTTCAGCTTGGTCAAGATGCGATTTTTCTAAATAATGGTAAAATCGAAGGAATTTTTGAAGATGAAGGAGATTATGATATTGAATCAGAGATTATCCCTTATTTATCAACTCTAAAAGGATTTAAATTTGGATTTAAAACAGGCATGCGTGTGGAAGTTTTGTTTGTGAATACAAAAGAATTTACCGTAAAATGGGGTACGAAAAATGCGATCAACATTCCGACTCCTGAGTTACCTGGAGGTGTGCCTATTCGAGCGAATGGAACGTTTCATTTTAAAGTGAATGATTATGTTGCCTTAATTGATCAGGTGGCCGGTGTTAGAAATAGCTACCTAGTAAAAGATGTGAAAATCCGCATAACGACAATTTTAGATCAACTTCTCATGAAGTGGATTACGAGAGAAGGGAAGAACTTATTTAACTTGCAGGCCAATGCTTTTGAAATTTCTGAAGGAATAAAAGAAGACCTCGATATGCAAATTGTCGATTTAGGCATGACGATTACGGCGTTTAATATCAATAGCTTTACGTATCCAAAAGAGATACAAGATATGGTTATTAAAACGGCTTCGCATGGGATGATCGGTGACGTACAGAAATACCAACAAGTTTCCATGACCGATGGTATGGCTACTGGAAAAGTGAAAGGTAGTGGGGTTGCTTCTGACATGACGGGGATGATGATGGGAATGAATGTAGCAAATGAAATGATGAAAAATATGAATCAGAATCAAAGTGAGCAACCGAATCAAACTCAAGCATCACAAAATAATGCTCCGTCGATGAAAAACAGTGAAAATAAACAAAACGCACCCAATTTTTGTCCGAACTGTGGAGAAAAAACAGGAGGTGCCAACTTCTGTTCGAACTGTGGACAGAAGCTCGTATAGAATATTCCTCAAGACATGATGAACAGCTTGTGGTGAAAATCATTCGACAAGCCCTTCGATTCTGAGACGCACTTCAAATCGGAGGGCTTGTCATTTTATTGCATAAATCAACCAGATGATTGGTCATTTGTTTGGAGAAGATCCATTCGCCTCTTTTAATGACTGTCCATTCTGCTATGTAAACTTCTAGGTTAAAAAGTTGTTTTCTCCCCGAATCTATTCATGTTTGTGGATTGTATTGAATAAGGATGATGAAGAGAGAGTTGTCCAACAGAAGATTGGCTTACGTAAAGGAGGAGTGTATGAAACGATTCATAGTAAAGATTGGACAAGTTGTTCTCGGTGGTATCATCCAAGGATTCGGGATGGGATTATTTTTGTTTCCAAATGCTATTCCGTCCGGAGGGGCTGGGGGTATTGCCATATTATTGAATCATTTGTTTCTTCTTGATATAAGTGTTTCTCTATGGATTGTTAATTTTTTCATGCTCCTCACCGGTGTAAAAGAGCTGGGTAAACGATTTGCCTTATGGACAATCGTCGGTATGACAATGACCTCTCTCTCCGTCCATTTTTTTGAACATAACATTGTGATTGTACATCGAAATCTTTTTTATGATCTTATCCTTGGTTCCGTATTTCTTGGAACAGGAATTGGAATCCTCATGCGACAAGGCGTTTCGAACGGTGGGGCGGGTGTAGTGGCCTTTGTCATTGCGTTAAGAAGAAATATTTTACCCGGTAAGCCATTGTTCATCATTAATGGAGTTATTTTTATCATGACTTCAATTATTATCAATTGGAAAATTGTATTTTTGGCGCTTATGAGTCAATGGATTTCGACAAGAGTTATCGATTTTATTTATGTTCGGTAAAAACTTTTGAACTTTTACGTAACATAACCTCCTTAAAGATATTTGTAACGCACCGTTGTTTTGCGGTTTTTTTCGCCATCTTCTCCTTTTACACGAACGAAAAAAAGGACAAGTAATCCGATGATCAATGTAAGGGAGGCAACGGTTAAAAACATTCCATTTCTGGACCAATCCATCAATCGAGCAAAAATCGGCGGTCCGATGGCAACCCCAATAAAGCGAACGGAATTATATAAGGATGTCACAAATCCTCTTCGTTCTTTCCCGACAGATCCGGTAATTAAACTATTTACACATGGTAAGACAAGACCTGCACCGACACTACTAATACCGAGGACGAGTAAAAATGGAAACAGTTTTTTGAAAAATATGAGTCCCCCATATGAAATCGTCATCAACGCAAGTCCAATTATAATCAATCGTTTCATCTTTTCTAAATTTTTCCCGATTTTTCGACCTGTCGTATAAGAGGTTGTCACTAGAATAAGCAAAGGAATCGCTAGTATTAGCCCTTTGCTGAACCCTTCAATTAAATAGGTTTCTTCTAACACATCTGATAAGTAAAATAAAATCCCAAACAACGTAAATAAACAGACGCCCCCAGCAAGATATATTGTAAAAAGCCATCTTCCTTCATATTTAAAAACAGACAGCAATCCAAATGCGTATTTTCGGAAAGAAGGAGGAGACTGCCATTTCTTTTTTTCTTTTACGAAAAAGATGAGCAATAAAAGGGAAAACAAAGCGAGTAATGGAAATATAAAGAAAGCCATATACCAAATAAATAGACCTACTAACGATCCTAAAATTGGCGATAACACTTTTCCAACACCATTGGATGCTTCGAAAATGCCGAGAACTCGACTTTGTTCACTCCCTTTAAATAAGTCGCCGGTTAAAGCCATCGCTATAGGAGCTGCACCGGCGGCCCCTATCCCTTGAATGGTTCGCCCAACCATAATCCAGGTGTAAGCATTTGTAAACATGCTGGCGCTTAATCCCGATAACAATGCTCCACTACCAAATAAAATTAACGCTGGAATCATAACCGCTTTTCGGGAAAATCGATCCGAAAGGTAGCCACATATCGGAATAAAAATTGCAGCACTTAGAGAAAATACGGTGATGATTAAACTCACTTGCATTTGTGAAATATTTAAATCCGATTTCATCGCGGGTAATAACGGAATAAGCATCGAATTTCCTAATGTCATGAATAACGGGGTGGAACCAATGGCGATGATGACCATATTCTGTTTTGAGCCCAAGCTTGTTCACTCCTTGGATGATCACATTATATGACAAAGCAATAGTTGAATATGGATACCCATATCGTGAGTAACGATCCAATTTTGAAAATCGTTGTGAAAATGATGACAATGGAATAAAAATACCGTAATAAAATAACTATTTAATATTAATTGGTGGTGAGACATACCACCCTTTCTCTTTGGTGATGGCTAACAATTTTTGTTCATATGTGGCTTTTTGTGTGTGGAAATCTTCAAATAATGTACGAATATCTTCGTGACTCGCTATACCTGTAATATAGCTACATATCATCCGTCCATTTAGCAATTCTTTTTGTACAAGAGTAGCAATTTCCGCATCGAGAAAACGAGCTCCAGCTGGAATATCTTGTAATTCGACATTTGGCCGCTCAGGTGGAGCAGGTGGAAGACGGATTCCTGTTTCTTTCATGATCATTTCCACTTCGTCGTGTTCCTCTGTTAAACAATTTTCATAAAAGTCTTCTAATAACAGTTTTAAATCATCGTCTTCCGTATGATTGATCAACACCTGTAAAGTAACTAAGTATGCCTTCGCATCTTCTAAATATGACCAAAGATGGAATACTTCCCCAGAATGTAATATTTCTTCACGTGTAGTTTCTGACATGGCCTTAAAAAACCTCCGTATAAAAATAGATGTCACTTTATCTTTTACATAAAAGAAAAAATTATGTTTAAAAAGACATAAGGATATTTAAAATGATCAAATTGCTTTTTTAAAATGAGACGTCGAACATTTTAAGTAGGACAGGAACCTAATTTTCATTTCATACATATTGTAAATTTGAGTAGCTTTTGAAAAAAGACAGCACATATTTTGGTTTAGGGAAGGAGAGAAAGATGAAGAAATTATGGTGTTGGTGTTTATGCATCGCAGCAATCGTGATCTTCACAGGATGTAATGATCGAGATCATTCAACGGTTCATGCGGGGGATGAACATGTGATACGAATCGGTTATCAGAAAAATGGTCCGCTGATTATTTTAAAATCATTAGGTACACTTGAAGAACGCTTACAGACTCATGGATATACAGTTGAATGGAAAGAATTCCAAGCCGGTCCTGCTTTAGCTGAGGCATTAAATGCGGGTAGTATTGACTTTGGGAGAACAGGAAATGCACCCCCCATCTTTGCACAAGCTTCTGAAGCTCCTTTTACGTATGTGGTAGCTGGTAAATCCAAATATAAAGGAAGTGGAATTTTAGTACCGAAGGATTCGTCCATCCAATCTGTAGCAGATTTAAAAGGTACAACGGTTGGCTTTGCAAAAGGTTCGAGCTCTCACTTTTTACTCGTTCGTGCATTGGAGGAAGCGGGCCTCTCATATGAAGATATTACTCCTGCTTTTTTATCTCCTGGAGATGCTCGAGTGGCTTTTGAACAAGAAAGTATCGATGCGATGGTCGTTTGGGATCCTTTTACAGCTTCAAGTGAAATACATTCTAATGCGAAGCTCTTAATCGATGGCGAAGGTTTAACGACGGATCGGGATTTCTTTATCGCCAATGATGATTTCATCAACGATCATCCGGACGTCATCGATCTCGTTATTGAAGAGATTGAAAAGGCATCCGATTGGGCGAATCAACATCACGATGAACTCGTTATGATGCTTGCACCGATTTTAAATGTCGACGAAACTTCTGTAGAAATGATGGTTCAACGTCGTGAGTATGGATTAGATGATATCACTGAGGAGATGATGCAAGAGCAACAAGAAATTGCCGATCAGTTTTTTGAACTTGAGATCATTCCTAAGCGAATCCAAGTGGAAGAAATGATGAAAAAATAATTGAAGAGAGGATGATAAATAGATTGAAACTGCACTGGAAATCGTCTATCAAACATTTATTGCCGTGGTTCATTCCGTTTTTACTAGTCATCAGTTGGCAAATATTTTCTCGGTTAGGAGCGATTCCAGAACGTATCTTACCAGCACCGACAGAAGTCGTGAAATCGGCTATTCAACTATCAGCCACCGGAGAATTAGTCAATCATGTTTCTGTTAGTCTGGGGAGAGCATTTATCGGTTTTGTCCTCGGGGGTGCAATCGGATTTATATTTGGGTTATTGAACGGGGTTTTTCGTTTATCAGAACTCTTGTTTGATACGTCCATTCAAATGCTAAGAAATATCCCCCATCTAGCTTTAATCCCGCTCGTCATCTTATGGTTTGGAATCGATGAATGGTCAAAAATATTTCTCGTTGCGTTAGGGGTTTTATTTCCGATTTATATCAATACGTATCACGGTATTCAATCGGTTGATAAAGGATTGATCGAAATGGGAAAGGCATATGGTTTAAAGGGAAAAGATTTGTTTCTAGCAATAATACTTCCTGGTGCTATGTCGTCTATTCTCGTAGGAGTTCGTTTTTCACTCGGTGTGATGTGGTTGACCTTAATTGTAGCAGAAACCATTTCTGCTCACTCTGGCATTGGATATATGGCTATGAATGCAAGAGAATTCATGCAAATGGATGTTATTGTTCTAAGTATCATACTGTACGCGTTATTTGGGAAATTGTCTGATATGATTGCCCGTTATGCAGAAGGGAAATTATTACAATGGAATGTGTAACAGGAAGGGAGACGAGACATTTAAAATGAACGGATCACAACAAGATGAGCATCATGTTTTACTGAAAAATATTAAAAAATGTTATGGAAAGCGGACCGTACTGAACGAGATCACCCTTGACATTCGTAAAGGGGAGTTTATAGCTGTAGTTGGTAAAAGTGGTTGTGGAAAAAGCACATTCCTTCGCTTAATCGCTGGACTGGAATCGTTCGATGGAGGAATGATTCAGATTGATCATCAATCATTAGTAGGCTTAAATCATAAAGCGAGGATGATGTTCCAAGATGGTCGACTCTTGCCTTGGAAACGGGTGATTGACAATGTGTGTCTCGGATTATCTACGGGTGATCGATCTAAAGCGATGGACGTTCTCGAAAATGTCGGCTTGAAAGATCGGCGTAACGATTGGCCATCCCAACTTTCGGGTGGTCAACAGCAGCGGGTTGCTTTGGCAAGAGCCCTTGTCCACGATCCATCACTTCTTTTACTGGATGAACCACTAGGAGCATTGGATGCGTTGACTCGAATGGAGATGCAAAATCTCATTGAAAGATTATGGCTGGAGAGTGAGTTGACAACAATTCTTGTGACGCACGATGTTGAAGAAGCTGTGACACTCGCTGATCGCGTTATTTTAATTGAAAATGGTACGATCTGTTTGGACCAAGCGATTGATTTACCTCGGCCACGTCAACGGACACATCCGAATTTTTCAATATATTTGGAAAAAGTGTTGGATCGAATTATGAATCGTCAACAATTGATCCATCAGGCATTATAAATACATTGATGGATAGAAGATTCAGCGTTTCATATCGTCGTGGTGGATGTGATATAGAAAACAACTCAACTGAAGTACGGGTAATATATAAACATTTCTTTCGAACGATAAAGTGCATCAATGAATGATCACTTTATATGTGGTGAACACTTGCGTTATATCAACTTTATGGAAGGCGTTTGCTCATCTGATAAGTTTTTTCATGAAGAGAATACGCAGTGTAAACGGGAATACCAGTGCACCTGGCGAATGAGTGAATTCATCAGGCGACTGGCATTTCTTGTCCATGTCATTGAGTTGATTTACGAGTTGTGACAATATCTTTAATATGTTCGACTGCACTAGGATCTTCAAGTCCGGTAATATCCCCGGTAACATTACCTTGGACAACGACTTCTTTCAGTAGTCGTCGCATAATTTTTCCACTAACTGTTTTCGGGAGTGACTCTGTACAGATGATTGACTCAGGACGGGCAATTGTGCCTATTTGTTCAATAATACGATTGGTTATGGATTCTTTTAATACATCTGATTCTTCATATCCGTCAGCTAAACGAACGAATACAACAGGTACTTCACCCTTAATCTTATCTGGGATACCGATGACAGCTGTTTCGGATACACCTTCAACTTCAAGAACTGCACTTTCCATTTCCATCGTACTGAGGCGATGCCCCGCTACGTTAAAAGCATCATCTGAGCGACCGACAACCCAGAAGTGACCATCCTCATCTTCTAGAGCTAAGTCACTTGCATAATAACTACCGTCTACGTAACTATAATATGACTGATAATATCGTTCAGGTTCTTTCCAAAGTGTACGACACAACATCGGGAATGGTTTTTTAATAATCAAATTTCCTAATGTTCCCGGTTTGACAGGGTTGCCTTCATTATCGACGATTGCTAAATCGGCTCCTAAAAACTGAACGCCGGCTGACCCAGCTTTCATTGGCGTTAACCAAGCTGCTCCAGCAAGGGGTGTACCAGCCGTTTCTGTCTGTCCCCACGTATTATTGATGTAAACTTGTTTTTTCCCAAGCACTTCATATGTCCAATGCCACGTTTCTGGATCAAATGGTTCACCGACAAGAGATATAACGTCTAATGGGGATAAATCAAATTGTTTTAATGTAGTTTCTCCTAAGCTTTTTAACATGCGTAAAGCTGTCGGAGCTGTAAACAGCTTTGTTACCCGATACTTTTCCATAATTTCATAAAAACGATCCTTATTAGGATAATCCGGTGCGCCTTCATATACAATTGTCGTCACTCCGTTTGCTAATGATCCGACGATCCCCCAGATGTGCATTGTCAACCAACCAATATCGGCGGAACACCAAAATACATCGTCATCTCTAAAATCCATATGGTATTTAGCATAGATATAGTTTTGGATGACAAAAGCTATACCAGAATGGACAACCCCTTTTGGTTTTCCTGTTGTTCCACTCGTGTAAAAGACGATGCCAGGTTCATTTGCTTCGATTCGTTCGGGTTCACATACCGGGCTGTGCTTTTTCGTCTGTTCATGCCACCAATAATCACGTCCATCTTTTATATCTATATCAGTACCTAATCGATTTACGACAACAACTGCATTTACAGATGAAATATCATCAACAACTTGATCAACTTTCTCTTTTAAGTGAATGACTTTCCCACGCCTTTGTGAAGCATCTGCTGTTACAATTACTTTAGGCTCAAAACTGATTAAACGATCTTTTAAAGCGCTTTCAGAAAAACCTGAAAAAACGGCGTTATAAATTGCACCGATTCGAAAACATGCTAATACGGCGATGAAAGCTTCGGCGATATTTGGTAAGTAGATCGCTACACAGTCGCCCTTTTTAATACCAAAGGATTTCAATACGTTTGCAAACCGATTGACTTCCGCTAACAACATGTTGTACGTATAAAATGTGATATCACCATTTTCACCTTCCCAAATGAGCGCTGTTCGATTACCAGCCCCATTTTCGACATGTCGGTCGAGTAGATTCACACTTGGATTACTCACTCCACCAACAAAAAAGCGGAAATCAGGGAGCTCTCCGCGCATTGTTTCATTCCAAGGTTCATACCAGATGAGTTCACGAGCGACAGATTCCCAAAATGTAGCTGGGTCTTTTCTTGATTGTTCGAGCAGGTTTTGAAATGCTTCACGACTTCCTAAAGGAGTTGAACGAACTTTTTCTTCAGACGGATTGATGAGTTTACTGTCTTTGACGACTTCTAAAATCCCACTTGTATCCATATGCATTCTCCTTTGATTTAATTTTTATCATGAAGTATATTCGTGTCTGTAAAGTCATTATATTTATATCATACATAATGTTCAGAATAAGGCAAAGAATAAAATTCATTTGGTTTTCCCACTTAAATGTATTAAGATGAAAATAATCATTATAGAAAATATGCTATTTTCGAGGGCAGATTACATGGATCAAAAAAGCGTTCCATTTTTGACAGATGATCATGATCATCCATCAATAGTAGTAGAATCACCTGACACCCGTTTTATTGGAATGAGTAACTTCTCTTTTTTTTTAAGAGGCGCGAGGAGAAGACACCCCACTAAGTCGTTTTCTGACCGATCAGCACTGATTTTTTACAGTTTATGAAAATGATTTCGTAGCATCGCACATAGTTTTGTATATGCCAAGGGTAATCATGATCATCTTACGCCAGGGGGATGTTTAACAGAAGATTGTGAGATTATAGTAGTAGCTTTTTGAATACATTCAAAAACCGTTAGATTACTTTAGTACTTCGTTTACAAACTGAATTCTATTATACTATATATCATTTTAAATAGTAGGAAATGAGTATTGGTAAGGAGGAGGGATAATGATGGAAAAGCGCGACCAAGTATATACTGACTTTTTCGATGAAGAGAAAGTAGGGAATATCACTGTAGGTCATCCGCTCATAAGTATGTGGATGTATCCTCGTGAAACGATCGAAGAAGTTCCTTCAAAGAAAACAAGTCCAATGATTTACATGCTCATATATCTTCCCGGTTTGAGTGTATCCTTAAACTTTGCATTTAATTTTGGCACGGGGGATGGAGTTGCATTCTCGCATGTTATAATCAAAGTTTTACTACAAGCAATCATCATGGGGATTGGTGTGTGGTTTTTATATAGTCTATTCATTTTTTGGATTGGTAAACTGTTTAAAGGACAGGCGAGCTGGAAAGAAACCAGTCACGCTTTTGCTTGGGGGCAAGTGCCATTATTAGGACCTTTGTTGATTTCATGGCCATTACATTTTTACTTGTTTAGGGAAGAACTGTTTACATCGAATCAAGTATATTTAGATTCACAACAGATGATGTTGTACTATACTGCTACTGGAATTGATGTGATATTTTCACTATGGTATATCATTGTATTATCTCAAGCAATTGGCGCTAGCCATAAGTTTTCAAGTTGGAAAGGATTTGTTACATTTTTACTATCCGTCTTATTCATAGTCGCTATCAGCATTGGGATCATTTATTTGTTAAGTTACTTCGTGTAAGGTAGGCAAAATGCTTTAGTGTCGGATGATTTAATAAATGCTGGTTAACACTCTTTAAACAGGTCGGAGTCTGCACAAACGTTAGATAGCCTATATCAAAAATCCAAACCATGATTATGAATGGTTTGGATTTTTGATTTCTTGCTTTAAATTCAACTTTCTTTTGTTACAATTGCTCACTTGTTGATCTCTATTTCTCTTCATTCTCCGTCGTGACCGTCTGTTCATCGGTGTCGGTTACATTGGGCTTGAATGCGGGCATCTCATGATCTGTACGGTTATTTTTTCCCGACATATTGTCAAGCATTTCTTTGATATCTATACCAGCTGATGCTTTAAGCGATTCCTGCATCGTTGACATTAAATCAGTTGCATAACTTGTCACTTTATTCGCGCCACTTTCGCTATTATTTCCCCCCGTATCAACAACTGTAATTTGATCAATATTTCCTAGTGGACTAGCAACTTGTTTCGCATAATCTGGAAGCATCTTGACGACCATATCGAGAACAGCGGCCTGACCGTAACGTTCAAAGGCTTCTGCAACTTTTCTTTTAGCTTCTGCTTCAGCTAATCCTTTCAGGCGGATAACCTCTGCCTCGGATTCACCTTGGGCCCGTTGTGCATCCGCTTTTGCTAATCCATCCGCACGAATTCTTTCTGCATCGGCTTTTGCTTCAGACTCAATCCGATATTGGTTAGCATCCGCTGCGGCAAATTGTTTTGCTTTCTCTGCAATCGCGGCTTGCTCAACGGCATAACGATCGGCATCGGCTTTCTTTTTTACTTCAGAATCGTATTGTTTTTCGCGGCGAAGGATTTCTTTTTCTTCGAGTTCGATTTGTTTTTTTCGTTCAATGATTTGGACTTGCATTTCTTGTTCTGTAACTTCTTGTTTAGAACGTGCTGTTTCTAAATCATAAGCTTGGTCAGCACGCGCTTTGGCACGATCTTGTTCAAGGCGATAATCTGCTGTTTTAAGTTGATTTTCTTTTTCCGCCTCAGCAATTTCAGTAGCACGTTGCAGCTCGGATTTTTTAGCATCTTTACGAGCTTCTGCTTGTTTAATGCGTGTTTCTTTTTCAGCTTCTACTGTAGCGATATCTGCATCACGTTTGACCTGAGCGATCCTCGGTTTCCCCAACGAGTCGAGGTAACCATTTTTATCTCGCACATCTTTGATCGTAAAAGAGACGATTATCAACCCCATTTTCGCTAAGTCTTGAGAAGCTACGCGTTGGACTTCTTGAGAAAATTTATCACGATTTTTATAAATCTCCTCGACAGTCATGGAGCCGAGAATGGAACGCAAATGTCCTTCCAGTACTTCTTTCGCTTCAATTTCTCGATCTTCTTTTGACTTCCCTAAAAATTGTTCAGCAGCAGTAGCTATTTCACTGATGGAACCACCGATTTTAATAATCGCTGTACCATCGGCCATAACGGGTACACCTTGTTCTGTGTAGACTTCTGGTGTCTTTACGTCAAGCTTACTTGATAATAAGCTAAGAGGTTCCGCTTGTTGAAAAACGGGTAACACAAATGTCCCGCCACCACGGATGATCTTTACTTTATTTCCCGATTCATCAAGGTGGACATTTTTCGTACCGAGATAGCTGCCGGTGACAATCAGAGCCTCGTCCGGTCCGGCTGTACGGTATTTAGAAATAAACACACTGATCAGCGCAATTACCAAAACTAATACGATAATGACAACAACCCAAACTCCAAACATGTCTCCATAAAAATACATCGATTTTCCCTCCGATTTATCTATGAGTATATACAACACTTCTAACCTGTGTATGTTTACATAGTTATGTGTATATGTAATCCGTTATGTATCGTCTTCATAAGGAACAACAAGTAATACTCCTTGTTGATTGTCAATGACAAGTACTCGTTTGCCTGCATCGATCATGCCCGTATCATAATGAGCAGCCGGCTTAGAAATGAGGCCACTTTTACTTCGAATGACAATCTCACCAAAACCACCTTCAGGAATCGGAACGATGATTTTTCCAACCCTTCCACGCAAAGAGTCTTCAGTGTATGTTAATGATTCTTCTGCTGTAGACATCGGAACAAGGACGAATACATTTAAAAGGGTATCAAGTATCAATGCGATTAGAACTGAAATAGCGATGATGACTGGACGATTGATTGTGGTGACCTTCTCTAAAATAAACCCCGATGCAGAAAAGAATGTAATGAAAGCTAAGATGAGGATTGGATTGAGAAAGTTGACAGTTTCTCCGATTCCCTCAAGGATGTCTCCAAACAGGAGATAAACGATTATTAGGATACCGGATGCGATAAGCATGGTGAGATAAATCATTTCAATTGGTGTATCAGAAACCATCATATTAACACCCCCCTTTGTTTGAAAAATGGAAAGATTACTATTCCTTAGTTTATATGATGATGGGTGGATAGTAAATAGCTTTTTTTCAATGAAGAATCTTCGTTAGCATCTGTTAACACGGAACGGTGTGTGCGGTATAAACCGTTCATACATGGTGCGTTTTTGCTTGAATCAAATCATTTTAATGATCTTTCGGTGTGTGAATGTTAAGGAGATTGATAGAAATTAACGACTGGAAAAAGGCTCTTAAACCCTTGTAGTAAGCGCATTCACATGCAATTTAATTGAAAATAGTGTATACTAGTATTAGAAGTTTTGATTATAAACTTCAATATGTAACGAGGGTGACATCATGGATAAGAGAACAATAACTTTTCAAAAGGATTTAAAACGTGGTACAATTTTATGGGTTTATGCAGATGACCATAAAGTTTTTCGAAGTTCAAAACGGTTTGATGTTAAATCATTCAATGATCACGACTCTACTTTCATTGGAACCGTTGAGGATGTTTGTTCCAACAAAGAAAATGAGTCCTTAGTATATGATCTATTAGAGTCTACGGATCGAATATTCGGCGTATGTTTAAATGATGAAAGTCAATCAAGAGGCTCGACGAAAGAAACGAGTAATAAAGTAGCCTTTTTCCCTTCTTGGAAAAAAGCAATTGATTTTGCAAATAAGCACTTCAAACCAGTCATTAAAGAAAAGAAACGTAGAGCTGAAGCAAAGCGTAAATGGTTACAAAAAGGAAAGCAATATATGAAAAAACAAAACGCCAAACAACAATCAATGAATCCTTCAAATTAACTTCTACCAATATTCCACAACTTTATTGATTCAATAATTTATCTATTTATTCCATCGAAAAAGTAGAATATGACGGCTACAACTAATCGAATCTTCCGTTTGAGTTAAAAGTATAGGGCAGACGATGCGTATGCATTAGCGAGCATATGTCGTCTGCTCTTTTTCTATGGATTCGATGTCGGTTTAAAACGACCTGTTGCATTCAAAAACAAGGTCATATATGATGGAAAATAAACAATTATCGAAATTTATTGCCAACCAATGATGTGCTGTTCCGTGTAGGGGGGGATGAATTTGGAAAAACAGGAGCCGGTGCAAGATGATCCAAAAGTAACTTATTGGAAAGAAAAATTGAATGCTCTAATACGACAACAACCCCATTTATATGGGGCAATGGCAGGAGTGAGCATTCGTTGCGGAAATCGTGGAGTGAAGTTATATGACTATTGCGGGGATGTTCGCCTTCATCCTGCTTCAAATATGAAGTTGTTTACAAGTGCGACTGCATTATCAGTCTTAGGAGAAAAGCATACGTTTAAAACACAATTATTAATAGATGGAGAGGTTTATTGTAATACGCTTCATGGCAATCTATATATTAAAGGGAAAGGAGATCCTACCTTATTACCGATTGACTTCCAACGCTTTGCAGTCACTATTTACAAAAAAGGAATTCATTTCATTACAGGTGATGTCATTGCTGATGATGGGTGGTATGATGACATTCGCTTGTCACAAGATATGATGTGGAGTGACGAACACCATTACTATGGTGCACAAATATCAGCGTTAACGGTTTCTCCAGACACAGATTATGATGCAGGTACTGTAATCGTAGAAGTCACTCCTGCCACGAGTGTCGGCAAAAAACCGAGGATCAACGTGACTCCAGAAACAACCTATATCCGCTTCGATAATCATGCGGTTACGGGTCCGTCCTATGCAGAAGAAAATATTCAAGTCATACGGAAACATGGTCGTAACATATTAATGATTGAGGGGACGATTCCACTCACCTCAAAAACGATAAAGGAATGGATTGCTGTTTGGGAACCAACGCTGTATGCACTAGATGTATTTGAACATGCTTTAAAAAAGCAAAACATTTCCTGGACGGGTAAAACAAGGGTTGGACGTACACCTCTTCATGCAAAGCAACTTGCCCAACATCAATCGATGCCATTAGCCGACCTGCTCATTCCTTTTATGAAGTTAAGTAACAATAGTCATGGAGAAGTTTTAATAAAGGAAATGGGCAAGGTATGTCAACGCGAAGGAAGTTGGAAAAAAGGACTTGAAACATTGATTAACCAACTATCAAGATGGGGGATTAACCAACATACATTATCCATTAGAGATGGTTCAGGAATATCACATGTTAACCTAATTCCTGCAAATGAAATCACTTTGTTGTTATATGCAATTCAACGTGAAGCTTGGTTTCCATCATTTTTAAAGTCATTACCTGTGAGTGGAATGAACTGCCGGATGGTCGGAGGCACATTAAGCAATCGTTTGCATGGTTTAGCAGTCAAAGCTAAAACAGGAACAATCCATGGGGTTAGTACGTTGTCGGGATATGTGAAAACAGAAAATAATCGTGAGCTGATCTTTTCAATTTTATTGAATAATTTACTAAATGAGGATGACGGTCCCCGCATAGAGGACCAAATTGTTGAATGGATCACGAAGTTATAATCTTCATATTTTGTAGCTGCTCGCAAGATGTGCTATGATACATTTTGTGACTAAAAAACTTAAATAGTCATTTCCTCAATAGGAGGTGTAGAAATGACGGTTGATCGGAAACAAATGATTATCGATGCGGCTACAAAATCATTCTCGATGTTCGGTTATAAAGCAACGACGATGGATCAAGTGGCTAAATTAGCAAAAGTAGGTAAAGGTACCATTTATACGTTTTATAAAAATAAAGAAGATTTATTCGATGAGATCATTACATCTTTAATCATTGAGATGAAGACTGCAGCTGAACAAGCGATGGATGAGAAGTTAACTTTTTATGAAAATGCGGAACGTGCCTTGTTTAAACTGTTAGAATTTCGCCAAGATCATCAGTTGATGATTAAACTGATCCAAGAGGAAAGGGAAATAGGTACCCCCTTAGTTTCAAAGGTCATTCGACGATTGGAAAATATGATAGTCAACTATATAAAAGAAATTGTTCAAAAAGCCATTGACAAAGGTGAAATCAAGCCATGTAATCCTAAAGTCACAGCGTTTGTCATGCTAAATTTATATATCACGCTTATCTTTGAGTGGGAAAAGTATCACGAACCATTCAATGAGGATGAGATCTCACGGTTATTTACATTATACATGTTTGAAGGATTGTCTAATCGATAATCCTTACATTTTTAAGCAAATTGACTGTTTGGTTAAAATAGTCACTTATTTCTATCAGCCACAATGTATCTTCAGCTGGTGAAAAGTGGATTGTTTATTTATGTAAAAAATGACTAAATAACTAAAATGGCCAATAATTACTCGGAAGGAGTTTTAAACAATGAAAAGGTCGTTATTTGTTTCAGAATGGAAGAACATCTTCAAAGATAAAAAAGTGTTCATTGCCATCATCGCCATTCTTTTTGTACCACTAATGTATGCTGGGATGTTTCTCTGGTCATTTTGGGATCCATATGATCATTTGCAAGATTTACCAGTTGCTGTTGTCAATGCGGACACTGGAGCAGAATATGAAGGTGAAGAGTTGGAAATCGGTGATGAGCTCGTTAATAAATTAAAAGAAAATGACGAATTTCAATTTCATTTTGTTTCTAAAGAAGAGGGTTATCGTGATTTAAAGAAGCAAAAATATTATTTACTTGTCGAAATACCAGAAGATTTTTCACATAACGCGACGACTTTAATGGATGATCATCCAAAGAAATTACAATTAAAATACGTCCCAAATGAAAGTTATAACTTTTTATCGTCACAGATTGGAGAAACGGCGATGAAAGAAATTAAAATCGCTATATCTAAAGAAGTATCAGCGACATATGCGGAGACGATGTTTGATAAAGTAACAGAAGTTGCCGATGGTTTAGATGAAGCGAGTGATGGAACAGAATCATTACATGATGGTGCTAGAGAGATCAATGATGGCTCTAAAACTTTACACGATCACCTCGACGTCTTTTCCACCCAAGCTATCTTGTTTAATGATGGGATGAATGAAGCCTATTCTGGGGCAGGGAACCTTAAAGATGGTTCCAGTGAGCTAGCAAATGGACTCGGATTGTTAACAGATGGCGGCGATGAATTACTCGATGCTTCTAAAGACGTTCAAGATGGTTCAAATCAATTAGCGGATGGTATCCAGGAAGTAAATGATGGAGCCCAAGAAATAAGTGAGAAATTACCGGAACTCATCGATGGGACAAATGAATTTTCTGATGGATTAACGCAATTCCAAGACGAATTGCCTACACAAATGGCAGAAACAATTGCTCAACAGATTGGTAGTACCGTTGAAAATAGCATCGATGAGATGAATGAAGGATTAAATGAATTGCAATCCGGAATTGAAGATGGATTAACCGAGGAGCTTACACAAGGTTTGACATCAGGAATTTCAGCTCAGATCGCTGAGACAATGGTTAATCAACAGCAACAGCAAGGTGAGAAGCTCGCTGAAATACTCTTGACAAATGGTCTTGATGAACAAACAGTTGAAACAATCGTTACGGAATTAAGTGCTGGTGTCCCTGAAAAGGAAACCGTTCAGGAGGAGATGGAAGAACAGTTGTCTCCCCATATTGTCGGTGCAATCGATGAAAGTATTACAGGGATTGAAGGGGGCTTTACAGAGTTTAAAAATGCCGTAAATGAAAATGTTCCTGGAAACTCCACGGACTCATCTGCAACGGAGGAAATAGAAAGCCAAATTCAAGCTGCCGTAGATCCTGTTTTTAATGAACTGCATGAAGGCCTTGACGCCATTACAGAAGGACAACAAACATTACAAGATGGCCTCAATCAATTAGCCGATGGTACAGAGCAATTAAAGGAAGGTTCTACACAACTGACAGATGGTCAGAATGAATATGTCGATCATATGCAGACATTTACTGAAAAACTAATGAAAGCGAATCAAGGAGCAAGTGATTTAGCCTCGGGATCTGAACAATTGACAAATGGTATGAGTGAATTATCAGAAGGATCGTCGCAATTACATGATGGCTCACAACAATTAGCAGACGGATCTAAAGATTTATCACAAGGAACAGAAAAATTATCCGAGGGTACAGAGGAACTTCATGATAAAATGCACGATGCTGCTGATGAAGTTGGATCTGTACAGTCAACTGACGATACGTACGATATGATGGGGGATCCGGTAGATGTTGACAAACAGGAAATAAATCAAGTTCCAAATTATGGTACAGGATTTGCTCCATACTTTGTATCTCTCGGGTTGTTTGTTGGTTCGTTATTAATGACAATTGTCTATAACATGAATGACCCTGCAAAACGGCCAAGAAATGGCATCACGTGGTTTTTAGGAAAGTTCGGCGTAGTCGCTGTTGTTGGAATTATTCAAGCATTGATTGTTGATGCCATCCTGTTATTAGGACTAGGTATAGAAGTGAAAAGTGTACCGTTATTTATTTTTGTATCGATCATAACGAGTCTCGTATTTATGACACTTATTCAATTTTTAGTGACGGTTTTTGGTGATCCAGGACGGTTCATGGCAATCGTCATTTTGATTTTACAATTGACGACAAGTGCAGGGACTTTCCCACTTGAATTGATACCAAAAGTGATCCAGCCATTGAATGCTATATTACCGATGACATATACTGTCCAGGCGTTTAAAGCGGTTATTTCAAGTGGGGATTATTCTTATATGTGGCAAAATATAGCTATATTAGTCACATATATTGTTGTATTTATGGTTTTAACAGCTACTTATTTTGTTTATAAAAATAGACAGCAAACCTCCATTGAAATGGAAAAAGCGATTTAAAACGAATAAAAGAAGCGTGCTGCGTAATTTTAACGTAGCACGCTTCTTTTACTTCTTATTAAGAGTCGTTATTTTTAACATCGGAGGCGAACGATCTACTGTGCTTTCTTTTCTATGGTCATCCGCCTAAAATAGCATAAAACAGGGGCAAAAGTGGAGAACATGCATACATAATACATAAGAACACAATTATTTTAGGTGCATCATTTGAACCTCCATAGCACCAGAGTGGATCTAGGAGAGTGGATTTTATGCAAACTCCATGGATTAATTATCAAGCGATGCGTGAGATTATTTCCAAGGAAATGAATGAGAAAGTATTTCTGACACCGAATCTACAGGATTGGATGTTTTTTGATAAGAGTTTGTATAACTACATGTTATTTTCATATGAATACGGTCTTTTTCGTGTAGAACATTTATTGATTTGCGATAAACTTAAGGAATTACTGTTATGTATTAAGAATTGTACCAATTTAGAGAATGCCCGAGAAATAGAACAGCGATTGAAAAATACGAAGAATAAAAATACTGTTTCTTATCGTGATATCGTATGCCATCAACCTCATCATCTGAAAATGCAAGTAACAGCTGCAAGTAAAGGCAATCAAGACGCATCTAGAAAACGTCCCGCAGAGGATCGACATACACCTAAACCGAATCATGGTTCTAAATATCGTCGCGACGCAATTAAACAAGAAGAAAAAAAATCGAAGCACGTCGGCCATCATCCAGCCATGCCTGATGATTCGGTACGGTTAACCGATGATCAAGATCATCGAAAAGATAAAACACCTCCGGATAACTCAAAACATGCTAAAGGAGAAAAACGAGCAGCAATTACAAGTCCCGAGCGAATGGACCGGACTGAAGATTCAATTGAACATGATCAAAAAACGGACACTCAATCACAAGAATTACTTGTTAATGAACAGCCAGTGGAGCATAAAACGAGTGCTACTAATAAAGAGAATGTAATCACAAAATGCACGCAGGAAACAATCCCTATTTCTATTTATGTTGATGTTGATCAGTTTATACATCCACCTTTAGTCGGTTCTATGAAGAAATATATTTATAAGTTTCTTCAGCAAATCAGCGCTTTCTCACCCGATTTGCAAACGAAGTTATTCGAGCAAGTCAATGTATATACAAATCAACCGTATTGTGAACTGATTGAATCAAAAATACATCACCTTTCATCCCATCATCGTAATCATTCCAAAAGCCTAGATAATACGACGAAATTACAAAAGGCATCCGTCAAGGCGATTATTCCTCCGAAAGAAAAGAAAAAACCTGCAGGCTTTTATTCGATTAAACTCCCCGTTGTGGTTGGGACATATGAAATAGAAGCTGTTCTCAAAAATAACATCCCTTTTACAGAAAAAATTTTAGAAATTAAACAAATTGATCACGAAATCATCATCAATCAATCAGAGTTTGTTCCATCCATGTTATCTTCGATTCGAAAAAAGAAAACGATTGCTATAGAAGGGAAATTATTTCTTCATGGCTGGTTACTTCTGAAAATAGACTATCTGAGCGACGCTCGTTCTCCTGAAAAAGATTGTCATCAGCTATCTTGGTTACAGCAACATATTGCTTTAAATATGACTGTTGATTTAATGCAGCAACAACAAATTACGATCTAATTTGACTGGATCCACTATGTGTGGAGGTAATCGTGAAATCGCCTATGATAGGTGACTATACCGTTATAGAACATTTGAATATAGTAGTAACGTAACGTAAAAATTTTATCGATTATAAAGAAAGGAATGAGTTTCATGGGAAAAAAGCACAAAGAAGATCAGAAAATGAATTGCGATGTTGAAGGAAGAACAGAAGTAGCATTTACAGATAAAGAAGTTGAGCCGGTCACCCCTTGTTCAAACCCCGTCATAAAAGTACCTGTGTTATTGGCAGAGACAGAATTACAAATTGTTGTCGAATCGAATGTTCCTATAGATCCTCCAGCTAGTGAAATTAAACACGTCGAAAAAGATGTAGTGATTAAGCAATGTAAATTAGTACCCGTTGAATTTAAAAAGAAGCCCGTTAAACACAGCCATCTTTTCCGAGCGAAACGTGCAAAACTATTTGTCGAAGGATATATCCGTAAAAATATTCAATATGCTACTGATGCCTGTAATGGAACCATTCGCGATCGGATTGCGAATGTGTCATTTTCAGGATTTGCAGATTTAAACAAAGAAGATTTTTTATGCTATCCAGTTTTTGCGACTTCATCCAATTCGAAATCTCGCTTCATTGATTCTGATAAAAACAGTGTTCCTCGTTTTGATAAATATTTATTCAACAATACAGTATTTTACAATGAACAGCCATTCTGTGAATTAGTCGGAGCAAAGTTTGCTGAGCTGGACTTTTCACCTAAACCAACAAAAGTTGACGAAACGTTCAATAAAGTACGTGAAAAAATCGTCCTTGACTTGACATTGAAAGTATTGCAAAAACAACAAGTACAAATAAATAACAAACACAAATAAATGATATGGTTTTCATTCTAATTTAACGAATTGCAGGGTTTTTTTGAGTTTCATCCATGACTGGTCCGTTTGCATTATCAGGAGATTGGACTTTTTAAGTGTTTTTATTGTTATAGAGATCGTAATGAATGGTCTAAAGTTCGATGGATTCATTTCTAGCAATATCTTCAATTTTTGAATGAATTGATCAGGCGTATCCACATAGTTGGAAACGCCTGATTTTTTATTGAACAAGAGAATAGCTCATCATTTTATGTTTCCTGTTATACAATGATATTGAGGCCTTCTATCGCTACCGAAACCGAAAATGTTAAGTTTGACTGCGTATGTATAAATTCAATGTCACAAACAGGATCCATATTATAAGTGATATTAGCGAAATTAAATAAACTTTGCTATCATATAGTTGGGATTTACAAAAAATACACATATGAAGAATGGAATGATTCAATCAAGAGTATGCTATGTTTGGTAACAGTTTTTTTTGTATAAAATGTGTTTACCGAGAAAAGGAAGGTGGATTTTTAAATGTATTCAAATAAACCAAAAATTGTCGTTCTTGGTGCAGGATATGCGGGAATGATGACAACGAAAAGATTAACTCAAAAACTCTTACCCGAAGAAGCCGATATCGTATTAATAAATAAACATAATTACCATTATCAAACAACTTGGCTCCATGAGGTAGCGGCGGGGACAATTAATCACAATCAAGCCCGTGTGATGATCAGTGATGTCATTAATCCGAATCGCGTTCGCTTGATCTATGATACGGTTGTTAAGGTGAACAAAGATGAAAATAAAGTCGTGCTCGAAAACAGTGAAGTTACATACGACTACCTCGTCATCGCTTTAGGATTTACTACGAATACATTCGGTATCAAAGGGATGGAGGAAAACGCCTTCTTCATTCAAGATATCGATACTTCTCAATTGATTCGTGATCACATCGAGTATCAATTTGTGAAATATAAAAATAGCGAAGAGCCGGATGAACGAGATTTAACGATTCTTGTCGGTGGTGCAGGGTTTACAGGAATTGAGTTTGTCGGTGAGTTAGCTGAAAAAGTGCCTGAACTCTGTAAAAAATATGATATCGATCGTAATAAAGCTAAAATCATCAACGTTGAAGCTGCTCCATCTATATTACCTATGTTCGATGATGACCTTGTAGCTTATGCGAAAAAATCATTAGAGGATCGTGGCGTACAATTCCGCCTTAACGCTAAAATCCAAGCCTGTACAGAAGATGGATTCGTGATCGGCGAAGGTGATGAGCGTGAAGAAATCAAGGCTGGTACGGTTGTTTGGACAGGTGGTGTCACTGGAAGTCCTGTTCTAAGCGAATCTGGTTTTGAATTAACACGTGGAAAAGTGACTGTCGATGGCGATTTACGTGCTCCAGGTGAAGAAAACATATTCATCATTGGTGATTGTGCATGGGTGATGGATGAACAAGCAGGACGCCCATATCCACCAACTGCACAAGCAGCAATGCAACATGCAGATACGTGCGCTAATAATATTAAAGCGTTGCTTCACAACCAACCATTAGAAAACTTTGTGTTTGATGACAAAGGAACAGTTGCTTCGTTAGGTGTGAACGACGGTGTCGGTTCGATCTTGTCAGGAACAAAATTAACCGGAAAGCCAGCAGCTGCTATGAAAAAAGTTGTTGACAACCGGGCATTGTTTTTAATTGGTGGTCCAAAGCTCATTCTTAAAAAAGGTAAATTCCGTCCATTTTAATACGAATACAAATAACGATCTCCATAAAGAGGAGGGGTCATATATGAAAAGAGGAAGTTTTTATTTTTTAGTCGGTTTAGCTGCTTTAATTGGATATGTATTTGCCGTCCGTAAATTAGAAGATACGAGAGATTTTCGGTAAGAAACAAAACTTTTTTAAAATGAATGCACCGCATGAAATCCAATTTAAAAATCTTGGTTCCATGCGGTTCTATTTTTATGATTTCATCTATAATCAATTTATTTTAACTTATTTCCCGGCCTTGTTGCGTGAAGAAAGGTTCGTCGATAGAAGTTTTTTGGGGTTTGAACACTATGCTTCATCGTTCTCCTCCAGTTACACATTGGGCATAATCTTGATTTACAGAACCACACTTTAAATAAATTAATTTTGCCCGTTTCTGGACTAACTTTATACTCAAGAACTTCGGCACATCCTTTAACTTTTTACGCTTTTTTTAAACTCATAGGATCACCTCCAGTTTATCTAGCTAAAAGGAGGGACACGAACTCGTTTGAAAATAAGTAAAAAAAGATATGAGAATCTAATCTCGTATCTTTAGCTCCTACTTGCAAGATTTAACAAAATATGTTCATTTAGTTCCCATTGTTATTTATAAAATTCACAACCGAACTTGTCGTTTTAGGCCCACCATTTCCAAGATTATGATCACCAAACATAAATCCATTTGAACGAACAGCTACAATCTCATTTGAATCACTCCAGTAAGAGCTACAGTTACATTAACTTTATGACCAGTTAATTCTTCAGTAATTAAATCCTCTTCCGCTAAATTGTTAACACTTTATAATTTGTTACAAGTGTTCCACTACAAGTTTCATCAATAGCAGATTGAAGATCTGATTTATATTTATTTTTCGGTTTAATTACCCGAACATCGACTATTAGATCATAGTCCAATTTCATTGCCCGTTTCCAAAAGCCTGTCCACTGTTTTTGAGACATATAGTTTTCGGTATTTTTGAAATATGTATTTTCTACACACAAAAGTACGTGCATATGCTGATTGTATGAGTTGTCGGTTTTATTAATTGTAACTTCTGTTGCTCGCATGAAGCCGATTAAATTCTTCTCTTGTTTTATGACTTCCTTATCCGATTGTTGTGCATGAAAAAAAGCTTCCACCAAATACTAAGTATGAGGAGGCTTTGTGATGAATGTTTTCAAAAGAGTCATATTTTGTATATGCGGTGTGATGATTTTGTTTGTGCCAAAACAAATAAACGCCCATCAATTCATCATTACGGATAATGAGATTAGTGAAACCATTGTGCGTGATCAGTTTTCACTGCTTGATGCAAGCTCATTATTTGTAGATCCGACAAAACTAAAGCACATTATGGATCGATTAGATGAACAAGTTTATGAAAAGCCGATGGATGCAACAATCAATAAACAGGGCAAGATTGTTCCAGAGAAACCGGGATACAAATTGGATCGGTCTGCATTTAAACAGAAATTTTATACATTGTTTTATAACGGAACAAAGAAGAAAATGACTGTCCCGAAAAGGAAAGTGTATCCAAGGGTCGATAGTGAGTTGCTCGCGGAGATTCGTTCCAAGGAAATAGGCTATTATGTGACGCACTATAACGAAAACAATAAACAACGCTCTCATAATATCCAACTAGCAACATCATCCATTAACAACCACGTCATATTTCCGGGAGAAAAATTTTCCTTCAATAAAATTGTTGGTAAACGTACGAAGGAAAAAGGATATAAGCGCGCTCCAGTCATTGTAAAGGGAGAACTCACAGAAGATATCGGTGGGGGGATTTGTCAAGTATCATCTACACTTTTTAATGCTGTGAATTTAGACGGTATACAAATGGTTGAGCGTTATTCACATAGTCGTCAGGTACCCTACGTTCCCCCAGGAAAAGATGCTACGGTCAGTTGGTGGGGGCCGGATTTTGTTTTTAAAAATGTGTACAATCATCCGATCTTAATTCGCGCTAAGGCATCAAGAGGGAAAGTGCATGTACAGATTTTCTCCTCTGAAGCTGTAGAAAAACAAGACAAAAAGGAATAGAAACGATATGCAAATTTGATCCATGCGTAAACGATATAAGGACTGAGAGAGGTCGTTTTTTGGAATTTAAATGCAATCTTTTTCGTTGAACAAAGCATATTTTCTGTTGACAGAAAATTAAGTGATTTGAAATGATTGATACACAAAAGTAGTTTGAATGCTATAATAGTTGTGAATAGGGGGGATGAGATGTATTGTAAAGAATGTGGGACAAAACTATACTCCGATGCGCTCTTTTGCCATGAATGTGGACAGCGAGTTTCGAGCAAATATGAGCCGATTCATGGAACAGAAGAGATTTCTAAACAGGAGTCCGCTTTGGCTATTACTGATGATTTAAAAGCCAATACATTTGTAGAAGATATGTATACATTCGTTGGCACAAATCAATCCTATTACGAAACGAAATGGGGAGAAATGGAAGGTAGACGACATCACATTTCTTGGAATTTTGCCGCTTTCTTTTTCACTATTTTTTGGCTTGGTTACCGTAAAATGTTTCGTGAAGTTTTCATTGTTTCATTGATATTAATGGCTATAAATTTATCTATCTATTGGTCAAATACGCAATTTGATATCACTTTATATCCACAATCAACGAATATCGTAATCTCTGTGATCGTATCAATTGTAATGGGGTTATATGGAAATGCCATATACAAAAGACACGTTCAGCGAAAGGTTCAGGCGATTTATCGTAAGCAAAGTTCGGTCGACCTTCAACAAAACCTCTTTAAGAGAAAGGGGAGAGTTAATTTCCTTGGTGTATTGTTAGCTTCCCTTATCGTCATCGCTGTATATGTGATTCCATCTATATATATTCCTTTTGATCCAGCCGGAATTGAACAAATACGAAATGGAAGTTTTTATAACTACGATGATCATATCGTTGGAGAAACCTTCGATCAGTTCTTTGATTCGGGATCATGGGAACAAGTGTCAAGTCATGAAGATTATCATATTATCGCTTTCTACGGTGAAAAAGCAGTCGATGGATATACGCATGATATTGAAATTGAATTTATTCTTAAACCCACCACACAAAATTTTGATATTAAAGCTGTTTTTGTCGACGACAATGAATTAACAACATATGAAATCTTTGACTTTCTCGATTATATACATGGAGAAAATCCAGATTGGCACGATGGAGAAACATGGTGAATCGGTTATGTGGATGCAAAGGGTCTTGATATAGGTGGATAATCCATGATCATGAAGTAGTCGAGTGTCCGCGGACTTTATGTTTGGAATGAATTGCTGAACAATAGATATATAAATGAATCTCTTTACACGGGTCTATGCTGTAAGTCGATTGTAAATCGATCGTTCTTATGGTAAAATACTTGTAGCAAAATTGACAACGTGAGTCTACAAGGGGAGCCATTGGCTGAGAGTGAACGATATAGTTCTAACCCTTTGAACCTGTTAGTTAATACTAACGTAGGGATGTAGCTTTTTTGATGGCATTGTAAAGCAATGTGAGTGGTTTAGTTTCCCATCAGGAAGCTTTTCCCTTCACATTGCTTTTTTGTGTGATGATTGAGTGAGGGGGGGAGTGGTCGTTTATGAGTTCTCGATCGAAACGCACTTTGTTTTTAATTGAAGTAGCTATTTTTACGGCTTTGGCACTTGTTTTGGATATGATTCCATTTTTAAAGTTTAAGATTTGGGCGCAAGGTGGCTCGATTTCATTTGCGATGATTCCAGTATTTATCGTAGCGTTCCGTTGGGGATTAAAAGGAGGCTTATTGACCG
This sequence comes from Bacillota bacterium, assembly GCA_035301985.1. GTDB lineage: Bacteria > Bacillota > Bacilli > Bacillales > Amphibacillaceae > DASUXY01. The sequence continues at coordinate 133,765 of DATGTE010000008.1, forward strand.
GCTTTCTTTATGGAGTCTTACAAATCCCTTTAGGGGGAGCGTATATTTTAACTCCTTTACAAGCGTTTATTGAATATGGATTAGCCTTTACAGCTCTAGGTTTAGCGGGAGTTTTTTCAGAGAAAATTCAACGTGCTGTAAAAGAGGAAAAAACGACGACCTATTTTACGTATATCATGAGTGGGGTATTGTTAGGATCTGGCTTACGTTTATTAGGTCATGTCATTGCCGGGACTGTTTTCTTTAGTGAGTTTGCTCCTGAGGGACAACCAGCTTGGTTATATTCACTTATTTATAATAGTTCTTATATGGTGCCATCATTTATTTTATGTACAATCGTCATTTTTTTCCTATTCCATAAGCAACCGAAAACATTATTAAGTAATCCGTAATAATCGTAGTCGCTCACATAAAATAACCTGTTCGTAAGCAACGGGTTATTTTTTTGTGTATAGCTATACAACATCGATCTCTATACGTAGGGGAAGTAGCAAATCCAGTTGAATTATGAAAATGGTCTGACATGATCACAAATGAAGTAAACCACATCGTTTGCTTTTTTGTTTTTCAATTGGGAAAATAAACATTATAGTTTTGGAATCGAAGCGAAGAAAGGGGGAATAGGATGATCAAGTTTTCCAATGTATCGAAGTCTTACTCAACACATATAAAAGCAGTCGATTCACTCTATTTACATATTCCAAAAGGCGAATTTTTTGTGCTTATTGGCCCGAGTGGATGTGGAAAAACGACGACATTAAAAATGATCAATCGCTTAATCGATGCTTCGAGCGGAGAAATTGTTATCGATGGTCAACCTATTGGAGACTACGATATTCACGAATTGCGTTGGGAGATTGGCTATGTACTGCAACGAATCGCCCTGTTTCCGCACATGACAATTGCCGAAAATATTGCGACCGTTCCTGAATTAAAAAGATGGAGTAAAGAAAAAACGTATCGCCGTGTGAATGAATTGCTAGACATGATTGGTCTAGACCCAGCAACATATCGCAACCGAATGCCTGATGAATTATCGGGTGGACAACAACAGCGGATTGGGGTTGTGCGTGCCTTGGCTGCAGATCCAAGTATTGTTTTAATGGATGAGCCATTCGGCGCACTTGATCCAATGAGCCGTAAAAAATTACAAAATGATATTGTCCATTTACAGCGAGCCATCAAAAAAACAATTGTTTTTGTTACGCATGATATGGATGAAGCATTGAAGCTTGGAGACAGAGTAGGCATTATGCGCGGGGGGAAAATGGTTCAAATTGGAACGCCAGAGGAGATTATCCAACATCCTGCCGATCCATTTGTCCAAAAATTTATCGGATCGGATAAAGCAAATGGTCGCATGTTTATCGATCTGGAAAAATTAGTGGATCCGATACGAGGGGAAACGATTGTTGTTCCAGCTGATGAAAAGACCGTTTCAGTGACACCATCCTTACAGGAGATATTGAGTCGACTTGCACAATATGATCAATTGACTGTTGAAAGGGATGGGAAGATTATCGGGAAAATCAATAGGCGAGTTGTTCTTCAATATTTAGCGGATCATTTATATGAAAGAGGCGCTCAAGATGGCTAGTTTATGGCAAGCTTTTGTAAACCGACAAGATCAATTAATCAATTCTTTAATCGAGCATATTCAACTTTCATTTATTGCGCTCATCCTTGCTACTTTAATCGCTATCCCCCTCGGTATTTGGTTAACGCGCAAGGAGAAGATTGCGGAGGGTGTTATTGGAGCGACGGCTGTATTACAGACAATTCCATCATTAGCTTTGCTCGGACTCCTTATTCCTTTATTAGGAATTGGAAAAACGCCAGCGACGATTGCACTTGTAGCATACGCTCTTCTGCCGATTTTACGGAATACATATACAGGACTTAAAGAAGTTGATCCATCCTTAACGGAAGCGGCACGAGCGATGGGGATGAAACCTCGACAACTTCTTTTCAAAATTGAATTTCCTTTAGCCATGCCGATCATTATGGCTGGAATTCGTACCGCTATGGTATTGATCGTTGGGACAGCTACTTTAGCAGCTCTAATTGGAGCTGGTGGTCTAGGGGATATTATCCTTCTCGGTATTGACCGCAATAATTCAGCACTCATTTTGTTGGGAGCGATTCCAGCGGCTTTGTTAGCGATTTTATTTGATGTGCTATTAAGAAAATTCGAGCGCATGTCGTTTAAAAAATCAATGGCAACGCTCGGGGCTATTTTCGTTGTCACTCTTTTGATGATCGTTGTCCCATTCGTAACAGATGGAAAGAAAGACAAACTGATTATTGCGGGTAAACTCGGAGCAGAACCGGAAATATTAATCAATATGTATAAAATTCTCATTGAAGAGAATAGTGAGCTTACGGTAGAACTCGAACCGGGGCTCGGCAAAACCTCCTTTCTATTTAATGCCTTAAGAGAAGGGAGTATTGATATTTATCCCGAATTTACCGGTACAGCTATTTCTGAATTCCTAAAAGAGACCGCTGTGAATACGGACCGTGAAGAAGTGTACCATCAGGCGAAAACGGGTTTGGAAGAATTTGATCTCATTTTGTTAGACCCGATGGATTTTAACAATACGTATGCACTTGCAGTTACAGAAGATGTCGCTAATCAATATGATTTGTCTACGATTACCGATTTAAAAGAAGTTGCTGAAAACATTCACGTAGGGTTTACTTTGGAATTTGCTGATCGTGAAGATGGGTATATTGGACTGCAACAACAATATGGCCTTACTTTTCCGCATTTGACGACGATGGAACCAAAACTTCGTTACCAAGCGATTGAAGCGAATGATATTCATTTAATTGATGCCTACTCAACAGACAGTGAAATTGAAGAATACGATTTAGTTGTTTTAGAGGATGATCAAAAGCTATTTCCACCTTATCAAGGAGCTCCATTGCTACGAAGAGAGACGGTTGAACGATATCCAGAGGTCGTCGAAGCGTTACAACAGTTAGCTGGAAAAATTACTGATGATGAAATGAGAGAAATGAATTATCGAGTCAATGTTGAGGGAATTCCTCCTAATCAAATAGCTGAGGAATATTTACAAAAAGTTGGACTTTATTAGACGTGCGTGCAATTGTGAACCTAAATTGATGTCAAACTTAAAACCTCCACCACTGAATGATTCTATTCGGTGGTGGAGGTTTTCTTTTAAAATCGGGATGACAGGACTTGAACCTGCGACCCCTAGCACCCCATGCTAGTGCTCTACCAACCTGAGCTACATCCCGTTAATCAAGGTACTCTATATTATAGAAAAAAATCGGGGTAAAAACAATCGAAAGGCTCCCCCCATTACCTTTCTTAACCGCAAAATGATAGCCACCCATACCAGTATAACTACCAACTGGTGCTCTTCCTGTGCGACTGCCCGTCGCGCAAAAAAGACCCCAGGGTGCCCCGGCGTATCTTATAAACTGTTAAATTTCGTTCAATTGCCAATCGTTTTTCCTCATGTACAACACCATCAACCGTCACTTTGCTTTCCACACGTTTTACATCAGCTTCCAAGTTCCAACAAGTGTAAATGCATCTTTTCCTGAAAAATCTTCTTCATCATAAAAACTTTTATCATCAGGTAAGGAGAGTAGGTAGCCTGACGGGACAATTAGCTTCGGACCGCGAATTGTCACCAATAATCTGACGGAAAAGGTTCAAGACATGACACGCACCCAAAAATTATTTTCTTAGTATTTTTTAAACCCCATCATCATTTACAATGGTATCAAAGTGATTTAGAATCAATGGGCTGTCCTGAAACTCATTTTCTTTCCATAGATTATGAAGAAATACTTCTGAAATAGCCTGCTGTCTCTTATTGCTTTTAGCAAAGGCTTCGATCGCCGTGACACTCTCTAATATATTTGTTATTTGTTTAGCTATCTTTTTGCCATAATAGGTTTGTATATCCTCAGACAATGTTTTGACAGCTTCTATTCTCTCAATTAAAGCGCTTATTTTAAATTCCACAAATTCCACCCATGATGTTACTTTTTCGGAATTTCCTTTTTCCTTTCTCGCTTCAACCCTAGACAATCGACTTCTCATTTCCTCTGCAAAAAGCTGTTCGACATTATATTTTTTAATCAGCCTTAAAACTTCCAGGGCGAGTATGTTTTCTGTTCCTTCCCAGACGGTTAATACTTGTGCGTCCCGTAATAATCGCGGTGTAACAAAATCCTCAATATAGCCATTCCCGCCAAGCATTTCAATTGCTTCATGTGAAAATTCAATGGCTTGTTTAGCTGTTTCCACTTTTAATGCTGCAACATAAAGCCGGAATAAAATGCGTTCTTTATCGGATGCTTCTGCCTTTGAATCGACACCCATGACCTTATCCATTAACGTTATCATGTCAAATACGGCATTCATTTCAACTTCCTGTTTGACAGCGAGAACGCTTAATGTTTCCTGAACCATTGGATAATTAATTAATTGATTACCAAATGCTTCCCGGTCTTTTGCATAATTCCTTGCCTCTAAATAAGCACGGCGCATAATCCCCAGCGATGAGACAGCATTGGAAACACGTGACAGGTTTAAAGCTTCTATCATATAATAAAAACCTTGATTTTCTTCTCCGACTAAATAGCCTTTCGCTCCTGTAAATTCGATTTCTGCTGAAGGGACCGCCCGCACACCTAATTTATCCTTTAACCTCCGGATTCGAAGCAGGTTTTCTGCCCTGTTTTCTTCCCACGGAACAAGGAATAAACTCAAACCTTTTGTTCCTTCTGGCGCACCGTCCAAACGTGCCAGCACCATGGCAACACCACAGGCACCTGCATTACTGGCAAAATATTTTTCACCATAAATTCGGTAGTATTCTCCTTCATTTACGGCCTGTACTTCATTAGCGCCAACATCAGAGCCTCCTTGACGTTCGGTTAAAAAGGTCGCACCTTCATACAGCTCGACATCACCTGTTGCGAGAACATGCGGCAAAAATTTTTCTTTTAACGATTCAGAAGCATAATGATCAATTAAGTAGGCTGTAGCCATGGTAAGTGCAACCGGACAATCAAAACCAGGCTCCGCATGCGATAATAAATAATTTTGTGCATAAGAATAAACATAATTTCCCTTATGTCCAAGTTCTGGAATATCCTTATGAACATAACCTACAATTCCTGTATTATAGGTTTCTTGAACCGTTTTTTGGTAACCTTCATTAAGCCATACCTGAGATACCTCATTACCCATCTTGTCATAGCGAATCAGTTGAGGCTGACCTTCCCGATCTGTGTGAATGGCTCTTTTGTCAATCTCGCCAGCACATAATGAACCAAACTGACTCAGTTCCTTATCTGCCCACATGAAAAAATCCGGAGACAAGCGTTCTTTGATGATTCCTTTCAGATTAGGGTCTTCCTTGTAAAAGTTATGCATCATCTCTTCCTCCCTCTATTACCATCTTTAAGACTTATTCTCACGCAATTGGTTTTTTAACAATTTCCCTGTCGCATTTCTTGGCAGCGTTTCCAATTCCTCGTACAACTTAGGCACTTTATAATGTGCTATTTTTCCTTCCAGAAAATCACGGCACATGGCCTCGACGTCATTTACGTTTTCTTCAAGAACGACAAATGCCTTGACAGTTTCTCCCCAATCAGGATTCGGCACTCCGACGACAGCGACTTCGGCAATTTTAGGGTGGGCACTCAGAACGTTTTCGATTTCTTTCGGATAAATATTGACACCACCGGATATGATCATATCTTTCTTCCGGTCTATCAGCCAATAATAGCCGTCTTCATCCCGCTTTGCCATATCTCCTGTATAAAACCAATTATCATTGAGCACCGCTTTTGTTTTTTCTTCTTCTTTATAGTATCCCTTCATATTGCCTTCACCGCGTAAAATGATTTCACCGATTTCACCTGTTTTGACTTCTGAACCAGATTCATCCACTACTCTGATTTCACATTGTAGTGCACTGCGATTTCCGATGCTCCCGGCTTTCGTATCTTGTGCATCAAACTCTAGTAATGTGCCATTCGGGCCAGCTTCTGTTGGTCCATAGACACACATTAACCGGTCGGTGGAAAATGCATCTTTCACAAAACGTACATCATGCTGTGATAATGGTGCTCCGCCATAAACCCAATATTCCATTGATGTTAAATCGTATTGATTAATATCGGGATGTTTTGCTGTTGTAAGATAGGCTACAGGTGCACCGAAAAAATGCGTTATTTTTTCTTTATCTACTTTTTTAAGCAGCAATTCCGGAGAAAACGTTGGTGCAAGTACATGGGTGGCGCCTACATAAGTGCCTGCAATGAGAAATAAATGTAAAGGTGCTGAATGACTTAATGGCATCATATGGAGAATCCTGCTTTTCGGCTTCATCGTCATTTCAATACAGATCATGGTCGCTACAGTAAGAATATTTCTATTCGTGAAAAGAACACCTTTCGGATTGCCAGTCGTACCAGATGTATATAATATGGAAGCTTCATCCTCTTCTGTTAAATCACATGGGATTTCTTCAGGAGAGCCCGCCGCAAGTAAGGCTTCAAAGGAATACCAATCCCCCAATTCTTTTCCTGTTTTGATATAAAGGAGATTCGCTTCCTGAGGTAAATCTTTCACCTGTTCAAATACTGCTTCATGGGTAACAAACACTTTTGCATCACTTTGTTTCAATATATACATAATTTCCTGGTGTACGAGTTTTGCGTTAATTGGGACTATAATTGCACCTAATCGGTGAACAGCAAAATACGTATATAAAAATTCCTTTGTGTTAGGCATATGCAGGATGACCTTATCTCCTTTTGTAACACCAAGTTTCCGAAAACTGTCTGCCAGTTGATTGACAAGGCTATTCCACTTTGCATAAGTAATGCGATCGGATTCTGTTACAATACCTTCGTGGTTTGGGTTTTTACTTGCCTGATGAGCAAGCAGCTTGGATATATTCACTTCTTTTCACGCTCCAATATGTTTAATTTTTTTTGAAAATCTTTCAGTAAGTCCTCCATTTCTGAACGAAGCAACGTTAAATCATTTATTTGAGCTGTCACCTCCTCTATTTTCTCCCTGCCATAATCCATCGTCTTTTTCAGCTGGGTAATACCGGATGGATCATGATCAAACAATTGAATCATCTCCCGGATTTCATTCAGGTTAAATCCATATTTTTTTCCGCGGAGAATCAAACGCAAACGAACGCATTCTTTTTTAGTAAATATACGTTGCTCCCCTTCGCTGCGCTCTGGCTGAAGCAAACCTA
>DATGTE010000009.1:0-36497 GCA_035301985.1 Bacillota bacterium
AATCTCCTTCATCTTCAACTATTTCATCATCTTTATCTAGACCAGGATCATCGTTTGAATCGTTGCTTTTGTAGTTTAATAAAACGAAGTAGTCATTGTGTTCAATGGTCTTTATTTTATAGATTAAGTTACTAAACTCAACACTTTCACGGATTTTCTTTTCCAAATTGATTTTTTGGGTGCTTAACTTTATCTCTTCATAGGTTCTTTTCTTAATAATCATTGCGACCATCTCCTTTTTTGTTAGTAAAAAAAGACAGCCATTGTGTAGGCTGTCCTATAGTACAATTATATCGTTATTTTAAGAACAATAAGTTCCAAAAAAGTACCAAATTAGTACCAGGTTTATTGGTGTCGAAGAATTATATTTAAAATAGTTTTACACATATTTTACACATATATTTTTAGAAGTATTGTTATATCAACGTTTAAGTTACATACTATACGACGTGGCTAGACGTCGAATCGATGCTTTTTCATCATCGAGTGCTTTATTCAAAATCGGGAGATCCTCTAGAGTAGGATCTAAGCGATCTAGAGCTGCATAACGATCTTTCCAATTCGGCTGGTCGAACATGTCTATTGTTACGGTTGTTCGCTTCTGCGCTATTTGTTTTTTATGTGGATCATTTGTCAAAATAAGTTCGACAAGCTGTTGGAGCCGGTCCGTGTCGTAGCTGGCGGACAACTCTTCAACGACTTCTTGTCCAATCTCGTTAACTTCTCCATAACGGGGGCTTTGTTCAACCCATTTTCGCTCCATGAGTAGATTGTCAGATGCTACAGATGCTTCCATGATAGCCTCCGTGAAGCGTTCAGGAAGACCGAAACGATATTCTTGATCCCCCTCTTCCAGTTTCACTTGCATCGGAAGATCTCGAAACATTTGGATGTATACATGAATTTCGCCGAATGAATCTTCGGTACCGTTTTTTGTGGAAAAAGAGAGATTTTCGTCCATATTTTTTGAGGTGCCGAAGACATCCTGCACTTCTGGAAGAATGTCCTCCCAAGCTACGCGAGGATTTCGTTGAATCGTTAAAAAATCGATCACTCGATAGAGACCTTTCACCCCATCAATTACAAAAAGTTTTTGTACATAATCGGGTGCGTCGTGGAGGTCATCACCTATTTGATAATTTTCTTTTTGTCCATCTGGTAGTCGTTCATCGACGTTAATTTTCATCGAGTGCGGGCTTGGTGTCGGTTCTATGGATACAATTTTCACGTTGATTCCCCCTTGTAACGTTGTATGAATGATCGTAACAAAGTTGTGATGAATTATCCATTTTGTAGATTGTATACGCTATTTGCTCGAATGTTATTTCCTATACTAGGTTGATGTAAAGTTTACGTGTAAAAAGGTTGATAACAGGACGAACCCCCAATGAATAGCATGTGTGTAGGGAGGGTTTTTAGCGGATGGCTATTATTTTAGATCAAAAAGTTTTCCAACAAGATGGGAGAGGAAAGTATGCACATTCATGTCATTCAGCGTGGCGAAACGTTGTGGGGGATCGCCGAGCAATACGGAGTAGATTTAAACCAAATCATCTTACTCAATCAGTTCGATGATCCGAATGCACTTGTCGTCGGTGAGGCGATTGTGATCCCTGAACGAGGTTGGGAGTATGTTGTTCAGCCAGGGGATCAATTATGGTCCATTGCCCAACGATTCGGTGTAACCGTTGAGGAATTAGCTCAAGAAAATCATCTTACCAATCCAGAATTGATTTACGTAGGTGAGATGTTACAGCTCCCCCATTTCGTGCATGTTGTTCAACCAGGGGAAACATTGTGGACCATTAGTGATCGTTACGGCGTGTCTATGGAACAAATTGTTCAAGCAAATCAGCTCGAAGATTCTTCACTTATTTCAGTTAGTCAATCGTTAATTATTCCGAATCCGGACCGCCCACTTACAGAGGTGAATGCTTATACAACTCGAGTGGGTGAAGCAGGGAGCGGGGAAGTTTACGCTTTAGGTAATTACTTTACGTATCTTTCACCGTTCAGTTATAACATCAGAGAAGACGGTAGCTTGACTCAATTGCGTGAAACCCCTGTATTAGAAGCCGCACGAGCTACACAAGTAGATCCGCTTTTAGTGTTAACAAATTTTAGGAACGGAGGATTTAGCTCGGATTTAGTAGCGGCTGTACTTCGCAATCCTGAGGTGCAAGAAACATTAATTACCAATTTACGAACTACGATGCGTGAGAAAGGTTATACTGGTTTGAACATTGATTTTGAATATGTATACCCTGAAGATCGTCAAAATTATAACGCCTTTTTACGCCGTGTTGTGTCGAGACTCCGCCCCGAAGGGTATACGGTTTCAACAGCATTGGCACCTAAGGAAAGAGCTGATCAACCCGGCTTACTTTATGAAGCCCATGATTACGAGGCGCACGGGGAAATTGTTGATTTTGTTGTGTTGATGACGTATGAATGGGGATGGGCCGGTGGAAGACCATTAGCCATTGCCCCGATTCATAAGGTTCGTGATGTGTTAGATTATGCGGTTACCGCTATACCACGTGAAAAAATATTGATGGGCATCCCGTTATACGGTAGAGACTGGCGGATTCCTTGGCAAGAAGGAACGATTGCCCAGACGATTAGTCCGAAAAGTGCCGTAGATTTAGCGAGAAGATATGGTGCGGAGATTCAATATCATGAAACGTATGAATCCCCATTTTTCCGTTATACCGATGATGATGGGCAAGAACATGAAGTGTGGTTTGAGGATGCTCGGAGCATGCAGGCGAAGTACGATACGATGAAAGCATACGGTTTAAGAGGGGCAAGCTATTGGGTTTTAGGCAATCCCTTTCCTCAAAACTGGCCTGTGTTAGCAGACAATTTTACGATTCGGAAATAGTGCACAGTACGGTATGAAAAATTTTTTGTTCAAATTTACGGTTGTACGCAAATCGGCTATTCAATGGCCATTTTCGCATCTATTTTTTTATTGTTAAAAAAGCTGAAAAACCATACTAGATTTACTTGGTTTTCCAGCTTTTATAGGTTGTTTTTATCGCTGTTGTGATTGATCTAAGATGCGCCTGATAGCGACTTCGTGGGCGTGTATCGTCTTTTGAATATCCTCTTCATTATGGGCAGTCGACATGGAATATCGATTAAGCGGTTTTAAGAAGATGCCGAGGTCAAGTAATTCAATGTCGATCGCTTGACGAAGTTCTTGGTTTGCTTTCCACATGTCCCGATAATTTTTAATGGAACGATGTGTTAAGATTATATTAAAAATACTACCCATACCGATTGTTTGCATCGGGATGTCGTATGAAGCATATAGTTTTTCTAAACGGGTGCGTAAAATATTTGTTTGAACGGCTAATTGTTCCATAACGCCATCTTCTTCTAAATAATGAATGGTTTCTAAACCAGCAGCTAGAACAATTGGATGGCCGTTATATGTGCCGCTGTGAAAAACAACATCGTTTTTTTGTTTATTTTTTCCTCCGATTGAAAAGAGATCACTATCTTGATTCGGTGCACTCATCATCATAATTTCTGTTTTACCACCGACAGCTCCGACTGGAAATCCACCCCCGAGTACTTTTCCAAGAGCTGTCAAATCGGGTTTTATATTGTACACACTTTGGGCCCCACCGAGATGAACTCTAAATCCTGTTTTTACTTCATCGAAGATTAGGACAATATTTAGTTCTTCTGTAAGGGATCGTAAGCCTCTCATAAATTCATTTGTAGCTGGGATAAAGCCGCCTTGTACGGGTTCTAGTATGACGGCAGCCAATTCATCGGCATGTGTGCGTAAGATGGCTTCAGTTGCTTCTAAATCATTAAATGGTAATACGATTGTTTGCTCTAAGTCATGTTGTGGAATCCCTTTAGATTCTGGCGTGGCTTCAGGTGTGTCTGCTGTTCCAGCTTCTTGTTCATCGGGATTGACACTGACGAGGACTTGGTTGAATCCGCCATGATAATGGCCTTCGAATTTTGCGATTTTTTCTTTCCCTGTATACGCAATGGCGAGTCTGATTGCGAGTAAAGTTGCTTCCAACCCTGAATTTGTATAACGGATCATATCAATTCCGGGGTATAGTTCAATCAATTTTTCTGCCATTGTAATTTCCAATTCATGTGGTGTTCCAAAAATGGCTGTTCCGATTTCGTTCATGTAGCTCATTGTAGTGTTGACAATTCGTTCATGTCCATGTCCAGTTATGAGTGCCCCATAACAGAGAGAATAGTCAATGTATTCTTCGTTGTCGACATCAATCAATTTGCTTCCCTTTGCTTGCTTCATGACGATTGGATGGGGAGAGAAATATTTAATATTTGCGGAAATCCCCCCAGGTATGACTTGTGATGCTTGCTCATACAATGCCGCCGACTGTACTTTACTCCCATTTTCAAAAGGAATTTGCACACTCATTTTTTTATCCCCTCATATCGTATTTGCATATAGTATATGCAAAGGGAAATAAAAATGCAATATATATTTCACTAATTTATAAAAAAGGAGTAAAAATTTCATCATGACTTTCTTTTTTGTTGAAAGATATCATATTGATCCCAAATTTTTTCCAAATCTTCAAGTCTTGTGTTAATTTCAACCGGGCGTTGCTTCCCAATAAAGGCAATCAAGGCATTGATGAGACTGAGCGGTGCAACAAATGAATCTAAAAAAGACGGCATTTTACTAGAAGTAATGAGCGAAATGGATGCAAAGTGGGTGATTGGCGACAATAAACTATCCGTGATGGCGATTACTTTTGCATCTTTTTCATAGGCATGAGAAACGATTTCAATCGTACTCTTTGTATAGCGTGCAAAGCTTAATCCGATGACAACATCATTTTTGTTCAGGTGATACATTCTTTCAAATGCTGATTCCCTTGAGTTGATGAGCTCACTGTTTCCAAACATAATCTCGAGATAATATTGCAAGAAAACCCCTAGTGAAACTGCACTTCGATTAGCAACAACATAGATGTTTTCTGCATCGAGCATATAGTTAGCTGCTGTTTGAAAATCATTTAGATTCAGATTTTCCATCGTCGATTGGATATTAGCTATGTCATCTTCAAAAATTTCATAGATTGTTTTTTCTTGATCGCCATACACAGTTCGGGACATTTGCAACCGTTCAACAGTGTTGAGCTGTTTTTCGACAGAATCATACATATATTGTTGTAACTCATTATATCCGTCATAACCTAAAAAGGTTGAAAATCGGACGACTGTTGCTTCACTGACCCCAGAAAATTTCGCTAATTTTCCAACGGTCAGAAATGGAGCGGAATGCGGATTTTCTAAGATATACGTAGCAATCTTTTTTTGTGACTTGCTCATGTCGGGAACTTTTTCCGCGATTGTTTGATAGACATTTGTATGAGCCACTTGTCATTCTCCTTTCATTTTTTATGACTTCTCATGTGGCACAATTGGTAGCCATGTTAGGCTTGTTGAACTGTGTTGATGAGTAATTGTTGAAATGCTTCACGGTCTTGGTCTGTAAATGGTTTAGGTCCTTTCGTCTGTTTGCCACTTCGTCTCGCCTTCGCGCTGATGTGACGCATATGTAGCAGGCGATTGATATTTTTATTTGTGTAGCGAAATCCTTTATGATGCAACACTTCACACCCTTTAGCTAAGCCGAGGGAAGCTAATCCATAGTCCTGTGTAATGATGATGTCGCCTTGCTCTGCCAATTGAATAATTTTGTAATCCGCAGCATCTGGATCAGGGTCGACATAGATGGTTTGTACACCATTTATGTCGTTATTATGGGAAAAGTGGTTAAAGCTTTTAACAAGAATGACAGGAATGTGTGCTTCTCTAGCAATGGAAATGACGATATCTTGAACAGGACTTGCGTCTGCATCCACAAATATTTTCATGATTAGAATCTCCCATCATACCATTCTCTGCCTTCATCTAAACGAATCGGTAATCATTTGTCAACTGTACAAAGCTGACACGGAATAGATTATAATAAGAAGAAGCGTACCCCTGCACCATTACAAGTTTAATAAAAAGTGAGATGAATGATATTGATGACAGAAAAAGTGACTACGAATATAGAACAAGGATTATCCCAAGTGGAAGCAAAGCGACGATTACAAAAAAATGGTCCGAATCGTTTTGAAGAAAAGAAGGCGACTTCTGTTTGGGAATTGCTTTGGCGCCAAATGAACAGCATGCTCATCTATATTTTAATAGCGGCAGCGGTGATTTCAGCAATTGTCGGAGAAGTAAGCGATGCCCTTATTATTGGTTTTGTCGTTGTCTTAAATGCCATCATCGGTGTGATCCAAGAGTATCGGGCTGAACGGGCACTCGATGAATTAAAAAAGATCTCTACCCCACGAGCGATCGTGAAGCGTGATGGGGTGATTAAAGAAATACCAACCGAAGATGTCGTTGTTGGCGATGTCGTTTTGCTTGATGCAGGTAGATATGTCCCAGCTGATCTCGAACTTGTTGAGACGGTTCAATTACAGGTTGAAGAATCATCATTAACAGGGGAGTCCGTACCGGTTGCAAAAGATGCTACATGGAGATCTCAGGAAAAAAATGTCCCTCTTGGTGATCAGCGTCATAAGGCTTTTATGTCAACGCTTGTAACATATGGAAGAGGCGTGGGTATTGTTACCCGTACCGGAATGGATACGGAAATCGGAAAAATAGCTCGATTGTTAGCACATAAAAGTGATGAAATGACGCCATTACAGAACAAATTGAATCAAGTTGGAAAAGTGCTTGGCATGGGAGCAATAGCCATCTCTTTTTCGCTCTTTTTAATTGGGTTTTTACAAGGGCGCGAAGTGACAGAGATGTTCTTAATTGCCGTCAGCTTAGCTGTGGCTGCAATTCCAGAAGGGTTACCAGCGATTGTCACCATCGTGTTAGCTCTTGGTGTACAGCGCATGATTAAACAACATGCGGTCATCCGTAAACTTCCCGCCGTAGAAACGCTCGGAGCTGTAAGTGTCATTTGTTCTGATAAAACGGGAACGTTGACACAAAATAAAATGACGGTAACGAATGTATATACGAACGACTTCATTTTTAAATGGTCAAAGCTACCGCCGAATAACCCTACCGTTGAACGATTGATGCGGGCGATTATTTTGTGCAATGATGCAACGGTAAAGGAAGGTCAACAAACAGGTGATCCAACGGAAATTGCTTTGGTAGAGGCAGCGCAACAACTAGGATGGTCGAAACAACAATGTGATACGGATCATCCTCGGATCCATGAAATTCCTTTTGACTCGGATCGTAAAATGATGTCCACCGTTCATAAAGAAGAGGATCAAGGAATTGTTTACGTGAAAGGAGCTTTGGAAAGACTACTCCCGCGGTTGTCACACAAAGAGATAAATGGACAAGTCGTACCTTTGACAGATGCGGATCGCCTACATATTCAAGAAAAAGCTCAACACATGTCTGAACAAGCTTTGCGTGTATTGGCTGTAGCATATAAACAGGTCGACTTCTCCTCTGTCAATCCAAATCAATTGGAAAGAAATCTGATTTTTCTTGGTTTGACAGGTATGATTGACCCTCCGCGAGATGAGGTTAAAGAATCACTCGCTACGTGTCATCGAGCTGGGATTCGAGTCGTCATGATTACAGGGGATCATCCCCATACTGCTCTTGCGATTGCGAAACAGCTTGGAATTGCAACACATGAAGATCAAACAATGACAGGAGTCCAATTAGATGCGATGAGTGATACCGTACTCGAAGAAAAAATTACTTCTGTACATGTGTTTGCCCGCGTATCACCAGCACATAAAGTACGCATCGTTAAAGCGATGAAAAATAGGGGAGAAATAGTTTCGATGACGGGAGATGGGGTTAATGATGCTCCGTCATTGCAAGAAGCTGATGTCGGTGTAGCGATGGGAATTACGGGTACAGATGTTGCCAAAGGGGCCGCTGATATTGTATTAACCGATGATAACTTTTCAACGATTACGGCGGCTGTTGAAGAGGGGCGAAATATTTATAAAAATATCAAAAAGGCAATCCTATTTTTACTCTCATGTAATTTAGGCGAATTATTTACACTGTTTATTGGGATTTTAATGGGATGGCCACCTCCATTGACAGCAGTCCATATTTTGTGGGTTAATTTAATTACGGATACGATGCCAGCGATTGCTTTAGGTGTTGATTCTGATGATCCACACGTGATGAAAGAAAAGCCACGACCTGTTACAGAGAGGATCTTTACGCGCGATGATGTAACATTTAGTGTATGGAACGGCGTATTCATTGGAGTACTGACGCTATTTGCTTTTATTCAAGGATTGAAACAGGCTACGGGAGTCGAGTCACTGCTCACTATGGATGTGAATCTCGTGACAGATCGTGCACTTATTTATGCACAAACAATGGCCTTTCTCACGCTAAGTATATCGCAACTATTTCATTCTTTTAATGTAAGAAGTAAGACGCAATCCATATTCAAAGTAGGCTTATTGACGAACAAGTTGTTAGTTGGATCGGTAGTGGGTGGTATAGCGATTCAAGTTGCACTTGTGCACATTCCATTATTTAGCCAATTTTTTGGTGTCGAACCCTTGTCATGGGACGGTTGGTTATTTGTCATTGGTCTTTCGATTGTTCCGGTAGTAATCAATGAAGTGATCAAAGCAGGTAAACGTATCTTTGTATCATAGTATCATAAAAAAAACAGACTTGGCTAAACGCGTATATGATGTTGGCCAAGTCTGTTTTAGTTATGGAATTGCTATGAATAATGGCATCTGTTACGTGATTTGTAGTCCGCATTCATCCACTTGAAGTTGTGTAACCTCATAATCGGGAAGCAATCGTTTCATATGGGCGACTACTTTGTCTGTCTGCGTTTTGGGAACGAATGAAATCATTACCGGTCCCGCTCCGCTAATAATTGTTCCGTACGCACCTTGCTTTTTCGCTTGCTCTTTAATCGTAGTATAGTTTGGAATCAGTTTGGCACGGAAAGGTTCGTGAAAGATATCTTTTTCCATCATTTTTCCTGCCAATTCATAATTCCCTGTGATGAGGGAAGCTACCATGAGGTTGCTCACTCCACTTCCGAAAGCCGCACGTTCTCGGGAATACGTTTCTGGTAAAACTTCTCGTGCTGCAGCTGTTTTTAATTCAAAATCAGGTATATAGGCGACTAAGTCAAGATCTAAGGTTGGTAATTGAATATAATCGATTTCCTCATCTGGTGTTTGGACCGTGATGACTAAACCTCCAAGCAAGGCTGGAGCAATGTTGTCGGGATGTCCCTCAATTTCAGAACCGTATGCTAATTTGTCTGTTGTTGATAGAGACAGTTTGCATAATTGGTTCGCTAATTCAATTCCGGCCATAACAGCTGAAGCACTGCTTCCTAAACCCCGAGCGAGTGGGATTTCACTGTCCATCTTCACCTTGCAGGGGGGAAGAGTTCTCCCATGACGATCTGCCGTTCGTTGGGCAACTTGATAGATTAAATGATCTTCATAATGCTCGTTGGCAGGTAAAAGTGGGGAACAGTGTTCAAATTCCCACGTTTCCTGTGATACCACATGTAATGTTAAGTACCGGTTGAGTGCAATGCCTAACGAATCAAAGCCAGGTCCGATATTCGCACAACTAGCCGGTGTAGTAATTGTGAATTGACTCATCCATTATTCCCCACTTTTCAAGTAATCCATCATCGCTTCTTCGCTGTTAGGAATCGTTATACGTTTGATATCGATCTCGTCGATGGCTGTTTGTGGATCTTTTAGTCCATTTCCAGTGAGAACGGCAACAATTTTGCTTCCTTGTTTAATCGTACCTTCTTTACACTGTTGGATGACACCTGCAATGGAAGCGCAGGAGCCCGGTTCTGCAAATACACCTTCTTGTTGAGCAATGCGTTTATAAGCGTCAATGATTTCTTCATCTGTTACGGATTGAATCATCCCGTTTGATTCATCTCTTGCTTCGGTTGCTAAGTTCCAGCTGGCGGGGTTACCAATCCGAATGGCGGTTGCAACAGTTTCGGGTTGTTCGATCACTTTGTTAGTTGTAATCGCAGCTGCCCCTTCCGCTTCAAAGCCAAAAATTTGTGGAAGTCCGGATTGGTTTGCTTCGTTATACTGTTTGAAACCTTTCCAATAAGCACTGATATTTCCAGCGTTCCCCACCGGAATGGCTAAAATATCTGGTGCATGACCGAGCTGTTCGCAAATTTCAAAGGCAGCTGTTTTTTGTCCTTCTAATCGATAAGGATTGACAGAGTTGACGAGGGTAATCGGTAGCGTTTCGCTTGCCTGTTGAACCATTTTTAAGGCGTCATCAAAGTTGCCTTCGATTTCAACAATTTCCGCACCATGCATCACCGCTTGGGCAAGCTTTCCTAACGCGACTTTCCCTTTAGGAATAGCAATGATTGCTCTCAGACCAGCTTTAGCTGCATAAGCTGCCGCTGAGGCGCTTGTGTTACCGGTAGATGCGCAGATGACCGTGTCACTTCCATCTTCAACTGCTTTGGCGACAGCCATAACCATTCCTCGGTCTTTAAATGAACCGGTCGGATTGGCCCCTTCTATTTTTCCGTACAATTCGATGTTTAACTCCTCGGAAAGGTTTGGAAAATGAAGAAGCGGTGTATTTCCTTCATGTAATGTGAGCTCTGGTGTGTGATCTGTAACTGGTAAATAATCTTTATATTTGTTTAATAACCCGTTCCATTTCATTGTTTTGCATCTCCTTCTACATGGAAATAACTTTGAATATTTTTGACGACGTTGATGGTCTTCAATTTTTCGAGTGCTTGATTGAATGTTTCCGCAGAAGTGCGATGTGTAATCAGCACAATTTCGGCAATTTTATGTTGTTCACTAGGCGTTTGCAAAATTTGTTCAAAGCTAATATCCATGTTGTTGAATAACTGCGAAATACTAGCAAAAGCACCTACTTCATCGTGTGCATGCAAGCGAATATAATATTTGCTAAAGCTTTCTTCAGGTTGAGCAATCGGTATCGATTGTGTAGGCGTATATATGTCACGACTATTCGCTTCGGACTGCATGTTTTTAATGACCGTTACAACATCAGACATGACTGCAGTTGCTGTTGGTAAACTACCTGCGCCTGGACCATAGAACATCGTCTCCCCGACAGCTTCTCCATTGATAAAGATCGCATTGTATTCATCTTTTACACCGGCTAAAGGATGTTCTTGCGAGATGAATGTCGGTTGCACACTCACTTCTAAGCTTTTATCGTGGTCATTTTGGGCAATTCCAATCAATTTCATGTTGTATCCGAGTTGATTACCGTATTGTAAGTCTTTTAATGAAATATTGGAAATTCCTTTAACGTCAACGGAATCTAATTCAACCTTTGTTGAGAAAGCGAGTCGAGCAAGGATAACCATTTTTCTGGCGGCATCTAAACCTTCGACATCGGCTGTCGGGTCTGCCTCAGCAAAGCCTAGTTCTTGAGCTTCTTGCAGAGCTTCATCGAAGGTGATCGATTCTTGCTCCATTTTCGTTAAAATATAGTTTGTTGTTCCATTTACAATTCCCATGATTCGTTGGATGCGGTCCGCTGCTAAACCATCCGTCAAGCTTCGTAAGATAGGGATTCCCCCAGCTACACTTGCTTCATAAAACAAGTCACATCCATTTTGTTTAGCGGTTTCTAGTAATTGTACACCATGTAATGCAATTAAATCTTTATTGGCAGTAACGACATGTTTTTTGTTGCGTAAAGCTTGTAATATATAATGATATGAATCTTCTAATCCGCCCATAACTTCTACGATGATATCAATATCTGCATCATCTAGTACTTCATTGGGTTCCGTAGTGAGTAATGATCGATCAATCTCTTCTGGGCGCTCTTTCTCTAAATCGCTTACTAAAATTCGTTTGATCGATACTTCACATCCAAGTTGCTGCGAAAGCTTGTCTTGGTGATGTTGGATAATATGGATGACACCAGATCCAACAACTCCTAAGCCTAATAAGCCAATAGATACATTTTTTGTCATATATTTTTCCTCCTGCAATGTACGCTCTGAATATACACGTGTTTTTGTATGGTGAACATTATAACCTTGAATCACGTATAAAATCAATCGTTTTGTATAGAAAAATTGTTTAACTCTATATCATAAATCATACCTTAAAATATGCGTTGAGTCGAAAGAATTCAGAAAGTGGGTGAACGACTACAACAGATATAGGAAACAATTTACGTTGCCCATCAATGATTGGAAGGAAACAGTCATTCGGATGATTGATCACGAATGACTCATCGTAAATGTTACTCAAAGCGCACGCAGTCGAGGCAGCTTATGTGTTAATAAGGATGTAAAAGTTTTTCTGCTCATGAGCAGAAAAGATGCTGCGTTCATCGGTTGAGTTTTGATCATCCATTTAATCATAATCGGTTCCTTGATCCATTTCGTATAGTTTTTGATAATGATCGTTCGTTCGATATAATTCGCGATGGCTTCCTTGCATGCTTATTTTTCCTTCTGTCATGAAAATGACTTGATCCATCGATTTTGCTCCAGCTAAATGATGTGTCACCCAAATGATTGTTTTATCTCGGGCGGCTGACAAGAAGGTTGTTAACAATTGCTGTTCAGTGATGGGATCTAAGCCGATCGTCGGTTCATCCATTAATATAATCGGGGTGTCTTGCAAGAGTACACGAGCAAAAGCAATTCGTTGTCTTTCTCCACCTGAAAATCGCTTACCCATTTCTTCCATAGCTGTATTCATTCCTTTGGGCAATGTTCGAATGAGCGGGGCAATTTGTGCTTGTTCAGCAGCCTCCCATAGTTCATCATCCGTTGCTTCTGGTCTACCGATCCGTATGTTGTTACCGATAGTCGTGTCGAATAAATGTGGTTTTTGATTGAGAACGGAAACTGCTTTTGACAAGAATCCACTATGCATGGTATCACCATTCACAGTAATATGACCTTCATCGGGTTGCATGACTCCGGCCATTAATTTTAATAAGGTTGATTTTCCTGTACCACTTCTTCCGAGAACAGCAACTTTTTCACCAGCCGGAATCTCCAAGGAAATGTCATCGACCGCTTTTTCTGGACTATTTGGATAACGGTAACTCACACGATGAAGTTGAATGGTTGCCTGTTCTTGATGTTTGCAAGCTTGTTGGATCACTTGATTTGTTTTGAGTGGTTGATGTTCCACTTGTTGAATCCTTGTGATTGAATCGGTGTAGGATGGAACTTCTTCGACAGCATCTGATACAGGAAGAAGAGCATCTGTGATCGAAAAACTCATCAAGACAAAAGCAGCAATGATCGTTGGAGCAATCGTTCCTTGTCCCGTTTGCAAATCTGTCCATACCATCATCGCAATTACAATCATCCCGACGACGAAACGTAAAGATGCGTCGCGAATATGTTTCCGTTGGCGAATTTTTTTCTCTTCTTGAATGAGTCGTTCATTTTCTGTAGTAAAATTTTTGAGAATTTCATCAGTCCGTCCACTCGCTTGCCAATCCATTCGTCCGAATACAGCATCTGTTAATTGTCGGTATAGTCGATGACGTATTGTTTTAAGTGTAAGGTGATGGCGGCGTGTTATGAAAAAGGAGACGATTGGAAATAAAAATAGGATGACTCCGAGCATGAGTGCCATCATGATGGCAAAAACCCAATCGAATCGTCCAAGGACGATGATGAAAATAGTGTAAATGGCCATTCCGAGTATGCTCGGGAAAATGGTTCGTAAATAAAAGTCTTGCAAATGTTCGATATCATCTGCCAAGATACCTAATAAATCACCTGTTTGATAACGGCTGCGAAGAAAGAGTGCTTGTGGCTCAACAATTTGATAAAGTTTAGTACGCATACGTTCTAAGATGCGTAAGACAAGGTCATGACTGACGAGCTTTTCTAAATAATTAAATACAGCTTGACCGATACTGAACGCTCTGACGGCAACGATCGGTATATAGACGATCATAATATTTTCAGGACGTAAGGAAGATTTTGAAATTAAATAACCAGATACAAACAATAGCATCGCTCCAGATCCAATCCCGAGTACACCGAAAAAAACGCTTAACAAAATTTGACCTTTGTATTGTTTGAGATAAGGCTTAATCCAGTCATTCATTCCAATCCCCTCCTTTTTGTTGATTGTGCATATTAAAATATGTTCCTTTTTTAGTCAACAGTTCTCGATGATCCCCTTGTTCGACGAGTTGTCCTTTATCCAGGACGAGTAAATGATCCATATCTTTCATCCAATGGAGTCGGTGAGTTGCAAAAAAGACTAACTTCTGTTGAAAAACGCGCAACATGACTTGCTTGATTTCATATTCTGTTTCAATGTCTAGATGCGCTGTCGGTTCATCGAGGATAATAATTGGTTTTTTACTTAGTAGAACACGTGCCATAGCAATGCGCTGTTCTTGCCCACCACTTAAAATTCTTCCGCCTTCACCGATTTTTTCATGGATACCATTCGGAAGTTGTTGCACAAATTGTTCTAATTCAATTTCTTTGATGACTTGTTTAATATCTTGATCCGAGGCATCTGGGACATAAAAGCGAATATTATCTGCGAGTGAAGCCGGAAATATATATGGATGTTGTGGAATATAGGCGATATGTTCAAGCCATTGTTGATGTTGTAAGGAATTCATCTTTTCTTCATCGCATGTAATGGTTCCCTTACTCGGAGTAGTTAAGCCAGCTAATACGTGAATCAGTGTTGACTTTCCAGCTCCACTTTCACCAACGATTCCAATCATTCCTCTTCCTTTCCATGAAAAGGAAATGTCGTTTAAAATGGTCGTCTGTTGTTTTTTTACATCGATCTGATCCAACTCTATTGTGCTGGAAGGCTTCCAGTTGATTTCGTAAGTCGATGGCTTAGAAGGTGATGCTTGTTGTTTAATGATGGAATCCATTTTCTCCATAGCTACTTGACCATCTAACGTTGCATGGTAATCACTTCCGACTTCTTGGATGGGTGAAAAGTATTCAGGTGCTAAAATTAAAATTGTTAGTGCGGGTAGAAGAGGGATGGAACCATCGATAAGTCGCAACCCTAAACCAACCGCTACAAATGCGATGGATAAGCTTGTGAAAAACTCTAATGCAAAGGATGAGAGAAAAGCTACACGTAATGTACGCATCGTTGCTTGACGATATTGTTGACTCGTATGGCGAATACTTTTGGCGTGTGCCATGCTTCGTCCTAAATATTTTAATGTTTCTAACCCTTTCAAGGAATCGATAAAGTGATTCGATAATATTCGGTAGCGATCATATTGTTTATCAGCCATTTTTTGGGCAGCATATCCGAGTAAAATCATGAAAATAATTACTATAGGAACAGTAACAACCATGATTAATGCCGATAGACGATCATGTGTGTAAACGTAAATGACGATGGACAGCGGGACAATACCTGTTCGCAACATTCGGATGGCGATGATCTCCAAGTATTTCTTTAAATCATCGATTCCTTCCATAGCGAGTGTAACGAATTGCCCTGTCCCAATCGATTGGGCAGGGTGAGCTCCTGTTTGAAAATATGTGCTGATGAGAGTGTTTCGCAAATGTCTCGTTGTATTCTCAGCATAATTCTCAGCTAAATAAGTTTGAATATGCGTTAGTACGTAGCGAATGATAAAACTGATGAAAAAGAAAGCAATCTCATGAAGAACATCGGTTAAGGGCGTTCTTTCAAATAAAAGAGTGATTGCCCGAGCTAAAAAAGTAGCTTGGGCAATAATCGTCATTGACTCCAAAATGATTAATATGCTTAAAAACACATGTAACATACGACTTCCGGGGTAGGTTGGCAGTCCTTTTTTCCGTTTCATTAGTATTCCAACTCATCCTTTGATTTAATTCGTTCACGGAAGATGTAGTAACTCCATCCTTGATAAGCGAGAACGAATGGCAATAAAATGAAGGTCGCATAGGTCATTACTTTTAACGTATAAGATCCAGAAGCCGCACTGTAAATCGTTAGGCTGTTAGCATCTGCAATCGAGCTGATCATGACGCGTGGGAACATGCCGATGAACACACTTGCTGTGAACAAGATAATGGTTGCCGATGTAAAGAAAAATGCTTTTCTGTCCAACCCTTTGACATTGAGCACGCTAGCGGTTAGTAAAGCAACCCATGCAAGAATTGGAAGAATGATCCATCCATTTCCATGATATGTGAAAATATCTGTCTTTAACCAACCGAAGAAGGCAAATGCTAGGACGATTAACAGGGTGAGTGGTGCTAATTTTTTAGCGAGTTTACGAGCACGCTCTTGTAATTCTCCTGTTGTGCGCAAAGTGATAAATTGTAAACCATGTACGACGAATAGCATGAAGAACATGGCTCCACCGAGTAAGGCAAATGGATGAAGGAATTGGATAAACCCGCCAACCATTTCTTTATCTGAATCAATCGGCATACCAGTCATAAAGTTAGCGAGAACAACTCCCCATAGGATTGGGGGTAAGGCGCTCCCGATAAATAAGGCCCAATCCCACGTATTTCTCCATTTTGGGTTATCTATTTTACCACGGAATTCAAACGATACTCCCCGTAAAATAAGGGCCAACAACATGAGTACAAGCGGGATATAGAACCCACTGAACATTGTTGCATACCAATGTGGGAAAGCTGCGAACATAGCACCCCCTGCTGTAATGAGCCATACTTCGTTCGCATCCCAAAACGGTCCAATGGTATTAATGTACACACGTCGTTCGGTATCATTTCTGCCGAGAAACTTAGCGACTGTACCGACACCAAAGTCAAATCCTTCCAGTACAAAGAAGCCGATAAACAACACTGCTATGAGAAGGAACCACAGTTCATTGAGAGACAACTTTACTACCTCCTTTTTCGTACGATTTTGTATCATACGGATCGCTCGTTACATCAGGTGTTCCATCGTCATGGTTTTCTTTTTTAATATGGCGGACGTACAGATAAATCGCAACTCCACCCATAATGGCATAAAGCGTGGTGAAGGCAATGAGTGAGAAGAGAACTTCATTGGCTGTAACGGTAGGTGAGACAGCATCTTTTGTTTGCATCACTCCGAAAACAACCCACGGCTGTCTTCCCATTTCGGTCATCAACCACCCGACTGTATTCGCGATAAATGGAAGAGCAATCGTATAGACCATCATCTTTAAATAGCGTGTTTTTTGCTCTAATTTATCTTTTCTTGATACATACCATCCATATAGGCTCATGAAGAGCATTAACATACCGGAGGCGACCATCGCTCGGAAACTCCAGAAAACGGTTCGTACAGGTGGAATGTAATCACCAGGACCATATTTTTCCTCGTATGCTTCTTGAATTTGATTCATACCTTCTAATTGTCCACTAAACTTATTAAAAGACAAAAGACTTAACATATAAGGTACTTGTATCTCAAAAGAGTTTTCTTTTTCCTCTGGATTGATTTTCGCTGCAACTGTAAAGGGGGCAGGGTCTTCACTCGTTTCCCATAGCGCCTCTGCAGCAGCTAACTTCATCGGTTGTGCTTCAACTAGGTATTGTGCTTGCTGGTGGCCAGTAATCACGAACAGAATGGAAGCAATCGAAGCTACGATAATTGAAATCTTAAATGACTTTTTAAATGCTACGACATCATGCTTGCGTGCGATTTTCCAAGCACTAATTCCTGCGACTAGAAATGCGCCAGTTGCAAAGGATGTAACGAGTACGTGGGGAAACTGTGCCCATAGATGTGGGTTGGTTAAGATTTCACCGAAACTATTCATCTGAGCTCTTCCATCAGCAAACTCATACCCAACAGGGTTTTGCATAAATGCGTTTGCAGATAAAATCCACAAGGCAGATAAAATTGTACCTAAAGAAACGAGCCAGATGGATAATAAATGGACACGTTTGGATAATCGATTTGCTCCAAATACCCATATACCAATAAAAGTCGACTCCATAAAAAATGCTAACAATCCTTCAATAGCTAAAGAAGGACCGAATACGTCCCCGACAAATCGGGAATACGTCGACCAGTTCATACCAAATTGAAATTCTTGGAGGATTCCTGTAACTACTCCAACAGCAAAGTTAATGAGGAATAAGACACCCCAAAATTTTGTCATTCGTTTATAAATTTCTTGATCTTTAACAACATACAGTGTTTGCATAATGGCAATGATTAATGCTAAACCGATTGACACGGGTACAAAGAAATAGTGAAAAATGGTCGTTGATGCAAATTGAATACGTGCAATGATAAGCGGATCCATTTAATGTACAACTCCTTTTCAAGTGATTCCCTTCACAAACAATATTGGATGTGAAGAGTGCTTACACTGTACTTAAGTTTGTTATATACATTGCCAATCATGAAAATACGAATGTCTACTATTAGTGTAGTACACAGAAGGGGGCTATAGATGCTCTATTCGTTACAAAGTCGTAACGAATTCGTGACTAATTTTTGACTCATTTTGTTTTTGAGTGATACTATGTGTGATAGATTGTTAGATTCGATAGTTAAGTTATAGATGGTTGGTATAAGCGTAGAACGAACGTTTGATTAAGATCATAGCATTCATTTATATAGGTGTGGGTGGTTTCCCCCATTCAGAGAGAGCCTTTTGTTTTGTCTCAATAATCCGTATACTAGAAGTGGTTTAGTATGTTTTGTGATATATTTAAACATAATCAATCACCAATAGCCTGTTCACATTTGTAAGTTAAGCATAGTGTAAACATCCTTTGCGAATAGAAGCGCTCACATATACCGGAAACGTACAGATGTTGCCTAAGGATTGTAACTGTACGCGATACGTGGTAGGGCATGAGTAGTCGCTGCTGTTACTTATGTTTTTTGTCTTGGGCTGATGTATAAAAGCCATATTGTTTTCCATAATAGCGATTGTATCTAGCTTTAAACTTCTCAAAAAGATAGGTGACAATCACTTTGATAATGGCATACCCTGGAATTCCGAGAATAACACCTATGAGGCCAAATAAATTTCCAGCAGCTAATAAGACAATAATAATCGTTAAGGGATGGATTTGCATTGCTCGTCCCATGATATTAGGTGAAATGAAATTTCCTTCTAAAAATTGAACGGTTGCCCAAACAATAGCTAGCTTCAAAAGCATGAATGGTGAATGGACAATCGCGATAATGATGGCCGGTGAAATCGCAATCATCGGACCTAAATAAGGAACAACACTTGTGATTGCAGCCGTAATGGCTAGAATGATAGCATAATCGAGACCGATAATGAGATACCCGATGTATAAGAGAATACCTATACAAGTTGCTACTATCATTTGCCCTCGGATGTAGGAGCCGACTTGTCGATCGATATTGATTAGAATTTGATCGAGATCATTTCTATATTTGGGTGGGACAAATTGTAAACTATATGCTTTGAATCGATGACCGTCTTTTAATAGAAAGAATAAGATAATTGGAAATGTCACGATGGCAACAACTACATTCGTTAACGTAGTCGCTACGTTTCGCACCCCTTCAACCGCTCCACCAATGTACTCTCCGATTTCGTCGGGTATGTCACTTAATGTTGCGATGAGCCATTGATACCCTTGATCATAATATTGACCGAAAATGGAATGTTGAAGCCACGCTTGTATTCCTTCCCCCATCTGTTGTAAATAGCCTGGAAAAGCGTTGGCTAAATCGGTGATTTGCCTTTCGATAATCGGGGCAGTGATTAGAATTCCTCCTGTTAAAAGACCAGTGATGGCTAATATAAGAAGAATGATGCCCCAAATGCGCTTGATTTTAAATCGCTCTAGTAAATTTACAATCGGATTAAATAAATAGTAAGCGATAAATGCTAAAATAATGGATGGTAAAACCGTTGAAATAATGGTGATGAGTGGCTGAAAAACAAAAGAAATTTTATGATATATATAAATGGTGGTTCCGATAAGAATAAGAAGAATGAGACTGAACGCTAAATTACGTCCACCTATAAATTTCATAAACCGACTTGAAAAATTTATTTTCATTTGGATCACCTTAATTATCTTATAATCTTCTTTCGACAATCGATTGAAAAAAGCAATCATTAGTTACAGTATAATTGAAATGATTGAATCGTTCCACGCTTATACAATCGTGATTTTAGATTGAACCCGCATCGTGAGATTCCTCTTTCCATTTTTCTACATTGCAAAAGACTTGCAAACCTATGGTAACGAGCGTATGTTCAATGTACAACATTGCTATTGAACATGGATAGGAGGAAACAATATGATAACTTTACACGAATTAACATCGATGAATGAACTCGAAAAAGTATGGGAGGAAACGACGGAAAAACCGGTTTTATTATTTAAACATAGTACAACATGTCCGCTTAGTGCGCAGGCTATGAACGAATATCAGTCATTTTTACAATCGCTAGACAAAGATGTTTCGGCATACATGGTAAAAGTAATTGAAGAACGACCTATTTCTAATAAAATTGCGGAGTGGACTGAGGTGCGCCATCATTCACCACAAATTTTGTTAGTCAAAGACAAAGAAGTGTTATGGCATACATCCCATACGAAAATTACAACTAAAAATATGGACAAAGCTTTTGAACGTGCTAAGATCCACTAGAGTAATAAAAACTTCCCTCGGCTAAATAAGTCGGTGTGGGAAGTTTTTTGCTGCCAAACATCTGTCGGGATACCTTTTCTCTGTTAGGGAAAATTCATCGCGTATAGAAATCGATGTCCTACAAAAGAGAGCGCTCAACTGCCAAACGAGATTCGAGCTTTACTGAATATCAGATTTTGACGTTGATTTAATCACGTAGGCCGACCTCGCAAACTGACTTTGGACAAGAAGGTGGCTTGAACGGAACCATGATTGTTTTCGTACATCTTTTATGCATGGATAGGAATCGGCTTGAAAACGGCGTCAGTTAAGAAAAAAATGCGATTTTTTGTTATACTAGTGATTAACCTCACTCGTTTAAGGAGGAAAAACATGAGTGACGCTAAATTAAACAAAGAAGCTATGCATATGCTTAAGAAAACGAGTCGAACGTTTTATATACCGATCAAGTTGTTGAAGAAGCCGCTGAGACAAACGGTCGGATCAGCTTATTTATGTATGCGAGCAATCGATGAAATTGAAGATCATGAACAATTATCTGCTGATGTGAAACAGTATTTATTGCGTTCGACAAGCGAACTATTAACAAAGGAATTCGATGAAGAAGCGTATCGTCGTCTAGTCGAACCATATCAAGCGGATTTGCCGGAAGTGACTTTACGACTCGCGGATTGGATTACATTTTGTCCACCGGAAATTGTCGACAAAGTGAAAGAGTCTACAAGTGTTATGGCGAAAGGAATGGCTGAGTGGGTCGAAAAAGATTGGCAGATTCGAACGGAAGAAGATCTTGATAATTATACGTATTATGTAGCTGGTTTGGTCGGTGTCATGTTGAGCGATATTTGGAGTTGGCATGATGGGACGGAAACGGACCGTGACTTAGCTATTGGGTACGGAAGAGGACTACAAGCGGTGAACGTGCTCCGCAACCAGGACGAAGATGCGGTACGAGGCGTGCGATTTTTTCCTGATAATTGGACACGCGATGATATGTATGCCTATGCATCAG
Source organism: Bacillota bacterium (assembly GCA_035301985.1). Classification (GTDB taxonomy): domain Bacteria; phylum Bacillota; class Bacilli; order Bacillales; family Amphibacillaceae; genus DASUXY01. The sequence continues at coordinate 21,631 of DATGTE010000009.1, forward strand.
AAAACTTAAAAAAAGCAGATGAATATATAAAAGATATCGATAATCGAAATATTTTATTGTTTTGTAAAATTCCACTCGCTTTAGCGAAAAAGACAATGAAAGCTATGAAAAGCGGTAAAGAAAAAATGTCTCGAAATGAAGTTAAAGAGACAGTTGATGAGATTATGCAAGAATAATGAACTTATGCAAAAACACGGTACATCTGTCTACCGTGTTTTTTGGTGAGTGTTCGTGTATCGCAGAAGGATATACGATCGCTAAATTTTCCAAAGAACTCATCAGTCAGCTTGGTTCAAATAGGTGAGTGAAACTTTTAAATTGGCATTTTTTTCTCTAAATCGATCCAGCAATTCCTTATCTTTTGTTGTAGGTTTACTGCGAATCGCATACGTATATAAAATCATCGTCCCTAAATTTGTCGTTTCAACTTGACGCAGAGCATGTTGCTCAGTATATGTTTCAAAAATTTCATCGAATAAATTTTCATGATTTACATTTTCGGGAACCGTTACCTTTAATAGTTGTGTATCTTTTCCTTTGCCATATTCAAATTCATAAAGTAAATAAAATATGAAACTCGCAACTAAGGTTAAGAGAATCGCTAAATCAAAATGATATAACCCACTTGTCATTCCAACACATAAACCAAAAAAGATATACGCAATGTCTTTTGCATCGGTTACAGCGCTTCGGAATCGAATGAGTGAAAAGATAGCGAACAATCCAAATGCGACACCTGCATTATCACTAATGACATTCATGACGACGGATACAATGACACTCATCATAATAATCGTATGTACGAAGGATTGAGAGTACCGTTCGCCCGTAAATGTAATTTGATATATTTTCGTGATGATTAAACTAAGCGCAGTAGCCGTTAACATCGCTAGTAGAGTCATGTATATAGTCGGTTCACTTTCTGTTCCATTTGTCGTAAAAAATTGATTAATCGTATCCATTTTAAACTCCTCCTCTAATAAGTACATGTTCCTTCACGATTCCATTTGGAAGTTCTTCATGTTTTAATAGTTCCATGCTTGTACAAAATTTTGACGGACTTTTTTGTTTACAATTGAGTTCTTGTAGCGTGTGTGCAAGCCATAAAGGAACACTATTATTTACTTTCACTTCAAGCACAACTAGATTTGAATCGACAAAATTTACACCATGTGGCCCATTTTCTACATATAAATCATCATTACGACATCGCAAATTCATATCGAACGTGACGCGAAGATCTGCATCTTCTAGCCCATGAAATGCATGCCGGTCATAACTGACAATCATTTCTGGCTGTAAGTGATATAGTTTCCGGAAATGATCAATTTCTCGTAATACTTGTGTGTTTGACGTCTCATAATGATCGAATGAATGTGTAGATGTATTTTCCAAATAGCGATAAGCCTCTCGAAGTGGAAGAACCATTCTTCTTTTATTAACTACTTTTTTATGTTTTTGTTTTACTTCAAAGAAAGCTGTACCATTTCGATCTGTCTCATCATATACGCGTAAACGAAGTTTTTGACGAAATGATAATTTGTTTTTCGTTTCCATATAAATCGTATGTTCAGGGCTTTCAAAGTATAAGCTCGTCACCGTATAGTGCCCATCTGTACCGTGGATATCTGGGCGCATATGCGGAGATAATCGTTTTGTTAATTCACGATATTGCTCTGTTGTGATTAAGTACTTTAATTCTCTCCTTGTAAAAATTTCAATGGCCATGTCTTCACTCCTTTGCTGCGATATCTCTATCGTATATGTTCTGTCTGAGAAATTCCTTGGAAATAGATTAGAATTCAATGAGAATTTTTACGTACGATGAAGAATGTTCGAAACGTATGATCACAATGCTTCATTTTGTTTCAATTTTCCACATAAAACAAGAGACCGTCATACGATCTCTTGTTTGTAAAGATTGATCCATTCAGCAAAGAGTAGGAAGTGATTGTGATATATATTTCGTTAGGTTATTAAAAGCATTGGAAGGAATCAATGCGGTCTAAATCGATTCCGAAAAAGACCCATCTAAAACGTGACCATCTAAATCCTGCAACGGAATTGCGCCCTACAAAAGTAGGAAAGAACCAAAATGAACGTCCATTGTCTAACCAAATAAACGTAAACCGAAATAAACAGCTGCGAATCGCTCCAGGGTCAACAGCAAATAACTGAAACTGAGGTTGTGTCGGTTGGAAAGATGGGGGTGGAGTAGTCGGTGGTCCACCCGGTTGAAACGGTCCTCCAGGTGGTTGCCCAGGAATCTGGCCACCAGGTGGCTGTCCCGGAAATTGACCAGGGAAACCTGGAAGTTGCCCGCCAGGAAACCCTGGAAAGCCAAATTGTCTTTCCTCATCATTTTCAAAATAAGTTGGTTCATAAAAATCCATATGATGCTTCCTCCTTTGGGATTCTATCACTGTTGTAATATATGGTGTAATCGTCTAAAAAGGGATTGATTTAGGAAAGAATGGGCGATAAACACATATCGGAAAGAAAAGGAGAAACAGGATGTGCACATCATTAGGTGAATTACTTCACATTGCAACAACATAAAAAAAGTGTCCCATTTTACTGAGACACGGTTTACGTATTTTAGTTAGACGGACGACCCTCATATTAGTCGGTATGTTTGGAATGTTTATCTTGATCTAGAATGGTATCCATAGAATCGTCCTCGGCAAATTCAGTTTGTAACTCAAAAGGAATGCTGTCTTCCGTCGTTGTTTCTAAGACACGTTCCTGGACATAGGCGTGAAATAAAGGTTCACTACACGCAATAAAGTAAGCAGAGGCAAGAGAAGCTAAGATCGGAGCTGGTGTTTCTTGAATGAATAATCCCACTGAGAGGTAAAGCAATAGATAAATAAATCCAAAGTCTAAGATTGTCGTCCAAACCGTCCCGATTCGAGGAAGTAAAAGTAAATCACTGATTACAAAAAGCGCCCCTGTAATCAACAGACTTAACCAAAATAAATTTCCCATCGATGCATTTAAAAAAACCCCAAAGATTGAATAAATCACAACAGATACGATTGCAAACTTAATCGCAAAAGCTTTCATATATTCCATAACAATTTCTAACCACCTTTCTATCCACTAGTATGGTCAAAAACAGCCAAACATATGACCAAAATGTTGGATAAAAAATGCAAGGTGGTTACTTTTTTCTATTTCATTCATAACACGATAAAGAAGGAAGTCTACATATATAAAAAATGAATGGAGGACATTGTTTCCTAAGTCCTCCATTCGATTACCTATGCTAAATGATGAAAGATCCATCGCTTGGCGTCATTTATTCTTGTAAAGTTTTCAAAGATTCTCGATTAAAGGCCGGTAAATCATCTGGTTGACGGCTCGTCACCAGTTGGTTTTGGCAAACGACAACCTCTTCATCGGATACTTCGGCACCTGCATATTCCATATCAACTTGAATGGACTTATAGCCTGTTGCTTTTCGGCCCTCTAATGTTTTCGCTGTAATTAATAGCTGTGGTCCGTGGCAAATCGCAAATACAGGTTTATGTTCATCCATGAAATGTTTCGTAAACGTAACAAACCGGTCATCGGCTCGTAATTTATCGGGTGAAAAACCACCAGGGATAAATAATGCATCAAAGTCGGCAGGATTGACATCATCAATACTTTTATCAATCGTAACGGTTGTCTTGTCTTTTTTTCCAGTTACTTTTTTTCCTTGTTCCTTTTCAATCGTTACCACTTCATGTCCAGCATCTGTAAATGCTTGGGCGGGTTCAGTGTACTCACTATCTTCAAATAGATCAGTAATCACACATGCTATTTTTTTACCCATTATGAATCCACTCCTTCGTTAATCATTTTTAAGAAGAAAACACGGGTACTTAGTATGAGTGTCTCAAATCATTTGCTTTTTTTCAATGTTTTGTATAATGAAAGCTTTTAGTTGAAAGTCTTTTAATCTTATGTTTGAATAAGGGTACAAGTTTATATCGATTCATGAACATCACTAGGGGAGCAATTCATTGCTGAGAAAGATTCGTCTTGACCCTTGGAACCTGAACTAGTTAACACTAGCGGAGGGAAGTGGTTGGAAACTTTGTGATTCAATAGCAATTCGAACAATCACCTATCCCTTCGTAGTGGGATAGGTTTTTTTAATGTTAGAAAATGAAGAAATGCCGCTTGTAGTTTGGAGTTATGAAGGTGAGTTCTTTCTTTTCCCAAGTAAACGAAGCGTTGTTTTATATAGGTCAATAAATATTTATTAGAGGAGAGGATTGATCATGGGCAACTTATTCACGGACCGTCTATGGAAGCGTGTCGAACCGATTTGGAAGGCGTATTTAGAACATCCGTTTGTCAAAGGGATTGGTGAAGGAACGCTTGATCAAGAAAAGTTTAAGCATTACATGAAACAAGACTATGTCTATTTAATCGAATATTCGCGTGTGTTTGCATTAGGCAGTGCGAAGGCACCGGATTTAGATACGATGCAAACCTTTGCTGAACTGTTACATGGTACGCTACACACAGAGATGGATTTGCATCGGTCGTATGCGAGTGAATTTAATATTTCAAAGGAGGAACTCGAAGCTACAGAGCCTTCCGCAACGATGACAGCTTACACAAGCTATATGTTAAACGTCTCCCAACGCGGTGGAATTGAAAATGCGACAGCTGCCGTTTTAGCATGTGCGTGGAGTTATAATTATATCGGAAAAACGCTAGCGACATGGCCAGGGGCAACGGAGCATGAGTTTTATGGAAGATGGGTAAACATGTACGCTTCGGAAGAGTTTACGAAATTAGCCAACTACTGTATTGATTTGATGAATAAACTTGCTGAAGGAAAACCAGAACACGAATTAGCTGCGTTAGAAGATATTGTTGTAAAAACGAGTTATTTTGAATATATGTTTTGGGATATGGCTGAAAACCAATCGATGTGGCCGGTTGAAGTTGACGGAAAAATCTCCGTACGATAGGGCGGAAGGGCTGCGAAATCGAACCACCTTAACGTTTGTGTTAGGGGGGTTCGATTTATTTTATTATGACATCATTATGAAAAAAACAGTTGACTCTAACGTTACGTCATACTTTATTGTAATCAGTGAAGGGAGGTTGAAGAGATGAAAGTAAAAGAAGTTGCCGATTTAGTTGGAACTAGTGTACGCACATTGCATCATTACGATGAGATTGGGTTGTTAACACCTGACAAAACGAAGACGGGTTATCGCATCTACTCACAAGATCATTTAGCGACATTACAACAAATCTTATTTTTTCGAGAACTTGACTTCCCGCTGAAAAAAATAAAGGAGATTATCAATCGGCCAACTTTTGATCGAAAAGAAGCACTGGTGTTTCATAAAAATATGCTTCTCGACAAGCGAGAGAAACTGGATCAAATGATCAGAACAGTTGAGCAAACGATCCAACATATGGAAGGAGAAATGGATATGACGAATGAAGAGCAATTTGTCGGATTTGACTTTACTGAAAACAAATACGAAGAAGAAGCACGGAAAAGATGGGGCGATGAAGCTGTCGATGCAACGAATGCTCAAATGGATCAGCTGTCTACAGATGAACGAAAAGCGTTTGCAGATGAATTCAATGGGCTATTTCGGAAATTAGCCGAAATTCGCCACGAACGACCAGATTCAAAACGAGCACAAGATGGAATTCGAGCGTGGTACGAACGGTTAAATGAGATAGGTAGCTATTCTTTAGATGCCTTTAAAGGACTGGGGCAATTGTATGTGACAGATAGTCGATTTACGAAAAATATGGATCAGTTTGGAGAAGGTTTAGCGCAGTTTATGTGTGAAGCGATGGCGATTTATGCTACGCGTCATAAAGATTGAGCGACAGTTGCGGCTGATGATTATGCAACATAGGATGGAAGAACACGGTTCGTTCATTGTTAAATGTTCGTCATCTTAAAATCCCTTTACGTTGGTTTTTTCGAGTCCAACGTAAAGGGACGCTTTGTTTCACAAGGGTGTTTATTACAATCCAGCAACGGCTTGTTGAATATTTTTTGCTTTTGTCACCGCGGAGATGAAGGATACCCCATCTGCACCAGCATCGATGACCGAAGCGGCATTCGCCGTGTTCATCCCGCCAATCCCGACAATAGGTAAGTGAGGAAACTGTTTGCGTAATGTCTTAATCCACTCAACCCCAACAGGTTTTTTATCCGGCTTTGTTGGTGTCTCAAAAATTGGACCTGCTCCGACGTAGTCAACTAAATCAATCGGGCTTCGGTTTACTTCTTCGATATTGGAAACGGAAAGTCCAATCCATTTATTTGGAAAACGTTCGCGTACTTTTTCGACGGGTGTATCGTTCTGTCCGACATGGATGCCATCCGCTTGAAGCGGCTCGACGAGATTGACGTCGTCATTAACGATGAATAAAATATCGTGTTCATAACAAATGTCTCGCAATCGTTTGCCGAGTTCGATTTGCTGTTTCCCGGTAAGGGCGTTTGCTCCTTTTTCTCGGTATTGAAAAGCAGTAATTCCCGCTTCGATGGCTTCGGTTAAAATTGTTTCGGGTTGATTGCAATCCTGACTGCCCATAATGAAATACTTTCTGAGTTTTTGTTGCAAGGTTTTCATTTACAATCTTCCTTTCAATGTACGTACATCGTAAGATAAAGCATCAATGAAGCGAGGCATAAATGATCCTGGGCCGGCCACATCTTCATGAGTGGCAGCATATTCAGCAGCTAAACCGTAAAATGTGACTGCTGCTAAAAGCTGGTCCTCAATGGAATCATCTGTCGTTAAACAGGCGGTGATAACCGATCCTAACAAGCACCCTCCACCGGTCACTTTCGTTAAAAAGGGGTGTCCTGTTGTATTTTCGAAGACATGATCTCCCGTACAAATGAAGTCGGTTTTCCCAGTTACGACAACAGCAGTGGCATATTTTTTGGCTGCTTGTTGGGCAATGTCTCCCATAATATTTCCACCATCGGTCGAGTCGACACCTTTCACTTCCCAAGGGATATCGACGAGGTGGGCGACTTCCCCGGCATTTCCTTTAATGACAGTCGGTTGTACGTGTTGCATAATTTCTTGAATCGCCTCAGAACGAAAAGGAGTCGCAGCGACACCAACTGGATCGAGAACGACTGGTTTTTCGTGTTCATTTGCTACTTTTCCTGCCGCAATCATGGCCGGAAGTTCTTCTTTCGTCAATGTGCCGATATTGATAAAAACACCATCAGCTCCCGAAGCCATATCTTTTGCTTCTTCTTTCGCCTTGGCCATGACAGGGCTTGCACCAAAGGAGAGTAGACCATTGGCAACAAAGTTCATGACGACTTGATTGATGAGATGGTGAATCAACGGATTGTTGTTGCGGACGTGATGGATAATGGATTCTTTCACCATATTTACTCACCAATCCTTGGAGCCCAATGATTCGTTGGCCCACTCCCATGACCAATATCCAACGAATGTTGAATGGCCGCCGTCACATATTGTTTTGCACGCTTCACAGCTTCAACTAAAGGAATGCCTTGACTCATATAAGCAGTAATAGCAGCGGATAATGTGCATCCAGTACCGTGTGTATTTTTTGTATCAACTCGACGAGCGGAAAAGGTGTGAATCTTGTTTCCATCATATAAAAAGTCAACGGCATCTCCTTGTAAATGTCCCCCTTTAACGAGAGCGGACTGAGCGCCATGTTTCGTGACGATTTGTTCAGCGGCCTCTTTCATATCCTCTTCATCCGTAATTTTTTCCCCGGTAATGTTTTCTGCCTCGGGTATGTTTGGGGTAACGACCGCTGTCTGTGGTAACAGCTCATCGCGTAAAAAGTCTTGGGCATTTTCAGCGATGAGCGGGTCCCCACTCGTAGCAACCATAACTGGGTCCATAATGTACGGTGCGTCGAATTTCTTTATGTTATGAGCGATGACTTTCATCATATCAATATTGGCAATCATACCCGTTTTAAAGGCATGTACGGGAATGTCAGAAAATACGGACTCCAATTGTCTTTCAATCATCTCTAAGGGAAGGTGATGGACATCTTGAACACCTGTCGTATTTTGGGCAACAACCGTTGTGATGACAGACATTCCATAAGACTTTAATTCTTGAAATGTTTTTAAATCAGCCTGAATGCCTGCTCCTCCACTCGGGTCCGTTCCTGCGATCGTAAGTGCACATGAAATCTGTTTCATTGGTTATGTCCTCCTCTAGTAATAGTCGTACTTTTATAGCACTTTTCATACATGTGAAATATGAGTTCGTTTTAAACTGAATTAAATCGTCTATGATGAGCTACGCGTCATCATGTGTTGAAACGTATTTGTTTTCTGTAAGCGAGCGGCAAGGATCCAGCCGATGAGAGCACCTGTCATGCTACTCGTCAAAAACGAAGGCATAAAAAAGAGTGCTCCAACCGAGCTTCCCATGAGTACTTTAGCGAAAGGAACAGAAAATAAAGAGCCGATGAGTCCTGTACCAATCGCCTCGCCAAGAGCTGCCCAGCCAACTTTTTTAAAATTTTTATAAAAATAGCCGGCTACAAACGCTCCAATCATGCCACCTGGAAAGGCTAGTAATGTGCCAAGGCCGAGCATGTTACGAATGAGCGCAATCATCCCGGCGATAATCACAGCAGGTCCAGGTCCTAATAAGACTGCTGCCATCACATTGACAGCATGTTGAACAGGGTAAGCCTTAGCAATTCCTGCTGGAAACCAAAGCAGGTGGGATCCCAATGTTCCAATTGCCACAAAAACGGCCATTGTTGTCAGTAATGTTGTACGATTCAATGATAGACACCTTCTTTCATATGAGGATCACCACGGATGATGGCAAGATGCTACATTATTTTTATAACAATAAAAAGCCAGATTCATTCTATGAACCTGGCTAGCTTACGTTGAAATAGACTAGACATCTTTCGTCTAACCACTTCCCTCCGCTGGCATCATCCAGATCAGGTTCATAAGAGTTGGTGAACGCATGTCACCTCTCAGCCCTAAAAACGAGGCACCCCTAGTAGTTTCAATGATTTTATGTTCGGTCATTCATTTAGTTTAAGGATATCATAATGAGGTGTATCTGTCATCGGAAGATCCTTCGGTAGAAAGATGAGTATAAAATGAGAACGTAGCGTATTTTAGCGGTGTTGAATCGTTTTTATTGTTTCAAAAGCTTTTTTTAATGGAGTATGTAGATAAGCCTCATGGTGCATTAAAATGACAGTGAAAAATTGAAGAGGCACATACATTTTAAACCATAACATAAATCATAGATAAATGAAGTTGACGTCAATGGATTTGTTATTGCCAATACAAGTTGTCCGTTATACAATGAAATCAGAAATTAGACTGGCGCTGTTAGGACACCCCCTGAACGACGAGATTCCGGTGGGTTCAATTCGATAAAGATGCGATGGTGATATTTAACACGTACGAAAACGATGCACAATCCAGATGAAATGAAACGATTTCCGAACAAAGAGCAACGTCCGCAGTCGGTATGTCGATATTAAAGATAAGCGGGAAAGGTGATTTGATGAATGTATTATCAATTGAAAATATAGAAAAGCACAGTCGGGACACCGTTTTGTTTCCTTCCGTAAGTTTATCAATGTCCACACACGAAATCCTCGCCATCCATTGTAGTTTAAATGTACGCAATGTTTTGTTAGGTATATTTATTGGAGAAAATTGCCTCTCGAGTGGCGATGTTTTTTTAAACGGTGAAAATATATCCTCACTTACAAACAATCATAAGCATATCACGCAGCAAGTAGGGATTTGTTTTTTTAATGACGGATTGTATGAACGGTTGACGGTCATCGATCATTTAACCTTTTACAAAGGGTTATTTCACTCTGATCAAACGATTGATCAAGTCCTACATGATATACAATTAGCAACGAAAAAACATCTACCTGTAAAAAAACTAACTTTTTCCGAACAGAAGAGGATTCAATTTGCTCGCTTATTGTTGCAAAACCCTAGTTTGTTTATCTTTGAAGAACCTGATTTGAACATCGACCTAGAAACGAAACAAATTTTTTTACAGATCGTGAAAAGATTGCAACAAGATGATAAAAGCATCCTCGTGTTAACGAGTAATCTGGAAAGCGCCATTACCGTAGCTAATCGTGTATATCGTTTGGATGAAAAAGGATTACATGTTGTGCCCATCGATGGTGAAAATCACCAACGAGATCATCAAGCGAAAGATTTCGAACAAGTGAAAAGACAGGCGCTTGAATTTCAGAAAATTCCTACGAAAACTAACGACAAAATGGTCTTATTTGATCCGCCAGAAATTGATTACATCGACAGTAAAGAAGGTCAAGTCTATCTATACATTAAAGGTGAGGCATTTCCAACAACTTTTACGTTGCAGGAATTGGAGGAACGTTTAATATATTATGGTTTTTTTAGATGTCACCGTTCGTATATTGTCAATTTACAAAAAGTACGAGAAGTGATTACATGGACGCGAAATAGTTTTAATTTAATATTAGATGACGATCCCAAGTCATCGATTCCATTGTCCAAGGCAAAAATGAGCCAATTAAAGGAGATGTTGGGGCTTAAATAAGCATCATTCAACGTATAAATACGCTGTTCACGGAAAATATGCTGCGTTTACTGCGTATTTCCTTTATTCTTAGGATGGTCGACACATGATTGAAGAACAAGGAGGCAAGCGTGTGGAAACGATTATTGAAGTGAAATCATTAAAAAAAGTGTTTGGTAACGATGTCGCTTTAGAAGATGTCAGTTTTCAAGTGAAAAGAGGAGAAACATTTGGTTTTCTCGGACCGAGTGGCTCAGGAAAAACGACAACGATAAAAATTTTGACCGGGCAGCTTTCACCTACATCCGGTGAAGCGTATGTTTTTAATCGGTCATCTGCATCTTTCAAGACAGCCCATTTTCGTAGAAACTTCGGTGTTCTTACCGACAACAGTGGATTATATGATCGATTATCGATCTATGATAATTTAAAACTATACAGCGGTCTATACGGTGTAGATCATCAACGTATTCGTGAAGTGCTAGAAATGGTAAACCTTGAAAAGGAACAGACAAAGGTCATTGCTAAGCTTTCGAAAGGCATGAAACAACGGGTTCTACTGGCGCGCGCTTTTTTACATGAACCGAAGCTATTATTTTTGGATGAACCAACATCAGCGCTTGATCCAGCAAATGCAAAGCATATTCATAACGGATTAAAAGCGTTAAATGAACGAGGAACGACCATTTTTTTAACAACCCATGATATGTATGAAGCGGAGACGTTATGCAACCGGATAGCTTTTTTGCACCGAGGAAAAATTCAGCTACTTGATCAACCAAAATCACTACGGCGACAATTTTCCAATGCCAATATGATGATTGAATTGAAGAACGGGCGTGAGTTGTTGATACCGACTGGCCCTCAAAGCGCTGATACAGTGTACAAATACATGGTTGCGGATGAAATTATCTCCATCCATACGGATGAACCGACCTTAGGCGATATTTTTCTGGAAGTAACGGGGAGGGAGTTAGTATGAATATTTCATTGAGACGGGTCTATGCCATTTTTCAAAAGGATGTTAAAGATATGATGAAAAACTTGTACGTTTCAACGGCACTTCTGATGCCGCTTTTGTTGGCAGCCTTTTATGGGAAAGTTTATGAAGAGCTCCCTCTAGAAGCCCATTTTTTAGTGATTAACCTTACATTTGTCATGATCGGTGCATATGTCCAAAGTGCCTTAATCGCCGAAGAAAAAGAAAAAAACACGCTACGTGGACTTATGTTATCACCAGCGACGATCCCGGAAATCCTTGGTGGAAAAAGTTTAGTTACTTTTATCGTTACCATCATTACGATAGTGATTTGTTCCATGCTGATGAGGTATGAACCAACTCATTTATTTTCCATTGCAATTGCGATGATTATTTCAGTGCTTTTTTATATCGCTTTGGGAACGCTCATCGGATTACTATCAAAATCAGCCGTTGAGGCATCTGTCATCATGTTACCGATGTTTTTCTTGTTTGGTTTTGGTACATTTATCGAAATGATCATTGAAAAGTATCCGACCTTGGCATTTGCGAAGTACTTACCGAATATCCAACTTTTGGAGTTTGCTAAAAACATCCAAGCAGGCCAGTCCATGAACGAAAGTTGGTTACCATTGGTTGTCATATTCGCCTGGGCGGTGGGCATGTCCATGTTGACAGTGATTGTTTTTCGGAAAAAAGAAATGGATGACTAGAACGGACTTAGTCCATATTTCAAGCCAACGATAAAAGCTGTCATTTTGAGAATGACAGCTTTTAAAGATCACGACTTTAATATAAAATGGACTGCGATGCATTAAATCAATCAGTAATATAGTGCATCAGTTTTATTACACTTCACGCACCTTCCGAAATTTTCATCATACGTAAATTGATGCTCACAATTTTCTTGAATCTTTTGTAACTTACTTTTTAAAAAAGAGAGATGTTCTTCTGTTCGCTTAATTTCTTGCTCAATTTTTTGTGCAACCATTCGAACCCCTCCTCCGTTCAATTACTGATAAATCGTTCCTCCTGATTCTCTGAATTCTTTAGCCTTCTCGCGCATGCCTTTTTCTATATCTTCTTTTGTAAAGAGTTTATTGTCTTTGGCATACGTTCGAATATCTTGGGAAATCCGCATACTACAAAATTTCGGTCCACACATGGAGCAAAAGTGGGCTGTTTTGGCAGCGTCTGCCGGTAATGTTTCATCATGATATTCTCGGGCTCGTTCTGGGTCGAGTGATAAGTTAAATTGGTCGTTCCAGCGGAATTCAAAACGGGCTTTTGATAACGCATCATCGCGTTTCTGCGCGCCGGGATGTCCTTTTGCTAAATCGGCTGCATGGGCAGCAATCTTGTACGTAATGACACCTTCGCGGACGTCGTCACGGTTCGGCAGTCCTAAATGTTCTTTTGGCGTGACATAACAGAGCATCGCTGTTCCGTACCAACCGATCATCGCTGCACCAATCGCCGATGTAATGTGGTCGTACCCGGGAGCGACATCTGTTGTCAATGGGCCAAGAGTGTAAAATGGCGCTTCGTCACACGCTTCGAGTTGTCGATCCATATTTTCTTTAATCAAATGCATCGGAACGTGTCCTGGACCTTCGACCATCACTTGAACGTCATGCTCCCAAGCGATTCTCGTCAGTTCACCGAGTGTTTCTAACTCAGCAAATTGGGCTTCATCATTCGCATCAGCAATAGAGCCAGGACGCAAGCCATCGCCTAAGGAGAAAGCGATATCATATGTTTTCATAATTTCACAAATCTCTTCAAAATGGGTGTATAAAAAGCTTTCCTTATGGTGATACAGACACCATTGAGCCATAATGGAACCTCCTCGAGAGACGATACCTGTCATTCGTTTTGCTGTTAGAGGGACATAGCGGAGCAACACTCCTGCATGAATCGTAAAGTAATCGACTCCTTGCTCTGCCTGTTCAATTAATGTGTCTCGATACACTTCCCAAGTGAGATCTTCGGCAATTCCGTTTACTTTTTCTAACGCTTGATAGATCGGAACAGTACCTACGGGAACAGGGGAGTTACGGATAATCCATTCACGTGTCGTATGAATATTTTTTCCGGTTGATAAATCCATAATCGTGTCAGCGCCCCAACGCGTTGCCCACGTCATTTTTTCAACTTCTTCTTCAATAGAGGAAGAAACAGCAGAGTTACCGATGTTGGCATTGACTTTCACGTGAAAATTACGACCGATGATCATCGGTTCTGCTTCGGGATGGTTAATATTCGAAGGGATAATCGCTCGGCCTCTGGCTACTTCATCCCGGACAAATTCGGGATCCATATTTTCCCTAATCGCGATAAACTCCATTTCCGGTGTCACAATTCCTCGCTTCGCATAATGGAGTTGTGTCACGTTTTTTCCTCTTTTCGCACGAATCACTTGCCGTTCAAGATCTGGAAAAGTACGATGGTTCGCACGAGGATCATTTTTGCTCGTATATCCGTCATCTTCAGGCTTCACTTCACGCGGTTCATAAGCTTCAACATCGCCCCGCTCGCGAATCCATTTTTCACGAAGTGCTGGCAGTCCTTTCGTAATGTCAACTGTATAATTCTCGTCTGTGTAAGGTCCGCTTGTGTCATAGACACGGAGAGGTGGGTTTTCTTCCTCACCAAATGTCCCTGTCGTTGGGCTTAATTCTATTTCTCGCATCGGCACCTTGATGTCCGGTCTTGACCCTTCAACGTATACTTTTTTACTGCCTGAAAAATTGGACATAATTGAGATGTTCTTTTCGTTTAATGAAGATGTTGGCATTAAAAAACTCCTCCCTCATTGTAAGTTTTTTTCGATTCAAAAAATTCACGTAAATATAGACGCATGCTTGATAGAAATGAACTACATGTTTGAATCGTTTTTAAAAGGGACGAGAACTAGGCACAACAGCGGAGGGTGAATCGATATGAATATGAAAAAGCCGAATCCGCACAATTGTGGACCCGGCTTCTTTGTATGTAGAAGTAGTGTTGAATTCCGTTTGTTAACTTTCCCACGCTGGTATGAACCAGATCAGGTCCCAAGAGTCAAGAAACCTCATCGCGTTTCTTTCTCAGCCCAGCTCATTGGACTCCCCTAGTTATTTATTCAATTGACTTGTAGTGTACATAAACTTCACGAGGATGTCAAGGGGTGGGTGAGTGATGTATGTGTCAAGTTATTCTCGGTCGACTTATAACACCTATATTTGTGGCACTCTATTTTTGTACGCTTTATTGGCTACCGCGCTGTCGCTTGCTAACCGGATTTATTTGATAGGTTCTAAAAGGCAAGAACCTATCAAATA
>DATGTE010000010.1:0-146421 GCA_035301985.1 Bacillota bacterium
AATCTTAGCTTCGTTACATTTGCAATCAACCAAATATATTCATTGACGTTTCATGTCAATCGAAATCTTTGAGTCGATCACCGGAAAAACACGGAGGTGTTTTCCCATTTCATACTCGTTGTTTTGTTCAGTTTTCAAAGAGCAATTTCATTTGTCGTTTTTGCGCGACTTATAAAGTATATCAAACTTCAGCACCAAATGTCAACACTTATTATGAATTTCTTTTTTGGCTATTTATTTTTCTTTTTGGTGCAACGTTTATTAATATACCATGCTTTTTATTTTAAAGCAAGGAAAACTTTTAAAAAAGCAAAACATATTTTAAGTATTGTTTCCTGAAGCTAATTCAATCTCTATCATATGTCCACGCTTACTTTGCTCATCTAGCGTTTCTTATCCATACCACTCTCATACCAATCTGTAACTATTTATAAAAACGGTGAACAAACAGCATGCCGTACAATTTTTCAAACCTCATATTGGGCGAATGAATCCTTATTAAAATGACTCCCGAGTTAAGATATGTAATATTATCCATTCTCACTCAAGGAGTCATTTACTACGTTATTCATTTATAAGCACAGAATCTCACTTACGTGTATTACTTATTTACTGCGCATTTGTGGGAATAACAGGACATCTCGTATAGACGGGGAATTCGTTAAGAGCATAACTAAACGGTCAATACCGATTCCAAGACCACCGGTTGGTGGCATTCCATATTCCAATGCTTCTAGGAAGTCTTCATCCATTAAATGTGCTTCATCGTTTCCTTGATCTCTTTCTTTTACTTGTGCTTCAAAACGCTTCCGCTGTTCAATCGGGTCATTTAATTCACTAAAGGCATTTGCATGTTCACGACCAACAATAAACAATTCAAATCGATCTGTGAAACGACCGTCCTCCTCATTCTGTTTTGCTAGAGGGGAGATTTCCACAGGGTGTCCATAGATAAATGTAGGTTGAATTAACTTCTCTTCAACTACTTGTTCAAAAAATTCATTTACAATATGTCCATAAGTCATCATATCGGTTATTTTTATTCCATGTTCTTCTGCTAAGGATCGTGCTTCATCATCACTCATTTGTTTCCAGAAATCTACACCTGTATGCTCTTTAATAGCGTCGACCATGTGGAGTCTTTTCCATTTAGGTTTTAAATCAATTGTTTCTTCGCCATACGTGATCGTCGTATCTCCCAAAACTTCTTGAGCAATATGGGCAACTAGGTTTTCCGTCAATGTCATAATATCATAAAAATCAGCGTAAGCCTCATATAGCTCAATCATCGTAAACTCTGGATTATGACGGGTTGAAACACCTTCATTTCGGAACACACGACCGATTTCATATACCTTTTCCATTCCTCCTACAACGAGGCGCTTCAAGTGTAGTTCAATAGCGATTCGCATATACAGCTGGATGTCCAATGCGTTGTGGTGTGTTTCAAACGGACGTGCAGCTGCTCCACCTGGAATGGTGTGTAACATCGGCGTTTCCACTTCTAAAAATCCTTGCTGATTTAAATAACGGCGCATTTCCTCAATGATTCTACTTCTTAGAACGAATGTTTGCTTGCTATCTCTATTCATAATTAAATCAAGATAACGTTGGCGATATCGTTGCTCTATATCTTTCAGGCCGTGGTACTTTTCCGGCAGTGGACGTAGTGACTTCGTCAATAGCTGGAACTCAGTAACTTTAACAGATAGTTCTCCAACATTCGTCTTAAACATCACACCTGTTACTCCGATTATGTCCCCAATGTCACATTTTTTATAGATATCATATACTGGTTCACCAATTTCGTCTCTTCGTACATACAACTGGATTTGGCCACTAACATCCTGAATATGACAAAAGCCAACTTTTCCTTTGCCGCGCTTTGTCATGATTCGACCAGCAACCGTTATATGTTCACCATCTAGTTCTTCTAATTGTTGCTTCGTATATGACCCATACTTTTCCTGAAGTTCTTTAGCTAGATGAGTGCGTTCAAATTTTCCACCAAAAGGATTTAACCCTTGCTCTTCAAACTGCTTTAATTTTTCTCGTCGCACGCGCATATGCTCATTTAATTCTTCCGACATTATAGATCACTCCAATATTAACTTGTATAAGATGGGCCGTGCATCGTTCGTACTATTTACAAGTATATAGAAAAGCAACATTCCTTGCATCTATATAGGAATTCATAGGCACAAAAATTGCTTCACCTTGTGATGAACATCCGTTCTACAACATGTGACTTGTCTAAACGAACGTTTATAAAAATCTACTCCATTACGAGAGAACTATTAGACATCATTTAAGAGGCTTTACTGTCGCCTTCTAATTTTTCAACAAAATCGTATAGTATACGTACCATTTGATCACGTGTTTCTGCTTCGTTCATGCGTCTTCGCGCTCTTCCGTTACCTCGAAGGCCTTTTAAGTACCAAGCGGCGTGTTTACGCATTTCCAAAATAGCGATTTTCTCACCTTTAAGCTGAATTAATCGATCCATATGAAGTAAACAAACGTCAACTTTTTCTTGTGGTGTTGGCTGATCGATTAATTCCCCGGTTTCTAAATAGTGAACGGTTTGATAAATCATCCACGGATTACCGAGTGCTGCACGTCCAATCATAATCGCATCGACACCAGATTCGTCTAAGCGCTGTTTCGCTACTTGGGGTGTATCGATATCACCGTTACCGATGACCGGAATGTTGACGGATTGTTTCACTTGTTTAATAATTTCCCAATCAGCATAACCTTCATATAACTGTTTTCTTGTCCGACCATGGACGCTTACAGCACTAGCGCCAGCTGCTTCAATTGCCTTTGCGTTATCCACAGCATAAATATGGTCTCGGTCCCAACCACTACGCATTTTTACTGTCACCGGCTTTTCAACATGTTGAACAACTGCTGAAACCATTTCATAAATTTTCTCAGGGTCCAGTAACCAGCGTGCACCAGCATCGCATTTAGTAATCTTTGGAACAGGGCACCCCATATTAATGTCGATAATGCTCGCATTTGTATGTTGATCAACAAATTGAGCAGCTTGAACTAACGTATCTTTTTCCCCACCGAAAATCTGCAAACTCATCGGCATTTCTTGTTCATCAATGTATAACATCTTCATTGTTTTTTTATTTTTGTTAACAATTCCTTTATCGCTAATCATTTCTGCGCAAACGAGACCTGCACCGAATTCCTTAACCGTCAAGCGAAATGCATAATTACTAACACCTGCCATCGGTGCTAATACAACGCGATTCGGAATCGAAACATCGCCTATGTGAAACATCTTTAGTCCTCCTTCGGCCATATGATTTCTTCTCGGTTGATATCAAGTTTCTTGGCAATTTTATTTATAAATTCACCTGAAGCCACTCGCGTTCCCCGTTCAACCTCGCCCAAGTGAGAAATGGGCACCCCTAAAGCCTTTGCTAACTCAATTTGCGTATATCCCTTCAATTTTCGAAAGGCTTTGATTCGTCTGCCAATCCGTTCATGGTCCATTTTACGATGTCCTTCTTTTCTTTTTCTGGAAGATCATCAAGGAGACGTTGCATCGTCATCCCTTCACCCGGCAATCGTAAATGTTGAGCGATCTCTACCAAAGGGATTAAAACAAAGGCCCGTTCATGCATTCTTGGGTGAGGAACGATTAACCGTTCTGTTTTAATATTTTCTTCATTGTATATTAAAATGTCAAGGTCAATTGTTCGTGGTCCAAAACGAATATCCCTTTTTCTTCCTAATTGTTGTTCAATGCGTTGGCATACGTCTAACAATTTAATTGCAGAAAGAGATGTCTTCACGGCAATGACCATATTCAGAAAATGTCCTTGATTCGTATAACCGACAGGAGGGGTTTCATAAATCGATGACTCTTTTACAATTTGTATATGTTGATTTTCCGTAAGTTTTTCAAGCGCTTGTTTTAAATAAGTAACTCTCGGTTCGATGTTTGTACCTAATGCGATGTATGCCTCATGCCTCATGTCGATAGCTCCCTGTCTTTTGCCTATAAATCTCTATCGCAACGGACTCGAAATGGCCTGGGATCGGTGCATCGGGTTTGGTGATTTTAACCGTAATCGCCTGCAACTTATCAAAGGACTGAAGTAAATCAGAAGCAATCTCATCAGCCACAGCTTCGAGTAAATGCTTTGCTTCTCCTTCAACAATGGATTGCACACGCTCATATACATGACCGTAATCAATTGAATCGTTCATATCATCGGTTTTCCCAGCAGTATGGAGATCTAAAAATAACTTTAGATCGACATAAAACCGTTGACCAAGTTTGTTTTCCTCGGGTAATAATCCGTGAAATCCATAAAATTGCATACGGTTTAAAGTGATTTTATCCAACCGTGACCCCTCCCCGGAGCATCGCATCCATCATCTTCGCCATGTCTACATTTAATTGCACATTGTGCACGCGAACGATTTGTGCACCCTTTACAATGCCTAAACAAGTTGTTGCTCCCGTCCCATAATCCCGATCATCGGGTAATTTATCTAATACTTTTCCGATAAAAGACTTACGGGAAGTGCCAAGTAAAACGGGAAAGCCCATGTCCGCAAACTCTTCTAAATGCTTCATGACAACAAAATTATCTGCTGGCGTTTTGGCAAAACCAATTCCGGGATCCAAAATAATATTTTTTTCCGATACACCAGCAGTCAACGCGATTTCAATGCTTTCGGTTAAATCGCGTTTCATATCATCAATCAGTGACGTATAATTTTTGTTCGTCCGATTGTGCATTAAAATAAATGGAACGTCATATTGCGCAGCAACTGCAGCCATTTCTGGGTCTTTTTTTGCTCCCCAAATATCATTTATAATATCCGCTCCTGCTTCGATCGCTTGGCGAGCGGTTTCTGCTTTATATGTATCGATGGAAATCGGTACATTGATCTGATCCTTTACTGCTTTAATCATGGGAATGACTCGGTTCATTTCTTCTTCTAGTGAAACAGGGTCGTGATCTGGCCTTGTTGACTCTCCGCCGATATCAATGATATCCGCCCCTTGTTGTTCCATCGTTCTTGCTTGATGAACCGCTTGTTTAATCGTCGTATAACTTCCACCGTCTGAAAACGAATCGGGGGTCACATTCAAAATTCCCATCACATGCGTCCGTTCGGATAAATCATATGTTTTAACAGATGTTTTTAATTTCATTCCTATCATGACCTTCTTTTCACTTCATTGATTAGCATTTCCGTTATTATCGTATCATAAAAAAAAAGGACTAGCATCTAAATGCCAATCCAATAAGTATTCATTTATTTGCTCTCTTCATCGAATTGATAAAGCGGAGTCGATAAGTATCGTTCACCATTATCAGGGAAAATAGCAAGAACTTTTTTACCTTTTCCTAACTCTTTAGCTATTTTTTTCGCTGCCGCAACAGCTGCTCCTGCAGAAACACCACCCAAAATACCATTCGTTGTCGCTACTTGACGAGCTGTTTCGTAAGCTTCTTCCGTAGAAATTTGCATCACTTGATCATAAATATCGGTATCTAATATTTTTGGAACGAAGCCTGCCCCAAGTCCTTGTAATTTATGAGGTCCAGGTTTTCCTCCTGATAAAACGGCTGAATCTTTTGGTTCCACCGCGTAAACTTTTGCCTCGTCAAAATGCTCCTTGATCACTCTCCCTGCACCAGTAATCGTACCACCCGTTCCGATTCCAGCAATGAATGCATCCACTCCATCCTGCATCTGTTCCACAATTTCTTGACCTGTCGTCTGTGCGTGAACTTCTGGGTTCGCTTCATTATTAAACTGTTGTGGCATAAAATAACCATATTCTTCTTGTAACTCTTCGGCTTTATCAATTGCACCTTTCATCCCTTTAGCCCCGGGAGTCAGCACTAATTCCGCACCGTAAGCTCGTAACAAATTACGACGCTCTTTACTCATCGTATCTGGCATGACCAAAATCGATTTATACCCTTTACTCGCAGCGACCATCGCTAAGCCAATTCCAGTATTTCCACTCGTCGGTTCGATAATCGTATCGCCTTCTTTTAAAGCACCTGCTTTTTCTGCTGCCTCAATCATCGCTAAAGCAATTCGATCTTTCACAGAACTTCCAGGGTTCATAAACTCAAGTTTTACATAAATATCTGCACTGTCTTGATCTGTAATTCGTTGAAGCTTTACGATTGGCGTTTTTCCGATTAATTCTGAAACATGATTGACCACTTTCATCATGGTACCTCCTCATTTATAATTCCAAGTAATTTCATAGGTTTTATATTATAATGTACGTTTTCTATATTCTTCTGTCAATCTTTTCAGCCATATATTCTCTAAAAGTTAAGGAAAACGACGTGTTATATGGCAAGTGATTTTATTTTCTGGCGACATATCCAGATGCCTTTGGATCCACTCAATCGTTTACTAATAATTTTTTTAAGTCCGTTTCTGTAAAGTAGTATTTTTCATTGCAAAAATGACAAACGGCTTCAGCTCCATGATCTTCTTCAATCATCTGTGTAATTTCTGCGCTTCCTAAACTTGCAATCCCCCGTTCTATGCGCTCTTTAGAACACTGACAACGATAAGCAACGGGGATTTTTTCGTGGATGTTCATAACATCTTGAGAAAACAAGCGTTTTAACATTTGTTCAGGTGTTTTTCCTTCATGAATGAGCGTTGAAATAGGAGGAAAAGACTCGAGATGTTCCTCTAATTTTGTAATCATTTCCTCGTCAGCCCCGGGCATCACCTGAACGATAAAACCTCCGGCTGCTAAGACAGAGTGATCTGGGTTAACGAGAACACCCGCACCTACTGCGGAAGGAATTTGTTCAGAAGTTGCAAAGTAATATGTAAAATCTTCGCTAACTTCTCCTGAAACAATCGGCACTTGCCCTGTAAAATAGTCTTTTAATCCTAAGTCTTTGACAACGGAAAGATTACCATTTGTACCAACTGCGCGAGCAACATCTAGTTTTCCTTTTTCATTTAGATCAAAATCTACGTGAGGTTGTGTCACAAAACCACGCACTTCACCATGAGCATTCCCATCAGCAACAATCGCACCAATTGGGCCTCCGCCTTCGATCTTCACAGTTAAGGAGTCTTCCCCTTTCAGCATCGCTCCCATCATCGAGGTAATCGTAATAGTCCTTCCTAATGCAGCAGTTGCTGTTGCCCACGTATCTTGTCGTTTTCGTGCTTCTTCAACCATATGTGTAGAGCTGATTGCATAAGCGCGGAAATTTCCATCATATGCTGTTGCTTTCACCATATAATCTGTCATCAAATAAACGATCTCCTTTCTTAACGCTCCGTTTTATTCTTTTCATATATTAATGCGAGTCCTTTTAACGTTAAATGGGGATCAACATAGTCGATCGCTTCCGACCCTGAAGCGATTAAAGAAGCTAATCCACCTGTTGCAATGACGGTAACATCTTGCTCTACATCATCCTTAATTTGTTGAATGATACCGTCAACTTGTCCGACGAAGGCATGAAATACACCTGACTGCATCGCTTGAATGGTTGATTTACCAATAATATGTTCTGGCTTTTCAATTTCTATTTTAGGTAGCTTTGAGGCGTATTTATATAATGCGTCCATTGATATGCTAATTCCCGGAGAAATAAGCCCACCACTATACTCTTCTTGTTGATTGATATAGCAATATGTTGTCGCTGTTCCAAAATCAATAATGACAAGTGGCGCTCCATATTCATGGATCGCAGCCACCGCATTGACAATTCGGTCCGCACCAATCTCTCTTGGATTCGGATAGTTCTTTTTTAAATGAGAGTGAATGTTTTCGCCGACGATAAAGGGTTCAATATGAAAGTAATTTTTACACATATTTTCAAGAGCAGACATAATCGGCGGGACAACAGAAGAAATGATGGCACCTTTAATGTTTGTTAAATGTATACCTTTATGCTCAAGTAATGATTTAATAAGAATACCGAATTCATCTTCTGTTTTATGTCGATCTGTTTTAATACGCCATTCATATTTTAATGTATTTTGTT
Organism: Bacillota bacterium; assembly: GCA_035301985.1. GTDB lineage: Bacteria > Bacillota > Bacilli > Bacillales > Amphibacillaceae > DASUXY01. Next base: position 8,028 of record DATGTE010000010.1, read on the forward strand.
CGAATACACCTAGCACAGTGTTCGTATTACCGACGTCTAATACAAAGAGCATGTGAACCAACCTTTCATGTATGCATCAAGAGGTATTTTTTATGCAATCTTTAATCAATGATATCAAACCGAAAACACTATCAACAATGTAAAAAAGCAGTCTCTCAAAATACGTGAGAGACTGCCTCGTTTGTTCCGTCCGTTATTCTTTTTCTGGATGATCCTCAGTGGAACTGGAGTCCTCATGATCTTCCTTGTCTTGTAACTCCTGTTCTTTACGTTCCAATTGGGCATCTACTTTTTCTTTAGCCTCTTCGTATGAACTAAATGATTGATCATCTTCTTTTGAGTGGATATTAACGGTTACATCGTCATCTGACTTTAACGATTTAGAATCTCTACCCAAACCATCTTTTTCCGGAAGGACGCCATGATCAAATAATGATTGAATTTCTTTAGCATCCAATGTTTCAACTTTAAGTAGTGTTTGTGCAATTGTTTCTAGTTGTTCTTTATGTTCCAGTAAGATTTTCTTCGCTCGGTCATAGCAATAGTTAATAAACCGCTGTATTTCTTGGTCAATCTCGTGAGCGATTGCATCACTATAGTTTTGGTCGCTACCGAGATCTCTTCCTAGGAACACTTCACCATTACCACTTGTAAACTGAATCGGGCCGAGTTTCTCGCTCATACCGTACTCCGTAACCATTTTCCGAGCAATGGCTGTAGCACGCTGAAAATCATTATGTGCTCCCGTACTTACTTCACCGAAAGTAATTTCTTCGGCTACACGACCGCCCAACAATCCAGTAATTTTATCTAACAACTCTGGTTTTGTCATAAAGTAACGATCTTCTTTTGGAAGCATGACGGCGTATCCACCTGCTTGCCCTCTCGGAACAATTGTCACCTTATGCACCGTATCTGCTTCATCAAGTACGACACCGATAATCGTATGCCCACTTTCATGATAGGCGACAATATTTCGCTCTTTCTCGGAAATGACTCGGCTTTTCTTAGCTGGTCCAGCGATGACCCGGTCGATCGCTTCATCCACATCAAGCATATCAATTTCTTTTTTATCTCGACGAGCAGCAACGAGTGCAGCTTCATTTAATAAGTTTTCTAAATCAGCACCAGAAAAACCTGGTGTTCGCATAGCAATTGTTTCTAATTCAACGGTATCATCAAGAGGTTTATTTCTTGCATGGACCTTCAGCACGGCTTCTCGGCCTTTGACATCTGGTCTATTTACCGTAATTTGCCGGTCAAATCGACCTGGACGTAAGAGCGCAGGGTCCAATATATCTGGACGGTTAGTCGCGGCAAGAATAATGATTCCTTCATTTCCACTAAAACCATCCATCTCGACGAGCAACTGGTTCAAGGTTTGTTCACGCTCATCGTGTCCACCACCAAGCCCAGCACCACGTTGACGACCAACAGCATCAATCTCATCAATAAATATAATACAAGGTGCATTTTTCTTTGCGTTTTCAAACAAATCACGCACACGGGAAGCACCGACCCCAACGAACATCTCAACAAAGTCCGAACCGCTAATCGTAAAGAAAGGTGTGCCTGCTTCGCCAGCAACTGCACGTGCTAACAACGTTTTACCTGTACCAGGCGGACCTACTAACAGAACACCTTTAGGAATTCGTGCACCAAGAGCTGAAAATTTTCGAGGATCCTTTAAAAACTCGACGACTTCTACAAGCTCTTGTTTTTCTTCGTCAGCTCCAGCTACATCTTTAAAACGGACTTTTTGCTTCTCTTCACTATACATTTTTGCCTTGCTCTTACCAAAATTCATGACACGGCCACCGCCGCCTCCTTGAGCTTGGCTAAGAAGAAAGAAAAACAACAGTCCTATAATCAGAAACGGGATCATTGTCGTCAGTACCGTTACCCACATACTCGGGGTATCTTTTTCGATGACCTTCAAGACACTTTGTTCATTGGCCGTCTCTGTAATATCGGCAATAATCTCCGGATTGTCTGGAACTTGAGCAACAAATTGCATGTCTTTATCTTCCATTGTTCCGGTAAATCGCATTATGTCATTAACTGGCTGCATCGTCAATTCCTTGATTTCGCCATTATTTAATGCTTGTAAAAACTCTTGTACATTAAATTCTTCTGCTTGTTCATTTTGGTTTGTAAATACTCCAAAGATCCCGATAATAACTAAAAATAAGAGTACATAAAAAACCGCATTCCGGAATATTCGGCTCATTGCTTACCTCCTCCCAAACGGGAAAAACTATTATACATAGTACCATAGTAAAAACTTATATGACAACTATTTTATCTTGCAAATATCAATTCATTTTCCATCGCATCCAAAAGTTTAATACGAATGGCAAATGTTATAAATCAATCTTTACTTGCTATAAATTTCTGGTTTCAAAATCCCTATATAAGGTAAGTTACGATATTTCTCATCGTAATCCAATCCATAACCAACGACAAACTCATCAGGCACTTCAAAGCCAACCATATCCGCCTTGATTTTAGCAGTGCGTCCGGTAGGTTTATCAAGAAGCGTAACGATTTTAATCGAGCGCGCTTGTCGATATTTAAACAAATCAACTAGATAACTTAACGTTAATCCACTATCAATTATATCTTCAATGATCAATAAATCCCGACCTTCAACTTTTGTATCAAGATCCTTGACAATTTTCACTTCCCCTGTTGAACGAGTGCTTTTTCCACCGTAACTGGACACATCCATAAAGTCCATTTCTAAATGAGTATGAACATGTTTTAGCAAATCAGACATAAAAGGCATCGCTCCTTTTAAGACACCGATCGCTAATGGAAACTTCCCCTCATACTCTTTCGTTAATTGCTGGCCAAATTCTTGACACTTTTTTTTAATATCCTCTTCTGTAATAATTACTTTTTCAATATCGTTATGCACACACTGGAACCTCCCATTACGTATTCCCTTTTTGATGATATTTCAATTGAATCCATGTCTCATTCTTCTCGCTCGTCTTTAGGTCTCTTTTCTTCAATCCTACAAGCCATAAAATCTTTCCGTTATTGTCAGTGACAATCGGCCATGAATACCGTTTATGCGAGGGAATTTTTGCATCAATAAATATGTCTTTTATTTTTTTGCTTCCATTCAAACCTTTCCACGTCATCCGATCTCCAGCTTGACGTGTTCGAATATGTAAAGGAAAAGAAACTTGTTCAACCGCACATACGTAAGTGTATCGACTATCAGCTCGTATGTCCATTTCATCCATGTATGTAGCTGAAATGATCGAGCCATCAGGCAGTTCCGTTTTTCCTGGAACGTCGATTGTCTTATGGAATGAAGGATCTTGAAGATAGCTACTTTCGAAGGATAGTATGATCTGTTCGTATGATCTTTTCACCTTCAAATCGCGAGGAAAATCGATTTGGACGTGACCAGCTTTACTTTCCAACAATCGAAAGAAATCATCCTCATGTATATAGGATAAGTTTTTTGGTAATTCATCATACAGATAGTTTAATATTAGATGATAGGCTCGCCTTTGTAAAGCAGTTGGATAGGATTTAAAAGCAGCGATTTTAAATCGAACTGATTTGCCATCCTCATCCTTCTTAATAATCTTTGTCACCATACGTTTTGCTTCGCTTTTCATAAACAGTTCATCATCATGTAATGTTTCACTCAAGCGCTGAATCGTCACATGTAAATTATGGTTTTTTCCTTTTAAAATAGGAACGACGTGTTTGCGAAAATAATTTCTCGTATAGTCCGTTTCTTCATTCGAAGGGTCAATTTTTGGTCGAATATCATGTTTACGACAGTAGGATTCAAGGGTTTGTTTCGTAACACATAGCAATGGTCGGACAATCCAACCAGAGGCAAAGCGTCGCTTCACTGGGATACCTAAAAAACTGGCTGAATTAGCTGTTCGTGTAAAATGCATGATCATCGTTTCAATTTGATCGTCTCCATGGTGCCCCAATGCTAAATAATCAGCTTCATATTTTTCCATTTGCTCTCTAAAAAATTGATAGCGCACTTCCCGTGCGGCAACCTGTGTACTAACTCGATGCTTTTTTTGATATGCTGGAACATTTAGGGATGTTCCAACGTATTCGATCTCCCACTCATTACACATCTGTTTAACGTAGCGAAGGTCTTCTAACCCCTCCTTCCCACGTAATTGATGATTCATTGACAGAGCAATCACTCGCAAACCCCATCGCTTACGGATCGAATGATAAAAATGTAACAATGCCATGGAATCAGGCCCACCCGACACACCGATTAATACAGTTGCTTGGTGTTTTAATAAGCGATGCTTCCTCATAAATTCACCGACCACTTGCTCCATAATCAACCTTCCCGTCCCGCGATGATTGTTTCTATTTTATCACATATCCATAACTTTTGTCCGTTACCTAAGGTAAAAATAAAGACGATAAATAATATATGAATGCAAGTATGAAAAGCCCGATTGATTCCACAATAAAAGGAGTGCGATTTTTCCGCTGCTCTTTCTTTTTATTTTCGTTATGAATGACCGTTTCAATGTCTTGCTTCATTTGTGCACTTGATGCATATTTACCCATCAGCGCTTTCTTTAAACAGCTCTTATATAGTTTTAAAGAGGGTATATCATGGAGTCGCCTGGAAATGTGATACAAAACATCTTTCTTTCGTTCGAATGGCTTCGGGTCAAAAATACGTAAAAAAACCATTGCCAGGGAAAATAAATCATAACTTGCCTCAGCGCGTCTCGTTCCCAACCCCCAATAACCGCGGTCGTAAAATTCTGTATATTCTTTAACCGCACGCCCCATTTGTGTCGTCCCCCCGACATCAATCCAACGAATTCGAGGCGTGGGGGATGTGACGATTAAATTTTCCACTTTTAAATCACCGAACACCCAACCCGTTTCATGTAATTTTTGTAAATCACCTAACAATTGCAACATAAATACACCGACCCATTCGTATCCACGTCTTTTCAGAAATGCGTTGATCGACTCTCCTTGTACATATTCCATCACATAAAAATAGTATGTTATACCTCGAGGACTGATCCAATCATCTGCGTCTAGTAAATCAGGCCCAAGACGTTTTTCTTGGACCTGATTGAGTCTTTTTAGAACATTGATTTCCGTAGTTATGGATGCCGTCTTGTCACTTATTTTCAAAGCAACTTCATGCCCATTACGAACACACAAATAAACAGTACCGATCGATCCTTGGCCTAATTTTCGTTTGATGAAATAGCGATGCCCATTCCATTTTCCACGAATGTGCATGCCAGGATGTAATGGACCATCATACTTCTTCCATGCCTTCTTCATCATTTTTTCTAAATCTCCTTAACAAGTGTCTCTTACCAAATTGATACATTGCTCTCCGAATCGCTGGACCTGTAGGTGTGATCCCACCGCTCGTCAACCTTGGAAAAACAGTTGTCACTTCATCCAGTTGTGGAGACCAATCGAACACTCGTTCAATGTCCTTTCGTTTGCCAGGAAAACGATAGATTGAAAAGAGATTTCGCCCGATCCGTGCATTTAAGCTAATCGATAAATCAATCAAAGCTTCTTTAACCGTTTCTAGCTTATCATGCATACTTGCACTCGTATCCACGAGAACGAGTACTTCTAGATCACACGTTTCACCTAAATCCTCAACGGTTTCCATAATTTCGCCACGTTTCTCAGGAGCCAAGTCGTCCATCGTTTGTGTTGAATCTAAAATTTGTCGTAATTCCTTATTAACAAAGCCTTGTAAAGTTTGCGTCATCGCCTGCTTTGTTACCATTTGTACAGTTTCAGTAAGAGATTGTTGGTAGACGAGCTGACTGATGCCTCCACCTGCCGAAGCGATTTCCTCCACTTCCTGTAAACCTTCTAACTCTTCATTTCGAGTTTCGTCTAAAATGCCAATGACATTCACTGTAATCCCTTGTTCATAAGCTAAAGCCGCTGTGATGGCGGGGTCTTCTCCTTGATTTGAACATCCGTCTGTAATGAGCAATATTTGTTTTAACGTTCCTCTTTTCATGTATCGACACCTCCAATTTCCACTATCATTTTCGCCAAGAAGAATTGGAAGTATACATCATCTTCAGACGGATCGGCTCTATAAAAGAACGAAATAGTTATGCATCCCACCTCATTTGACGATTACAAAGCCACTTCCTCATAGATAGGAATCGAAGCCCACATCGGAGTATTTTTCTCAATTTTAGCAACAAGTACCGTCATATCATCTTCAATGACTCCAGAACGAGTACGAATTACTTCTTCCAATAGTAAATCAGCTACTTCTTGTGGGTCCTCTGTTTCCATATTTAAAATCTTTCGTTTCATCCATAGATCGGTATTCTCTACATGACGCGGACCTTCAAATATTCCATCGCTCATCATAATCAACAAATCCCCAGACTTCAGCTGATTAGTTACAATATCGACTTCAACGTCTTGAATAATTCCCATCGGCAAATTGCTCGCTTCCATCTTCAATAATTCATTCCCTCGTTTAATAAAACTCGGTGATGAGCCAATTTTCAAAAAACGAACAAAAGCATTATGCAAATTGATAATTGCTAAATCTAAGGTCGCAAACATTTCATCAGTCGTTCGTAAAGACAAAATTGAATTGATTGACTTTATAGCAACTTGTTCGGGAATACCTGTTTGCAAAATTTGTTGTAAAAGCCTAAGTGTTTCCCTACTTTCTTCACGAGCTCGGCTACCATTTCCCATCCCATCGCTAATCGCTAGTGCATATTTTCCTGCGCCGAGTTCAATCGTCGTATAACTGTCTCCAGAAATAACTCCGCCCCCTTTTGCCGCACTCGAAACAGCTGTCTCGACAACGAATTCTTTCGCAGAACCGAATGTGAAAAATGAATACCCGTTCGGAAGTGGAGAAACGTCTTCTTGTTTAACAACAATCATTTCATTCAAAATATTCGATAAAATGGGCGCAATCACCTTTGTACCCTCTCCGTGATAATCATAGAAAGAGACGGTCATTGCAATTTCTACATTCCCCTTCTCTAAGCAATATATATCTATTTTTTCAATCTCAATTCCAATTTGTTGTAGCGCATACGTAATTTGTGCCTCTTGTCGGTCATGGTATTGGCGCTCTTTGACAATTTCTTGTGCAAAATCATCCATGACTTCAGAAACACCTTGCAACTGCTCAGCGACAAGCCGCTTCGACTCAAGCACTTGTTGTTTTAATTTTCGATTCGCTTCAAAGTAGGATAATTCCTCTTTCATCGTATCCATAACCTTTTTTGATTTCACACAGTAATTTTCAAATTGGCGAATGAGACGATTGCTCGGTTCATGACTCGTAGTAAAACCATCTTTGATGGATTCCATGAGTGAATAGGTTTTATCAAATTGCTCCTTCCAGCAACGGTCCTTCATAAAGCACGTTTGGCACGTTTTCTCAGTCACTTGGCTTAAATAGTGATCCGTTTCTCGTTTCATTTCCATGTGTTCCTCGGGATACGCTTCAGTTGTTATGAAGCTCTTTGAAAGCGCTGCAAAAACATCCGAAAACTGTTCAACTCGCTTTGCTGTAACGTTGCGAACTTTTTGCAAATATTTTTCTTGCTGATTTGTATACTCTTTCGTTCCTGGAATATAACGGGAGATATTCTTAATCCACCTCGCTGGGGTTAGAAAGAAGAAAGAAATCGCTATAAATGACTCCATAAATGAAGGCATGAAAGCAGTAGCATCACCATATATGCCAACCAAAAATGTCCCTACAAACAAGCCAATCCCAACACCGAATTTTTTCCCCTCTTTGAGCAATCCACCTAGCAATCCTGAAAAGGCGAGTAGACTCATTTGGTAAAGCCCGGCGACATTGGCTAATGATAAAATCAAACCAGCAACGACACCAACCGTTGAGCCAACGGCAGCTCCACCTACAAATGCAAGCAATAATACAAGGTATCTTGAAAGGACTTGTTCAATAGCTATTCCATATATTTCCCAGCCAATCGTACCCGTCAAGATCGAGGCGATCAAAATTATCATACAGACAATTTCTTCATTTTTTAAGGTAGGCGTATACTTTTTTAGTGATAATAAAGGAATGCTTTGCATAAAGATTAATACGAGAATGGCTCCTAGGACACCTTCAACAGATAAAAGCATCCATTCATAAGATGACAATTGACCCATTATTGAATATAAAAATAAACGCGGGGCTACTGTAGCGAAGAAGGCAAACAATGGAATCAGCACTCGGTGCTTGTCCACATGTTTAAAAAAACCGATCAAAAACATGAACACGGTCAAAGATAAAGTTATAAACATACCGTGCATCATCGAAAAGCTGAGTGCTCCCACAACAATCGCCAGTAGAGTTTTCAGTGCTTGATTCCTATGGGTGAGCCAAATTGTCGCGACAAATGCAATTGCAAAAGGTGAGACAGCGGACAATATAATCGCTCGTCCTAATAAAAATCCAGCGATGATAAAGAACCAACCTTGATCAATGAGAATATCTTTGACCTTCATTGAAATTTTTCGCTTCATTTTCTCCCAATGACTTTGACTGATTTTCATTCCTTTAGCATTCAATCTTGGAATTGAACCCATCATTTACATCACTCCCTCTTTGAAAACTATTAAAGCACAATGTTCCTATTTTTTTTGTCAAAACAAGAGAGACTCTTCAAAAATCGTTCGACGCCTTTCAAGTTGGACAAGTTTCTTTCTACATCGCTTGCCATTTCCTGTTTGCTTCTGTCTATTTACAATGAATAAGCAATCAACCATCACTAACAAGCAAAACATTTGTAATCATGAATACCATAAATGACAAAAGAAACTGTTTTACGAAGTTTTTACAAGGGGGGATGTTCCAAAATGTTGTCAATGCATACGAAAAACGTCTTGACACAATCGACAACTTCATGTAGAATTATTTTTGTTGGATTTTTTAATGGCGGCGTAGCTCAGCTGGCGAGAGCGTACGGTTCATACCCGTGAGGTCGTGGGTTCGATCCCCTCCGCCGCTATTCTATGAATAACTAAAAAGCGTGTCGGAAGATGATAATCTTCACGACACGCTTTTTTTAATATCGCCTGTTTCAATATGAAACGATTCTAATCGTGAACCACTTATTTGAATATGAAAAAAGGTGTTTTTATTGGATACTTTCTGACCAAGAGATCGGTGGGATAACCATCCAATGCGCCTTGAAAATTGCCAATTAAAAACAGGTATCCTTTAAAAATGTTTGTAAAGATACCTGTTTGATTTATTTATTAAATACGATGTGACATGGTCAATAATCAATAGAGCATTCCATTATAAACGATAGACAGCAAATGCTATCCCCTTTTAGCACCTCGACCTCCGCGTCTAGATTCCGTGTGCTTCTTTAAAGAGGCTAGACGATCTTCTGAATCTCTAAGAAAGCGATTCATTTTTGCTTCAAATGATTCATTTCGCTCCCTTTCTGATTTTTGGCGTCGGCGATCTTTTGCTTTTTTAATGGATAAACCGATTTTACCATCCTTTTCAACATTAATAACCTTTACTTTGACGGTTTCGCCAATACTTAAATAATCATTAATGTCTTTAACAAATTTATCGGCAACTTCACTAATATGGACGAGTCCAGTAGTTCCTTCTTTCAGTTCTACAAACGCTCCAAAATTAGTAATTCCAGTTACCTTTCCTTCTAGCTTGCTGCCTACTTCGATTGACATAAAAAAAATGCTCCTCCTTAGAATTTTTAAAAAACTACTCTCTACTATATTATAGCGAAGGTTATGAAACTGTGTCAATAAGAGGGGTCATTATCCGGAATTTTGAAGATCAATTCCCCTTCTTTCGAGAAAAAGTAGTTTGTTCGCGCAATATCCAATATATATTCGTCATTATTTAACAGCTTAATTTCTTCCTTCAACTGATTTTCTTGTTTTTTTAATGCTGTCATTTGCTCTTCCAATTGCTCATATTGTTCTGCTTTCTCCGCGTAAAGAGAACGCTGTTTAATATGGTATGTAGCCATACTACCAATCACAATCATAACGATTAACGAAAACAAAACTAAACGACGAATGAGACGCTGTTTTTTCTTTTTTTGTCTCTCCATGTACGTATCATACTGTTTCATATATGGTGAGTTCAATCTGGTAATGGATCGTTTCGATGGTTGTGACACGTAGTTACCTCCTCATAAACATCATAAATTCCCGACATCTAACGTATATATTCTCTATTGTACTATAAAATCCCTTTATTTTGCGAAGTTTAACTTGGATACACTTAGGTAACCATGAATAAACTTTCTTCAGCACCCTTGTGAATGGAAACAGAATAATTTTTAAAACGATGCCAATAAACCAGACGATTACATGAATGCATAAAAACAAACATGTGATCACGAAGCGAAATATATAGATGATCGGCAGTACAATCATCACACGTACCAAATGAGCAATAAATCGATAAATCGCAGCGACAACCGATAATATACGTTCCAACAATTTCATATACCATCTTTTCCCAACTAATTGATACGCACTAAACCCAAGTAAACAGGCTATAAAGACATAAGCCCGTAATTCACCGCCATTTACTAAAAACAATATATAAAACAGTATGAAAGTCTGGATTAACCAAAAACAAACTTCCACAATCGTCGTCACGATAAAGTGACTTGTCCACGACCTTGTCAAACGCCTGAATGTATCTAACATGATGCCCAGGTAAAACCCACCCGCAACCATAGACATCATCGTAAGAAACTGCACATTCAACGTCATCTGAAGAGCTTGCTAAAAAATCCTTTAGCCTTCTCCTGATGATGTTCATCGACATAGGAAACTTCATATATACGACCCTTAATGGAGACGATACCTTCACCGACATCTAAATTTTTCAATTGTAAATTTTGACCCCGAACGATTAAATAGCCCATAACCGTTTCTAGCAAAAACTCTTCGTTATCAAAACTGTCGACTTCCCGAACACCTGTGATTTCCAGCAACTTACGGTTGTTAATTCGTAATTGGTGGTCCTTTTGCACTTGCTTTGAATGGTCTCTAGAATAGTAATCCATATACTTGTCCCCCTTATCATTATTACATTATGAGGAAATGGACAAGTATAGAACTTTTTTTAAGAATTAACTTTTTCTTCTTTCAAAACCTTATAAAGTGTTTTGGCATTGTCCTTTTTGACAACTTCATCTAACGAAGTCACTTGTACGGTTACGAGCTTTTGCCCAAACTGGATGGCAATCTCATCTCCGACTGAAACGGTTGTACCTGGCTTGGCTTTATTTCCATTGACAGAAATCCGCCCTTGATCCGCTACCTCTTTTGCCAATGTTCGCCGCCTAATCAATCGTGAAACTTTTAAAAATTTATCTAATCGCAAGTTGGATCACTCTCTTTCTTTTGCTTCATCCCAATATTTATCCATTTCTTCAAGTGATGTATGATGGATATCTTTGCCAAGTTCTTGTAATCGTTTTTCAATGTAGGAAAAACGCCTTGTAAACTTTTGATTTGCTCGATTAAGAGCGATTTCCGGATCAATTTTATAATACCTCGTCAAGTTCGCTAAAACAAATAGAACATCACCAAATTCTTCCTCGACATCGGTCCATTGCTTATGTTGAATAGCCTCTTTTACTTCACTGAGTTCTTCAGAAAGTTTCTTCCAAATATCACCCACATCATCCCAATCAAAACCAACTTTAGCTGCTTTTTTTTGTAAGTGAAAAGCCTTTGCTAAGGATGGAAGGGACTTCGCAACCCCATCTAAAACAGACTGGCGCTCTTTTTTACCTTTTTCCATCTGCTTTAAGGCTTCCCAATTTTGATGTACATCTTCAACCGTATGAACGGACGTCTGTCCAAATACATGTGGGTGTCGATGAATCATTTTTTTCGTAATCGCTGCAATGACATCATCAATGGTAAAATAGCCATTGTCTTCGCCAATTTGACTATGAAGCATCACTTGAAGTAAGACGTCTCCTAATTCTTCAACGATTCCATCATCATCTTCTCTGTCAATCGCCTCGATTAATTCATACACTTCTTCAATCGCATACGGTCTCAATGTCTCATGAGTTTGTTTACGATCCCACGGACAGCCCTTTGGTCCACGTAATGTTGCGATCACTTCCTTCAACTGATTGAAAGTATGATATAATAACTCGTCCGGTGCCGGTGGAACATAGATGCTCGTTAAATTACTTATTTCCATGGTCCGATCTACTTCTTCCAAAGGGATCGTCCAAATTTTTTCCTCGCGACTCCCCGCCGCTTCAATAATCGTCACTTCATAATCCGCGGGTAAATCTTCCAACAACTCGAGTTTCACATTGGAAGCAATCATCGGATCGTACACTTGACAAAAAACAATATGCTTTCGATAATCTAACGCACGTCTGTCAAAGCTCATACCATCTACGAATTGAAAACCATCAATTGGATCGATTCTTAGCGCTGTAAACAACGCATCTAAATAACTTTGACCACCGCTAATCGTTACATCCACTTCATTTTGCTCTAATAACAGCTGAACCGTCTTCTCCGCAAGCATGGGGTGACCTGGTACACAATAGATAATCGATTGTTTTTTTGCTTGATTTACTAAATCGTTAACAATTTTTTGATAGACGGTTGAAAATTGCTCTTCTTCTTCATAAACCTCATCGAATGATGCCATACGAACGCCCTCTTCCTGAAGCGATTGCACGACAGGATGGGACTTTGTTCGGGTATAAATTGGAACTTTTGCATCGCATAATTTTTTATATATGCCTAGGGGAAGTTGATCGATTTCACCAGCCCCAAGACCAACAATTTCAATGGTTTCCTTCATTTCTTATTTCCTCCTCGAGCCATTCGAAGCCATACATGTGACAACGGAAGCATTTTCAGCTCACGCTCTGTAAACGCCTGAAAACGGATTAATAAAAAAACGTATATACTAGCACCGGTCAATGTAATGAAACAAACACGGAGCAGTAAACGACTACGTGAAACAGACAGTGCATCAGGTAACATCATCTGCACGGCTGCAATGAACAAAATCATCCCACTTGTTGCGATTAAAAAAGCACGCCAATGGATGTTTTTAAGCACAACTAATTGGGGTAACTTCCGTTTCAACTCCATACATGCGACAACACATAACAATAACAAACTAAACACCGTTGCTAAAGCACTTCCCGTAATTCCCAACCATGGAGTAAATAAATCATTTAACAGCCATTTCACAATCAATGCACCTAAAATAAACAGTGCCGTCCGCTGCAAAAATCCTAACGATTGTAAAATCGATATCACCGTAATGCCCAGTGAGCTAAGCAAAATCGCCAGTGCTAAAATTCGCAAACTCGTCGTCCCCGCATCATCTTTAAACAACAATATGTTAGTTTCCGGAAAAATCATCACAAGTCCGACCATCGCTCCAAAAGCTACATAAAAACTTAAAATCATCCCACTTTCAATTTGTTGGTACATGATACGGGGCTGTGTAAGCCATTTATTTTTTGAAAGGTTCGGAATGAGAGCTAGGGCAAAAGAAGAGCCAAGTACAGCTCCAAGCTGAATCAGTGGTTGCCCTCGATCAAAAACTCCTTTCGCTTGCATCGCTTCTCCTCGCGTAAGTCCATATTGCAATAAACCCGGTAGTAACGTAAACACGTCTGCAAGCTGCACGACGAGTAAAATCATATGGTTAAGTGACGCTACAATCCCAAACATAATAATTGTTTTCACAGAAACGGTCCATGGTACCAAATAGCTGTCGCGTTGGACAGGACGTTTTTTCATAAAAAAAACCGCTAAAATACCAATCGAAACGAAGAATCCAGCCATTGTCGCTATACTAGCTGCTGGTCCAATCTGGTATATATCACCGTTTCCAAGGCCAATCCATATGGACATCATAATGATCAGTGAAACCCGAACAATTTGTTCACCGAGCTGCGAATAAGCGGTCGGTTGCATGTAATGATTCCCTTGAAAGACCCCCCGCAACAATGCTATAAAAGGAATGAATAAAAAAATAAATGATGCTACCCGGTAGCTTGAAGCCAAACTGGGATCTCCAATCCATTCAGCAATATGGTGGGCATTTAGAAATAAAATTAGAAAAAAGATGCCATTCATACTTAATAAAATTAAAAAAACGGGCATATAAAAACCTAAAAAGGAAATCCCTTTTCCTTCACTTTTTACATCACTCACCATTTTCGAAACCGCCGACGGAAAACCATATAAGGCTAAAACAGTAGCCATACCGAGAATTGGATAAACTTGTTGGTACATATAAAACCCGACATCACCTGTTAAGTTTTGCAAAGGTATACGATAACCCGCACTTAAAATTTTACTTAATACTCCTGCAAACGTCAGGATTAATGCACCTTTAAAAAGTTTATTTGTCTCCTTACCAGCCATGATAGACGCCTTTCTAACTTCGGAAATTTATGTTCATTATAGCACAGATCATGGTCTTGGCAGTTAATAAACACGGAACGGAATACGCAACCATTAAAAAAGCAAAGAATCAGAACAGTTGTCTGCATTCTTTGCCGTTGTTTGTCAGATTGAGATTACTCCATTTGCTTACCTAGAAAACTTGCAGCCGTTTCGATGGTTTTCTCTTCGACTTCTCCAAGCTTCGTATCATCCTTGGAAAAAATCATCACACAGCCGATGGGATCACCATTAGCGATCACTGGACTAATACAATACGAATATATTTCTTCTTCTTTACCTTGGACAATTTCTAACATGCTCGGTGTATCTTCTGTTACAAGTGTTCGGTTTTCAATCGCCTTTTCCAACTCTGGACCAATATTTTTATTTAAATAATCCTTTTTAGATTCCCCTGCGATCGCTATTGTTTCATCACGATCACAAATTAAAACAGGGCTTTGCAGAGAATCAAATAAAGCTTCGGCATATTCGGTTGCAAATTTACCTAATTCATTAATCGGTGAATACTTTTTTAAAATGACTTCGCCTGCACGATCAATAAAAATTTCTAATGGATCTCCTTCACGGATGCGTAGCGTTCTTCTAATTTCTTTTGGGATGACGACCCTTCCTAAATCATCTATGCGTCGTACAATTCCTGTTGCCTTCATTTAAATGAAGCCTCACTTTCTTACGATGATTTTTACATGTGATTACTCTGTTCCAGCATGATGTCCTTGATCTAAAAGGAGAAAAGTGTTTGCTTCTACACATCATTAAGTATGAATCTTCACGAAAGGATTCGGATGACTTAATTGTAATGAGACGGGATGTGAGAGGACGAACGTCAAAAAATACTCATTTTTTAATGCTCCATCAACTGATTATTTCCTCACCGTCCACGTCCATGAAAATGATTACGGACAGCCTACACCTCTCTTGTATCAATCGTGGAGCATTCACTGTTCGATAACCTGTAGTAAACTCCAGTTGTGTCATTTAGTATGAATCATCGGTCAGGAACTATACATGAAATGGGAATTATATCGTTAATTTGTTAACGATTTACAGATGTTAGCTTGTTCATAAAATCTCCGACGATTGCATACCGATTATATTTATTTTTTCGCGCAGTTTGAAAAGTGATCTTCAACTTATTATGCTCCGTCCCTAATAAAACTTGTCTACCAAACTCACTGGCAACTTCAAATAGTTTAGCACCGTCGATTTGTTGACTACGATTTTCCGTAATTAACAACTCAATCTTTTTATTCTTTTCCGTAATCGACTCAACTCCCTCTCGTTTCGCGAGCATTTTCAACCTCGTTACAGTAAATAGATGATCCACTTCTTGCGGATAATCGCCAAAACGGTCGATTAATTCATCTTGCAAGTCACGAATATCATCATGCGAAGAAATAGCTTGAAATTGTTTATACATATCAATTTTTTGCTTCTCATCTGGAATATAAGTTTCTGGAATGTAAGCATCGATATGTAAAGTTAATTCTGGTTCAACAATTTCGATTTCTTCAAGCTCTTTGCCCGACTTACGTGCTTCAATCGCTTCTTTCAACATTTGGGAATACATATCAAATCCTACAGAATCAATAAAGCCATGTTGTTGTGCTCCAAGTAAATTACCTGCTCCGCGAATGGATAAATCCCGCATCGCAATTTTAAAGCCCGAACCTAATTCTGTAAACTCTTTAATCGCTTGCAATCTTTTTTCGGCAATTTCTGTCAATACTTTATCCTTTTGATACGTAAAATATGCGTAAGCTACTCGATTCGAACGGCCGACACGCCCTCGAATTTGATAGAGTTGACTTAATCCCATGTGATCTGCATCATAAACAATCAACGTATTCACATTTGGAATGTCGACACCAGTCTCAATGATTGTTGTGCTAACTAACACATCATATTCGCCTTCTAAAAACCCGAACATGACATTTTCCAACTCGGTTTCATTCATCTGCCCATGGGCTACTGCTATTTTCGCATCTTCTACAAGCATCGAAATTTCCCGTGCTTTGCGTTCGATATTTTCTACTCGATTGTAGAGGAAAAATACTTGCCCTCCACGAGCCATCTCCCGTTCGATCACCTCTCGAATTAAAACGGGATTATATTCCAAAACATACGTCTGGATGGGAAAGCGGTTTTCCGGTGGGGTCTCGATTACAGATAAATCTCGAACCCCAAGCATGGACATATGCAATGTACGTGGAATTGGCGTAGCCGTCAATGTCAGTACATCGACAGTGGTCTTTAATTGTTTGATCTTTTCTTTATGCTTAACACCGAAGCGCTGCTCTTCATCCACGATGAGCAATCCTAAATCGTGATATTGTACATCTTTAGATAATAATCGATGCGTACCGATGACGATATCAACAATCCCTTTTTTCAAATCTGCAATTGTTTCCTTTTGTTGCTTTCTCGTTCGAAATCGGCTTAATAAACGAATATTTACCGCATGGTTTTGAAAGCGATCACGAATGGTTTCATAGTGCTGTTGAGCAAGAATCGTCGTAGGAACGAGTAAGGCTACTTGTTTTCCATCCGCTACCGCTTTAAAAGCTGCCCGGATGGCAACTTCTGTTTTACCATACCCGACATCCCCACAGAGCAAGCGGTCCATTGGACGGTCTTTTTCCATGTCTCGTTTAACTTCGTCGATACACCTCAGTTGGTCTTCTGTCTCTTGGTATGGAAATGATGCGTCAAACTCTCGCTGCATTTCAGTATCTTTACTAAATGCATAACCTTTTTGCGCTTCTCTTTCTGCATACAATTTAATCAATTCATCAGCAATATCCTCTACTGATGACTGAACTCTTCGCTTAACTTTCGTCCATTCACTGCCACCGAGCTTATATAATCGGGGTTCTTTTCCTTCCGATCCAACAAACTTTTGTACGAGTTCAATTTGATCAATCGGGACGAATAACTTGTCATCACCAGAGTACTTAATACGCAAATAGTCTTTATGCTTTCCATTTACCTCGAGCGTTTCGATTCCTAAATACTTACCAATACCGTGATTCGCATGGACGACATAGTCACCAACCTTTAATTCTTGGTAACTTTTAATACGCTCAGCATTCGATATGTTAGGCTTACGACGTTTACGTCTCGTCTGTTTTTGAAACAGCTCCTGCTCTGTAATCAGAACAAGCTTATGCATCGGTAATTCAATGCCGCTACTAATATTTCCAATCGTAATCGTAGGTTTATATACGGGAAGTTGTAAATCATTCGAAAGTGCGCAATCGATCTCATAGTCCATGAATATGGAATGGATTTTTTCAGCACGTTTTTGATTCGGTGCTAAAATAATTACCGAATAATCACCTTTTTTCCAACGTTGTAATTCATTTTTTAGTAAGTGCATTTGACCATGAAATTCCTGCATCGCGCGTGATGAGAGATTGACGATGTTTTGCGGCTGTGTATTTGGGATATGACGTAGAAACACAGACATATATAGTCGTCTATGTTTAATTTTATCCAGTGTTGTCTGCCAATCAAAAGAAAACTGACTCCCTTTGACCATTCGATTGGCTTCCAAAAGAGTACTATACCATTCGGCTTCTTCGGTATCCAGGTTGAGCGCTGATTCCTGAAGCCGACTCATTTCATCTAATATAACAATTCCATGAGCAGGTAGATAATCTAATAAACTAGCAGGTTGATCATAAAGAAAACCAACATATTTATACATTTCTTGAAAACGCTCTGCATTTTTAAGTTGATCGATGTCATTTTCCATTGTCTCAATAAGCGTTTCTTTCTCCGCACTTGTT
Organism: Bacillota bacterium; assembly: GCA_035301985.1. GTDB lineage: Bacteria > Bacillota > Bacilli > Bacillales > Amphibacillaceae > DASUXY01. The sequence goes on from DATGTE010000010.1 coordinate 26,303, forward strand.
TTCATTTTTGCTAATGTGTCGCCCAATGCTACCTCTAGTCTTTGTGATGCAGAAACCATATCTTCTTCCGTCAATAATAGTTCCGTAGCGGGACCGATTGTCTTTTCCTGTACTTTCTCCAAAGAACGCTGTGTTTCGCCATCAAAGTAGCGAATCGAATCGATTTCATCGTCAAATAATTCAATACGTATCGGATGTTTTGATGTAATTGGATAAATATCGATAATACCGCCACGACGACTAAATTCACCAGGAGAAGTGACCATGGATACATGTTCATAACCCATTGCGACCAACATCCTCAGGCTCTCTTCTAAATCGATTACTTCGTCGGTTCTAAACGGGAGTTGATACGAATGCCAATCATGTGGAGGTGGTAACATCCGTTTAATAGCCGCAACAGGAGCGATTAATATTCCGGATTCCTTTCTCGACCAATTGGTCAACGCATCAATCCGTTCATATCTTAATTCCGGACTAGCTACAGCTATTTCAGATGCTATTAATTCATTGACCGGGTATAAATAAACATGATCCTCACCCATAAAGGCAACCAAATCATCATAGAGTTGTTGAGCTTGGGCTAACTGATACGTAACGAGAAGTATTGGCTTTTTGATCGATTCACTAATTAAAGACACAAGAAGACTCCTGGCAGAACCTGAGAGCCCGGCTACCAGTTGTTCCTTCATCCCTGTTGAGATTCCTGTCATAATTGTTTGTATATCTTCTTTCGATTGTAAATATTGTTTTATACCCTTCATAAATATCCCCCGTTATAGTGAAAGACGCCTGTTGAAAGAAAAACAAATCGATACATTATGATAAAAAAGACGACCATACATTTTCCTCGTAGAACTGATTCATCAAGGCCAAAAATGCCTTGGCTACTGAAACCAAAGCTTGTTTATTTATTTTATTGTATGAAATGGTCTAGTTCATGGTACTGTGGATGTTGTCCTAATGATTCTTGACAGTTTTCGCAAATCGTTCGGATGACTATATCCCCATTTGCTTGGTAATGAATCATCTCTTTTTTTTCTTCAACAGACAGTTGATCCCAACCTAACATTGATGTATCGACTGTTCGTTCTTCTAATGTTCCAATAACATGCTCGCAATGCCTACATTTATACACAATAGACATCAAAAAACCTCCTCGAATAAACGTACCTTCCATCAAAGAAACGGCCCTTTTAACTTGAAGCATTTTTTAGTTTATCCGAAAAGCGTTTTTTTATACGATTATTAAGGAAATTGTTACCGCATAACTACTTGTTAATGTCCAATCTTATGCAAGCACTATTGATTAAATTCATTCATCACTTCAGAAAAAGGTTTTTCCATCCATCTCTCACAAGCATCTGCCGCTTTGGTAATACTCGTTGTCACAGATTCTTTTTGATCGTTCGGAAATGAACCGAGTACGTAATCGACAACTGGAATGGAGGTAGTCGGTCTACCAATGCCAATCCGAAGTCGTTTAAATTCTCTTGTTGCTAAGTGGTCAATTGTTGAGCGAATCCCATTGTGGCCACCGTGTCCACCTTTTTGGCGCAAGCGAATTTTTCCAGTCGGTAAATCAAGATCATCGTAAATGACGAGTACGTCTTTTACATCGATTTTATAATAATCCACTAGGGGTTTGATACATTTCCCGGAAAGATTCATATATGTTTCTGGCTGTAACAAAACAACTTGTTCACCATGTAAATGCTCGAGAGCATATTTACCGGAAAATTTTTTCTTATTCAATGTCCATCCGTGACGACGTAGCAATTCATCAATCACCATAAAACCGATATTGTGGCGCGTTTTTTCATATTTTTTACCTGGATTTCCCAATCCTACTATACATTTCATCTGTCTCTTCCTTTTTAATCATGTACGTATGTTTATTTCATGAAAAATACAACAACCCCTCCTATAAGAATTTCCGGTATCGACTTCTTAAAGGAGGGTATATATTGCCGTATCAATTTTAAGCCTCATCTTCTTCGTCTTCGTCTTCCTCTTCTGCACCGACTAGTTCTGGTTCAGCCATTTCATCTGCTGGATCCTCTTCAGTTAAGTCATCCAATGTATCTGGTGCGAGTACGGTTGCAACTGTCGTGTCATCATCTTCAATAATCGTGTATTCTTCTGATTTTTTCAAGTCAGAAATATTAATGGCATCACCGATTTCTAATTCAGAAACGTCGATTGTAATTTGTTCTGGAATTTGGTTCGGCTTCGCACGAACAAGCAGTTCATACAATGGCTGTTGTAGTACTCCACCTTCTTTTGTTCCAACCGGTTCACCGACGAGACGGAGTTGAACTTCTACATCCAATTCTTCTTCCATATCGACGACATAAAAGTCAACATGGAGCAAATCATTTTTAATTGGGTCCATTTGATATTCGTGTAACATTACATCCACTGGACTGTCGGATTCGATTTCCAATCGAATAATTGCGTTACGGCCAGCCTCACGTAATTTTTTCATTAGATCTAGACCATCGATTGCGATTGATTTCGATTCTTTTCCTTTCCCATAAACGACTCCGGGAACTTTTCCTTCTTTGCGTATTTTTTTTGTAGCCGAGCCCGCGTGATTTTCCCGCAAAGCTGCTTTCAATTCAACTGCCATTGTTACATCATCCTCCATTATTTTAAAAACCTGATCGAATCAAGTTTATGAACAAAATCTACATTCATATGTTAACAAAAATGTTCGTTATAGTAAATTCTTGACTTTACTTTTCCTGCAATTAATCAAACAAAATACTGACTGACTTTAATTCATGTACACGAATAATCGCTTCGCCAATAAGCGGTGCTACGGATAACTGTGTAATTTTATCAATTTGTTTCTCTTCTGGAATCGGAATAGTATTCGTAATGACAAGTTCACTAATTTTCGAGTTTTGAATTCTTTCAATTGCAGGTCCAGACAACACTGGATGTGTACAACATGCATACACTTTTTTTGCTCCGTTTTCGATTAATGCACTTGCCGCGAGGGTAATCGTTCCAGCTGTATCAATGATATCATCCACAAGAATGGCTGTTTTTCCTTCAATATTACCGATAATGTTCATCACTTCAGCAACATTTGGTCGTGGCCTTCTTTTGTCGATGATACCGATTGGTGCTTTTAACCGATCTGCCATCTTACGTGCTCGTGTAACACCACCGTGGTCAGGGGACACAACAACGATATCTTCCAAATCCTTTTCCTTAAAGTAGTCAGACAAAATAGGTTCACCTTGTAAGTGATCGATTGGCACATCAAAGAACCCTTGAATTTGTGGGGCATGCAAATCTAATGTAATCACACGATCCGCCCCTGCTGTTTCCAGTAAGTTTGCGATGAGCTTCGCTGTAATTGGTTCCCTTGCGCTTGCCTTACGATCTTGTCTGGCATAGCCATAATACGGCATGACAATGTTAATCGATCGAGCCGATGCGCGCTTCAATGCATCGATCATGATGAGTAATTCCATGATGTGCTTATTCACAGGTGAGCATGCAGACTGTACAACATATACATCATTACCCCTTACACTTTCCTCGATGGTGATTTGGATTTCTCCATCACTAAACTCTGACACTGTACATTTTCCTAAAGGTGTCCCGATATGATTAGCGATTTCTTCTGCTAATTTACGGTTGGAATTTAATGAAAATACTTTTAAAGTTCGGTCTTGATAGGTAGATGGCATAAAAAAACCCTCCGTTAGTCTTTTAATCTGTTTCGAATTTTTGTGGCATAGCCTTCTTTGTTTGTCTGCCTTGCTCGAGCTACTGATAAAGCATCTTTCGGTACATCTTTCGTAATGGTTGAACCTGCTGCGACATAAGACCCTTTTTCAATCGTTACAGGTGCGACGAGATTAGAATTACAGCCGATAAATGCATCATCCTCAATGGTGGTCAAATGCTTATTCTTCCCATCGTAGTTTACCGTTATTGTACCACAACCTATATTAACATGATTCCCAATATCCGCATCTCCAATGTAGCTTAAATGGGAAACTTTACTCTGTTCACCAATTGTAGATTTCTTAACCTCTACAAAATTACCAATTCTCGCCTCATTTTCTACTTTTGATTCGGGGCGGATATGTGCATAAGGACCAACACGAACAGAAGCACCGACCTGACTATCTTTTACAACACTTTGATGGATGATAGCATTTTCACCGATGATACTGCTCTGTATTTCACTGTGTGGTCCAATTTCTGCGTTCGCTTTTATAATTGACGCCCCGGTAATCATCGACCCTGGATGAATGATAACGTCCTGTTCAATGACGACATCAGGATGGATATACGTATGGTCTGGATCGATGATTGTCACCCCATTGTTCATGTGACGTTCGTTGATCCGTAGCTTCATCGTTTTTTCAGCTTGCGCTAGCGCAACACGGTCATTAACCCCTAACGTTTCAGAAAAGTCGGAAGTTGAATAGGCACTAACTGTGGCGGATTTACGACGTAAGATTTCAATGACATCGGGTAAATAATACTCGCCTTGCGCATTATCATTCGATATTTCCGCTAAAGCTTCGAACAGAGCTTCATTGTCAAAACAGTATGTACCCGTATTGATTTCATTTATTTGAAGTTCTTGTTCATTCGCATCTTTATGTTCCACTATTCGTTCCACTTCTTGACGATCATTACGAATAATTCTCCCATATCCTGTTGCATCAGGAGCGATTGCTGTTAACACGGTAGCCTTCGCACCTGTTTTTTCATGATATTCAAATAAGTTCTCATATGTTTCTTTCGTAATAAGCGGTGTATCACCACAGACAACAATCGTTGTTCCTTGTTTATTTTTCAATAAATCTTCTGCTTGCATGACAGCGTGTCCTGTTCCAAGTTGTTCCTCTTGAACAACAAATTTACACGCTTCACCGATATGTTCCATGACTTGGTTAGCATGATGGCCAACAACTGCTACCATTTCCGTTAAATGGTTAGCTTGTAATTGGTCAATCACATGTTGAACCATGGAACGGCCTAATACAGGATGAAGGATCTTAGGAATGTTGGATTTCATTCGTGTGCCTTCTCCTGCTGCTAATATGACAGCATAACGTTTTTCCATGGTAATCCTCCATTCTCTTATCCATTATGAATATATCTCAAATAAGACAGTATTTCAATAGTTAAAGTCTTTATATAGGACGTTTTTTTCAAAAGTGGTTATAATTTTATTTGTCATCAACATACATTCATTAACATGGAAGAACAATGCCTTTACAAACAATTGGAGTAAATGGTTGATTTGTGTTTTTGGGGCTGATCTTTTCAAAAAAAAAAGAAGACTAATCGCTAAAGGATTAGACTTCTTGTTGTTTAATAAAAATATTAGGAAGCACCGGCTTCTTCAAATTCAACCTCTTCTTCACCCGCACGGTGATATTCTTCCAATACAGCATCCTGGATTTTTGCACGTGTATTGGAGTTAATTGGGTGTGCAATATCTCTGAATTCACCGTCAGGAGTTCGTTTGGAAGGCATTGCTACAAACAATCCATTATTGCCATCGATCACACGGATATCATGAACGACAAACTCCTCGTCCATTGTAATCGAAGCAATTGCCCGCATTCTTCCTTCCGTGTTCACGCGGCGTAATCTTACGTCAGTAATTTCCATGCTGTTTCACCACCTTTTCCCATTTAAACTTGCTTATATATGTAGTTCAACAAAAATAATAAAACTCCTGCTAAAAATTTAAAAAAGTTTAATTATTTACACTAGTTTAATAAAAAATAAAATCCTTCGATTTATTTAGAAGGATTTTACATGACATTTACAAAATTATAAAAAGTTACCGGGAATAACTTGGATTTTTTTCTCTTTTGTATCGATAATGGAGATTTTTACCAAGGAAACATAATCATCGACAATCCGTTCTTCTTCATCATCGTCTGCCTCTGCTAAAACACCGATTGCTTTTACTTGGGCTTGAAACTCGTCTAATAAACTCATCATTCCCGTAATCGTTCCACCAGCTTTCATAAAATCATCAATAATACAAACATTAGCACCCTCTTGTAAGCTCCGCCTTGGTAATACCATCGTTTGAATGCGCTGTGAGGAACCTGAAACATAATTAATACTCACAGAAGAGCCTTCTGTTACTTTAGGGTCTCTTCTAACGATGACTACAGGTACATTTAAGAATGAAGCTACCGCATACGCTAATGGTATACCTTTTGTAGCAACAGTCATCACTACATCGATCTCTAGATCTGAAAACTTTGAAGCAAACATGCGACCGATTTTACGAACCGTTTGTGGCTCTCCTAACAAGTCGCTCATATATAAATAGCCACCGGGTAAAATTCGGCTTGGGGCTTCCAATCGACTGCACAACTGTTTAATAAATTGCGTCCCTTTTTCATCGGATGTTTTAGGAACATAGTGTACCCCGCCTGAAGACCCGGATACTCTATACAAATATCCAATTCCTTCATGTTCAAACATTTTATTGATAATATCCAAATCCTCACTTACCGATGCTTTAGCAGCGTTGAATTTTTCAATAAAATATTCCAATTGCTGATGTTCCTTCGGATGTTCCAAAAAAAAATTCGTTAAGGCAACCAATCGATCACTTCTTCTCATAATTCCACCCCAACCGCTAAATATTCCATACTAATATACCACCATAATCCTTTTTTAGGCAAATTCAATTAAAGTCATTTCGCATGTAATATTAGCTAAGCTAGTGTCATTCAGTGGGCTATGTATGATTATATTCCTACTCATAAACGGAAGTTTTTGTCGGGAATGGGTCGACATATATGATCTTTTTATAAAAATTATAAAAAAGGCAAACCTGCTAAGGTCTGCCTTTTTGTTCTATATTCTCTTCAGCAATTTCGATGGCCCGCTTCACCATATTTCCCGCATCTCTTGCTTTAATACCGCCCCAGCCCTCTTTCACTACTGTGTCGTAAAATCCTAACTCTTTTGCAATTTCTTCTTTCAATTGGTCAGACATAATTCCACGACGCCTTGCCATGAAAGAACAGCCCCTTTCTGTCAAGATTGTTACGACATGTTTAGTTTGGGCTCGTTATGAAAATTCATTCCTGTCACATGGATGCAGGTAAGGAAAATTATACATAAAAAAACTGTCCGTTCATTTATGTAGAAACAAAGAGCAGAGAACAATCCCGTCTACTGCTCTAAACAACTTCCTTATCATCAAGGAAGCTCAACTCTACCGATTCTGTTAATACGTCTGCATAGCTATAAGAAACACGTTCGAATGCATTTTCGTCTTGATCTAATTCTACTACAAAAACAGAAGGATACGTTTCTGCCAAAACACCGGATCGCTCGATTGTTTTCCTTCTGCCACGATTCGCTTTCAATCGTAATCGTCTGCCTAATTGATCTTCAAGACCTTGCCTAATTTCGAGTAATGTTTTCGCCACTATACTCCACCTCGCTACATTAAATATACCATAAGCTCGTTCAATAGTCAAGAAAAACATTCATTATAACAATAACTTAAATTTCATGTCAATAGATAAATTTCATCTTTATGCCTATTATGTCTAATTGTTAACAAAGTATGTATGATTTCTCATAACTTCCGTTCTGAATTTTCGGAACCATCTGGATTGAGTCTTTTTTAGCATTAGACGACAGGTTACTTGTGAAAAGTCCCCTGCCGTGCCTGCTGCAACATTCTACTCGGATGAAGAACTTTCTTCCTCCATATAAGGCATTCCTGTTCGTAATAACCCCTTCGTTTCTATCCCTCCCATACCCTTTTCACCTGTTAACGTATTGCTTAAAGCCTCCCACACATTAACCTTTTCCATAAAAGGTGTATAAGCAATTTTTGCGACGATATACACAGGGTCCAGTGCATGGATATTAATTCGTGATGGTGAACTTGCAAAATTCGCTCCTGCTCGAATCAATGACTCAAAATGTGACTGGCAAGCACCAGCGAAGATAATGAGTTGGTCCACATCGGGAACAATTTGCCTCGCTTCACGAACCGTTTCAGCGAAATACTTGGAGTGACGATATGCGCGAAGATCACTCTTCAATCCTTTATGCTTGGAAAATGAATCATGACCAGTAATGACAATGATATGCGGTTGTATTTTATTGATTAATGCACCAATCTGAAAGGGCATTTCTTTTTCATCCATGTGAACGCCATGGACTTGCAAACCTACTCTTTTGTACAATTCAATACATTTTTTTAAATACGTCTGGTCTCCATCGACATGAAGTACGCGGGCAGGTAATTGAAAAAAATTAATATGCTGATAACCATCTGTTGATTGATATTCACGTTTTTCTTTCATCAACAAATAATCCTGACGAAATAAACGATATGAAAATTCCTCCCGGTCTTTCCCCTTTTTCCGCCTTTTTTCCAGTTCGCGATTTTCTAAACGCACTAAATCATCAACAGGCGAATCAGCCACTAAACGAATCTCTTCTCCGTGTAATATAGCCTCTTTATGTGACAGCGAAGCAATTCGAAATACGATATCATTTTCATAAGATAATCGGGTAACGATTTCGCCTACTTTAAAATCCATACACCCACCTCACAGCCATTCAATCTGAGCTTCTAACTTTAGAATATGAGGAAGGGTGCCCAAATGTGCAAAAAATAGAAATGAAATTCTTTCAAAAGGAATGGACAATATAAAAAGGAAATACGGCATTTAAGTATAGAGGAAAACTCTTTTTTAAAAAGATGTGCTTAGTATCAACGTAGGGTGACACCGTTCCAGACAGAACGACAGAACGCAATTACAATGATTTGTATGGGATGCGGATAATCATTTATTCCTTTCGGTTCGATAAAATACATTAGCTAACATTGAAAATTCCTCTAATTTTAGCGATTCTGCTCGTCGAGAACCATCCAACCCTGACGATTGGATTATACTTGATACGGTTTGTTTATCGTATTTATCCTTATAAAAATGTGCTAAATTATTTCGCAATGTTTTTCTTCGCTGTGCAAAACATGCTTGTACAAATGGAAAAAAGTAATTTTCATCTTCTATGTGAACGGGTGGATCCTCTCTTTTCGTCAACCTTAAAATACTTGAATCAACATTTGGCTGAGGTATAAAAACACTTTTTGGCACATCCATCACAACCTCAGCATGTGTATAATATTGAATTGCAATCGTTAGTGAACCGTAACTTTTACTATTTGGTTTGGCTGCCATTCTGTCGGCGACCTCTTTTTGAATCATGACGGTAAAATTCTCAACAGGTAGGCGATCACGCAGTAATTTTGTAAGTATGGGTGTTGTTATATAATATGGCAAATTCGCAACAATATGAATCGGTTGTTCCGGATGAAAATATCGTTTGATGATGGCGTGTACATCTGCTTCTAAAATATTTTGATGAATCATATGGATATTGGGGTAATCAGCTAACTCCTCATTTAAAATTGGTAACAAACGATCATCGATTTCAAACGCGACTACACGATCAGCATAAATCGCTAATTGTTCGGTTAATGCGCCAATCCCAGGGCCAATTTCAATCACTCCTTTTGTACGGTCAATACCCGCATGTTGGATCATGTTTTCTAAAATATTCACGTCGACTATAAAATTTTGACCGAGACTTTTTTTAAATGTAAAATGATGTTTATTTAATATTTGTCGAGTTCGAGTTGGTGTAGCGATAAATTTTTTATCGTTCATCTGTTTCCTCCTGCTTGATTAAAAGTAATACATCTTCCAGTTCTTCTTTTGTAATTTGAAACATTTTTAACCGCTTGAGTAATTGTTTTCCATTTGTATGTCCAATGCGCAACAGTTCTCCAAGGCGTTTTCTTCTTTGTTTCGCTTGAGCATGACCAATGAGCCCATAGCTTAATAAATCCTGTCTACAAATATCACTCGTCTCCACTTCCCCTAATTCATAGACCGCACTAAGTGCTTGTTGGATAGCGGCAAGCGATGCATGCTCAATTCCTAAGCTTTTATTCGTCGGGTGTTTAGCTCTCGCTTGTTCCTTTGTTAAAAAGGCATGTTTACATCCTGGGACCGCTTGATCAATAATCTGCCGCACTCGTTCACCTGGATAATCTGGATCCGTAAAAATGATGACACCCCGTTTACTTTGCGCATGTTTGATTTGTTCAATTGTATTCCGATTAATCGCCGATCCATTCGTTTCAATTGTATCGGCATCGACCGCTTGTTTAATTTTTGCAGTATCGTCTTTTCCTTCAACAATAATAACTTCTTTTACTTTCAAAACGATTTCCTCATTTCTTAAGCTAAAAGTGACATTTCTTTCAGGACAATCTTTCGATGATCGAAAAAACAAATAAATGAGTCATGTAAACCCCTACCACATATCTTTTATGAGAATTTGTGGAGAAGAAGGGTCTGATTAGTTGTCAGTTATAATGAATAAGAATGCTCTTACCATTTTACCATGGTAAGAGCATTCTGTTCATATACATATAATATTATAAGTCCAAAATCAATTTAAAATTTTTACTTTTACTTCCTTGACTCCAAATCCGTTCGCTGCTTGTTTAGATGGGAAATGAAGGTCAATTCGATTGCCGACAATATTTCCACCTGTATCAGCAGCGATAGCTGTTCCATAACCTTCGACCCAAACTTTAGAACCTAGTGGAATAACACTTGGGTCAACTGCTATAACTTTTTTATTTGGGTTTTTTGATAAATCTATTCCGGTCGAAGTTAATCCAGAGCATCCTTCACACGATGCGGTATATGCACTAGCCGTCATCGTCAGCTCTTTTCCACTTGAGTGAGATGTATCTTTTGTTTGTTGCTCTGATTTCTCACTTGACTTTTGATCGCTTGTTGTTGATGGCTTATTTGTTTGTTTTGTCTCTTCTGTTGGTTGATTATTCTCTTGAGTCGTCTCATTCGATTCATGAGCTACAGTTGTGATATTTGGTTCTTGAGTAGGTGCTGGTGTGGGTGTTGGCTCAGATGCTTTTTCCTTTGTGCCAACCGCGACGACGCGATTCTTTTTATCTTGTACTGTTTTAGTTTCGACGAGATCACGCGTTACTTCTTCACCATTTTCTCGAGTTATTTCATAAACTTCCTCTACTTTTCCATCTTTCCCCTCAGAAATAACTCTTTTTTCACCTTTTTCCAAAGAACGATCTTCTACTTCTTCAGTATCAAAAGCGATTGTTTTTTCCTTTGTTTCCGTGTCCTTATTCACTCGAACGATTGTTATTTCTGTATCTTCATCGACGTCTTCATTAAGGGACGGTTCAATTTCATCATCGCTATCCTTTTTGTATGTAATATCATTTTCCTTTAATAGTTGTTGGACGGTTCCACCTGTTGTCCAATATGTTTTCTCTTCACCGCCATTATCGACCGTTACTTGGAATGCTTTTGTAACTTCTAAGTGCATCCCGTCTTTAATCTTATCATCTTCATTAAAAGAAATCTCATCATGTTTTGAAAATGAAAGGTTATGTTCAGCTAAAAATTCATCAACCGTATTTAGCGTTGTATGGTATTCCTTATCTTGGCCATCGACCGTAACAAACACTTGCTTTGCCTTTTTATAGTCGATCTGCATACCATCTTCAACCTTTGCATCAGCACGATGTGATAATGCATCATGCTCCCCTACAGCAATTCCCACCTCATCTAGCACTTCATCTACTGTCTTAGCATGTGTCTTAACTTCCTGTTCTTTTCCGTTATCGACGACGACTACTTCCGCTTTTGTCGATTCGAATAGGACAATACCGGAAAATAAAATCAGAGCTAAAACACCAACCGTTGAAATGACTAGGTTTGATTTTAAGGCCGGAAATTGCTTTGAAAATAATCGCATGCATATTGCCTCCTTAATCGTGTTTGATTATATAAACACTCTTATGCAAAGTCAAAGCTATTACGATTACATTTACTTTACAATTCCGTTACAATTTCGTAAGACCATTTTTTTCCTTTGTGTGGATATGACCCTATCCCTTGGTACAATCGCTTCCCAAGAGAGACGAACGTTTGTTCAATAAAAAAGGATTGGTTTTTTACCAATCCTGTTTCACTTACTATTTTTTACCTTTTTTATCTATTATTTTCTTGTAAGCCAAACAAGTCAAACGCATTTTTCGTTGTCACTTCTCTCACTTTTTCTATCGGGATCTTTCGTATGTCGGCGATTTTTTGGGCAACTAATTGTACGTAAGCTGGTTCATTTCGTTTACCACGATTAGGGTGTGGTGCTAAATAAGGTGCATCTGTTTCAATTAATAGACGGTCAAGAGGGACGTGTGCTGCTACTTCTTGCGGAAGCGGAGCATTTTTAAACGTTACTGTTCCGCCTAATGAAATATAAAAATTCATATCCAAGCATGCTTCTACGTATCGTACAGAGTCATTGTAGCAATGCATAATCCCACCGACATCTTCTGCGCCTTCTTCTCGTAAAATTTCAATAATGTCTTCTGTCGCTTCACGATTATGAACGATAATCGGCATCTGAACCTTCTTTGCTAAATGGATTTGTTTGCGAAAAACTTCTTTCTGAACGTCTCGAGGCGAATGATCCCAGTGATAATCGAGCCCCATTTCACCAATGGCAACGACTTTCGGATGTGCAGATAACTCTTCAATCCAGGTGAGATCTTCATCCGTCATATCAATCGCATCAACAGGATGCCAACCAACCGCAGCATAAATCGTTTCATATTGTTCGGCAATTTCAAGAGCTAGGGGAATCGTTTCTTGATTGAATCCAACGACGACCATATATTGAACACCATTACGAAAAGCTCGTTGAATCACCTCTTCTCGATCCCTCTTAAATTGTTTAGCGTTTAAATGTACATGTGTATCAAACAACATGATTCACTCACTCCTCACACTTTTACCAATGCAATTTTTTTGCGATTTTCCAAGTGATTGATCGTGCATCACTTTCTAATTGACTTTCATTGAGACCTTTATTAAAAGAAAGGTCAAGCTCTCCATAAGAGAGTTTGACCTCTACTTCAATATGCTTATTCGACGACAGATCCATTAGGTAATGAAGAATCAACAGTCGCAAGTGACAGCTTCCCATTATTCGGATTCTCACCTGACAGAATCATGCCTTCTGACATTTCGCCACGTAACTTCACTGGTTTTAAATTCGTCACACAAATCACTTTTTTGCCAATTAGCTCGTCCGGTTGGTAGTGTTCGGCAATGCCTGAGATCACTTGGCGTTTTTCCTTGCCGAGATCGACTTGCAGTTTTAAAAGTTTATCAGCATTTTCTACCTTCTCACAACGAACTACTTCAGCTACACGTAAGTCTAATTTCATAAAATCATCAAAGTTTACGATTTGTTTCTCATCTTCTTGTTGTTCACTATCTTGCTTGTATTCCTTCTGGGTTTGTTTCATCATCTCTTGAATGCCTTTCACTTCATCTTCCATATCGAGCCGTGGAAAGATTGGCTCACCTTTTTGAACCATCGTCCCCGCTGATACAACACCTTGTTCATATGCGCTATCCCACGTCTTCAACTCGTCATCTGTAATCCCCAACTGTTTAAAGACCTCTTGAGGTGCATCGGTTAGAAATGGTTGCAAGATGATTGCCGTAGTACGCAATGATTCGACTAAGTGAGCCATAATATTACCTAAACGTTCTTTTTGGGCAGGGTCCTTCGCTAACACCCACGGCTCCGTTTCATCGATATATTTATTTGTTCGACTAATCAATTGCCAAATAGATGATAATGCAATCGAAAACTCCATCTCATCCAATTTATCTTCTACATTCGTTACCGTTTCCTGCATAAACTTCTCTAAATCTTTATCTACTGCTGTTTCTGATGGTTGGTAAGCAGGAATTTCACCGTCAAAGTACTTCTCAATCATGGCGATTGTTCGGTTTAGCAAATTTCCAAAGTCATTTGCTAAGTCATAATTCAATCGTTGGACAAAAGCTTCTGGTGTAAAAACACCGTCCGATCCAAATGGTACTTCACGTAATAAATAATAGCGTAAGGCGTCAACACCATAGCGATCTGTGAGTCTAATCGGATCGACGACATTCCCTTTTGACTTAGACATTTTCCCGTCTTTCATTAAAATCCATCCATGTGCAAAAATCTTTTTCGGCAGTGGTAAATCGAGAGCCATTAAAATAATTGGCCAGTAAATCGAATGGAAGCGAACAATTTCTTTACCGATTAAATGCACATCAGCTGGCCAATATTTTTGAAATTTCTCATCATCATCGGTTCCATAACCTAGAGCAGTAATATAGTTTGTTAACGCATCAATCCACACGTAAATAACATGTTTCGGATTTCCAGGTACTTTAACACCCCAATCGAATGTCGTCCGTGACACAGCCAAATCCTCTAATCCAGGTTTAAGGAAGTTATTTAGCATTTCATTCCTTCTGCTTTCAGGCTGAATAAACTCTGGATGTTCTTCATAGTAGCGGATCAATCGGTCAGCATATTTACTCATTTTAAAGAAATACGATTCTTCCTTCACCTTTTCAACCGGGCCGCCACAATCAGCACAATTACCATCAACTAATTGTCTTTCTGTAAAGAAGGTTTCACATGATACACAGTACCAACCTTCATATTCATCTAAATAAATATCTCCTTGCTCAAGCAATTTGGCAAAAATCTTTTCGACAATTTGTTTATGTCGTTCCTCTGTCGTACGAATGAAATCATCATTCGTAATCTTTAATCGCTTCCATAATTTTTTTATACTGACGATAATATTGTCCAGATACTCTTGTGGGGATAGGCCTTGGGCGTGAGCAGTTTGCTGAATCTTCTGTCCGTGCTCATCCGTACCAGTTAAATACATTACATCATAACCACGCAACCGCTTATAACGAGCCATTACGTCTCCCGCAACTGTGGAATAGGCATGTCCGATATGTAGTTTTCCACTCGGATAGTAAATCGGAGTTGTAATATAATACGTCTTATTATTGTTTGACATTTAATTTTTTTCCTCCTCGAACATGTATAAATACTTATTATTCTATTGTAACGACTTTTTAATCAGATTTCCATTAGTGACAATACATATGGATGGAATCATAATGGATTTCATTTTTCCTTCTTTTAACGCATTTTTCTATATAGGGAGGTGTTTTTCCATGCTTAGGAATACGTTGTTTACAAATAAATAAATTTTCCTATAAATGTTTATTTTTCGTAAAAAAATTATTGACACTATTGGTAATGATTGGTACGATGTATCATAATATATGTCGAAGATTGACGAAACTTAAAAAATGGGGGAAGATGTATGAAGTCTACAGGAATTGTTAGAAAAGTCGATGAATTAGGTCGAGTTGTTATTCCAATCGAATTACGACGAACACTCGATATAAACATTAAGGACCCGCTTGAAATCTACGTTGACAACGACAAAGTGATTCTCAAAAAATACAAACCTAACATGTCTTGCTACATTACTGGAGATGCTTCTGATGAAAATCAATCCTTCGCCAATGGAAAACTTGTGCTAAGCCCAGAAGGAGCCCGAGCTCTTGTCGAAGAAATTCAGGAGCGCTTCACTAAATAAATTGTTCGGTCATTGAAGCACCGATTTTCTACCCATCACTCAAGCGTTGATTGTTCGTTTCAACCTTGGGTGATTTATTTTTCATCGATTTCCATGATTGAAAAGATGTGAGGTGTAATCGATTTCCTCATCCATCAATATGATATGCTCGATACACTTCTCGCTTCGGCAAACGTCTTTCTAATGCGACATGTTTAATGGCCTCTTTACTCGTCTTCGATTCATTCACTACATAATGTTCGACATGGTCTTTGACGGATAGATGACTCCACCACATCGCTTCTGTTGACGTTTCCGTCTGTTTGTTACCTTCAACGATGAGGCAAAATTCACCTTTCAATGGATTGTCTTGGGCCCACTGTAGTAACTCATCGATCGTGCCACGAATATATTCCTCAAAACGTTTCGTCAACTCCCGAGCGATCGATAGATTACGATTGCCTAATATTTTTTGCATGATCGACAACGTATCTTTCAGCCGATAAGGTGATTCATAAAAAATCAATGTCGCTCGTAGAGATTGTAAACGCTGTAGTTCAGATTCTTTGTCATTTTTCTTTCGAGGTAAAAAGCCATAAAACAAAAATTCATCCGTCGCTAAACCCGAGCCGACAAGTGCACAAAGCGCTGCATTAGCTCCAGGTAATACAACTACAGCAATCTCCTGATCAATCGCCGATTGAACGAGTTCATAACCCGGATCTGAAATAGCAGGCATTCCTGCATCACTGACTAAAGCGACCGATTCCCCCCGTTTCAATCGGTTGAGTAATTGTTCGGTTCGTTTTTCTTTACTATGTTCATGATAACTCGTCATCGGTGTTTGAATCTGAAAATGACTTAATAACTTCTTTGTATGGCGCGTATCTTCTGCAGCAATGACTGTGACAGTCCGTAATACATTCAACGCTCGATACGTAATATCTTCTAAATTACCAATTGGAGTTGGAACGACATATAATTTCCCTTGGTCCTCTTTTTGAAAGCTTTTTTGAATGTTCATCCTCCATAACCTTCTTTCCCTTGTTCACGAATCAATTGTAGTTTTTCTTGACGAGATAATTGTTTAATAGCATATTCTTTTTGCAATGCATGTCGCTTCGTAGAAAACGTTTGCGTGAACATGACTTGAAACGGGCCTCTTCCCCGTGTATATTTAGCACCTTGTCCCTTTTCATGCATGCGTAGTCGATTAGGCAAATTATTCGTATATCCTGTATATAATGTATCATCTTTACATTTCAAAATATAAACTGTATGTCGCTCAGCCATAAATAATATCCTCTGCCTCTTCGGTGTATGATCCGTCATCTTTATAAATGTATAAGGGTGGTAATATTTTTAAATCGGGCTTACCATCGCGCGTTCCTTCAATCAATAACATATTTGCATCTCGGTCTCGTTTCGGATAAACAAGTCGCATCCGCTTCGGTTCTAATTTATATTTCCGAAATAACGTGAGAATATCTACAAGTCGGCCTGGACGATGAACCATCGCGACCTTTCCACCTGGTCGAACATGTAATTTACATGCTTGAACAACTTCTTCTAGTGTGCAATACACTTCATGACGGGCAATCGTTACATATTCGTTATGGTTATGCTCTGTTTTTGCTGGAGTCGGGAAATAGGGTGGGTTACATGTAACAACATCGAATTGACTATGGCCAAGAACAGGTTGCATCTTTCTTAGATCACCATGAATCATCGATAGCTGCTGATCAAGATCATTTAAGCAAATATTTCGTTCGGCCATGTCGTAAATGCGCTGTTGGATTTCTACACCGACGATTTCAGCATTTGTACGGCGAGACAACAAAAGAGGAATAACCCCATTTCCTGTACATAAATCGAGAATTTTCCCCCTTTTAATGGGTACGTAGGCGAAGTTTGCCAACAAAATAGCATCCAGCGAAAAAGAAAAAGCAGTCGGACTTTGAATAATTTTCATCTGTTCATTAGCTAATAAATAATCTATGCGTTCATCATCATATAGTCGTACCATTATATTATCCCTTCCATACACTCCTCAAAACAATGGAGTTCATCATGTCGTTAAAAAGAGCTGTCCCATAACATTTCCTAACTATGGTAACAGCTCTCCTATATTAAAGGATGTTCAACAGTCCGTTTCTGTTTATTTTGTTTTACTTAAAAAATCTAAACAAAACATGCAATCTTCATTTTGTCGAGGACTTCCGAATTCTAGATTACAAATATGGAATCCTTCATCATATAACCTTGCTAAATTATCATAACCTTCGCCAGGAATGTCTGTCTCTTTTTTGCTATTTTTATCATCACTTCCATCGCTCATTTCTTCACGGTCTAAGCGATTGCGCAAATGATGATTTTCCATGGATAATCGGTGATTTTCTTCCAATAACTTACCGAGTTTCCCTTTAAGGTCACCAAGCTGTTCATAGAGCTCACCGATCTGCTTTTCCATATCCGATACTTGATCAAAAATTTGTCGATTACTTGCGCTCACACCTAATCACCCCACTATTCCGTGGCTTTTGTCGTTATAATGCCTTCTTCTATTAATTCATCGACTGTGTATTCAATAACACGTTCCTCTTTTGGAAGTTCGATTTGAACGAGACGTTCGAGAATGTTGAGGCCAATAACATGTCCTTTACCATACGGGGTGTTCATTTGTTCACCTAAGTCAGGTAATTCCCGTTTAACAGCTTCATATTCATCATTTTCATATTTCAAACAGCACATGAGACGTCCACATAAACCAGATATTTTTGCAGGATTTAAGGATAGATTTTGGTTTTTTGCCATTTTTATAGATACCGGTTCAAAATCACCTAAAAATGTGGAGCAACAAAGCATTCGTCCGCATGGACCAATCCCACCTAGCATTTTCGCTTCATCGCGGACACCAATTTGTCTCAATTCAATCCGCGTTTTAAACAAAGCTGCTAAGTCTTTGACAAGTTCGCGAAAATCGACTCGCCCATCTGCTGTAAAATAAAAAATAACTTTATTCCTGTCAAATGTATATTCTGCATCTACTAAGTTCATATCTAAATGATGTTCGGATATTTTCTTTTCACACATGTAAAAGGCCTGTTCTGCATGTTCCTGGTTTTCAAGTACGGTTGATTGATCTTCCTCACCGGCAATCCGCATCACTTTCTTCAGAGGAAGGACAACATCCTCTTCATCTACACGTCTATTCGCAATCACTACTTTTCCAAATTCAATCCCTCTGATCGTTTCGACAATGACATAGTTGTCCTTTCTTATATCATGTTCAGCCGGATCGAAATAGTATATTTTCCCCGCTTTTTTAAAGCGAACACCAACCACATTGATCATACTCGATATTCACCTCTAAATTTGAAGTGTGAGTTGTTCCATCACTAAAGTTGCTTGAACATTTTGCTTTAAATGTCTCTTTGCTTGTAGTATATCATGAAGAATCGTTACGAGTTGTTTTTGTGAAAAATGGAGTACAAACCGATTCAGGCGTTGATCATCAGGACGAAAGACGACCATCCCTTGTTCGTACCCTAAATGAAAATAAAGTATATCTTTAAAAGCGAGTAACAAAAAATCTAAACCTAATTCTTGCTCTTTGCGCTCTTTAAAATGAGGTAACCAATGTTGATGGATAAATAAATAGGCTTCTTCATTGGTTTCTGAGAGCTTTTCTATCAATTGTATCATTAGTTTTCTCGCTTGTGCAAACCACTCATCATGACTCCATGCTATGGCATCATCCATATTGTTCGTCAATGCGCTCATAAACACCGCATCGTGTTCTGTTAACCCAGCTTCTGTCAACTGTTTTTGAAATAAAACGGGGTTCAATGGTTTTAAATCAATCACCTGGCAACGCGAGCGAATCGTAGGGATGATGGATTGACTATTCTCTGTTAGCATCATTGCCGTTGTTTGGCGATTCGGCTCTTCTAAAAATTTTAATATGCGATTGCTCGCATTTAATGTTAACGTATCGGCACCCTTAATGATGTACACTTTTTGATTCGTTTCTAGACCTGAATAAATAAATTCCTTTTGCAAATTTTTAATCTGGTCAATTTTAACGGATTGTCCCTCAGGTTCAATCCAATGCACATCTGGATGGTTTCTCGATTCAATACGCTTACACATATTACATGTATGGCATGGTTCCGTACCCGATTTATGTTTACAAAATAATGTTTTGGCGAGCAACTCAGCAATCGCTTCCTTTCCAGTCCCCCGTTCACCTTGCAGTAAATAAGCATGGGAAATGCGCTTCTTTTTTATACTATTGGTAAGTATTTTACTCGCCAATGGTTGAACATCTGCAACTTCAGCCCATGTTTTCATAATTCCCATCCTTTTGATATTCCAAAAATAAAGAAACGACCTCTTTCTAAACAACGACTTTGCATAGATAGAGAGATCGTCATTGAATAGACACTTGATCTTTTCACACTACGCCTTAAGCAATCTATTATGACTGTTTTTGTCTATCATTTAAAATTGAACAAACGATTCAATCGGAAGGATAAACACCGTTGCTCCACCAACTTCAACTTTTACAGGTCTCGGAATATACGTATCCGCATTACCACCCATCGGTGAGATCGGTGCAACCATTTGTTCCCGTTGTGAACAGTTATCGCGGATAATATCCAATGCATCGTCAATCCGTTCATCTTCACAACCAATCATTAAAGTGGTATTGCCTTCTTTTAAAAATCCGCCTGTTGTAGCCAATTTTGTCGTCTGGAAATTGTTCTCACCAAGTGCATCCACTAATCGATTCGCATCTTTATCCTGGACGACGGCAATGATTAATTTCACAACTTCTCCTCCTTTATTTCACCTTTGTTCATGGAATCGATAATCTTTCTCAAAGCTTCCTTTTCTACTTGTTCCTTTGTTTGATCTGCATTCACCGTCTGAATACGATCTGAAAACTCCTTCGTTATGAATTGATATCCCTCATACACTTTTTCATGAAAGTAAAGCTCTTCAAGGTCTAAACGATTCCTTTCTCTATCTTTATTCGCTTGAATTCGTTTTAAACCTTTTTTCGGATGTATATCGAAAAACAATGTTAAATTTGGCATACATGTTTGAATAGCAAATTCATTTATTGCAAATACAGCATCGATTCCAAGTCCTCGTGCATATCCTTGATAAGCTAAGCTACTATCAATAAACCGATCGCAGAGGACAACTTTCCCCGCTTGTAATGCTGGGATAATCTTTTCAACGAGATGTTGCCTGCGAGCAGCTGCATACAATAATGCCTCTGTTCGTCCATCCATTGCTGTATGTTCTGGGTCGAGGATAATGTGCCTAATCTTTTCTGCGATTTCAATTCCTCCAGGTTCACGTGTGGCAATTACATCGTATCCTAAACCGATCAGTTTCTGTTTTAGAGCGTGGAGAATCGTTGTTTTCCCAGCTCCTTCTCCTCCCTCGAATGTCACAAAATAACCTGTCACTTGTTCTTCTCCTTCGTCGACAGTAAAAGCTCACTATACGTCTAAAATCAAAGAACAACCTTTACGTCATACTGCCGAAATATTTACGAAATCTATTTCATAACATCGATCCGTCGCGAATGAGAGCGAGAGGATCGATGATGTTTATATTTTTTACTATAAATGGTTGCGCTCGTTTTTTGATAAAAATCACGTGTCAACATATGCTTGTATGAACTGCTAGTAAAAGCTTTCTTACATATATTGTAGCATGGTTTCAAGTTTTTTTTAATGAATTAGGATATGTAAATAATTGCAAATCCGTTATGAATAGCATGTATACATTTCAAATAAAACGATCACTCCATCGCCCTTTACATTTGAAAACCTCTTATTCCATATACAAAAAAAGCCTTTGTAACAACGATACAAAGACTTCAATCATCCGATAGCTAACGACAGGACAACAAGATTAACATATACGATTGTCTACATCCATCAATCTTGACTCTATGAAAATAACGTAGGACGTGTGATGTTTTTTAATTTCTTTAAGTAGTAGTTATATTTCTCTTCTCTTGGTTCCGTGTGAATGATGTTATATTCACACTCAGAACAAATAAATAAATTATATAAATGAATCCCCCGTTCCTTCTCTTCCTCACAAATGCCACAACGCTCCTTGATTTCAGATCCCATATCTTCCACCTCCGTTAGCTAGTATCTCCTAATCTAACGGAAGTTATACGAATAACTTTGAAACTTTTAAAGAGATGTTCTTCATTTCATCACGTAAATCTACTTTTATATGAAGGAGTTTTGGATGCTTCCCTATTTCATCTGTTGACTGAAGAAAGTTGCAATCAAAGGGGCTTCACGAAAGTATGAACAAATGGATGGCTGCAAGCGATGCCACCCCAAACAACCCTAAAAATCCTGAAATGACCACAGTAAATACATTGATCGGTATATGTAGTCCAATTGCCCCTCCAAAGATATTTAAAAAGAACAAACATAACACACCGATTGCTAATTTAACCGAGCTTTCTGCTATGAAACGCATCGGCTTCACAGGAGCACCAACGATTAGCAGGATAATAATGAGTACAATCATCAACGTAATGACAAGTGTAGAGCTCAACCGAGATCAACTCCTTTTTTCTTGATTTTTCCCTCAGTGCATCTATATGAACATTAAGATAGAAAAAGAACAGAATGGCTGGCGATTTAAAATCCTTTTCATAGTTCGATAGCACTTCCTGTAGCGATGGCAATGTCTCTTTTTAAATAGGGGTGAAGCATTGGGTGACGTTTGAACAATTCTTCTCTACAAATATAAAAAAGACAAGAGTTCGAAAGCCGATTCAATCTCTTGTCTTTTAAGTCGTTTGTTTATTTTATTGGTGTACGAGCATTAAACATGAAGCTGAATAGCACTGAGTTTTCGACGTCTTGCTTCCCGCAACAAAAATAAATATTTCGCTTGTGCGACAGCTTCTCGATATTGTCCTTCTTCCGTCGGTTCAATGCTTTGGTCCATAATCGAACGAAGCTGTTGCCATTCATTTTGTGCTCTGAAAATATCATCTAGTAATCGTTCATCAATCTCTCTTTTTTGTTTTTTTCTCCTCACGACACCGTCACCCAAATTCTACAATTCTCGTCTTCCTTCTAATGCTTTAGACAATGTTACTTCATCAGCGTATTCTAAATCACCGCCAACTGGTAATCCATGTGCAATCCGGGTCGTCTTAATTCCAGATGGTTTCACCAATCGTGAAATGTACATTGCAGTAGCTTCCCCTTCTATGTTCGGATTCGTAGCCAAAATAATTTCTTTGACGTCTTCGTCTTTTAACCGATTCAATAAATCGGGAACATTAATATCTTCGGGACCGATGCCATCCATCGGTGAAATTGCTCCATGTAATACATGGTATTTGCCACGAAATTCCTTCATTTTTTCCATAGCAATGACGTCTTTCGGATCTTGTACAACACAAATAACGGATTGATCCCTCGACATATCTTGACAAATCGCACATGGTTCCTGGTCTGTTATATGACCGCAAATTGAACAATGGGACAATTCGCGTTTAGCGTTGACGAGTGAATTAGCAAATTCAAGTACATCATCATCTTCCATATTTAAAACAAAAAAGGCCAGGCGTACAGCAGTTTTCGGCCCGATTCCTGGCAATTTTGTGAAACTGTCGATCAGTTTAGAAATCGGTTCTGGATAATACATGAAGCGTTCCTCCTAGAACATGCCACCGCCAGGTAATCCCTTCGTGAATTGACCCATCGTTTCATTCGTCTTATCATCGATTTGTTTTAATACATCATTCATCGCTGCGATTACCAAATCTTGTAGCATTTCCACATCATCTGGGTCAACGACTTCTTCTTCAATTTTCACATCTGTAATTTCCTTTTTTCCGTTAGCAATAATCGTAACCATGCCACCGCCGGCAGATGCTTCAAACGTCATTTCATGAAGTTCATCTTGCGCCTTCATCATTTTTTTCTGCATTTTTTGCATTTGTCTCATCATGTTACCCATATTTCCCATACCTTTCATGGAAAACGCCTCCTTTGATATACGTAAATGTCCATTCATTATTCATTATAAAGGATAGATCAAAAAATCTACAATGGACTCAGTTCTTATCTATTATAAACGCCCCATTCAATCCCTTTCCTATTCATGGACTTCAACAACATCATCACCAAACAGTTTTTTTGCCTCTTCAACGAGAGGATCTTCCTCTTGCTCTTTAGCCGGGGATGACGTACCTTGCTGTTGTACATATTGTTCACGCAATGGTTTCCAGTCTTTTATTGGAATAGGAATGATTGTACGTGGTTGATTCATCACACTTGCAAGCACGGATTCAACCGTTTCACGGTGATCGAGAAAAAGCGAGCAGTGAATTTCATACTTAAATGCCACTACCACCGCTTGATCAGAAGCAGCTACGGGGTGACTATCCTGAATCGTCGCATGTGCTGGAGCATTTGCTGACTTCAATTGATTTAAGAATGAGGCCCATTGCGACTGTATTTCTTTTAAGAAAGATTTCTTCGCTTCTTCCAAACAACTGCGAATCCGCTCAAATGGAACTTTGAAGGTACTTTTCGTTGCTCGTGATTGGGGTCTTCTCGGCTGCGAAGACGGAGCAGCATTATTTGCCGAAACAGGTGCTTTCTTTAAAGTCGCCAACTCCTTTTCCAATTGGGCCATTTTATTCGTTAGATTGGAAATCGCTTCTAAATGAGCAGAGTCTGTTTCCTGACTTTGTTGAGGGTTGTTCGTCACCGCTATTACCGCAATCTCAATAAAAACTTTTGGATTATTTGTCCATTTTATTTCTTGTTGACATTGATTAAATCGACTAATGGCGTCCTGAATCCACTCTTCAGAAGCTTCATTCGCCAGTTGCTTAAAATGATCATCGACAGTTGCTCGTTCTAAAATATCTTCCAAAGCTGGTGCACTCTTATATAGCAACAAATCCCTTAAAAAGTAAATAAGATCATAAACAAATCGCGCAGGATCTTTTCCACTCTGAATCAAATCGTCGAGCAGTTCTAATCCACTTTGAAGGTGTTGATCATGCATGGATTTTACAATATCGGTTAATATTCGTTGCGATACCCCGCCTGTAACAGCAAGAACATCGTCTTGATCCACATGGTCATCACTATAAGAAATCGCCTGATCTAAGATGCTCAGAGCATCACGCATTCCAC
The DNA here is from genome assembly GCA_035301985.1 of Bacillota bacterium. Lineage (GTDB taxonomy): Bacteria > Bacillota > Bacilli > Bacillales > Amphibacillaceae > DASUXY01. The sequence continues at coordinate 51,080 of DATGTE010000010.1, forward strand.
CTTCTGCCGCTAAAGCAACCGCATCCAACGCTTCGCTTGAAACAGCAATCCCCTCTTCATCAACAATATATTTCATCCGTTCTACAATCGCTTGCTTAGCAATCGGCTTGAAATCAAACCGTTGACATCTGGAGATAATCGTTAGTGGAATTTTATGTGGTTCCGTTGTAGCTAAAATAAATACAACATGTTCAGGTGGTTCTTCCAACGTTTTTAACAGTGCATTAAATGCATTTACAGAAATCATGTGCACTTCATCAATAATATATACTTTATACGGGACAACACTTGAAGCGTATCTAACTTTATCACGAATCTCGCGTATATCGTCAACACTCGTATTAGATGCCGCGTCTATTTCAATCACATCAGAAATCGATCCCTCTAAAATACCTCGACATGCCGAACACTCATTACACGGTTCTTTGACAGGTGCCTTCTCACAGTTGATTGTTTGTGCTAATATTTTCGCTGCACTCGTTTTTCCTGTTCCACGTGGACCAGAAAATAAATAAGCGTGCGAAAACTTTTGCTGTACAATTGCATTTTGCAACGTTCGTGTAATATGTGTTTGGCCGACTACATCTTCGAATGTTCGTGGACGCCAGGCGCGATACAATGCTTGATAGCCCATAATAAACGATCTCCTCTATGAATTCCCTTTAATTATAACTTATTTCCAGAGTCAATGTGAAACGAAGTGGTTACATCATTTTGCCTTTACTTATTAAAAAATAAAACCTCTTATCATATTATGAATCGATAAGAGGTTAAACTCCTGAAGACGTTCAGTTCGTCGTGTCTATTTCATATGTATACCGTGCACCCATTCTCGTTAAGACATCCCTATGCGTTACTTAAGTTCATGGCTCAGTTTAGGCGACCCCACGGCACACAGAAGGATCCACTTACTGCTGCTTCCTCCCGGACCTGACAGGCTTCATGGGTTTCTGTTGCGCAGGACCTAAACGTCCACACCAATTCCTTAAGGCAGACCATAAAGTCGCCCTACCTCAAATGGGAATTCAGCCTCGCTATAGCGGATTGCGAGTACAAGGCACCGCTACTGCCCCGCTTAGCACGGCACTATATATTATAAAGGTTTTTCACAAAAAAAGCAACTACATTTGCAATATGATATATGCCATGTCTTCCCAGTGACACGTAAAGGTAACCGTACAAACACTTTGGAAAGTATTTAACTACGTGATAGCACTTCTCTCCTGCAGATTTTAGTCACCATGTGTAAAAAGAAGATCGATACAAATTCTCCTTGATCCAGTTTACATCAATCAAAGATGCGGTCTTTGTAAACTTTCATGAAATCGGTTTGCTATATAAAGTCATTTACGATTTCTTTTTGTTTTTTCGTAATTGACGAAAAAAATTCGTCAATAAAGAGGCACATTCATCTTGTAAAATACCGGAAGTAACATCTACCTGATGATTGAATCGCTCTTCAGTCAACAAATTCATCAATGTTCCTGCACAACCAGCTTTCGGATCAAACGTTCCAAACACGACTCGCCTCATACGTGACTGAACAATCGCACCAGCACACATCGGACAAGGCTCTAATGTTACATACAGTGTACAATCCTCCAAGCGCCAGCTACCAACTTTCTTGTTAGCTTCACGTATAGCAATTAATTCAGCATGGGAAAGTGTTTCCTGAGATGTTTCTCGAATATTGTAGCCAGTTGCAATGACGTCATGATGGTGTGTAATCACAGCACCAATTGGAACCTCATTCAATCGCTCTGCTTTTTTAGCTTCTTCAATAGCAAGACGCATAAACTGTTCATCCATCACATCATCACAACCCTTTTTATCATTTATAAGAAAATATCCACGAGCACATAGCCATATTATCGCTTTCTTATACCACATACAATAAAAAGCAATCATCTATCTCTTCACTCATGGTCAATTACCATGAGCCGCCTACACAATTAAAGAATATCTATGTCTTTTCATTCATATCGTGTAAGTAGGACGATACGCACTGTTTTTATTTTATTCAGATCGATTACATGAAAGTAAAGGAGGATTTATTTGCAAATTCATGTTGTCAACGAAGGAGAAACGATTACAACCATTGCCAACACATTTGGGACAACTGTTGATGCGCTGATCCGTGCGAATGAATTGGATGCACCGAATGAACTCGTTGTCGGCCAGGCGCTCGTCATTCCAATTGTTGGTCAATTTTATTTCGTTCAACCTGGTGATAGTTTATATACCATTGGCCAACGATTTGGCTTATCCGCTCAAGAACTAGCACAAATCAATAACATTTCCATCGATCAATCACTGTCGATTGGTCTTCGTTTATACATTCCGCAAAGAGAAAAAGAACCAATCGTTTCCAATGCGTATATTGAACCTTTAGGAGAAAATGTTTCCCCAGCACTCATCAATGCTGCTACGAAACATTCTCCAGTTTTAACATATCTTTCAATCATGAGTTATCGCGTCAATCGTGATGGGACACTGAACCGCCCGCCACTCGATCAATTACCAGACATCGCCCAAGCAGCAAATGCATCGCTCGCACTCGTCGTAACCAACCTTGAAGAAGGTCAATTTAGCGCTGAACTTGCTCACATCGTTTTAACCGTACAAAGTGCTCGCAATACGTTATTAGATCAAATTATTAACATCGCTTATGAAGTTGGCTATAAGGATGTCCATTTTGATTTCGAACTATTATACCCGACGGACCGAGAAGTGTATAATACTTTTTTAAGAATGGCAAAAGAGCGACTGTCACAAGCGGGATTGACAATGTCGACCGCTTTAGCCCCAAAAACGAGCCCAACGCAAACAGGGATTTTATATGAAGCGCATGATTATTCCACGCACGGCGAACTCACCGATTTCGTCACCTTAATGACATATGAATGGGGGTTTGGTGGAGGTCCACCGATGGCTGTTTCACCGATTAATGAAGTTCGTAGAGTGGTCCAATATGCACTAACAGAGATGCCAGCTAATAAAATACTCTTAGGGCAAAACTTATACGGATATGATTGGACACTTCCTTTTGAACCTGGTGGGGAGTTTGCTCGTGCCGTGAGTCCACAACAAGCGATCGCACTTGCCCGAAAGTACCGTGTAGCGATCGAATATGACTCGACGGCTCAAGCACCCTTTTTTCGTTATACAGACGAAGCGGGGCGCCAGCATGAAGTATGGTTTGAAGATGCCCGTTCCATTCAAGCGAAATTTAATTTGATCAAAGAGTTCGATTTATGGGGGATCAGCTACTGGAAATTAGGATTAGCATTCCCGCAAAATTGGTTACTTCTTACCGATCAATTTAACATCACGAAATGATCGTAAATAAACAGAAAACACTTTTCCATACTGTAAGCTATTCTCGTGCTCTCCGCATGAGAGTAGCTTTTTTGTCGTGGAAGCAATCGCTAAATCCCCATCAATTCACGTAATTCATCATCATTGACGATTAAATCTTCAATTGTATATTGATCCAGTACATGTAAAAAAGCTTCTAAGGCTTCATGGAGGATGTTTTTTAAACGACAAGCTGGTGAAATCACACAATGATTTTTGTTTGGATCAAAGCATTCTAATAAATCAAAGTCATTTTCCAACTTGCGCACAAGTGCACCGACATTAATCTCATCCGGTCGCTTGGCTAAACGAATGCCACCATACCGTCCCCGAATCGTTTCTAACAGACCTAGTTTATTTAACTCAAAGACAATTTTCCCTAAATGATGTTGAGAGATTGAAAAAACCTCAGAAATCTCTTTAATACTCGCAAGCTCATCATCGGATTTCATTCCCGTGAAGATCAGCACACGTAATGCATAATCTGTATATTTTTTTAATTGCATGTTCATTCTCCTTTAAGAAAACGTCACAATTTTGTAATACCTTATACCTTTTTTTCTATTGAAACTATGAATAAATTAGTTATACAATAAAGATGTATTTAAAATACATGTTTAAAACCTAAATGATTACTTATTAAAAAAGGAGTCTTATTTTATGCCTACACAAACGACACTTGATCAAGAAACGAGAGACATTGTTAAATCTACGGTTCCTGTTTTACAAAAGCACGGTGCAGAAATTACAGCACGATTTTATGAGTTAATGTTTGCGAACCATCCCGAATTAAAAAACATCTTCAATCAAACGAACCAACGTAAAGGGGACCAAGCACATGCTCTTGCCAATACGGTATATGCCGCTGCAGCACATATTGATCACTTAGAAGAAATATTACCACATGTAAAGCCAATTGCCCATAAACATCGAAGTTTAAACATTAAACCTGAACATTATCCGATTGTTGGAAAACACCTTTTATTAGCGATGAAAGAATTACTAGATGAAAAAGCGACACCGCAATTTATAGAAGCGTGGGAAAAAGCGTACCAAGAAATTGCTCAAGTCTTTATTAGTGTTGAGCAGGATATGTACGAAGAAGTAGAAAATAATACAGGGGGTTGGGTGGATTATCGTCCATTTAAAGTCGTTAAAAAAGAAGTAGAAAGCGATGTCATCACATCTTTTTATTTACAACCTGCAGACGGCAAGCCATTTCCTACTTATCAACCGGGGCAGTATATTACAATTAAAGCAGATATTGAGGGTGAACCATATACACATCTCAGACAATACACGTTATCATGTGCACCTGGTAATCCTTATTATCGAATTAGCGTTAAACGTGAAGATGCCTGTGATGACAACCCGGCTGGAATCGTGTCAACATATCTTCATGAACATGTAAACGAAGGAGATACGTTACCGATTAGTGCGCCTGCTGGCGACTTTGTACTTAATCAAAACGATGAAAAACCATTAGTTCTTCTAAGTGGTGGTGTCGGTATTACACCGATGATGAGTATGTTAGATACAGTGATTAAAGAACAGCCGAATCGTGAAGTACTCTTTATTCATGCTACAAAATCAGGTTCACATCACGCTATGAAGGAGCATGTTACCCAAATTGAAAGTGCACATCCCCAAGTAACAAGCTATACCGTTTACAGTGAACCTCTAAAAGAAGACGATAGCGATTATGACCGAGATGGACATATCGACTATGAATGGTTAACATCTGTTTTACCAACAAATCAAGCTGAGTTTTACTTCTGTGGTCCAGAAGGATTCATGCGCTCCATGTATCAAATTCTCAAAAAGTTCCACGTAGCCGAAGAAAATATTCATTTTGAATTTTTTGGTCCCGCTCAAGTAATCGCAGCTTCATAAATTGCTAAAGCCGTTGATTCAATCGATGAGTCAACGGCTTTTAATATGTGATTCTTGAATATTTTTTCCCAAAAGATTCAAGAAATAAACATTTATGAATAGAACCTCTAGATTGTGATATATTTTCAGTTATCCAATAGATCGTTCTCCCATCAAGGGAGGGGTATGACCGACGATTAGCTGGATATTAAAGCTTATCGATTTCCCATGATTTCAATTGGCGACGCATAATTTTACCGCTCCGAGTTTTCGGAATTTGCTCCTTCACTTCTAACATATGTGGCGCTGCATGGGCACTTAATTTTTTCTCAAGATAATTACGGATTTCTTTTAGCAATTCCTCAGACGTTTCGTAACCGTCATTCAATGTAATAAATGCCTTGATCTCTTCACCTTTGATCGGGTCTGGTATAGCAATCACACCTGCTTCATGAACGGCCGGATGTTCGATTAGTTTACTTTCAATTTCAAAGGGACCAATCCGCTCATTCGGAGTTTTAAACACTTCATCAAGCCGACCTTGAAACCAAAAATAACCATCTTCATCCTTATACGCATGATCTCCAGTCAAAAACCAATCATTCATAAAATAACTTTCATACGTGTTGGGATGATTCCAAATCGCCTTCATCATCGCTGGCCAACCTTTTTTAATAGCCAAATTTCCCATTTGATAAGGTGGAAGCTCATTGCCTTCATGGTCCATGATGATCGCCTCAATTCCGGGAATGGGTTTGCCCATTGATCCCGGGCGCATTTCTAAAGCAGGGAAATTAGCAATCACTTGTGCGCCTGTTTCCGTCATCAGCCACGTGTCATGAACCCGCACACGGAAATTTTTTAGCCCCCATGTAATGATCTCCGGACTTAACAACTCACCAACACTCAATATGTGCCGAATTGAAGATAGATCGTAAGCATGAATAAGGTCACCCGTACTCACAAGCTTTCGTAATAAAATGGGCGATGTATACCATACCGTAATGTGATATTTCTCCAATATACCGAATAAAGATTCCGGAGTATATTCCCCGTCGTATACAACAGTAGTCACTCCTTTAAGCCACGGGGCAAGAATTCCATAACTCGTCCCTGCCATCCAACCGACATCTGCTGTGCACCAGTAGACGTCATCCTCTTGTAGATCAAGAACCCATTCGGCGGTTATATATTGTTGAACCATCATGCGATGGGCATGGTATACACCCTTCGGTTTTCCGGTCGAACCGGACGTATAGTGCATGAGCATGCCATCTTCTAAATCAACCCATTCCACAGCAAATGCCGTCGATGCTTCATTCATTTCTCGCTGATAGTTTATATATTTATGGGATGATGGTTCACTCTCATCACAATCAATGAGAATGATTGCCTCTAATTCGGGTAGTCGATCATGGGGCACGCGACGATACAATTCTTTCGTCGTAATGAGCATACGTGCTTCACTATCATATAACCGATCATAAATAGCTTGTTCCATAAATGATTCAAACAGCGGACCTGCAATTGCACCTGTTTTTAGTATTCCAAAAAACGTTATATAAAATTGTGGAGTTCTTGGAAGAAATAAAAATACACGATCGCCTTTATTTATTCCATATTTTTTTAAAACATTCGCAAATTGATTGCTTCGTTGACGCATCTCGTCAAACGTAAAACACCTCTCTTCACCCGAAGCGTAATGAATGAGAGCGACTTGATCCCGTGTTTGTGGATCGTTCGCATGTCGGTCAATCGCCTCATGCGCTATATTTACTTGCTCCGTTTTAAACCAGCTAAAATGCTTATGTACGTCTTCCCATTTAAATACCTCACGCATGCGTTCATAATCTTGTAATTGATAGGTTCCAGGCTTGGCGGGAAGATGTGTCATATCCATCATGTTCACCCCTCTTTAACATTTAAAAAAGAAAAAACGGACCACCAACCGCATATCGAACAATTATTCTCTATTTTAGAACATTTTATGACATTTGCAAAGCAATAAAACATGAATGATGTCTATTTCACTTTTAAAAGATGAGCTTTCGACATAAAACATGACTTCGGTATCAACAAACGACCGAGGCCATGTTTCATGCTTTTGTTAATCGAAATCACGGTGAAGAAAATGTACATAAGCAAATATATTACGCCTCATAAATATCAATAAATGCCTTGAAACCGGCTTTTTTTAAAGCATCTACTTGTTTTTGAGCATTCGTCCTATTTTTATATGAGCCCGTAATCACCCGGTAATACGTCGTCCCATCTCGTTTAAATATATCAATAAAACTAGTAAATCCTTTGTTTTTTAATTCATTGACCCGCTTCTCTGCATTTTTTCTCGACGTAAATGAACCGGTAACGACTCGATAATGCGTCGTTTTTCCAGACTTTTTTTGTAATCCAAAGGCTTTCGCCAATCCAATCGCATGACCACGAGCAAGTTGTGTTAAAAAAGCATCATTTTTTAATCGACCTGCATCCTCTTGATGATCAATAAAGCCATTTTCTGTTAAAATAGCCGGCATATTTGATTCACGAAGCATATGAAAGTTCGCTTCCTTCTTGCCACGGTCTCGAAATGCCGTTTCATTGATCACTTCATCGTGAACGACCCCTCGTAAACGGTTTGTCTCCGGTTTTCCTGAATAACTGCCATTGTATATATATGATTCAAACCCTGTTCCGCCCCCGGCATTAATATGGACCGAGACGAGATAATGAGCCCCCCAACTGTTCGCCATATTCGTTCGTTCACTGAGTGAAACTGAGGTATCTGTTGTCCGAGAAAGCCGAAGTGAGTGCCCCTCATATTCATTGCTTAAAATATCCCGCAACTTTAAAGAAATTTTTAATGTAAGATCTTTCTCTCGAAGTCCATTTCCTGTCGCCCCTGAATCTGCTCCCCCATGTCCCGGATCAATAAAAATCTTCGTCATTCCAATCACTCCTCCTATTTTATTCATCTGACAGTTTCGAATCTCCGCTAGAGAACACTAACGATTCGTCTTCTGTCATAACTACTATCGAAACAGATGATGACGAGGTGGCATCTGAGTGTAAAAAATTAAGATAGATGTGTAAAGGAGAGGCGCTACAAGGCGTCATCAATCATATACATATTTATGCACACCCTATGTTGTACAATGATGACAAATAAAATTAACAAAGGAGAGAGTAGAAAGTTGAAGAAAGTATTATTCTTATGTTTCGCCTTATTCATTTCAATTTCTTTAGTTGCATGTGGTGAAGCTGAAGTGAAAGAATTAGACAATATTGAGGAAGAAACGACAAATTCTAAAGATAATGAAGACCAAAATGAAAACCAAAAAGACCAAGAAGTAGCCGACGACGAAAATAAAAAATATGAGGTTGGCGATACAGTCGAATTCGATGGTATGGAAATTACTCTAAATGAAGTCCGAATTGAAGAAGGTGGACAATTTGATACACCAGAAAACGACCAGTTTATCGTAGCTAATTTAACCGTTGAAAATATGACGGATGAAGAACAATTGGTTTCATCAATCATGAATATTGAATTAAAAGACGATGAAGGGTATGCATACAACACAACATTTCTTACCGAAGGAACGAAAGGACAACTCGACGGTTCGATTGAATCGGGTGGAAAATTAACCGGGGAAATACCTTTTGATGTCGCAACATCGGAAACATACGAGTTACATTACTCCGATTTATTGAAATCAGGTAAAGCGATTTGGATAATTTCTAATATCGAATAAACTTTCCTCTTCGTCCGTACACGACATCGGGATTTTATGATAAAGCATGTAGTGGCTATTGGAAAGTGTTTGTTAATATCAACTTTCGAGTTAGCAAATATATAATTTAAATAAAAGGAAGGGATTCATATGAATCGTACAGCAGAATTTGTTTTAGGTTTGATCGGTGGATTATTCGGGTTTTTAGGAGCTATTTTAGCTTTATTAATCGGCGGTGTTGATTCAGCCTTTAATGAAAGCGGTACGAGTGATATCATCGGATTAGGTTGGGGAGCATTTTTATTTTCTACCCTCGCAATTATTGGATCTGTAGTTGTTCGCTCGAAACCTAAACTCGGTGGAGTATTTTTACTCATAGCAGCTATAGGCGGGTTGATTAGTATTTCAATGTTCTATTTAATTCCTGCGATCCTCTTAGCTATTGCAGGAATTATGGCTTTTGTTCGAAAAGATAAAACGAAAACAGATTCAATCGCTTCATAGTCCTATGCAAAAAGAGGCTGAAACAAAACCTCAGTAAACAAGAAGCGGAGTGTGATCCCTACCATCATGAACAGTAGAGGAATCACACTCATTTTTATTTTTAGTAAAAAAGACTTTGTCTAATTAAATGGTTACCCAGATTTTTAAAGTAATCTACCCCTTTTTCTAGGGAAAATAACCAAAGTGGGTTTACAATTATAAATTCACTTTATTTTTACTATCTAATATCGTTTCCTTTTTCTCTAAGAAAGGTGTGAAAATAACAAAAGTGGAAAATACCAACACTAGTAACCCGAAACCAATCATAACAAGCTGTGGTGATACATTTGCTACTAACAATGATGAGATTGCTCCCCCGGTTGGCATAGCCATCGAATAAATAGTGTTCATTGTTCCTGAGATTCGTCCCAATAATTTATTTGGAGTTCTTGTTTGAATGGCTGTACTCCAATTAATAAAAAGTAAAGATGACGAGGCATTTAGGAGCATTCCAGCTAATGTTACAACTAAATATATACTGGTTGAACCCATCAAAACTAAAGACAGAGCATAAATGAAAGCCGAAAATAGAATTAATTTCTCCGTTTTAAATTTTTTTGAGATCATGGGGGAAAAATACCCAATCAATAAAAGTGGAAAAAATTCAAATAAGGCAAAAGATATTCCTACCATTTGTCCACTTAGCTTAAGAACTTCAATTTTTGATACGTTGAGCTTATCCGGTAGGCTTAAACGCCTGTAAACTGCATCATATCAACCGTTTAACGCCCTCGGCAAGATTCGAACTTGCGACCTACAGCTTAGGAGGCTGTTGCTCTTCCCCTGAGCTACGAGGGCTCATCATATGAACCCTTCTATTATACTATAAAACGCCTGATAATTAAAATGAATAAAAAGGGTTCGAATACAATGAATAATCAACCTGTAAAAACGATCATCCCTTCGTTCAAAAAGTGCAAGCGCCGTCAGTTCAAGATTACTGTTTTCCTAATTCAATCGAGCGGTCATGTGCTTTTTTCACACAGCTTTTTACAGCTTCCGAAAAATTGTACGAATTAAGTGCCTCAATCCCAGCTTCTGTCGTTCCAGCCGGACTCGTTATTTTCTCTCGTAAATCACTAGCTGCTTCTCCCGTATTTCGTAACATCTCTCCTGCACCAATAACGGTTTGAATGATTAATTCTTTAGCTACATCGCGGGATAAGCCTAATTCAGAAGCTGCTTCTTCCATCGCTTCGACTAAATAATAAAAATATGCTGGCCCACTTCCTGAAATACTCGTAATCGCATGCATATGCTCTTCCTGAACGACCGTTGTTGTACCGATTGTTTGAAATAAAGCTTCAGCAAATGCGATGTTTTTTTCTGTTGCATATTGCCCTGCGGTAATCGCTGTGGCTGAATGACCAATGGAAGCTGAAGTATTAGGCATTGCCCGAATCACCGGGATGTTTGTTGCAAATAAATCCTCAATATGACTCGTTTCCAAACCGGCGATTACGGAGATGATCAATTGATTTGAATTGATATACGGTTGTACAGACTGAATCGCTTCTTTAACATCAACTGGTTTCGTAGCAAGTACTACAATATCAGCATCACGGACGACTTCTTTATCTTTAAACGATTGAATTGCATATTTTTTTTGAAGTATTTCTAAGCGAGAACGATCATTTTTGTTCGTTACAAAAATATATTCATTCGGAAAAAATTGTGCCTGAACTAGTCCGGCTATAATGGCCTCTGCCATTGAACCTGCACCGATAAAAACAACTTTTTGTTTCATAACAAACCACTTCCTTCTACATGATGATATAAAAGTCCCAAAAATAACAGATTCCCTTATCAAATAGCTATGTCGTTGACCTTGACCGAGCAAACTGCTTCGGACCGTTAATTCTTCTGACTACGACGAACTAAGAACAGATGACTTCCTATTACGAAAATAAAAAACACCCATCCTTAAAAGGACGAGTGAAATCTCGCGGTACCACCTAATTTGGCGCATATGAAACGATGCCCAGCTTTTTTTGATAACGCTTAAACTGCGATCAGCTTTTACTGACGACTCCTAGGTAGGTTCATACACGTTGTTTTCGCTGGAGTCTTTCAGCCGATGAACTCCGTTCTCTTTTCGAACACCCATTGTACTACTATCCTAATCAACGTCTCTTTTCTTCTTTATTCATTTAAAAGTGAATGTATTGTTTAGTACTATAGAACGTCTTGAGAAATTTGTCAAGATAAATTGACATTCCAGTATACGGATTATGTTTGTAAATAACATGTTATTGAACAGACTACTTCTCTTAACGTGTGATACAAATCACCGCATCGGTGACTGAATATACATATAATCAAATAAGAACTACTTTTTATAAGAAGGGATGTATACATTGGCACAGATCCGTACAGAAAATCGTGAAAAAAATGATATCGTCGTTGAATTAGATTTGTCAGATCTCCAAGCCCTTATTGATGAAGCAACACGCAATATCGATGATTATAAAGATGAAATTGCGATGATATATGATAAAATGCCTCAATTTGATTATATCTATTTTTGCTTTTATGCATACTCGACATATCGTTTATTAGAAGCAACGTTTAATATCGACATAGATAAAGTGGGCCATATTCGTGTCGATGCACCAGAAGCATTTTTCTATGCATTTTACGGAATGATTCAAACATTACACAGTCACCTGGTAACTGAAGAATCACGAATCATACAATAAAACTTCACGCGATGGAAGAAAAATGTCCACATCGTGTTGTATAATGAGTTTTCATGGACAGCTTGCATACATTGCAACAATTTTCTTTACTAAAGGTATCGTCCGTTCATCAAACATAAAAAAAACCGTTACAATGAGTAACGGCTTTTTTTATCTCCAAAATTTATGCGCTTTTTTTAAAATGGAGGAGGAAGAGGGATTCGAACCCCCGCGGGCTTTGACACCCCTTTCGGTTTTCAAGACCGACCCCTTCAGCCAGACTTGGGTATTCCTCCCTAACAACATTTTATAATATACATGATTTTTTTTAAAATGTCAACACCTATGGTTTATTTTTTTATTTTATATGTAAAAGTAGGTCGATTTACATTCAATAATTCATTTCTACATCATTAAACCTGAGCCAAGAGATGTGATTGGCCCAGGCTTAGTAGGACTTTAATCTTTTGTAATCACTTCTTTTCCACCCATATAGGAACGTAACACTTCTGGAATGATAATCGATCCATCTTCTTGCTGATAATTTTCCAAAATAGCTGCAACTGTACGGCCAATCGCAAGACCTGATCCATTTAATGTATGCACAAACTCTGGCTTTCCTTCTTCATTGCGGAAGCGAATCCGAGCTCTCCTTGCTTGGAAATCTTCAAAATTTGAACAAGAAGAAATCTCTCGATACGTATTCTGACTAGGAATCCATACTTCAAGATCATATTTTTTGGCGGCTGTAAAACCTAAATCAGCTGTACACATGCTCATCACTCGGTATGGAAGGTTTAGGAGTTGTAACACTTTCTCAGCATGGCCGGTTAACGTTTCCAAAGCTTCATAGGAATCCTCTGGCTTTACAAAGTGGACAAGCTCTACTTTATTGAATTGATGCTGACGGATTAAACCACGAGTATCCCTTCCTGCAGAACCTGCTTCCGAGCGAAAACAACCACTAAAAGCGACGTATTTTTTTGGTAATTCGGCTGCCTGCAGAATTTCATCCCGATGATAGTTCGTTACTGGAACTTCAGCAGTGGGAATAAGAAAATAATTCCAATCGCTGATTTCAAAAGCGTCCTCGGAAAACTTTGGGAGTTGGCCCGTTCCCATCATACTCATCCGATTGACGATATACGGTGGGAGCATTTCCTCATATCCATGCTCATCGATATGCAAATCCATCATAAAATTCCACAAGGCCCGTTCGAGTCTTGCCCCGAGTCCTTTATAAAATACAAATCGACTCCCTGTTACTTTAGCTGCTCTTTCAAAATCTAATATATCGAGATTTTCTGCGAGGTCCCAATGGGGTTGGATCGTAAATGAAAATTCCGGAAGATCTCCCCATTTACGAGCGACAACGTTATCTTCTGCATCTTCACCAACAGGGACACTTTCATGAGGAATATTAGGAATCGAGAACATAACGTGGTTTAAATCTTCCTCAATATTTTTCAATTGTTCATCTAGAGTAGAAATTTTCTCGCCGACTTCACGCATTTCCTTAATGACTGGTTCCACATCTTTATTCTCTCGTTTTAATTGTGGGATTCGTTTTGATGCTTCATTCCGTTTAGCCTTTAATTGTTCCACTTCTGTAATTAAGGTCCGACGTTTTTCATCAAGTTCACCAAACTTCTCTAGTTCTGATAAATCTTCTCCCCGATGTTGTAATTTTTCCTTGACGTCATCGAAATGATTGCGTAATAACTTCATGTCTAACATATAAATTCCTCCTTATGTGTAAATGTGTAATCGGATTAAAAATAGACATCGAATTCAACCTAATCAACATGTGAGTGCGGATCTCTTCAGACCAATCGTATATGGCTTATGATTCAATTTGTTTTTTGTACAATTACTTCGAAAGCAAACAAAAAACTCCCGTCCCTTAACAAAACAGGGACGAGAGTCATTTATTCCCGCGTTGCCACCCTAATTAAAGATAACAATCTTTCGGCTTACAATTCATAACGGTACATGACCGAGTTTATTTATCAAGGAGAGGATCCTTGTTCATAAACTAGTTCAAGGACGGATTCACAGCATTCCTACGTCGATTTTCACCAACCATCGACTCTCTAATGAAAGGAAAACTGCTACTTATTCCTATCAATACTTTTTAGCATATATATTCATTATATTCTATCATAGACAAGCTTATACGAAGTTGCAAGTTTTTTTATTGAAGCTTTCATGAATGATCTATGACATGATATGACGTGAGGTACGATTATAAATGTACTATGTAATCATTCACTACGGTCTTGCATTCGCTCTTCTGGAGTCAATGTACTCATTTCCATGCCTTTCATTGCTGTACCGAGGTCTTTGGATAACTCTGCAATTAATGCATAGTCTTTATAATTTGCAGTCGCTTCGACAATTGCCTTAGCAAATTTTTCCGGGTTCTCTGATTTAAATATTCCAGAACCGACAAATACACCATCTGCGCCAAGCTCCATCATTAACGCAGCATCGCTAGGGGTTGCTACACCACCAGCTGCATAGTTTACGACTGGTAAACGACCGTTTTCACGAATTTCTAATAGCAGTTCATACGGAGCACTGATTTCTTTAGCATACGTCATTACTTCATCACTTGACATTGAAGTGAGCATGCGAATTTCCGATTGCACTTGACGTAAATGACGGACTGCTTCGACAATATTTCCAGTCCCTGGTTCACCTTTGGTACGTAACATGGAAGCTCCTTCACCAATGCGACGTGTTGCTTCACCTAGATTACGGCATCCACAAACAAATGGAACAGTGAAGTCGGACTTTCGTAAATGATATACATCATCTGCCGGTGTGAGCACTTCGCTCTCATCAATATAGTCGGCTCCAATCGCCTCTAGAACACGCGCTTCGACAATATGTCCAATTCGAGCTTTCGCCATCACGGG
Source organism: Bacillota bacterium (assembly GCA_035301985.1). Lineage (GTDB taxonomy): Bacteria > Bacillota > Bacilli > Bacillales > Amphibacillaceae > DASUXY01. The sequence continues at coordinate 66,182 of DATGTE010000010.1, forward strand.
AATGGATACTGCATTCATGACCTCTTCTGTAATCTTTGGATTAGCCATCCGTGCTACACCACCAGCTGCACGAATATCTGCTGGTACACGTTCTAACGCCATAACAGCAACGGCCCCTGCTTCTTCAGCTACCTTTGCCTGTTCAGCATTAACAACATCCATGATTACGCCACCCTTTGGCATTTCAAGCATACTTTCTGTTTTACCCATTTAAATCCCCCTATCAGTTCATTGTTATAAAAACATAATCGACTTAAAACCAACTTTTAACAAGGTCGACTATGGATGAAAACAAATTAGAAAAAAAGCTGCCGATCGCTCCTAGCATGAGCATGAACCAATTCTTTTTCTCCACCGTATCTTTTGTAACTAAATCAACTTGTTGTCGATTCGACTTCTCAAAAATATATCCATGTTCTTCTCCATCAAAGACAAGTTCAGCTGTGCCAATTTTTTCCCCTTTTTTAATAGGAGCAACGAGTTCTCCATCTTCCGTTAGCTTGTCCGAATCGATCTTATATGAAACCGTATATTTATCTTCATCACCTTTTCGGATTGGCACATTAAATGCTTCATCTGTTTCTATTTCGACAGATGATTCTTTTCCTTTTGTAACCGGAATAGATGATTCATCTTTGAGCTGATATCCTTTTGGAAATAACTCTTTTGTTTCGAAATTATTATAGCCATAATCCAATAACTTAGCTGTCTCTTCAAAACGGGCTTCTTCGCTTTTCGTTTTCATAACGACCGTAATCAATCGTTTTCCGTTACGAACAGCAGTACCTGTAAAACTGAATCCTGCTGTATCAGTATAACCTGTTTTTAGGCCGTCAACCCCTTCATAAAAATAAGGTTTTAAATAGCTCGCATCGTGGGGCAACATCCAGTTCCAATTGCGAATTTCTTGCTCATCGAATTTTGTTTCAGGAATTTTTGATATTTCCAAAGCTTCAGGATAATCATTCACTAAATGATAAGCTAATAGAGCAGCGGACCGAGCAGATAATAAATTTGTAGCATCCGCATCCGTTCCTTTCGGATGATTACCGTCAAGTGACTTATTATCCAGTCCTGTTGAGTTAACAAATTCAAACTCTTGTAAGCCCATCTCTTTTCCTTTTTCATTCATCATTTTAACAAATTCTCCTTCAGAACCAGCAATCAGTTCTGCAAGAGCAATCGATGTAGCATTATCAGAGTTAATCGCCATGGCTTCATACAGTTCACGAACGGTATACTCTCTGTTTTGTCGGAGCCCAACACCGGAAAATGATGAATCTGCCGAAATACTGTATGGGTAATCACTAATTGTCGTTGTCGTATCCCAACTGATTTGCTCCGATTCAATCGCTTCCCAGACAAGATATTCGGTCATCATTTTCGTCATGCTTGCTGGAGGCAGTGCTTCATCTGGGTTTTTAGCGTACAAAATTTTACCGGTATCCGCATCAACTAAAATAGCTGAATCCGCTTTAACATCTAATGTTTGTGCTTGTGACACATCTGGCCACGATACGATCAAGGATGCCCATGTAACAAGCATAATAAGAGTAATGGACATATATTTTTGAATCTGATCTTTCACTTTTTCTACCTCCACTTCAAAATGCAACGTATTTAACTGTATTATGATGGGATAGAAATGGAAGGTGATATGTGATGGAAATCCATCTTATCACTTTGTTTGCGAGAAAGAAGGCCCCTTTCAAAATAGACTGGGAAACCATTCCTTCTCGCAAACATCACCATTTCAATAGACACATCTTTTCCTATTTTACCATACATATGGATAAATAAGGAGAGGCAAGTGGCAATTTTCTATGGAAAATTACACCACGTCGCTCTCTATCATCTCTCCATTTAAACGCTCAATCACCACGTTGTTGTCTGGAATACTTGTTTAACATCTGAACAGTAGACACCTTATTTAATCGTATAATTTGGTGCCTCTTTCGTTACTTGCACATCGTGGGGGTGACTTTCACGTAAACCGGCATTCGTAATTTTCATCAGTTGGGCATCTTTTCGTAAGTCGTTGATGGTTTTTGTTCCGCAATAACCCATGCCCGAACGCAGTCCCCCAATGAGTTGATGAAATGTGTCACTGAGAGGACCTTTGTAAGCAACTCGTCCTTCGATCCCTTCTGGAACTAACTTTTTCGCTTCTTGATCAGATTGGAAGTAGCGGTCTTTCGAACCTGCTTCCATCGCACCAACACTTCCCATGCCACGGTAAACTTTGTATTGTCTTCCTTTATAGATTTCGCGTTCACCAGGACTTTCCGAGACACCTGCAAATAAGCTTCCAAGCATAACGGCTTGTGCACCAGAAGCTATAGCCTTAACGATATCACCAGAATATTTAACTCCCCCGTCAGCGATAATTGGGACATTATATTCTCTCGCAGCACGTGCACAATCATAGATCGCCGTGATTTGTGGAACACCTACTCCAGCAACAACACGGGTTGTACAAATTGAACCGGGGCCAATCCCTACTTTTACAATGGAGGCTCCAGCTTCAATGATCGCTCTCGTTCCTTCAGCTGTAGCAACATTCCCAGCAATAATATCTAAGTCGGGATATGCTTTACGAACTTGTTTGATTTGTTCAAGCACACCATCTGAATGTCCGTGAGCGGTATCAATAACAATGACATCCACACCAGCATCGACGAGTTTTTCGATTCGTTTCATCGCATCAGCCGTCACTCCAACCGCTGCACCGACGAGAAGTCTGCCTTGTTCGTCTTTCGCTGCATTTGGAAACTCAATCACTTTTTCAATATCTTTAATTGTAATTAACCCTTTTAAGATCCCTTGTTCGTCTACAAGTGGTAACTTTTCAATCTTATGTTTTTGCAATATTTTTTCAGCATCAGCAAGCGTCGTTCCGACAGAACCAGTTACGAGATTTTCGCTCGTCATTACTTTTTTAATTTCAATAGAATAGTCTTCGATAAAACGTAAGTCACGGTTCGTTAAAATACCGACCAATTTTTTATCTTCAAAGGAATTGACAATCGGTACACCCGAAATGCGATATTTACCCATCAAATGCTCTGCATCATACACTTGATGTTCTGGAGTTAGGAAAAATGGATTTGTGATGACACCACTTTCAGAACGTTTTACACGGTCGACTTGTTCAGATTGTTCCTCAATCGACATGTTTTTATGGATGACTCCAAAACCACCTTGTCGTGCCATCGCAATGGCCATTTCGGCTTCTGTTACGGTATCCATTCCCGCACTAATTAACGGTGCATTTAACTTTAGTCTTTCAGATAGAGTCGTTGATAAGTTTACCTCACGTGGTAATACATCCGATTTAGCAGGCACTAATAAGACGTCATCAAATGTTAATCCTTCTTTTATAAATTTATCCTCACGCATGAGTGATATCCTCCTCAAAATATATTTTAGTTTGGCTATGCTTTCGGCTTTTCGGGCAATTGCAACATATATTTTTTGAAATAGGAAACGCTAATTAGATAAAACTATTGTTATTTAGAATACGTGAAAAAAGTTATTTTTTCAATAACATATGTAGCTTCACAAAAAGTAATTAGATTCTAAATTGTATAAAAACCATGGAGGACCATGAATGAACCTAGATGAGATTGAATTATTCTATGCGTATGTTCGATCCCAACACACAGCACAACAATACTTACATCAATGTTATCAAAAGTTAAATATCGACGATGCTGAAAGAAAGAGCTATGAGAACTGTACAACGTTTCTATATTATCTTGAGCATGGACACCAATTTTATAAAAACGGAAAACAACTGGACTATTTGTTACAACCCATTTTATTTTTCTACGGAATGATTCATCTATTAAAAGCAGCTCTTTTAACGACACGTCCGAATTATCCTGAATCAACATCCATGTTAGCCCATGGTGTTTCCACGCGGAAACGTAAGCGAAGGAATTATACATTTATGGATGATGAAGTTAAAACGCAATATAAAGGATTATTCCCTTATTTTTCCGAACATCTCTTTTTATTGAAAACCATTCCTTTTGAAAAAATAAAGATGCATCAACTCTTAGCGATTGTTCCCGAATTGTCAGACCTTTTTCTCCTACATGACGGAGAAAAAATGATTAAAGTTGGCTCGGTCCAGTCAAGAAAATTAAGCTTTCCATGTAGCATACTCGATCATTATCATTTAACAGAAAATACATTTATTCAAAGGATCAAATCGCATGTTCCGGATATCTACCATAAGAAAACATCACAAACGATGATTCATCTTCACTTAAAGAGGCCTATTCAACAATCATTTGGCCCATTTTTTATCCATCTTGATCAAACGATTTATTTTCCAAAACGACGAGACCATTTTTTAGCGATTTCCGAAGTGATGGCCCATTATCTTCTGTTGTATAACTTAAGTATGCTCAGTCGATATGAAACCGAATGGTGGGGCGATTTACTAATGACAAAATCTGAACTCGATTTTCCATTTATTTCACACTTTCTCGATATTACTGCGAAAAAAGTCCCCCTTCTAATCGGCAGGGAATTGTCTTATAAGCTTCAATCATAGCATATTGTTAAAAAAGAGTCCCTTTTGCAGGAACTCTTTTTTATATAGGATTGTTAATCCGTTTCGCGATGTCCTTCATTCTGTTGTTCATCTAGTTCTTTTTCTAATAATTCATCAAAAACTTCCTCGTCCGCTTCTTTATCATGTTCCTCATCGTCTTCCTCTTCTGGGTCAATCTTAGCAACGGTTGCTACTTCTTCGTCATCTTGGATACGAATCAGTTGAACACCTTGCGTATTCCGTCCCGTTACAGAAATGTCTTTTACGGGAGTGCGGATGAGGATGCCATCCACCGTAATCAACATGATATCTTCTTCGCCGGTAACCGCCTTAACCGCCACTACATGGCCGGTGCTTTCATTTAGACGAGCTGTAAAGACCCCTTTACCTCCACGTCGGGTTACCCGATACTCGTCCTCCGGTGTACGCTTTCCAACTCCTTTTTCTGTAACATGTAGTACTTGTAAACTTTCATCCAAAATTTCCATCGAGACGACCTCATCACCTTCTCGCAAGGAAATTCCTTTCACTCCAGCTGCCGTTCTTCCCATCGGACGCACTTCACCTTCATGAAAACGGATTAAGTATCCGTGTTTCGTAGCAATCATAATATCCTTCGTGCCGTCTGTCATTCGCACGGAAATGAGTTCATCATCTTCCTTCAAGCCAACAGCGATTAATCCACCTCGACGGATATTGGCATAGTGCGAAATTTGTGTTCGCTTAGAAATTCCGTGTTTTGTTGTGAAGAAAAAGTACCAATCCTCACTAAATTCGTTGACCGAAATGACAGCGTTAATCCATTCGCCTTTTTCAATTTGCAACAAGTTGATAATCGGAATACCTTTAGCTGTTCGGCTAAATTCTGGAATTTCAAAGCCTCGTAATCGGTATACTTTCCCCTTATTGGTAAAGAATAAAATCGTATCATGTGTCGATGTAGATAATAAATGCTCGACAAAGTCATCATCATACGTTCCCATTCCTTGAACCCCACGCCCACCGCGTCTTTGCGTGCGATACGTGGAAGATGGAAGACGCTTAATATATCCCTTATGTGTTAAGGTAATGACAACATCTTCCACTGGGATGAGGTCTTCGTCTTCAAAATCGACACCACCAGCCGTAATCTCTGTCCGGCGCGGATCATTAAACCGTTCTTTAATGTCGAGCAACTCTTCACGGATGATTTCTAGAACTTTTTCATCATCTGCTAAAATAGCTTTTAATTCTTTGATGAGTTCCATAAGTTCTCTATATTCGTCCTCGATCTTTTCTCTCTCTAGACCTGTTAAACGCTGGAGACGCATATCAAGGATCGCTTGTGCCTGTTTTTCCGTTAACGAAAACCGCTCAATTAAACCTTCTCTTGCAATATCAGCTGTTTTCGAATTCCGAATCAACGAAATGACCTCATCCAAATGATCTAATGCAATTCGTAAACCTTCTAAAATATGAGCTCGAGCTTCTGCTTTACGCAAATCAAAAGCAGTACGTCGTTCGATCACTTCAACTTGGTGATTTAAGTAATGGACTAAGCATTCTTTAATCGACAACACTTTAGGTTGTCCATCGACGAGTGCTAATGTATTCATACCAAAGGTTGTTTGCAGTGCCGTATATTTATACAAGTTATTTAAGAGGACATTCGCATTCACATCTCGACGTAACTCCATGACAATCCGCATGCCGTTACGATCTGATTCATCACGTAAATCAGTGATTCCATCAATGCGTTTTTCCCGAACAAGTTCAGCAATTTTCTCAATTAATTTCGCTTTATTTACTTGATAAGGCAATTCGGTAACGATAATCGTTGACCGACCATTATCATGTTCTTTAATTTCTACATTCGCTCGCATCGTAATGGAACCTTTACCTGTTCGGTATGCTTGGCGAATACCACTTCTGCCAACAATTTTACCTGCTGTCGGAAAGTCTGGACCAGGTAAGTAATCTTCCATGATTTCATCAACTGTAATTTCAGGATTTTTACTAATGGCTAGAACAGCATCAATCGTTTCCCCTAAATTATGGGGAGGAATATTTGTCGCCATCCCAACAGCAATACCTGAAGTACCGTTAACGAGTAAATTCGGAAATCGAGCTGGAAAAACAACCGGCTCCCGCTCGGCTCCATCATAGTTATCCGTATAATCGATTGTATCCTTATTGATGTCTCTTAACAATTCCATCGAAATTTTAGACATGCGAGCTTCTGTATATCGCATTGCAGCGGCTGAGTCACCATCTACAGAACCAAAGTTTCCATGGCCATCAACAAGCATATATCTGTAACTGAAATCTTGTGCCATTCGAACCATGGCATCATAAACTGCCGAATCACCGTGTGGATGGTATTTACCGATTACTTCCCCAACAATCCGAGCTGATTTTTTATAAGGCTTATCCGCATGCATTCCTAAGTTATTCATGGCATACAGTATTCTGCGGTGAACCGGTTTTAAACCATCCCGAACATCTGGAAGTGCACGTGCGACAATCACACTCATCGCATAATCGAGGAAGGACGTACGAATCTCATCACTAATATTGATGTCCTGGACTTGAGGACGTTGTTGATCTGCCATTCCATTACCTCCCATAAAGTACTACAATCAGTGGGATCTCATTGAAGTTCCCACTGCCTATTCGTAGATTACTTTAATCATATATTCATGTTTTTTCGTTCATCTGGTTAAATGTCTAGATTTTGAACGAATTGGGCATTTTCTTCAATAAATTCCCGACGGGGTTCAACTTGATCTCCCATCAATACATCAAATACTTGATCCGCATCAATCGCATCAACTAATTCCACTCGTAACAATGTTCGCGTTTCGGGAGACATCGTCGTTTCCCATAGTTGTTCTGCATTCATTTCACCAAGACCTTTATACCGTTGAATTCCTGGTTTAGGTGTCTTGGGAATCTCTGCTAATATGCGATCTAATTCTCGGTCATCATATGCATAACGCACTTTTTTTCCTTGTTGAACTTTATAAAGCGGTGGTTGTGCTATATAAACATAACCGTGTTCAATTAAAGGACGCATATAACGATAGAAAAAGGTTAATAATAACGTTCGAATATGTGCCCCGTCTACGTCCGCGTCTGTCATGATGACAATCTTGTGATATCGGGCTTTCGTAATATCAAATTCTTCCCCAATCCCCGTTCCTAGGGCGGTAATAATCGCTCGGATCTCATTATTGGATAAAATTCGATCCAGTCGAGCTTTTTCCACGTTTAATATCTTACCACGTAACGGTAAAATGGCTTGGAAATGGCGATCTCTTCCTTGTTTTGCCGAACCACCTGCTGAATCACCCTCGACAATGTACAACTCACTGATCTCTGCATCCCGTGAAGAGCAATCTGACAATTTTCCGGGTAAATTGGAAACTTCTAAAGCACTTTTCCTTCGCGTTAAATCGCGGGCCTTTTTAGCTGCCATTCGTGCATGGGAAGCCATTAACCCTTTCTCAATAATTGTCTTGGCAATCGTTGGATTTTCAAATAAATACTTTGAAAATGCTGTGCTAAACACAGAGTCTGTTACCGTACGAACTTCACTGTTGCCGAGTTTTGTCTTCGTTTGACCCTCAAACTGTGGATCAGGATGTTTAATGGAAATAATGGCTGTAATTCCTTCTCGTACATCTTCTCCTGTTAAATTCGAGTCATTTTCCTTCAATAAATTGCTTTTTCGAGCATAATCATTGATCACTCTCGTCAAAGCGGTTCGAAAACCGACCTCATGTGTACCGCCTTCCTGAGTGTTGATATTGTTAGCAAACGAATAAATATTACTCGTAAACCCGTCGTTATATTGCACCGCGATATCTACAGTAATTCCTTGTTCTTCTCCTTCTGTGAAAAAAGGAGCATGTAGGACTTCTTTCGACTGATTAATGTACTCTACATATGACTTAATACCACCTTCATAGTGGAAAGTGACAGGTTCTTTGTCCGTTCGTTTGTCATAAAGCGTCGCCTGAATCCCTTTATTTAAAAAGGCTAGTTCCCGTAAACGTTTCGACAAAATTTCATAGTCGAAAACGACTCCATCTGTAAAAATTTCCGGATCTGGTTTAAAGTGAACAATCGTACCCGTAACATCTGTATCGCCAATCACGGTTACTTCATTTTGTGGAACACCTTTTTTAAAGTGTAAATAGTGAATTTTACCATCGCGGTGGACATACACTTCCAAGATAGATGATAGGGCATTGACGACTGCTGCTCCTACACCATGCAATCCACCCGATACTTTATAGCTTTCTCCATCGAATTTACCACCAGCATGAAGAACAGTCATGATCACTTCGACCGCTGGTTTGCCTGTTTTTTGTTGAATATCAACAGGTATTCCTCGTCCATTATCTTTTACAGTAATGCTATTGTCCTCTTCGATAATCACTTCGATGTGATCGCAATATCCCGCCAATGCTTCATCAATTGCATTATCAACAATTTCCCAGACAAGATGGTGAAGTCCTCGTGCACTTGTGGAACCAATATACATACCAGGTCGTTTTCTAACAGCTTCCAATCCTTCGAGGACTTGAATTTGATCGGCAGTATATAATTCGTTGTTCATATTTTCTTCCATTGCCATTTTTCCACCTACATTTCTTAGTCAATTATTCTTGTTCAATTTGATTTGAATAATCATCAAGCCGATTAAGTGTTGACATCATGCTCGCTCGTTTTTTTAATGTTGTAACCGATAACGTGCTAAAATAAATCAATTGTTCGGTGATGACTACCGATTTCGCATTTTTTCTTGAGCCGACAACCGAGTTTTCTTCTTCTTCAATCAGTTTCTCCATGATGGCAGAAGACGTTATCACATTTTCATCGATGATGGTAATGATTGTACGTGTACGAATAATATTCCCATTACCTATATGAATGAACACTTCATTCTCCCACCTTCTATGAATTTTAACGAAATAGGTTATGATTTGTTGATGATCCCATTTTTAACATGGATCATTTCTGCTTTCTGTAAGGTTTCATGGTGAATACCATCTACACTTGTCGTTGATACAAAGGTTTGAACTTTACCTTGAATCATGTTTAATAGATGCGATTGCCTAAAGTCATCTAATTCACTAAGAACATCGTCAAGAAGCAGAATTGGATATTCACCTACCTCGTCATGAATCAGTTCCAGTTCAGCCAACTTTACAGACAATGCCGTCGTTCGCTGTTGTCCTTGTGATCCATATGTTTGAACATTTTTTCCATTGACGTAGAACAATAAATCATCACGATGCGGGCCGATTAACGTTACACCCCGTTCAATCTCTTTTTCTTCTATTTCTTGAAAAGTGTTTACATAGATTGTTTCTATTTTCTCCTTGTTTGTCTCTTCTAATACTTCTATCGTCGGAGAATACTTAATTTCTAGCTGTTCCATTTCACGACTGATTCCGTAATGAAGTGGACAGGCCCACTTCCTTAAAAGTTTAATAAAGTGAAATCGACGTTTCAAAATCGGAGTAGCATGTGTAATTAATTGTTCCGTCAATACATTTAACATCGTTAAATCAGGTTGAGTCTGACGCCGAATTTGTTTTAATAGATGGTTTCTCTGCTTTAACACCTTTTGATATTGACCTAAATGATAAATATATGTTGGCTGAATTTGGCCGATTTCCATATCGATAAAACGCCTGCGAACTTGTGGCGACCCTTTAACTAACGTTAAATCCTCTGGAGCAAACATGACAACATTTAAAACGCCAATATAATCACTTAATCGTTTTTGTTCTAAATGATTCAGTTTAGCTTTTTTCCCTTTCGATGAAATGATAATTTCCAGAGGGATGGACTGGTTCCGTTTATGGATTCTTCCTTCTATTTTAGCATAATCTTCATCCCACCGGATAAGCTCTTTTTCCTTAGATGTCCGGTGGGATTTCGTAAAAGCTAATAAATAAATGGATTCCATTAAATTCGTTTTTCCCTGAGCATTTTCACCGATAATGACGTTAACTTTATCATCAAAAGATAACTCTACTTGATGATAATTACGATAATTTGTTAATTTCAGCTGTTCAATATGCATGCGAACTCCTCGTTTTTCAAGAGATAAACTATTCTCGTTTGCTTACAATGGTATATGATTTACAATTTACATGAACGACATCATTCGGATATAGTTTGCGACCACGACGATTTTCTTGTTCCTGATTAACCGTAAGATCGTGTTCACGTAAAAAAGACTTCACCATACCACCAGAATCTACAATATCTGCTAACTTCAAAAATTGACCCAATGTAATATATGGTGTAGTAATTTCAACTTTCTTTTGCAATATTCTCACCAGTTTCCTATGAATTTGTCCAAAAAGTATATTGTAAAGAAGATCAATTTGTAGGTTTGTACAGAAATGAGGGTTGAAAGAAGCGTACGAGCGAATGTTGTGTACAAATCACTTTTTGAACAATTTTTCGCTTACACTTCACTTATACAATGATCCATATTGTGACATGACTTTCGTTATCATATTTTTCTATGCATAACGCATCGATTTTTTGCACTTTTTTATCAGTCGATTGGTTTGCTAGCGCGTTTATTCCATATTCCTATTCTACTAAAGTTTTTAAGTTTATGAAAGGGATACCCTTCATATTGCATTAAAAGCTCTTAAATATGCCTTAAAATTGTTTTTTGAAAGGGAAAGAGGCTCGAGTATAAGTTAAAAATGAATTGATTTTAGATTACATCATAAAACATAAAAATAGAACCGCATGAAATCAAGGTTTTAAAAAATTGGATTTCATGCGGTCTATTCATTTTTGTTATGTTAAGAGGCAACTTTTAACTTAATATGTTCGGACGGGGAGAATGAGCTGTAAAATCGGTTCGTCGGTTTGCGGACGGATAATAAATGGTCGCATCGCCCCAGTGAACTGAATATTTATTTCATCTGCGTCCATTGTTTTTAAAGCATCAAGAATATATTTAGAACTGAATGAAATATTTAATTCTTCACCTTCGATGGATTCAACCATGACATCTTCTGCAACTTTTCCAATTTCAGGTGATTTGCTTGTAATTTCAATCGTTTGTTGATCTTTTGTCGTTAAACGAACAACATTATTGCTTTCATTTTTAGCAAGTAATGATGCACGATCAATCGTATTTTGTAAACTTTTTGTTTGAACGGTGATCGTTGTTTTACTTTGATCTGGTATTAAACGAGATGTTTCTGGGTAATTTCCATCAAGTAGCCTTGATAAAAAGTTAAATTGTTTCGTTCGGAACAATATTTGATTGTTGGCCACGCTGATTTCAATCATGTCCTCTGTATCGTCTAAAATTTTATTGAGTTCATTTAAGCTTTTTCCAGGAATAACGACATTCGAAAATTCCAATTTTGTATTCTTTATATGGATATCTCGTGATGCTAAGCGATGACTATCTGTTGCTGTGAAATTGAGTAGTCCATCTTTTAAGGTTAAATTTACTCCGGTAAGAATCGGGCGCGTTTCCATCGTAGATACTGCAAAAGCAGTCTGTTTAATTAAAGTTTTTAACAAGTCTGCTTGTATTTCAAAGCTATGCTCGGCTTGTAATGTCGGCAGTTGTGGATATTCTTCAGCGTCTTGTCCATTCAACTTAAAAACAGACTTACCGGATTGAATCGTTACGTTTAGTTGAGAATCAGCTTCGATCATCACTGTATTTTCAGGTAATTTACGGATAATATCTGAAAAATACTGTGCATTTAAAACGACGCTACCTTCTTCAATTTCTTCTACAAAAATGGTGCCATCTTCTTCGGAAGGAATGTACGCTTCAATAGAGATGTCTGAATCACTTCCAGTTAAAATAAGACCACTTTTCTTAGCTTCTATTTTCATTCCTGTCAAGATAGGAATTGCGGTTCTTTGCGAAATAGCTTTCATGACATTAAGTATGCTCGCAACTAATTGATCACGCTGAGTTACAAATTTCATAAAACTGTTCCTCCTAGAAAACATATATATTACTTATATTTATAAATTACAGTAATACTAATAGTAATGCTTGTGGTTATGTGGATAAGTGAATGACCCCTTTGTTCTAGAGAGTTATCAACATGTGGATAACTAGTTGATAACTTTAAAACTTTATCCAGACTGTTCACATGTAGATAGATTACAACGATTTCAATTCTTCTATTGTATCTTCAATTTCTTTATGAAAAAGTGTGTCTTCTTCAATCATTTTTGATATTTTTTCATGTGCATGGATCACAGTTGTATGGTCTCGTCCTCCGAATTCTTCGCCGATTTTTGGAAGAGAGGAATCCGTGAGTTCCCGTGATAAGTACATGGCAATTTGTCTCGGAAAAGCAATTGCTTTTGTTCGCTTTTTACTTACGAAATCTTCTAGTTTAATGCCATACTTTTCACCGACCACTTCTTGGATGATATCAATGGTGATTTTTTTCGGTTTTTGATTCGGAATAATATCTTTTAGTGCGTCGGCTGCAAGTGCTGCATCAATGTCTTGGTTAACGAGTGAAGAATAGGCAACAACACGGATTAATGCGCCTTCTAACTCACGAATATTCGTATCGATTTGATTTGCGATATAAAGCATGACTTCATTCGGAATATCCAATCCTTCCGCTTTTGCCTTTTTATTTAGGATAGCGATTCTCGTTTCCAAATCCGGTGGTGTAATATCAGTGATTAAGCCCCATTCAAAACGGGACCGCAGACGATCTTCAAGCGTTGGAATTTCTTTTGGCGGTCGATCACTGGAAATAATAATTTGTTTATTTTCTTCATGTAATGCGTTAAATGTGTGGAAAAATTCCTCTTGAGTCGATTCTTTACCAGCGATAAATTGAATATCGTCAATCAGTAAAATGTCTACATTTCGATATTTATTTCTGAAATTAATTGTTTTATTATCCATAATCGCATTGATAAATTCATTCGTAAATTTTTCCGATGAAATATAAACGACATTGGTATGTTTGTCATGTTCTAACACATAATGGCCGATGGCATGCATTAAGTGAGTTTTTCCTAAACCTACTCCACCATAAATAAATAAAGGATTATAAGCTTTTGCTGGCGCTTCAGCTACGGCTAGTGATGCTGCATGTGCAAAACGATTACCTGAACCGATGACAAATGTATCGAATGTATATTTAGGGTTCAGCATGGTTTTTTGGCTTTCCCGATTATGAAGTATTGACTGTTTGGGTTTGATTGTTGCTTCTTTATTTTTTTCCTCACGATTACTATGAGGAATGACAAATTTAACGATCAAATTTGTCCCAGTAATTTCAGAAACAATGTCGGTAATCACTTTCGTATATTGACCTTCCAACCAATCTCTAGCAAATTCATTCGGCGCAATAACGGTCAATGTATTTCCTTCTAATGATTGTGCTTCCGTATGTTTAAGCCATGTATCAAAGCTCGGTTTACTAATTTGTTCCTTCACTTTTTCTAGCGCAGCAGCCCATAATTCATTGATGCTTTCCAATGTAGTTTCACCCCTCTCAAAAATATAATCCGATTCATACTGATCCTCGAATTTACGAAATATATGGTAGTTAGAGAGAATTGTATGTCTTAATCAACGGATATAAAAGAACTGAAGATTAAAAAAACCTTTGTCAATCTTCTTGTGTCATGAAAGATTTAGAAGGTAATAGTTTCGGCAAAAATGCTATTACGTATGTATATTTTGTTTATTTTTTATAAGAAATAGGATTTGGATTTTTTCCCCTTCAGTAAAAGAATGTATAATTTTGTTATAAAATGTCTTTCATCTTCCAAAAAGCATATCATTTATATTGATCAGTATGTGGATAAACAAAGCTATATATATGAATTGTTAGCCCTATTTATAAGCATTCTCCACACTCCTGTGGACAACAGTTTAAACACCCTGTGTAAAAATGTCCACATTCTATCCACAAATTGTGGATAGATCAGCATGTGTGGAAAGTTATTCACATGGGAAACATAATAATAATAACAGAAAAATTATAGGAGTGCAATGATTCTTCGACACTTATCCACAAATCCTCTAAGGTGTAGACAAATGTTATCCACACGACGTGATAATGTGGTTAAGTTGTCGATAAAGTGTGTGAATAATATTTTAGAGAGAGTTTTAAACACAGGGGATGTGGATAACATATTATTTACTATATAATGGATTAATCTGTATGTAAAATTTAATTCCTTTTGGTGATTGATCGATATGATTGGGTAAAAAAAGAAAGTTGACAGGTCGCTAATGATTTCAGTATAATTACAAAGACTGTTAACTATGGTTTATTTCATTTGAAATATATTCCCTTAGGGAGGTGCAAGAAAAATGAAACGAACATTTCAACCAAAAAATCGAAGAAGAAAAAGGTTACACGGTTTTCGTGCAAGGATGAAAACAAAAGGTGGACGTAGAGTTTTGGCTCGCCGCCGTCGAAAAGGTAGAAAAAATTTATCAGCTTAGGCCACTGGATGACATCAGTGGTCTTTTTTAGCTTTTTAAAACAATATATTTGGTGAATTAAATTGTAGACAACGATCACGAGCACGATTAAGATTTTGAATTCTGACAAGGTATAGGTTTTAAGGACAGCAAGGTGATTATATTGAAAAAGGCATTTCGTATCAAAAACAATCGAGAATTTCAGCGTATATTTAAAACAGGTCAATCTTTTGCTAATCGCCAGCTCGTTATTTACTATAGGAAAAAACCTGGGCAAAAACATTTTCGCATCGGACTTTCTGTGGGGAAAAAAATTGGAAATGCGGTCACGAGAAATCGCATTAAAAGGTATCTCCGACAGGGGTTTCACGAATTGAAAGATGATATACTTCCTGAATATGATATCATCATTATCGCTCGACAACCGACAAAACAAATGAACTATCATGCGATCAAGAGAAGTTTGCATCATTTATTGTCAAAAGTGCACATATTGAAAAAATAAAACATTTTTTGTTTTATATAGAATCTAATCTATGTTTAATGATAATATAATATTTATGAAGCGTTGTGTTAAAGGATGTCTTGCAAATGGCGGGTCATGAAATTGAAAGATACAGTAAACAAAAGTGAGGTTATTTGGAAGTGATCTGATGCCGTCATCATTTATTCTTTTTAAGTGTAAAAGGGCGATTTGTAAAAGCTTTCTACATATTTATTATATTGTTCGCTTAGTAAGGAGGAAATATATTGCGTAAAAGAGTTTTTCTGCTGTTAGCTCTGATTGGGTTAATAGCGTTGCTTTCTGGATGTACACAAATTAATGAACCAATTACTGCCGAAAGTACCGGAGTATGGAATAGATTCTTTGTATATCCATTATCAATGGTGATTATGTATTTCGCGGAGTTATTTAACAATAGTTATGGACTAGCTATTATTATTGTTACGATTATTATCCGTGTCATTCTATTACCGCTGAATATTAAACAATTAAAAAGTTCCAAAGCGATGCAAGATATTCAACCAGAAATGAAAGCATTACAGGAAAAATACAGTTCAAAAGATGCCAATACACAACAAAAACTTCAACAAGAGACGATGGAGTTATTTCAGAAACATGGGGTAAACCCGTTGGCGGGATGTTTGCCGATTTTAGTACAAATGCCCATTTTAATGGCTATGTATCATGCGATTATGAGAACAGGTGCGATTGGCGAGCATACTTTTCTCTGGTTCCAGTTAGGTTCTCGAGACCCTTATTTTATTTTGCCACTGATTGCGGCCGGGGCGACATTTTTACAGCAAAAATTGATGATGGCAGGAAGTCCGGCAGCAGATAATCCACAAATGAAAGTCATGTTGTATTTCATGCCGATTATGATCGGTGTATTTGCAATGTTTTTCCCATCAGCTTTAGCATTATACTGGGTAGTGGGTAATATTTTCATGGTTGCTCAGACGATTTTCATTCGTAAACCAATGATGCAAGATGCTCATACGGGGGGAGACAAGAAGTGAGAGAAATAACTGCTAGTGGACAAACGGTAGATGAAGCGGTCCAATCAGCATTAGAGCAGTTAAACACTACAAAGGACCACGTCAACGTACAGGTTATTGATGAAGGTAAAAAAGGATTGCTTGGAATTTTTGGGGCGAAGCCAGCCATTGTAAAAGTAACACTTGCAAAGAGTCAAATTGAGAAAGCGGAAGAATACCTTAGAGATCTCATCAAGCAAATGAATTTAGTCATCAATATTTCGAAGACGGTCGATGGTCATCATGTAACATTTAATTTAGACGGTGAAAAAATTGCACTGATTATCGGTAAACGTGGCCAAACGTTAAACGCACTGCAATACTTAGTCCATCTTATCATCAATCGAAGTGGTGAGGACTATTATACCGTTACATTGGACGCCGAAGGTTACCGAGGTCGCCGGAGAAAGACATTGGAAATGTTAGCCATGCGGATGGCTGAAAAAGCAAAACGACTCAATCGAAAGGTTGCTCTTGATCCGATGCCGGCATTTGAACGAAAAATTATCCATAGTACACTTCAACAGAAAGAAAATATTAAGACATATTCAAGCGGAGAAGAACCACACCGTCATATCGTTATTAGCTATCAATAAAACAATGATACATGTAACCCTGGGGGAGAACCAGGGTTTTTTTATTTGTAAAAAATTGAGCATGTATAAAAAGATAGCGCAAGAAAAACAATGTATGGCGGCTCATGTCAAGCGATGTCTTTAGATGAAAATAAACTTATCCACATGTGGATAAGTTTATTTTTGAACAAAAATGTGTTACTCTTATAAGTTAGTAATGTGTCCACATGTGGATTATAAGGGAATTCGTATCGAAAGCAATGAATATTACAATAGATATTTTTAAAGTGGAAAGGATGGAGGTGAAGTTAGATGAAAAATGATACGATTACTGCCATTTCGACTCCAATTGGTGAAGGGGCGATATCAATCGTTCGATTGAGCGGTCCAGAAGCGGTGGAGATTGCAAACCAAATTTATCGGGGTAAAGATTTAACGGAAGTCGATTCGCATACCATTCATTATGGAAAAATTATGGATCCAGAGACAAATACAATCGCTGAGGAAGTCATGGTTTCGGTAATGAAAGCGCCAAAGACATTTACTCGAGAAGACGTTGTTGAAATCAACTGTCACGGAGGAATTGTAGCCGTCAATCGAGTGCTTGAAATTGTTTTAACTCAAGGCGCACGACTTGCAGAGCCAGGTGAGTTTACGAAACGAGCATTTTTAAATGGAAGGATTGATTTGTCACAGGCTGAAGCAGTAATGGATGTCATCCGAGCGAAGACAGATCAAGCTATGAATGTCGCTTTAAAGCAGATGGATGGACGTTTGTCAAAGTTAATTCAACGATTTCGACAAGATTTATTGGAAACCATTGCGCACGTCGAAGTGAATATTGATTATCCGGAATATGATGATGTGGAAGAGATGTCTACGGACATGATGCGTAAAAAAACAAAAGAAGTCCATGCAGGGATTGAAGAATTGTTACAAGTAGCTCAACAGGGAAAAATTTTACGTGAAGGCTTAAGCACAGCTATTATTGGTCGGCCAAATGTTGGTAAATCTTCACTGATGAACACATTGGCACAAGAGAGTAAAGCAATTGTTACTGAAGTTCCGGGTACGACGAGAGACGTCATTGAAGAGTATGTGAATGTCCGCGGTGTTCCATTACGTTTAATCGATACAGCTGGGATTCGTGAGACAGAAGATATCGTTGAAAAAATGGGCGTTGAACGCTCTCGACAAGTCTTACAGGAATCCGATTTAATTTTATTTGTGTTAAACTATAATGACGAACTCACTGAAGATGACCGAGCCCTTTTTCAAGCCATCGAAGGGTTTGAATATATTGTTATTATTAATAAAACAGATTTAGAACAGAAGTTAAACATCAATGAAGTGAAACAGTTAGCTGGTGGCAATCCGATTGTTACGACGTCTATCATTGAGGAAAAAGGAATAGATGAATTGGAAAAAGCGATCGCCCGCATCTTTTTTGCTGGTGAGATTGAAACGGGTGATTTAACATACGTGTCGAATGTTCGACACATTCAATTGCTCAAACAGTCAAAACAATCATTAGAAGATGCGATGGAAGGTTTAGAACTTGGCATGCCTTTGGATATTGTCCAAATTGATGTCACAAGAACGTGGGAATTTTTAGGTGAAATTGTTGGAGATACAGCTAGCGAAGGATTAATTGATCAACTATTTTCTCAATTTTGTTTAGGGAAATAATGATTTACGATTCGGATATGAACAACTTGACAATAATGATAAAGAAAGGATGAAAAATAATGGTCTACAATGCTGGAACATATGATGTCATTGTAATTGGGGCAGGGCATGCAGGTGTAGAAGCAGGTTTAGCTGCTGCAAGATCAGGAGCGAAAACATTGATGCTAACGTTGAATCTTGACATGGTCGCTTTTATGCCATGTAACCCATCTCTAGGCGGACCGGCAAAAGGGATCGTCATTCGTGAAATTGACGCCCTCGGTGGTGTGATGGGTAAAGTGATTGATCAAGCATATATTCAAATGCGTATGTTAAATACGCGAAAAGGTCCTGCAGTAAGGGCTTTACGTGCACAAGCCGATAAACCGGTTTATATTCAAAAAATGAAGCAAATCCTTGAAAATGAAGACAATTTAACATTGCGCCAAGGTATGGTCGATGAACTAATCGTTGAAGACGGCGTTTGTAAAGGTGTTATTACGGAGACAAAAGCCGCCTATTATGCGGAGGCAGTTATTGTTACGACCGGTACGTTTATGCGCGGTAAAGTGTTGATGGGGGATTTGGAATATGAAAGTGGCCCAAATAATCAACGAGCATCGGTAAAGTTATCAGAAAATCTCGAGGACTTAGGATTAGAGCTTACTCGTTTCAAAACAGGTACGCCCCCACGTGTAAATAGTCATACAATCGATTATTCAAAAACAGAAATTCAGCCAGGGGATGACAAGCCTCAAGGGTTTTCATATGAAACGACGAAATTTATTACTGATCAAATCCCTTGTTGGCTTACGCATACGAATGAATTTACGCATAAAGTGATCAATGATAATTTAGGTTTGTCAGCGATGTACTCGGGCATGATCAAAGGTACAGGTCCGCGTTACTGTCCGTCAATTGAAGATAAAATTGTTCGCTTTCATGATAAACCACGCCATCAGGTCTTTTTAGAACCTGAAGGTCGCCATACAGAAGAAGTATATGTCCAAGGATTATCAACATCTCTTCCAGAGGATATTCAAGAAAAAATGGTGAAGTCTGTTCCAGGTCTTGAAAATGCACAGATTATGCGGCCAGGTTATGCGATTGAATATGATGCAGTCGTTCCGACACAATTATGGCCAACTTTAGAAACGAAGAAGATTGCGAACCTTTATACAGCCGGACAAATCAACGGTACATCAGGATATGAAGAGGCAGCTGGACAAGGTTTAATGGCAGGAATTAATGCTGCCCGGAAAGTCTTAGGAAAAGACCCCGTCATCCTAGATCGTTCTCAAGCTTATATCGGTGTATTGATTGATGATTTGGTGACGAAAGGGACAAAAGAGCCGTATCGTTTGTTAACATCACGGGCCGAATATCGTTTACTGCTAAGACATGACAACGCAGATTTACGTTTAACACCGTTAGGGTATGAGTTAGGCTTAATAAGCGAGGAACGTTATCAAGCTTTTGTAGAGAAAAAAGAAGCCATTACAAAAGAAAAGGATCGTTTATATAAACTGATTATAAAGCCGACCGAAGCAGTGCAACAAATGTTAAAGCAAGCTAAAGCAACCCCTTTAAAAGATGCGGTACGGGCATATAATTTGTTAAAACGACCCGAAATTTCTTATGAAATGCTTGAAAAAGTGATCGAGACAGATCCATCATTATCTCTTGAAGTGAAAGAGCAGGTTGAAATCCAAATTAAATATGAAGGATATATTAAAAAGGCGAGAGAACAAGTGGAACGAATGCTTAAAATGGAAGATAAAAAAATCCCACAAAATATTGATTACGATGCGATTAGCGGATTAGCTTCCGAAGCGAAAGAAAAATTAAAGAAAGTCCGTCCCTTGTCTGTAGGGCAGGCATCTCGAATCGCAGGTGTGAACCCAGCTGATATTTCTATTTTAGTCGTATATTTGGAACAAGGAAAAATTGCTAAAGTAGCGAATTAATAGTGGTTAAAAGTGACCCATTATATACATGGGGTCACTTTTTGCCCATTCTAAGGAGGCGTTTTCAATGAATCCAGAGCAATTTTCATTGGAATTGAAGAAAAAAGGAATACAATTAACGAGTCAGCAACTCGAGCAATTTGCAATCTATTTCAAAACGCTTGTGGAATGGAATAAAAAGATGAATTTAACAGCCCTTACATCGGAAGAAGATGTTTATTTAAAGCATTTCTATGATTCGATTACAGCTGCATTTTATGTTGATTTTAATCAACCAATTGAACTTTGTGATGTCGGAGCTGGTGCCGGTTTTCCGAGTATTCCACTTAAAATATGCTTTCCACAGCTCCGTGTCACCATTGTTGACTCATTAAAGAAGCGAATTGGCTTTTTGGAGCATTTAGCAACTAAATTAGAGTTGGACCATGTTCATTTCTATCACGACCGTGCGGAGACTTTTGGAAGAAATAAGAAGTTTCGCCAACGCTTTGACCTTGTCATCGCCCGAGCTGTTGCGAGAATGTCTGTTTTAAGTGAATTATGTTTACCATTGGTGAAGAAAAACGGCACATTTATCGCCATGAAGGGTTCACAAGTAGAAGAAGAGTTAGACGTTGCTCAAAAAGCTCTACAACAATTAGGTGGAGAGTTAAAACATACCTATACATTTACATTACCAGAAGAAAATAGTGAACGATCGATTGTAATTATAGATAAAGAGAAAAACACACCGAAGAAGTATCCACGAAAGCCTGGAACCCCTAATCGACAGCCAATTGAGTAATAAAAAAATTTGCTTTTCATGTTACGATACAATAAAACTCGGATGATCTATTTTAAAGTTTACTTCGTAATGAATGAGGGTTATGAAGTTACATGTAGCTGGTAAGGTTGGAGCATATCGTGTTTTGAAGCGTACAAGAAGATGTTCATGGTATATGAAGTGACCGCTAACAAAGAACGACATAATAGATGTTTTTTACATGTGTAATGATCGCGGATTTATTGATTACTGTCAAATCGTTTCATATATTTCCAATCATATTTATGGTAAAATAAAACCATATGGGTGTTTGTCATTGGTCAATCTTTTATATACAGATGAATACATAATATTAATTTTACAAAGAAATGTTTCACGTGAAACATTTTGGCTTTCTTTTTCCGTACTATTATTCAATAGTCTTGATATATATTTATAATTTTTCTCAAATGGAGATACTCACTCCATTTGTAATCTAAGGTGGTGTTAGATTGTGTTTCAACCCTTTCATCGAATCTTCGGTTTAGGTGATAAGTCAGATTCGCAAACAGGTGATCGTTCTTATCATCCAAATGAAGTTGTCCAAATCCCTGTAAATAAGATCGAACCGAATCGCTATCAACCAAGGGCTATATTTGATGAGGAAAAAATTTTGGAGTTAGCACAAACGATCAATACACATGGAATGATTCAACCGATTGTTGTTCGGAAACTGGAAGATGAAACATATGAAATTATAGCCGGTGAGCGAAGATGGCGTGCTGTCCAAGAATTAGGGTGGGAAAGCATACCATCAATCATTCGTGATCTGACGGATACACAAACAGCCTCTGTTGCCTTAATTGAAAATCTTCAGCGCGAGGAATTGACTGTTATTGAGGAAGCTACTGCATACAAACAGTTAATCAATATGCATGAATTAACACAGGAGGCTCTCGCGCAACGATTGGGCAAAAGCCAATCAACGATAGCTAATAAATTAAGATTGCTTAATTTACCTGAAGAAATACAACAAGCATTACTCAATAAACAGATTACGGAACGACATGCACGGGCTCTCATTAAGTTAAAAGAACCGGAAAAGCAAGTGAAACTATTACAAGATATTATTGAGGAAAGCTTGAACGTCAAACAAACAGAAGAACGCGTTGAAAAAATGAACAAACCTCAAGAGAAGAAAAAGCGCCCAACGGTAAAAGGTGTCAATAAAGATATTCGAATCGCCATGAATACGATTAGGCAGTCGTTAAGCATGGTATCCGATGCGGGTGTACAAGTAGAGTCTGATGAAAAAGATCTTGATGATTACTATCAAATTACGATAAAAATACCAAAAAAGAAATAATTTATAACTTATTAGTATAATAGGCGTCATGGATTGCATCCTGATCAGTGTGAGTAGGGGATGCAATCTTTTTTTAAAGAAAAGTGTTTGTTTTTGCTTTCGATCAGTCAATTTTTAGGAAATAAGTAAAAAAGGTGGGAGTTTTTATAGTAATAATGATAGAATGGATAATATATAGTTAGGTAGGTGAAAACATGGGGAAAATAATGTCTATCGCTAATCAAAAAGGTGGCGTAGGTAAAACAACATCAGCTGTCAATTTGAGCGCATGTTTAGCATACCTTGGTCATAAGGTCTTACTCGTTGATATTGATCCACAGGGAAATGCAACGAGTGGTGTCGGTATTAATAAAGCAGACATGAATGAATGTGTTTATAATGTCTTAGTAGAAGATTTACCAGCTGAAGATGTATGTGTTACGACGAATATAGAGAATTTAGACTTAATACCTGCTACAATTCAATTAGCTGGTGCAGAAATAGAACTTGTCCCAACGATTTCACGTGAAGTTCGATTGAAAAATTCATTGGAAAAGTTAAAAGGTAATTATGACTACATTATTATCGATTGTCCACCATCCTTAGGATTATTAACACTTAATGCATTAACAGCTTCTGATTCAGTAATCATTCCTGTCCAATGTGAATATTACGCGTTGGAAGGTCTCAGTCAATTATTGAATACAGTGCGACTTGTTCAAAAACATTTGAATACAGAGCTACAAATCGAAGGCGTTTTGTTAACGATGTTAGATGCACGGACAAACCTAGGTATTCAAGTGATCGAAGAAGTGAAAAAGTATTTCCAAGATAAAGTATATCAATCGATTATCCCACGAAATGTGCGACTTGGCGAAGCTCCAAGCCATGGAGAACCGATTATTACGTATGATCCAAAATCAAGAGGTGCAAAAGTATACCTTGAATTGGCGAAGGAAGTGATTAATAATGACGCGAAGGTTGGGTAAAGGACTTGATGCGTTAATCTCTGATATGAATGTTGAGGAAGATTCCATACAGGACATACCTATTCGTGAATGTCGGCCGAATCCTTACCAACCTCGAAAAACATTCGCTGCTGAAGGTATAGATGAGTTAAAGGAGTCTATTTTGCAGTATGGCATTATTCAACCTTTAATTGTTCGAAAAAGTATTAAAGGGTATGAAATCGTCGTCGGTGAAAGACGTTTTCGTGCAGCCAAAGAAGCTGGATTGGATGTTATTCCAGCGATCGTAAAAGAGTTGTCTGATGGAAAAATGATGGAACTTGCTCTTCTAGAAAACCTGCAACGTGAAGACTTAACACCGATTGAGGAAGCACATGCGTACAATAATTTAATGAATGAATTAAACATTACACAAGCCGAGCTATCTAAACGGCTCGGTAAAAGCCGTTCGCATATAGCGAATATGGTTCGTTTATTATCATTACCCGATCAAGTAGTCGCTTATATCAATAACGGTGAGCTTTCGATGGGACATGGACGGGCATTATTAGGCTTAAAAGACACCGATCAACTTATACCGGTTGTGACTAAAATACGAAAAGAAAAGCTTAACGTCCGCCAAGTTGAAAAGCTTATTATTCAATTAAATGAAAAACCCGCTGTTCAAAAAAAGAAAAAACCAAAAAAAGATATCTTCTTGCTCGAGCGCGAATCAATGTTACGTGAACGCCTCGGAACAGCCGTTACGATTCAGCGGGGAAAACGAAAAGGAAAAATTGAAATCGAGTTTTATACAGACGATGATTTGGAAAGAATTATTGATGAATTAGAAAATTGATTTATAAAAAGGGCGGACGTTATGTCTGTCCTTTTTTGTCAAATGAAAAAAGTTACCTTACATGAGATGATCGATCTTTATGAATGGAGGGTATTCAATCATGATTTATTTTGACCAAGCAGCATCATCATTTCCTAAGCCCGTAGAAGTCACAGATGCCATGGTGCACGTGATGAATACAACGGCGGCGAATCCTGGCAGGGGAGGGCATAAATTAGCACGCGAAGCTGCTAATATTGTAGCTGACACACGAGAAAGGGCGGCGCAAATATTCGGATGTTCAAATCCGAATCACGTCATTTTTTTTTCAAATGCGACCGTTGCTTTAAACCAAGCCATAAAAGGGATCGATTGGGATGAAGGGGATCAGGTCATTACAACTTCCATTGAACATAACTCAATGAGAAGACCACTGGAGTACATAAATAATCGTTACGGTGTAGATGTCGTATATGTCAAATGGAATGATGATGAAGAACAGTTTGTAACCGATATTGAAAAGAAAATCACTTCACGTACGAAGATGCTGGCGATTACCCATGCATCCAATGTAACTGGTTCTGTAATACCTTTGTATCGCTTGCTGAGAATCGCAAAAAGACGTGATATTTTAACTGTCGTAGACGCTTCACAAACCGCTGGGCATTTACCAATTGATATGCAAAAACAAGGCATTGACATGTTAGCTTTTCCCGGACACAAAGGGTTGTTAGGGCCACAAGGAACGGGCTTATTACTCATTGAAGGGGATATTGACGTACATCCAATTCATCATGGAGGAACAGGAAGTTTTTCAGAGCTCAAACATCAACCAGAACATTGGCCGGAAAGGCTTGAAAGCGGTACATTAAACACTCCTGGTATCGCAGGGCTAAATGCAGCTTTAAAGGTGTATGAACAAAGAGAGAGTGACAATGTTTCACGTGAAACATTTCTAACCAATAAACTTTTGTCGCGATTGAATACCATAGATGGAGTCACTTGTTACGGCCCAGGAGAAAGTAAACAACGTTTGCCAATCGTAGCATTCAATATTGCTCATGTGCCATCACAAGAAGTAGCGATGATTTTAGATTCGCATTATCATATCGCCGTACGAGCAGGCTTACATTGTAACCCTTTAGCACATGAAACACTTCATACAATAGAGCAAGGTGTAATTCGAGCGAGCTTGAGCAGGTATAATACTGAAGAAGAAGTAATAACTTTTATTCATGCCATAGAGGAAATCGCTCAAGCATATAGAGGTTTGTAAAGTTTATAAGCCCATTGTTAGAGATAGAACCCCCTATAAAAACCTTTATGATTAAAAGTAAACGCCTCTTTGTAAGCTATGCATGATGCTTGGGGCTGGGAAACAGCTGATCATCCATACGTACGTTTTCTTAGGAGAGGAATGTGTAAACAAATGATTCGGTTTTTTTGAGAACGTTTTGCTACACCGATGATTCCCGTAATTTCGGTAACACAACAGCGGGTAACGAATGCTCATATGTTAATTGCTGATCAACATTATACAAGATCCTTGCTAGTTTATCCGCCATATCGACAACAATCGATAATCGCGTATTTTGTAAAACTGAATACTCCATAAATCCACTCATATTTACAACCCCTGTCATATGCATGTGACCGATTTCCGGAAGTGACTTAGCAAGCGCTGCTCCTGGGAGAAGGGGGCCTGTATCTGCAATGAGATAACCGACAGAGGAAGCTCGTCCGAGGCAAGCATCAATAGCTATAATAAATGGCTTACGGTGATATTTTGTTATTTTGTCGATATACTCATGCATATTCGTCGCATGGACAGGATGATGTAATGTCCCGTAAATGGTCAGATGTTTAGGGTTCAATTCTGTTAAAAATGTGCCGGTCAACGGACCAAGGGAATCACCCGTCGAACGATCGGTCCCAATACAGACAATAATATACTCTCGAGGTGTCGTTGGTAACCAAGAAATGATTTGCTGGCTAACGATTTCCGTTACATTTTCTTCCTTATAAAGAAAGCGAATAGGTCCTTTGTTACGTTTTAAACGTTTCTTTAGATTCATAGCTTTTCCTCCGTAGACATAGTGTTAGTAGTATACGGATTAAATATTTGTTTTATACATGAACGGGACATGAGAAACTGTCCTAAGCATGATGGAGGAAAAGGCATGTGGAAATCGAGTATGAAATGGATGTTCTTAATCATCGGGACGACGATCGGTGCTGGTTATGCATCTGGAAGAGAATTATGGGAGTTTTTTGGTCATGAAAGTGGACTGGCCATCTTATTGTTTGTCTTATTTTTTATCATCTCTTGTGGTGTTATTATGGAAATTAGTTTTGATAAACAATCAACACAATATCGTCCGGTATTGCGTGCAATTGTTGGAAAAAAGCTAACCGCAGTTTATGACGTTATGATTTTTTTATATTTATACACAACGACGGTTGTCATGCTGTCAGGGAGTGGTGCAACGGGACAAGCGTTCAACGTCTCCTATTGGTGGGGGGTTGGAATCATGATGATTGCACTCATTGTGTTATTTGCTTATGATATTAGTGGCTTATTATCCGTCAATCAACTGTTGTTACCTGTTTTACTAATCGGTTTATTGTTTGTCTTATTGATGTTTACGATTGATCAGGAGCTCACGCTGTTTTCTCATTGGGATGAACAACGAAATTGGTTGGCAGCATTTCCCTTCACTGCACTCAATATTCTTCCTTTAATAGCTGTCCTAGGAGCAATTGGACATCAAGTAAGCTCAATAAGAGAAATATGGATTGCTTGCATCGGTAGTGGAGCAATTTTAGGGATTTTATCTTATATTTATAACAATAGTTTAATTCAAATAGCTGATGAATTATTAGTATATGAAATTCCTCTGTTCGCTATTTTGAAAGATTATCCTATAGAAATGCTCATTTTCATGTCAGTTTTGTTATGGTTTGCCATTTTTACGACTGCAGCTGCGGGGATATTAGGGCTTGTCACTCGGATTCAGAGCTATTTTCGTGTCCCTTTATGGCTACTCGTTGCAATTATACTCATGAGCATGATTCCATTGACCGTGTTTGGTTTTTCCACATTGATTAGTTATATCTATCCGGTTTACGGAGTCTTAAATTTATATGTACTGACGAGATTATTATTCATCCCGATTTGGAACCGAATAGGGAATCGAAGAGTGTAGAATGTGTTTTTTTCCATGCATGATCGATCCATTGTACTATGTAAAATGCAAGCAATATGTATATAATAATAAGGAAATCATTCATTTTTAAGCTTAATCAGCAGAATATATGTTTTTATAAATATGAAATGGTCAAGCAATTAAAAAAGCAATAAAAGGGGGACATACAATGAAGGAAAAACAATTTGACTTACACGACATTGTAGAAATGAAAAAACCTCATCCGTGTGGGGAAAATCGTTGGAAAATTATCCGAATGGGCATGGATATCCGGATTAAATGTCAAGGCTGTGATCATAGTGTGATGATTCCGCGCCGACAATTTGTAAGAAAGATGAAAAAAGTTGTTGAAAAAGCAGACGAAACAGAAAGCGATTTAAGTTGACTGTATATTGGAAAAATAGTATAATAAATACAAAACTAAATAGAAAAGTAAAAATAATAGGGTAAAAATGCAAAAATGGGTACCAATCGGTGCTCATTTTTGTTTTTTATCTGCTTGTCTTATTGTTTGGTTGTATTTATAATGAGTACTAACGCGTTCATGTGAACGGAAATCCTTAAGGAGTGAAAGATTAATGTCTCTGACAGCAGGAATCGTCGGACTTCCAAACGTAGGAAAGTCTACGTTATTTAATGCAATTACCCAAGCAGGAGCAGAATCAGCAAACTATCCATTTTGCACCATTGATCCGAATGTGGGGATTGTTGAAGTTCCTGACGAACGCTTGAATAAATTAACAGAAGTAGTGAAACCACAAACAACTATACCTACAGCATTTGAATTCACTGACATTGCGGGTATTGTAGAAGGAGCGAGCAAAGGGGAAGGGTTAGGAAACCAATTTTTGTCGCATATTCGTCAAGTTGATGCGATTTGTCAAGTGGTACGGTGTTTTCAAGACGAAAACATAACCCATGTTTCTGGGCAAATTGATCCGATTGAAGATATCGAGGTCATTAATTTGGAATTAATTCTTGCTGACTTGGAAACAGTGAATAAGCGCTTTGACCGTACAGAAAAAATGGCCCGCCAAAAAAATGAAGAAGCTATGGCTGAACTAGAAGTATTGGAAAAGTTAAAGACGGGTTTTGAAGAAGAAAAGCCAGCACGAATGCTTGATCTTACAGACGATCAACAACATATTGTTAAATCGCTTCACCTCCTCACATATAAACCAATGCTTTATGTGGCGAATGTAAGTGAGGATGACATCGCTGAACCCGACCAAAATAAACATGTTCAAAAGGTTCAACAATATGCAGCTGAAGAAGATGCCGAAGTCATTGTCGTTTGTGCGAAAATTGAAGAAGAAATTGCCGAGCTAGATGAAGAAGGCAAGGAAATGTTTATGGAAGATTTAGGCATTGAGGAGTCTGGGTTGGACCAGCTCATCCGTGCTTCACATCAATTACTTGGATTAGCGACGTACTTTACAGCAGGAGAAAAAGAGGTCCGTGCATGGACATTCAAACAAGGAATGAAGGCACCTGAAGCAGCAGGAATTATTCATACGGATTTTGAGAGAGGATTTATTCGTGCTGAAGTCGTATCTTATGAAGACTTAATGGATGCAGGTTCGGTGGGACAAGCACGCGAAAATGGGAAAGTCCGCCTGGAAGGAAAAGATTATATCGTCCAGGATGGAGATGTCATTCATTTTCGATTTAATGTATGATGTTCATCAAAAAAATGCTTGTTAACGAGGAATATATTTGGTATAATTAGTCGTCGTGAGTAATTGTATAGAAATTACTCCTTGCTCCTGCAAGCGAATGATTCTTCGTGTAAGGGGCCGCTAAGACCAAAAGGAGGTGTAACGGATGAGAAAGTATGAAATTATGTATATCATCCGCCCAGATATTGAGGAGGACGCACAAACAGAATTAATTGAGCGTTTCAATAATATTTTGACTGAACGTGGAGCGGAGATTGAAAAAGTTGATGAAATGGGCAAAAGACGTTTTGCTTATGAAATCGATAATTACCGAGATGGATATTACGTTGTCATCAATTTCAAGAGCGACGGTGAAGCTGTAAACGAGTTCGATCGCCTAGCCAAATATTCTGATGACATCGTTCGTCATATTGTGGTTCGAGAAGATGATCAATAAAAAGGAGTGGTTCTGATGTTGAATCGTGTCGTGCTTGTCGGCAGATTAACGAAGGATCCTGAGTTACGCTACACACCTAATGGGGTAGCCGTAGCCAATTTTACAGTAGCAGCGAATCGACCGTTTACGAATCAACAAGGTGAACGCGAAGCTGACTTTATCAACTGTGTCGTTTGGCGGAGACCGGCGGAAAACCTTGCCAATTACATGAAAAAAGGCAGCATGATTGGGGTAGATGGTCGGATCCAAACACGTACATTTGAAGGACAAGATGGTCGTACGGTTTTTGTGACCGAAGTCGTTGCTGATAATGTTCAATTTTTAGAGCCTAAGAGTACTACACAGAACAGATCAGGTCAAGATTCATTTGCATCAGGATTCCAACCAAATCAGAATCAGGACCAAATGAACCCTACTAGAAAAGAGGCGAATCCATTTGAAACAGATGGAGAGCCGATCGATATATCAGATGATGATTTACCGTTTTGAACGATGTGCTTAGCACATATGTAATGAATCGTATCATACACGAACACTTGAAAAAGGAGGCATGAATCCATGGCAGCTCGTCGAGGACGTCCAAGACGTCGTAAAGTATGTTATTTTACAGCGAACGGAATTACGCATATCGATTATAAAGACGTTGATCTTCTCAAACGTTTCATTTCCGAACGTGGAAAAATTCTTCCGCGTCGTGTAACGGGAACATCTGCAAAATATCAACGTAAACTGACAAAAGCGATAAAACGCGCCCGTGCAATGGCACTCTTGCCATTTGTATCAGAGTAAATAAATTGAAGCCTTCCCATTTTATAGGGAAGGCTTCTTATGTTCGTACAACCATAGAGCAGTTTCCTTCATAAGATTCTATTTGTCTAAGGATTGACATCGCTGTTCAACGTGTCTATTGAATTTAAAAATTCATCATCATTTCGAACGTTGCGGTCGTGTTTTCCGTTTAGGATATACGGTAATCATTTTGACTAATAAGATGAATGTATAAATGACAAATAGGGATAGAAATTTATCACTCACTGGGAAGATGAGCTTAATCATCGTATATAAGAGAAATGGAATGGTCGTTGTATATGCACTCATTTTCCATAAAATTGAAAAGTGTAGTTTTCTTTTCATGCCTCGAGCGATAAATGTTCCGATATAAGCGATAAGTGATAAAGCAATGAAAATAAATATCGTTAATGGTAAATAGTAAAACATAAAAAAATAAATTAGTAGAAATAGGAGATTCATATCTGCAGTTGGTCCACTTGTTGCCGTAATCATTTCAAACAACGAAGGCATTGAAACGATTAGTAAAAGAGTAAACAGATAGACAACTGTAATATCCATACCGGTTCGATTGAGTTGAAACATCGCTTGTTTATTTGGTAGTTTCAAACTATTTAAAAACGTTTTCCAAAAAATCATTTGTCCCCATCCTTATGTAATCAAATACTTCATTATACTTATTATAAATGAAAAATATTAAAAACATAATTAGACGATTCGACTGCCACGATTTAAACAGCGTTAACATGGTTGTGATTGCATGCTCATTGTATAGATTAGGTATGTTCTAACAGGTCACTTCTATTCCCAAACCATTGAAAATCGTGTTATCATATTATAATGGAAGTAATTGATTGCCATTTCTTCCGACGTGTCCACGTCATGTTTAAAAACAGATCATATTTTTTACAGGTATTTCATATAACTTGTTGAATTATAATGATGAGGTGCGAACTATGAATCAGTCGAAAAAAATAACCGATGGGGCATTATTGACGGGGATTTTCATTGTATTGTTATTATTACAATTTTTTGTCCCATTTCTATCGATGATTGTTATGTTTTTATTACCCGTCCCTTTTATCATGTATGCATATAAACACGACTGGAAGCCTTCTATACTCGTATTTATTTTAGCGCTTATTTTATCGGCATTACTGATGTCAGTCGTCTCCATCCCGTTTACAGTTCTTGCGGGATTCGGTGGTATCATGATTGGTACAGCAATGAACCGAAATTTATCTGCTTACGAGTCATGGGCTCGGGGTACAGTCGGTTTTGTAATTGGATTACTGCTTTTTCTCATTATTGGTCAAATGGTGTTTCAAGTTCATTTTGTAGAAGAGTTTAATCAAATGGTCCAAGAGTCTTTTGAAATGAGTTCAAAAACGCTTGAGCAATTTGGTTTGCTGGATGAGGCCACAATGGATGAACTTGAAGTCGTGGAAGAACAGATTTTAGCGATGCAAAATTTACTACCTGTATGGTTAGTTGTTACGGCACTCATTTTAGCGTTGGTCAGCCAGTGGATAAGCTATAAAATCATCAATCGAGTTGATCATCAGCAGTTTCGTTTTCCGCCTTTCCATCAATTAAAGTTCCCTATCCTTGTTTTTTGGATTTACTTTATCGCCTTTTTTATGGTGCTCATAGACATGGACCAAGATGGAATGCTCTTTATAGCTGTACAAAATATTCATATGTTAGCTGGAATATTGTTGATTATTCAAGGTTTTTCTTTTATATTTTATTACAGTCATCATAAACATCAGTCAAAAACATTACCGATTATGAGTATTATTTTGGCAGTGATCGTGGCGCCACTCGTCCTTCCGCTCATTCGAATTATTGGAATCATTGATATGGCTTCAAGTTTACGAAAGCGGATTGCAACAGGTAAACCAAAGAGTTAAACCATGAGGGAATTTATAAACAATATTGAGGATTGTGCAGATAGTAGTATGGTTTGTGGGCTGGAACCAAGCACTCCAAGATTTAAATTAGGAGCTGAAATGGTATGCCGAAATGGAACAAAAAGAAACGAGCACTTGGCAGTCATTTATGGATTATTTATTCATTGTCTTTCATTTTGCTAAGTGTGATTTGGTATTATCAATGGATGCTAGGCTTATTGATGACGTTATTTTTAGCGGCATCAATTTACTATAGTATTCAAACGGAAAAAACAATCTCAGATGAAACGGAAAAATACATTACGACTTTGTCGCATCGTATTAAAAAGGTGGGCGAAGAAGCTTTATTGGAAATGCCCATTGGGATCATCTTATATAGCGATGATTATCAAGTCGAGTGGGCAAATCCATACATGAACAAGTTCACTGAAGATGATACGATTGTCGGAAAGTCGCTTGATACCATTTCAGAGCAATTGATTCCGCTGATTAACGAAAACAAGGATGAAACATGGATTACGCTGGATGAACTTGTTTTTTTAGTAACCGTTAGAAGAGAAGAACGGCTTCTCTATTTAGTAGATCGGACGAAGCAACATGAAATTCAAACGATGTATCATAATAATCAAACGGTGCTAGCGATTATTTATTTAGATAATTACGAGGAAATCACGCAAAACATTGATGACACTTCAAAGAGTCAGCTTAATTCAGAAGTGACATCTGTATTAAATAATTGGGCTCATGAACACGGTTTGTATTTAAAACGAACGTCACAGGATCGCTTTTTAGCGGTTGGAACAAAAGGAATATTAGAGCAACTTGAACAACAGAAATTTAATATTTTGGATCAGGTGCGCGAACTGTATGTAGTCAAAAGTAATCCGATTACATTGAGCATTGGTGTTGGGGTAGGAAATGTTGAATTACCCGTTTTAGGCGAGCTTGCTCAGTCGAGTTTAGATTTAGCCCTCGGACGTGGTGGCGACCAAGTAACGATCAAGGATGAGACTGGGAAAGTCCGTTTTTTTGGAGGAAAAACGAATCCGATGGAAAAACGTACAAGAGTACGAGCTCGAGTGATATCCCACGCTTTAAAAGAACTTGTTAAAGTGAGCCATAATGTTATTATTATGGGGCATAAGGCACCCGATATGGATGCCTTAGGTGCAGCTATTGGAATATTGAATATTGCTAAACGAAATGGTGCACAAGGGTATATCGTGTTTGACCCCGATGACATCGATACAGGTGTTTTTCGACTCGTCGATGCGATTAAGAAAGAGGAAGAACTGTGGCAGCATTTCGTCGATCCAGAAACAGCGAATGAACTCATCACCAATCGCAGTTTATTAGTTGTTGTCGACACGCATCGTCCATCCATGGTAGCGGATGAACGATTGTTGAACAAAACGGAATATAAAGCTGTGATTGATCATCATCGACGTGGAGAAGATTTTATTGAGAATCCAACGCTCGTGTATATGGAACCATATGCTTCCTCAACATCAGAGCTTGTGACAGAACTGCTTGAGTATCAGCCGAAAAAAGGAAAGTTGAAAATGCTTGAAGCAACTGCATTACTGGCAGGAATTACCGTTGATACGAAGAGCTTTACGCTACGGACCGGTTCACGTACCTTTGATGCAGCATCTTATTTACGTGCTAGAGGAGCAGATACAATTTTAGTACAGAAGTTTTTAAAAGAAGATTTGGATTTATATTTACGACGGAGTAAATTAGTCGAACGTGCTGAAATTTACCGCAACGCCATTGCCATTACAAAAGCAGACCCTGGAGATATTTACGGACCTGTTTTGATTGCCCAGACTGCAGATACATTGTTAACGATTAGTGGTGTCAATGCATCATTTGTCATTTCAGAGCGCGAAGATGGCAGAGTTGGAATAAGTGCACGTTCACTTGGGGAAATCAATGTTCAAGTCGTTATGGAGAAAATGAACGGTGGCGGACATTTGACAAATGCAGCAACGCAGTTAGAAGATATAACTATAGACGAGACCGTAACATGGTTAAAACATATACTTGATGAATATTATGAGGGGAGCGAATCGGAATGAAAGTGATTTTTATTGAAGACGTCAAAGGAAAAGGCAAAAAAGGTGAAGTGAAAAAAGTCTCGCTCGGATATGCTCGTAACTATTTATTCAAAAACAAGTTGGCCATTGAAGCAACACCAGGAAATTTGAAAGCTTTGAAAAAACAACAGGAAAAAAAACAACAGAAGAAAGAAGCACAAAAAGAAGAAGCAGTGAAACTGAAAGAAGCTTTGAGTAAATTAACCGTTGAAATCAAAGCAAAAGCCGGAGAGGGCGGTCGCTTGTTTGGATCCATCACGAATAAACAAATTGCCGATGTATTGAAAAAAGAACATGGTTATAAAATTGATCGTCGTAAGATTGAATTGGATCAGCCTATTCGTTCACTAGGACATACAGTTGTTCCTGTAAAACTTCATCCTGAAGTATCAGGAAGTGTTAAAGTACATGTCATTGAGCAATAATCAATGGATGAAAAAATGTCTCTCGGATAGGAGGAAACAAAGATGAATGATGGATGGAAAGATCGCATCCCTCCACACAACATAGAAGCAGAACAAGCTGTTATCGGGGCCATCTTTCTTGAACCAGAGGCATTTTCTACAGCATCCGAATTATTAGTTCCTGAGGACTTTTATCGCGCAGCACATCAGCGAATTTTCGAAACGATGATGCGACTTTCTGACCGAGGAGAAGCGATTGATGTCATCACTGTGACCTCTGATTTAAATGACCGAAAACAATTAGAAGAAGCCGGTGGAGCTTCTTATCTTACTGAAGTGGCTGGGAGTGTTCCAACGGCTGCGAATATCGAGTATTATAGCGAAATCGTTGAGGAAAAATCGTTGCTACGACGTCTGATTCGTGCGGCGACAGATATTGTAACGACGACTTATGCACGAGAAGATGAAGTGGAAGATGTCCTCAATGAAGCAGAGAAAGCTATTTTAGAGGTTTCTGGACAGAAAAATAGCGGGGCCTTTAAACCGATCAAAGATGTATTAATCGATGTGTATGATCAGATTGAACAATTGCATCAAAATAATGATGATGTAACTGGAATTGCTACGGGCTATCGTGATTTGGATCGGATTACGTCAGGTTTCCAACGCAATGATTTAATCATTATCGCTGCTCGTCCTTCCGTAGGGAAAACAGCCTTTGCATTGAATATTGCCCAAAATGTTGCAGTTAATACGGATGAGAATGTGGCCATTTTTAGCTTGGAGATGGGAGCCGAACAGCTCGTCCAACGCATGCTCTGTGCTGAAGGAAATATTGATTCCCAACGCTTACGAAATGGTAGATTAGAAGCAGATGATTGGGGTAAATTAACGATGGCGATGGGGAGTCTATCCAATGCGGGGATTTATATAGATGATACACCTGGTATTCGCGTGAGTGAAATTCGCTCGAAATGTCGAAGATTAAAGCAAGAACATGGCCTCGGAATGATTTTCATCGACTACTTACAGCTCATTCAAGGAAATGTCCGTTCAAATGAAAACCGACAGCAAGAAGTTTCCGAGATTTCAAGATCATTAAAAGCCTTGGCTCGTGAGTTGAACGTTCCACTGATTGCGTTATCGCAACTGTCACGTGGGGTCGAGCAGCGCCAAGATAAACGCCCGATGATGTCCGATTTACGAGAGTCGGGAAGTATTGAGCAGGATGCGGATATTGTTGGATTTTTATACCGTGATGACTATTATGATTCGGAGTCGGAACAGCAAAATATTATTGAAATTATTATCTCCAAACAACGTAATGGCCCGACCGGTACAGTAGAACTTGCTTTTGTCAAAGAATATAATAAGTTTGTTGATTTAGACCATCGGTATGATACGAGCGATATTCCACCCGAATCGGTCCCCATGTAAATGAACATCCTGAATCAGCCTTGGTTGTAAGGCTGATTTTTTGTCGGTCTATATTCGGTCAAAAATTAATTTTTAAGTAAATAACGTATTAAATACACCCATTATTTACCATAAATTGCATAAAATCCGAACATTCATGAAGGATAATGTTTTGTTGTTCGTATTTTCATTGACTCACCTGTAGATTATTGATAAAATTGCACTGTGTTACATTGATGAATATAGTAGTGTTAAAAATATATGGAGGTGCACCATGTCCTCAGTAGTAGTAGTAGGAACGCAGTGGGGCGATGAAGGAAAAGGGAAGATTACGGATTTTTTATCAAAAGATGCAGAAGTTGTTGCACGATACCAAGGTGGTAACAATGCAGGTCACACGATTGTTTTTGATGGTGTGACATATAAGCTTCATCTCATCCCATCAGGAGTTTTCTTTGATGATAAAACATGTGTCCTTGGAAACGGAATGGTCATTGATCCGAAAGCATTTGTAGAAGAAATTGCATATTTACATGAACACGAGATTTCGACGGATAATTTAAAGATTAGCAATCGAGCACATATTATTTTGCCATATCATATCAAATTAGATATTCTTCAGGAAGAAGAAAAAGGCATCCATAAAATTGGTACAACGAAAAAGGGCATTGGACCTGCATATATGGACAAGTCCGCAAGATGTGGGATTCGAGTGGCGGATTTATTAGATAAAGACGTGTTCCGTGCGAAATTGGAACAAAACTTAAAAGAAAAAAATCAGTTGTTTGAAAAAGTATATGGAGTCGACCCAATCCATGTTGATGATATTTTAGATGAATATTATGAATACGGTCAACAGATGAAGCAGTATGTCTGTGACACATCTGTTGTTTTAAACAATGCACTTGACAGGGGACGTCGTGTTCTGTTCGAGGGAGCACAAGGTGTTATGCTGGATATTGACCAAGGAACGTACCCATTTGTCACGTCGTCTAACCCGATTGCAGGAGGAGTGACCATCGGGTCAGGAGTTGGGCCAACTAAAATCAAAAATGTCGTCGGTGTTACGAAAGCGTATACGACACGAGTAGGGGATGGACCATTTCCTACAGAGCTTAAAGATGAAGTTGGTGACCAAATCCGTGAAGTAGGACGTGAATATGGAACGACTACGGGTCGTCCGCGCCGCGTCGGTTGGTTCGACAGCGTCGTCGTCCGACATGCCAAACGGGTAAGTGGAATTACGGATTTATCTTTAAATTCACTTGATGTTTTAACGGGAATTGAAACATTGAAAATTTGTGTTTCATATCGTTATAAAGGCGAAATCATCAATGAATTTCCAGCGAGTTTGGATGTGCTAGCGGAGTGTGAGCCTGTTTATGAGGAGATGCCAGGTTGGACAGAAGACATTACACATGTCAAAAGTCTTCATGACTTGCCTGATAATGCTCGTCATTATTTAGAGCGCGTATCTCAATTAACGGAAATTCCGTTATCCATTTTTTCAGTTGGACCGGATCGAACACAAACAAATGTCGTACGAAATGTATACCGTTCATAATTGATTCTCTAAAGAAAGGAAAATAGCTATCTGATTACACGATTGTGTGTAGGAAGGTAGCTATTTTCCTTTTTTAAGAAGTTCATCGTTGAGGGATTTCTAAATTGACTAAGTGAACAGAGCTTTTCATCGGCTTAAATATTTTGTCGTTACAAAATGTGATTGATAGGTAAGACATTTTCTATAAAGTACGATAAACTAAGGGAGAAGGATTTTTTATTTTGTGAAAAAATATAATGACGTATAGATGTTATAATAGATATTTAATATGAAAGGGATGTGACGATAGTGGCACAAAAAATTTTAGTTGTTGATGATGAAAAACCAATTGCAGATATATTGAAATTTAATTTAGAAAAAGAAGGATATGATGTCGTTTGTGCTCATGATGGAGATGAGGCAGTCGATCTTGCTGAAAAAGAAGATCCAGATCTTATTTTACTGGACGTGATGCTTCCGAATAAAGACGGAAATGAAGTATGTCGAGAAATACGTAAAACACAAACGATGCCGATTATTATGCTGACTGCTAAAGACTCAGAAATTGATAAAGTGTTAGGGCTTGAACTCGGTGCAGATGACTATGTCACGAAGCCTTTTAGTAATCGGGAGCTCATCGCTCGGGTAAAGGCGAACTTACGGCGACAAAAACAAGTGGCAGACGATACGGTCAAAGCAACAAAAGATATTGAAATTGGAAGTTTAACGGTTCATCCAGATGCTTATACGATTACGAAACATGGTGAGGAAGTAGAGCTTACTCACCGTGAATTTGAATTGTTACATTATTTAGCCCGCCATATTGGCCAAGTGATGACTCGAGAACATTTATTGGAAACGGTGTGGGGATATGATTACTTCGGTGATGTCCGTACGGTTGATGTGACAGTGAGAAGATTACGTGAAAAAATCGAAGAGAATCCGAGTAACCCTATGTGGATCATCACCCGTAGAGGGGTAGGATACTTTTTAAGAAATCCTGAGCAGGAGTAGGTTTTATGCGTAAAGTAGGGTTTTTTCGTTCGATACAGTTGAAGTTTATCATTATTTATATCCTTTTATTAATGATTGCTATTCAAGTGACAGGTTCTTATTTTGCAACGCAATTAGAAAACAATTTGCTCGATAATTTTATGGAAGTGATTGATGACCGTTCGGATCTTTTAAGTTACAATTTAGAACAAACGTTAAATAAAGATCGGTCGGACGAACCTTCGGATACTACGTTGGAGCAAGAAGTTCAAATGATTTTAGAAACAGGTAGTACAGAAGATATAACCAATTTAGAAGTTGTTAATATGCAAGGTCGTGTATTAGGTGTAATCGGGGCAAATGAAACGTCTAGTCATGATATTATCGGGAAAAAAACAACAAAAGATGCAATCCAAAAAGCCCTATTATTAGGAACGGTACAAGAAAATACATTATTAGATTCGAAAACGCGTGATCGATTGTATGTCAAGACAGTTCCTCTTTTTGAGCAGGACAACAAAGATAGTGTCATCGGTGTCATCTATTTAGAAGCCTCTATGGAAGGGGTGTATGGTGAACTGCAAAATATCAATGGAATTTTTTTCAAAGGTTCCATGTTTGCGATTTTTGTTTCTGCGCTTTTAGGTATTTTGGTTGCTCGAACCATTACAAAACCGATTAAAGAAATGCGGGGACAAGCTCAAAAGATGGCAACAGGTGACTTTTCTCAAAAAGTTAATGTGTACAGTTCCGATGAAATTGGCCAACTTGCGGGCACATTTAATGATATGAATGATCGCTTGCAATATTCATACGCTGCAATTGAAAAAGAACAACGAAAACTCAGTTCGATTTTGGCGAACATGTCGGATGGGGTCATTGCCTCCGATGAGAGTGGTCGGGTTACGTTGATGAATGATGCGGCTGGAAAGTTACTCGGTCACAACCCTGAAGACTGCTTGGGAGACGACATTCTTGATCTGTTACATTTAGATGAAAAGCTCATTGATCTAACTGATTTACCAGAGAGTGGATCAATGATTCTTGACTTTAGTGACGACGATATATTTTTAATTCAAGCGAACTTTTCGGTCGTTGTTGACGATGATGATCAAGTAACTGGAACCATCACAGTCATCAATGATGTTACAGAACAAGAAAAGCTTGAACGTGAACGTCGTGAATTCGTATCGAACGTTTCTCATGAGTTGAGAACACCACTAACGACAATGCGCAGTTATATTGAAACATTGACAGAGGGTGCGTGGAAAAATGAGCAAATTGCACCTAAGTTTTTGAAGGTCGCACAAAATGAAACAGAGCGCATGATTCGTATGGTGAATGACCTGCTACAACTTTCCAAAATGGATAACAAAGATTATATGTTGCACAGGGAACGAATTGAATTTATTGACTATTTCCACCAGATTATCGATCGCTTTGATATGAATCGACCGCGACATATTACGTTGAAAAGAGATTTGCCTAAGGAAAAATACGTTGTCTGGATTGATCAAGATAAAATGACGCAAGTGCTGGATAACATTCTTTCTAATGCGATTAAATATTCACCAGATGGGGGAACGATTACATGCCGTGTCGTTAAGAAAAACCATCAATTGCTCGTCAGTGTTGCTGATGAAGGAATGGGAATTTCCTATGAACGGCTTGAGAAAATATTTGAACGTTTTTATCGTGCCGATAAATCAAGAACTCGAGAACTTGGTGGTACCGGTCTAGGATTAGCGATTTCAAAAGAGCTTGTAGAGGCTCACCAAGGGAAGATATGGGCTACAAGTCGCGAAGGAAAAGGAACGACTATTTTCTTCACACTCCCGCTCATGAGCAAGAAGCGGAGGGAGCATAATCATGAAGTTTGAAGTCATCAAGACGTATGTGTTAGTCATATTAGTAGGGTTAAGTTTAATACTGTCATATAGCATTTGGAACTATCAGCCAAATTATGAACTGTTATCCGATACTGATTATTTGGATGAGATCGATATTGGTGGAAAAGAACAATCGAAAAAAGATGTCATCAAACCAACCTCGATTATTTTTAAAAATGCAGGCCAATATTATGGTTTTACTAATCCGACAGCAGACCACTCATTGTTTAAGGATATGCAATCATGGATGATGTACAATTTCCAAACGAGCGAGATCAATCACAAACAAAATCATGATTATGAAGTGGAAATTATTTTCCCAGATGCGTTACCCATGGAGATTCTTCCCGATTTATTTACTTTACCTGAAGAAGTAGAATTGCCGAGCTGGTCGTTCCAACGCTTATATGTCACATTTGATACGAAGCAGGCAGTATTGAACGTACAATTTATATCAATGGATGGCAGGTATCAAGCGACAGCTCTCATTAATGATACCTCCAAATATGATCTGCTATGGAAACATGTGACGAATCAGAATGAATTGAGCGAATACATCGTGTTCAATGAACAACATACACCTATTTACCTACCAAAAGATGAGATAAAGATGATTCAACGTTCCTTTACAACTGAATCGATTGACTCAAATAAGCTTGTCAATGCTTTATTCAGCAATCCATCCTCGGTACGAGCAAATATCTCAGGAGCTGAAGAAGCCTATTATACAGATGGACAACGGCAAATGCGCGTATATAGCAACCGCAAAATTATGGAGTTTGTGAATCCATATGAAACAGCATATGATCCAATGGATGCGGTTGATTTATTAACCCGGAGTACGATGAATCTTAATGAATACAAGGGATGGACGAACGATTTTTACTTAGATTCAGTTGATACGACGATGAATAAAATTTGTTTTCGGATGAATTATGAGAATATCCCGGTATACAATCAAAATCATGGAACGGTTATCGAGCAGGAGTGGCGTAATCAAGAGCTGTTTAAATATATCCGACCATTATTTATGATTAAAGATTCCCTCGGTAGCAATGAAATCACTTTAGAATCTGGGATGGACGTGATGAGGTTTTTGGAAAACAGTCCGAATTACGAACTGGAAAATATAGAAGATGTGCAAATGGGCTATCAATTATCCTTTCAAGACAACTCCTTAAATGTTGTGACATTGAAACCGGCCTGGTTCGTAAAATATATGAATACATGGCAAGAGATCAATATGGAAGATCCTGTACATGATGATGAAAAAGGGGTGAGCTGAGGATGCAATGGAGTCGGATTAAAACGTTATTTATCCTCTGCTTTCTCGTCCTTGATATATACTTATTATTCATCTTTCTTGATAAGCAAAAGGAAGCGGATATCGCAATCCTTGAACGTCCAGATATGACGATTGAAAATCAATTGGAAGCGGAGAACATTAAAGTCGGCAAATTACCAGAAGAGCAACCGGATGAATCCTTTTTATCGGTAAAACAAAAGGAATTTACAGATAGTGAGATTCAAAAGTTAGAGAAAAAGGATCACCAACAACTATCGGTTATTAATGATACATTGATTTTTTCACAATTCGACGATCCAATCGCTGTTCCCGATAAGGCAAAGTCAGAAACGATTACCGAACTGATCAAAGATCAAGTCTTACATCC
This sequence comes from Bacillota bacterium, assembly GCA_035301985.1. GTDB lineage: Bacteria > Bacillota > Bacilli > Bacillales > Amphibacillaceae > DASUXY01. Next base: position 108,869 of record DATGTE010000010.1, read on the forward strand.
CGAAGAATATGTGTTTTGGGATTGGAACAAGGAATTCAATGTCATTCTCTTTTTTCAGAAAAAGAATGACCGACCGATTTATTTTAATCAAAATGGAATGATTCTTTTCTTTCTTAATGATGATAATGAAATTGTTTCCTACACACAGACGATGCTTGGGGAACAAGAAGATCGCGATGATAAAAAATCAATTATTAAACCGATTAAAGCCATTGAAACATTGTATCGTTGGAGCCAGTTGAATGAAGGTGAACAAGTGACGAGTATGAATATGGGTTATCATACGATTGTTCCACTTCCTGACGGGGTACAAGTGTTTGTTCCGACGTGGAAAGTAACCGTTAATGATGAACGAAATTATTTTGTCAATGCCATTGAAGGGTTTATTTTTTGGGGGAAAGACGAAGATTTCTTAGAGGAAACGATGGAAGAATATAGCGAAAAAGTACGTTCCTCGGAAAGCGAAAGTGAATTACGAGAAGACTTTTTACGACAACTAAACAAAAAACTAGATATGAGTAATCAACGAGGTGACAAAGAGTGACGTTGCGTTTTAGTGTATTAGCATCGGGTAGTACAGGGAATGCATTTTATATTGAATCAAATGAGACACGTCTATTAGTTGATGCTGGATTAAGTGGGAAACAGCTCGATCGACTGTTTGCTGAAGTACAAGTTGATCCAGCTTCCTTAACAGGGATTTTAGTCACACATGAACATAGTGACCATATAAAAGGATTAGGAGTGATCGCTAGGAAATATCAGTTACCGATCTATGCAAATGATAAAACATGGCAGGCCATGGAAGGATCCATCGGTAAACTTACTGTTGATCAAAAATTTCATTTTGATATGGAAGAAGTGAAGACATTCGGAGATTTGGATGTTCAATCTTTCGGTGTTTCCCACGATGCGGCTGAGCCGATGTTTTATACGTTCCATAAAGATAATAAAAAAGTAGCCTTAGTGACAGATCTTGGGTATGTATCCGAACGGATTAAAAAGACAATTGAAGATGCTGATGCGTATGTTTTTGAAGCGAACCATGATGTGCAAATGCTACGGATGGGAAGATATCCTTGGAACGTTAAACGGAGAATTTTAGGTGATTCAGGTCATGTTTCGAATGAGGATTGTGGATTGGCGCTCGCGGATGTTATTGGCAATCAGACGAAGCGGATTTATTTAGCTCATTTAAGTCAAGACAATAACATGAAAGAACTGGCTCGGATGTCGGTTCAGCAGATCTTACAAGAGCGTGGGATTTCAGTTGAATTACATGATACAGACCCCAATCATTCTACGGGATTGTATGATGTAGGCTAAAATAAAGTACATGTGTAATTTCTGGTTAATCGCGAACAAATAGTGGATAATATAAATATATGCATTTTGTATGAAGCGCGGTCAGATCACATATTCGACTCTCGAGCACTGAACGTGCAAACGTTTCACCGGGCAAATTTTTAACCATGTAGTGAATATGATGAGCTTTTATTTTTCATTCATCGGTGTTGATTGACGAACGATTGACGAGAAAAAGTCATCTAATGACTCGAAAAAATAAGCAACCACTCAAGGTTGATTTGTTTTTCAATGTGTAACCTAACAGAAGGTTTTATAGACTTCATTGAAAAAGGGGAGGATTAGATGGAAGATAACAATAACCGTTACCCACCGAATCCACAACGAAAAAAAAGAAGTTTCCAATGGCTCATTCCGATGCTGTTAGGTATTATTATCGGAATACTCTTAGTAACTATAGCGGTTCCAGCTGTTCTTAATTCGAGTCTCATCCCCGATGACATAAAAGAAACTTGGGAAGACTCGGATCAGGCAACGATTACAAAAAAAGAATCAAAATCGGGACCAACAAGTAAAGTCAATGTTGACATTACTACAAATGTTACTGAGGTGGTTGAAGAAGTATCCCCAACTGTTGTTGGGATTACGAATATACAACGACAAACAAACTTTTGGGAAGACCCAGAAGGTGATGAAGCAGGAACAGGATCTGGTGTCATCTATAAAAAAGATGATCAATATGCCTACGTTGTAACCAACTACCATGTCATCGAAGGTGCTGATGAATTAGAAGTTGTCATGTTTGATGACAAACATTTGGAAGCGGAATTGCTTGGAGGAGATTTATTTACTGATTTAGCTGTATTACGGATGGATGGAAAGGATATTAAAAAAACGATCGAAATGGGTACGTCAGAGAATATAAAAGTTGGTGAACCGGTCATTGCGATTGGAAACCCACTTGGACATATGTTTGCTGGGTCAGTTACACAAGGAATTATCAGTGGAAAACAGCGAACAATCCCACAAGATTTTAACCTTGACGGCCGTGCGGATTGGCAGGCAGAAGTCATCCAGACGGACGCAGCTATTAACCCCGGAAATAGTGGAGGAGCATTGATTAATATGGATGGTTTACTCATTGGAATTAATTCAATGAAAGTAAACCAGGCTGCGGTTGAAGGAATCGGATTTTCCATTCCCATTGATATTGCCGAGCCAATTATTGATGAATTAGAAAATAATGGCGAAGTCACTCGACCTTATTTGGGTGTAGAAATTTACTCATTAGATGAAGTACCCAAAGTAGAACAAAAAGACACCTTTAATCTCCCTGATAAGGTGGAAGGTGGCGTTTATGTATGGAGTGTTGAACCTTTATCACCAGCTGATCAAGCCGGTTTAGAACGTCTAGATGTCATCACGAAACTCGATGGCAAAGAAGTGATGGATATGATTGATTTGCGAAAAATTTTATATCAAGAAAAAGAAGTTGGCGATGATCTTGAAATTACTGTTTATCGCGATGGAAAAGAGAAAGTCATGACGGTAAAATTAGGCACGCAAAAATAAGTGTAAGGGCTATCTTTCTAGAACAATAAGAGGGGTAGCTCTTTTATTGTATAGAGTATTCATACCATATTTTGAATATGAATAGCATGTTTACGAACGAAATTATACCCAAAGTTGTCCACAATATATTAAAGTTATTCACATTCAGTGGATAAGTCTTAAAAAAATCGATATATAGTGCAGAACGAATATTCTACCCCTATATAAATGCGAACATTTGTGCATATGTGGATAACTTTGTGGATACAATGGGTTGTAAAAATGGTTATAGAATATTTCATTCATAGCATACAGAATAAATTGAGAATCGGTAGCAATAAACAATTGTCCAGATATTTAAAAAATTCACTTATCCTGTTTTCGATGAAGCGACGCCTGCACTGGATCTCGAAACAGAAATGATCATTCAAGAAGCGTTGGTGGATTTATCGAAAAACAGAACAACCATTGTCATTGTTCATCGGTTCGCAACGATAAAAATACAGATCGAATGATGATTGTTACGAAAAGGAATCGCAGAAGATCATCCACATGATTGTTTGTTAAATCGGGGGATGGTTTGTTCGCTCATTTGCATCACAAATGCGCTAATTAAAGGAGAAAAGCTTTCTGAGAGTGGGATGTTTGTAGGTATTGTTGAAGATGTACATATTCAATATGATCGCCGTAATAGATTTGACTTTTTTAGCGAACAATAAGTAAAGAACCATGGCTGTAGATGTGCGTTTTAATGGATGTTAGAGGCATAAATTGAAAAGTTATGTTATTAGAGTTTAGAAAAAAGATTCATATGACATCGTCGATATTTCCCGGGAAATGCAGAATCATGTTACCATCGAAAAATGTACCAAATAATGGGGCAAGGCATCATCGTACAAACCGCTGAAGATACGATAGCCTTGCCTTTATAGCTTTAGTCGAAATGCAGGTATGAATGACATACAGTAGGGGGGGATTTCACCGAATGAACAGCAGATTATTGATCGATGTTTCCAAGCTCAATGGGTGGTAATGAGCGGCGCAGCTGTTCACGGTATTTTTCATATTGCTTGGGTAGCATTAGGTTTTTCCCCATCGTTTCGTACGACTCGTCATGAGTAAAACCTGGTGGATCTGTAGCAATTTCAAACAATATTTCCCCACGCTCTCTAAAGTAAATGGAATTAAAATAATTTCGATCTTGAACAGGCGTTACGCGATAGCCTAGTCCTTCGAGATGTTTTTTCCAATCGAGTTGATCATCATCATCATCTGCACGCCAAGCGATATGATGATGGGTACCAATTCCCATACGTCCTCGAGCTATTGGGGATGTGTTCACTTCAATCATATTTCCGATTTCACCGTAAGATTGAAAGCGAATGTAAGATCCTTCCACTCCAACTTTTTTAAATCCTAATCCGTTTTTAAGTAGTTGAGCAGTTTGCTCGGGTTGGGTGGATAACAATGTCGCACCGGCAAAACCTTTTATAGCGACCTGTGGCGTAATCTTTCCAATCGTCCATCTGTTTTCTTGGTTGATTTCTCGTTCAACTATTTCTAACTGTAACCCATGAGGATCAGCAAATGATAAACGTGCTTCTCCAAAACGTTTGAACTGTTGGCAAGGAATGTTGAACGTTTTCAACCTATTTTTCCAAAAAGGAAGAGCCCCGATTGGAACTGCATATGAAGTCGTTCCAACTTGGCCACCACCAATTTTACCTTGGCGTGCACCTTGTACGGGGAAAAAGGTAATAATTGTTCCAGGTTCTCCTCCATCATTACCAAAATAAAGGTGATATGTGCCCGGTTCATCAAAGTTAACTGTTTTTTTAACGAGTCGCAAACCTAAGACATTGGCATAGAAATCCGCATTTTCTTGGGGATGACCAACAACTGCTGTAATATGGTGAATGCCTGCTGTCTTTTTCATGATGTACACACTCCTTTTTGTCCTACTTTTTTTAAGATATCAATCATTTGTTCTTTTTCTTCTACCGATAAGACAGAAAAAATTTCTTCAATAACTGCCCAATGCTTTGGGAAAATCTCCTCCATTATTTGTTTACCATTGTTTGTCAACTGAATATAGACAACCCGCCGATCTTTTTGACAAGGTTCTCTTTTCAGCCATCCTTTCATTTCTAATTGATCGATGACATATGTGATGGATCCGGTTTTGATGAGTACAGCTTCAGAAATCTGTTGGATCGTCAGCTTCCCTTTATGATATAAAGCTTTTAAAACTATAAACTGTGAGGTTTTCATACCGTATGTTCGAATGTCTTTTTCGATTATGTCCATGACAGATTTCGATGATTTCATGAGTACGACAAACGCTTTTAAAGATAAATGTTCTTCTACCAATCGCATCCCTACTTCTTCAAAAATTATGATTCAATATTTACTCTGAAATAAAGTATCTTTAATGCAGAGTAAATATTGAACAATCATTTGTCAATCTTTCTGTTTGTGAGTCGTATAACATATTTGTAGCATCGCTGTCACTGGAACAACAAAAAAGATCACGAATCTGTCCATCATCATCGCTTGATTCGTAATCTTTTTGGTATAAATGTAAGTAGCCTATTTATTACAGAGTGGTTTACCTTTCTCCTTGATGAGAAAAACTTCATGTTTTTTATTCATTTAAGCTGCTGGTCGGTCAAATCCTGTTCGTTTAGCTGTTTTCTTCAATAAGAATCTTTGGTATACGTTATTCAAAACAAGTGCTAGAACGATAAATGTCGTTCCGACGATATCAAAAGCAGTTAGATGATAGCCTTGGATAAATCCTATAATCACCGTTGTTACAGGAACAAAACTAATGAATAAAAGTCCGTTAATCGGCTTTAAAATACGTACACCGACATTCCAGCCAAGGAGTGCAATGAGACCTGGAAAGATCACCATGAAAAGCATGTCATATCGTACAGCGAACACTTCTTGCATCGTCGGTGCTTCAACCCCACCGAATGCAGTCGTAATGAGAACGACTACCGTTGCAGCCGTTGTTCCGAACAGACAAGAAAGTGTTGAATATCGTAAAGTTGACCAATCTGGAAAACGGTCTCCCCCCATCGTATATAAAACCCAACCGATGACTGCGATGAATAAAATAAATAATGGGAAAAGTTTTTTATCAATCGTCAATAAAAAATCGATGTCACCATTCGTGACGACGAGAAATACTCCAATAAAGGCAAGACCAATGAAAGATAAAGTATATAAACTAGGACGCTGCTTTTTAAAAGCCCAGATGATTAAGACGGAAATCATCGGCATGAGTGATTCCATAATTGAAGCGAGCAATACCCCAGATTCTCCAAGCATTTCTTGACCCCAGAAAATAAATAAGTTATATACAGCAAATCCAATGGAGAAGAACCACAGAGGTAAGTTTTTCCCCTCGATTTTAAAAGCTTGTCTTCCTTCTTTTATCCACAAAATGATGACGAGTATAATAGCGACCGGAATATACCGAAAAATGGTAAAATAAAATGAATCAATATATTGAAAAGAATGATTTGCTACTGGAAACATAGCTCCCCACGAAACACTTGCGGTTAAGGCCAATAATGCTCCCCATAAGATATTTTTTTGCAAAAAATCTCCCTCCCAAACAATTGCAATCTGTAGATTAGCCCTACTATTATTTAACTACACCGCAGGAATCATGTGAAATGATTAATAATGATATCTTTAATCACTAGTAGAGATACCAAAAAGCATCAGAAGAAAAGAGTCTCACCGAACACTAAAACGGATCGTTCGTAATTCAATACAGTAGTTATCTTTTAAAATGATGATAAAATAATAAATAGATCATTTTTGAAGATGAGAGGAGCACGTATGTGGAATTAAAAGATTTAGTTATTTTTCAAAAAGTCGCTGAAGAGGAAAATATAAGCAAAGCAGCGAAAACATTAAATTATGTGCAGTCCAATGTAACAGCTCGCATCCAAAGGCTTGAAGAAGAATTGCATACACAACTTTTCCACCGCCACAACCGGGGAATGATATTAACTCCTGAAGGAAAAAAACTGTTGACATACGCTGATCACATTACTTCTACAGTGAATGAAATGAAAAAAGTGATGCAAGATTCGGAAATGCCTGTAGGAAAGTTAGATATCGGTACGGTGGAAACAGTGATCAAGCTACCATTTATTTTATCGAAATATAATAAACGATATAAACATGTTGACGTTTCCTTGACATCAGGAGTTACGAAAGAACTCATCGACCAAGTTCTCCATTATAAATTAGACGGGGCCTTTGTGACGGGGAATCATAAAAGTGCCCATCCTGATTTAGTGCAGTATAAAGTGTTTGAAGAAGAGCTTGTCTTAGTGTCTGATCCATCGTATACGCGTATCGATGAAATTAAACATAAACCATTTCTCGTGTTTAGTTCGGGTTGTGGCTACCGAGCGAAGTTACGGGAATGGTTGCGCGATGAACAGGTTGTTCCAGCGAAAGCGATGGAGTTGGGTACATTAGAAACGATTCTCGGTGGGGTTTATTCTGATCTTGGGGTAACGTACATTCCTCGTTCAATCGTCCAACATTATGAAGCGAGAGGATTTATTAAATGTCACACCTTACCAGAGAAGTATAGCAAAATTCATACGGTGTTTATTTGTCGAAAAGAAGCCTATCCGACTGCTTCTTTACAGAAATTTATTGAAACAATCGAAGCGTGTAAGCATGAAACACGGTATCCATTACCGTTTTTATAATTATATTGCAAAAGGAAATTTCTCACCTCTATGTAAAATACGTAAAAAATAGAGATGTTGTCCGTTGATGGAATGATTTGTTGTGCTAACTTATCCATCGGTCTTTATATAACCTACTTGATGATCTCATTCCGGTCTGGTTACGGTGAATCTTATGTAAATTTGGCGTTTATTTCCAACAAATTGTAGGGAAAAATAGAGTGAACAGCACGAATTTGATGCTGTCGAGAGGTCGGGAGATCAGTTGAAAATAAATTGATTTCAGATTAAATCATAAAAATAGAACCGCATGAAATCAAGGTGTTTGAATTGGTACTGCCCCCCGAAAGTTAGAGTGAAAAAATCTAACTTTCGGGGGGGTGTTTTCAGGCGGTTTATTCCTTTTAAATGGGCTTTTGTCCCAGCCTTGTTTATTGTTCCTTCCCGTTCATCCCGTAGAGCTCTTTCTTTAATATTCTCGTTTTGCCCTTCGAGCACGTAAACATTCGCTTCCATATATGGCACGCTCTTTGTCTTTATCTTGCAGTTTGTTAACTCATGACTAATCTTCTTGAAAAGATAATAAACGATACATGGTCATGATCGACTTCATAACTTAGTAACCTTTTATTTACGCTTGGAATGTTTATTTTTTACGCATCCTGATTTGCTTTTTCTCTTACTCACTTCCACTCACTGGACAACATCCCGTATACGATGTGGTCTACATAATGATCTCCTAACCATTCGGCTTGACGGAGGTGGCCTTCTTGTTTAAATCCAAGGCGTTCAGGAATCGCACGGCTTTTCTTATTTTCATAAGCGGCGCGAATATCGATGCGTTGGAACTCCTTTTCAGTAAATGCATAATCAATTAATGCACGTACGACTCGGGTCATAATTCCATAACCTTGCCAGTCTGCGGATAGCCAATAGCCGATGTAACCGATCTTATTTTTCCAATCCAATTCATTGAATCCAGCAACACCGACCAATTCATTGTTATAAAATACACCAGCCGTCAATCCAGTCTTGTTATTGTACACTTCTAAGCAACCTTCAATAAAGCGTCGCGAATCATGAATTGTTTTTGTTTCATCAACCCATGGGAGCCATTGACGTAAATGTTGACGCGAACGGTCTATTAGTTGAAAGAGATTTTCCGCATCGATTCCTGAAAGTAATCGCAAAGAAATTTCGTTCGTTACTTGAAGATAAAACATCAATCATCCCCCTCGTATACAAGTCATAAAAGTATAGATTTTATACATAATACTCTATATGGAACATCGTGTACAGTGAACAAATGGAAAGAATGAAAGGAATTCGCATTGACAAATGTAATGATTCCCGTGGGAAAAGAGCATTTATCCAAATGAAACATTATAAAATAACTCAGTATTCTATTAGGACATGTTTCTTGCTCAAGTGTAATCCGTTTTCATTCAACAAAATGACTAACTAGGGGGGATTTGTTATCCAGGGATGATTAAGTACATTTTCCAGTCGGATCACAATCCGGCCAAGTCGTATTTGCTGATTGTGCAAGCTTCATTAAGTAATAGCATTCTTCACGATACATATGATTGGCGATGAGTGGAGAGAAAGTACTAAGTACAGTGTTGGAAATTTCCATTTCTTCTAATTCAGCTAAAAACGACCTAAATAAATTCATTTTTACTTCGACGTCACTGTTAAATCGTTCGGGGGTCGGGAATGAATCCATGTTTGCGCGTAAATATCCCGTTCATTCGACCGCTTTTAAGTAAAAGTGGTCAAAGTGTTTAACAAATTGGTTGCTTTTTTCTTTTAATCTTTTTTCGACGCCATCTCATTCATCGTTGATGGCTCCAGCATGACCAGAAGCATCCACTAACCATAGCAAATGGTAATGAAGTTCATGGAAAATCGATGGCACTTTTCTTTCAAATAACTCATAATCAGTTGATATTCTTCTAGTTCATTGACCATATGATTGATAAATGTCGGCGATAAGTGAATGCCGATATCTCCGGTCAAATGTCTGCGAATGAGGGATAGTTTGAACATTTTTAACTTGTCGGTGACAGCTTCCACCTGAATCGTAAAGGCGACGACATTGTGATCGGCTAATGATTTTGATTGCTCTAAAAGGTCATCATAGTTTGAAACAAATTCTTTCGCTAATTTTAAATCACTTCGTTCGGAAGGATATAATGAGTCATAGATAAATCGGGAATGATTTCCTAATATGCGTAGCCAAAACGAATGTTCAAATGAAGCACTTTTTAACAGATGAGTCATTAATAGCCTCCTTTTGATTGTTCATCTATGCATAGGTATGCCGTAGACACCAAAAAAAAGACTACCTCGGTCATGTTTACGGAAATTCAATGCACCGTTTGTGAAACATTGATTCATTCATATCGATAAAAATCAAGGACTGTTTACCTAAGTCTATCGAATGAATTTGTACAACCCTCTTCTTTTTAGAAAATGTCAAACATATCATTTACATAACGGAAGTAATTTGTTACAAGGGAGGTGAAAGTAGATGATCAATAAGCATCGCTTAATGAAGTATTATTTTATTCTATTCATCGCTTTGCTTATCTTATTACCGTTTTCTCAGTCGGAACATCAGTTATCTGTCGATGCTTCCAGTAAATCAGCAACAGAGGAGCGTGGAAAAACCTCTTTAGAGGAAATCGAGCTCGAACAATTACGCAAAGAAAAACTCATTGATGAAGCGGATTTACAACGAAAAAAAGAAGCTCTATTAGATGAAATCGGCTTTGATGAACTTGATGAAGATGCTTCATTAGAGGAAAAAATCGACACTATTTTGCAGTCTGAACGTCTTGACGGGGCATTAGCAGGTATAAGCATTCGCAATGCCCACACATCTGAACGCTTGTACTCGCATGTTGGAGACGTTCGCCTACATCCGGCTTCAAATATGAAAGTATTGACGAGTGTAGCGGCGTTGGACGTACTTGGAGAAGATTATCAGTTTACAACAGAAGTGTTAACAGATGGAAAATTAGCAGGAAAAGTATTACAAGGAAATGTATATTTAAAAGGAAAAGGAGATCCAACGTTAGTAAAAGAAGATTTTGTTCAGTTTGCCAAAGATTTAAAAGCGCAAGGTATTCATAAGATTAACGGTGATTTAATTGGTGATGACCAATGGTATGATGATATCCGCTTGTCTCAAGATGTACCTTGGTCGGACGAGGCGTACTATTATGGTGCTCAAGTGTCCGCATTAACGATGTCACCGAATGACGACTACGATACAGGATCCGTTATCGTTGAAGTCCATCCAGGCCCCAAGGTCGGTGAAAAATCACATGTAAAGCTCGTACCAGAGACGGATACGATAACGATTATAAATCGTACAGAAACGGTTGGTAAAGACGATGCAAGAAAGATTACCATCGATCGACAGCACGGAACGAATACAATGATTATTGAAGGACAGATTCCTTTAAAAGGGTCAGAAACAAGGGTTTGGCGCTCGGTTTGGGATCCAACTCAATATGCTCTCGATGTTTTTAAAAAGGCATTAGAAGAAAACGGTATTCAATGGATTGGAACATCGACACAACGAGCAGCTGTTACACCAGAAAAGGCAACGGTCTTAACGTCTAAAAAATCCATTCCTTTGAAAGAGTTACTCATTCCTTTCATGAAATTGAGTAATAATGGAATCGGAGAAATATTGACAAAAGAAATGGGGCAAGTCGTCTATGGTGAAGGGAGTTGGGACAAAGGTTTGCAAGTCATTGAAGAGGTCATCGATGATATTGGGGTCGATGTCAATACGGTTTTTCTTCGTGATGGTTCAGGTATTTCAGATAAAAATTTACTTCCAGCGGACGAGCTTTCTCTGCTCCTCGTTAAAGTTCAGGATCAAAGTTGGTTCCCCGTTTTTCAAAACTCGTTACCTGTAGCAGGTGAACCTGACCGACTAATCGGAGGTACACTGCGCAATCGCATGACCGATGATTCGACGAAAGGGAATGTCAAGGCGAAAACAGGTTCCTTGACAGGTGTTTCGGCATTATCCGGATATGTGACATCAAAAGATGGCGAAGAATTAACTTTTTCATTGATTTTCAATCATTATGTCGGAGGTTCTGTCACAGCCATTGAAGATGTCATCGCCACCGTACTCGCAGAACATGAGTTCAATGAAGAGTGACAATGAGTGGGGAAACTGGTTATGAATGACTCATTTTCCTGAAGTGCTAGGATCACATTGAGCTGTCCTTCATCAATAGGGCAGTTCAATGTTTTAGCCGTATTTCCCTAGTGACGCTTCTCAATGAACACGTATAACTATTCCATGTCATTAACAACCGACATATCGAACCCATTTTCCGTGACATATCCGGGAATGCTCCATATGCCGACTCCGCTATCTTTTGCTTTGTGTTCAGCTTCTCGAAACTCATCTACATATTTCGTGTTCGGTGGAAATACGTAAGCGACCCTGGCATATCCTTTTTCAATCATAGACTTGTTAAAGTTCTCATCATTGATCCATAGATAACCTAATAATCTACCATATTGATCACGTTGAGGATTTCCTTTTTCTAAAGTGACTGTTTGACCTTGTTTTAATCTTTGTTTAGCAAACGCAGCTGCTTCAGGACCAAACTTTTGTACGGGTTCTCTTGGAGAGACACTTTCAGGTGTGTCAATTAATAATAAGCGGACACGTTCTTCTTCACCTTCCGACGTCGTAACGAGCACAGTATCTCCGTCGATGACCCTAGAAATAATAACGTGGTCGGTTTCGAGTTCATTCGTTTGTTCGCGATTGTCTAACAGTATTTTTTCGTAAAAGAACGATGTTAGGTCTTTAATATGCAATGTTTCCGTGTTTGTCAAACTAAGGACAATCATCGCGATCATTACCAATAATAATGTGCGTTTTCTTTTCATTCAATCAACCTCTGCTTTGATCGGAACTTGAATAATCGAGCTTTTTCACGTTCTAGATAAACATATTTTAACATTCTTTGGCACAGTGTGATATACCGTTGAATTCTATGTCTATTCGTCAAATTCAAATCATGGAGTACAGCCACTTTCATCGTCGTTCACAAAGAAAGAGCTGCTTCATAAGTCTATTCTTCACAAAGCATTGATCGGCCAATGTTTTGGATGTTGTTTCTCCTTTTAAGTTCGCCTCTCTATGCATGATAGAGGTTGTCCTTACCTCAAACAAAACGACATGAATCGTCTGTTTACATGAATTGTGTTAGAAAAATCGTTGCAATCCCGAAATAAATAAACAGTGACAAAATGTCATTAATCGTCGTAATGAGAGGTCCAGAGGCGACGGCAGGGTCTACAGTAAATTTATAAAGAATGAGTGGAATAATCGTGCCTGCTAACGTTCCGATGATGAGTGTTAAAATGAGTGACAATCCGACTACGAGTCCTAACATAAGATCTCCACGCCATATGTAGGCGATGACCGTAATGAGGATTCCACAGGTGATCCCAATAATGATTCCGACCCATAATTCGCGCCATAACAGTTTGAATGCTTTTTTACCATTTAAATCTTCTGAAACTAACCCTCTAACAACGACGGCTAGTGATTGGGTCCCTGTATTACCCGTCATTCCAGCAATCATCGGCATGAAAAAAGCTAAAGCGACGACTTGTTGCAAAGTGTCTTCGAAGTAGCTAATGATATTTCCAGAAACGAGTCCGATGAATAACAACAATATAAGCCACGGAAGTCTTCGATAAGCTGCTGTAAAAGGTTTTGTTTGAAAATCAATTGCTTTACCAGTGGCAGACAATTTCCCAATATCCTCATCTGCCTCTTGGATGACTACGTCTAAAATATCATCAACTGTAATGATCCCGACTAAGGTATCGTCATCTTCAACGATGGGCAAGGAAATAAAATTGTAGCGGCTGATTAATTTAGCAACTTCTTCTTGATCGGTATAAACATTTGCTTTCACGATACGCTTATACATAATATCCTCGACTGTATCGTCTAATGCTGCTAATAATAAATCTCTATAAGAGATGACGCCGACAAGTCTTTGTTGTTCATCGATCACGTATAGATAGTTCAAATATTCGGCAAGCTCTGCAAAATGTTTTAACTTATCGACAGCTTGTCGAACAGTGTATTGTCTCGGAATCCATACATAGCGATTATTCATAATGCGTCCAGCTGTTTCCGGAGGGTATTGCATAATGTCTTGGACAACTTGTGATTCGGTCCGCTCCATGTTCGAGATGAGTCCTTCAATTTTTTCACGGTCTAAATCAGTTAGCAATACAGCGAGGTTATCGTTCTCCATTAAGTCAAATACTTTTGTCGATTTCTCAATGCCTAATGCATGAATGATATCCAGTTGTTCTTCTTGATTTAATTCTTGGATGAGTTTCGTGAGCTGGAGAAGGGTTAAATAAAGTAAAAATTTATGACGATGTTTGCTTGGTAAATGATAATATTGTTGGGCGAGATCATATGGATGTAATTCGTTAATGATTTGTTGAAAATCGCCCTTTTTTCCCTCTTTAAGAAGTTGAATGATTTTAGTTGTTAATTCATTAGCTGTTGAGTAACGCATAAGAGCACCTCTTTTAATAACATACACATCATTAGCTTTCCAAAAAGGGAAATAAATATGAATGATATAGAAAGGTGGCGTTGTGGCTAAGGGTGTCATCTTGTGAAGTATATCACGTAAATGAAATAGCTATTTGCTAAACATCGTGTCACTCCAATAAGATTCTTTACGACGGATGACAAAAATGATGGATGTAAATCATGGACATGAATAAATTACCAGATCAGCATTTTATTTTTACGATTAAAGCTTTCCAAGCTATGTGCCAAGAAAAATTGTGCACTGTAGTAAATGAATACCACGATCGGCTCGACATAATCTATCGATGTTATACATGTATCCCATATGGCCATAGAACTTGCAATGACCCATAATAGACTAGCGAGAATAGCCCACGTATTACCGGTCATCGTTGCAACCAAAGCCATAACTATAAGAACGACAAGATAGAGTAAAATGGTGAGTGTGAAAAGATTACTTTCGTTTAGATAGAGGTTATGTAGGAGCAAGTTACCGAACCACAGTCCATAGATGATGAATGGTAAGGTCATGATTAAGCGTTTTCTCGAATACGTCCATTTCGTTAAAAAACCAGTGGTATACAATATATGCCCGATTAAAAATGACAAAACACCAATCCCCCATTGATGTGACGTAGCATTTCCGATCATGCCAAACACAAGACCAACAGGGATAAGCCAATGGATAGCGGATTTTTTATGTGGTAATTTTCGTAAGGAATAGATGATAATCATCAGAATGGGAATCAGCTTAAAAAGCATATTTAAAATAAATGGCTCTGGGGGAACGATGAATACATAAACAACTCCCATAGCGAAAATGAGAATCGGAAGTCGGTAAAGGACCAATGAGATCACTCCTCTTTGGGGTAATGATAGCATAAATATTTTATTTCATACAACGATTATTGTAACGATCGTGGTGATTGGATGAGGCAGGAAGAAATGAAAAACTTTCTAGTCATTATTCATTTTAGTGAGAAGATTCATAGAAAAAAAACGACAATATGTGACAGATTCCGAAAAATTATGTAATCTATAGGTAGGTGCAAACGATAGGCACATGTTTTGATCATCCATGGATGAGGAGAGCTTCCACTCAATGAGGATGTGATCACCGAATACATAAGGGGGTATAATCTATGAATATACAACAATTATATCAAGAAAAATTACGAACAGCAGAGGAAGCCGTTCAAAGTATTCAAGCAAATGAAGACATCATTACTCCAATTCTCGCAGGAGCACCACATACTTTGATGAAAGCATTGGAAATGCATGATGGTTTAGAAGGAAATCGTCTTTATCAAATGTTTTTAACGCGTGAACTCGTTGATGTTGCACCGGAAAAGTTAAAAATTATTAGTATGTTTATGGGTGCCTATGAACGAAAAGCTTTTCAACAAGGGAAGATCGATTTGTTACCGAATCATTTTTCGGATACGGCAAAATTGCTCAAACAATTTACGGACAATCGCGTAATTATGACAACGGTTTCTCCGATGGATGAAAACGGTTATTTTTCCATGGGGACCAATTGTGATAATACAGCAGGTTTGATCCCAACAGCGAATCGGGTATTACTCGAAGTCAATAAACATATGCCGCGGACATATGGCCAAAATCAAATTCATATCTCTGAAGTAGATTATTTGATTGAAAATGACGAGCCGATTCCGAATGTACCTTCTCCAAAACCAACCGAAAAGGATCGAATCATCGGTCGCCATGTAGCGAGTCTTATTCAAGATGGGGATACGGTACAAGTTGGTTTCGGATCGATTCCGGGTGCAGTAATCGAACATTTAAAATCGTATCGAAATTTGACAATCCATACGGAAATGATTCCAGATGGAGTGGTCGATTTATATGAAGGTGGAGCCGTAACGAATGAAAATAATCCATTTAAAAAGGGTAAATTGACAGCAACGTTTGCTTTTGGCTCTCAAAGACTCTACGATTTCCTTCACGAGAATGAAGATGTGTATATGCTAACCGTTGATCAATCGAATGATGTACGCAAACTAGGGCAAATTGACAACTTAGTTGCGATTAATGCTGGTGTAGAAATTGATTTTCTAGGCCAAGTGAATTCAGAAATGATTGGGGACACGTATTGGTCATCTTCAGGAGGGCAAGGAGAGTTCTTTCTCGCTTCTCATTTATCAGAAGGTGGAAGAGGTATATTATGCTTAGAATCGACAACGAAAAATGATACCATTTCAAAAATCGTTCCGAAATTAAATGCTGGAACCCCCGTAACAACCTCAAAAAATGATATTGATTATGTCGTTACTGAATATGGAATTGCGAGGTTGCGCGGAAAGACCATTCGCGAGCGCACAAAGGAATTGATTCGGATCGCTCATCCAAAATTCAGGGACGAATTGACCTTTGAAGCGAAAAAGATGGGCTACTTACTATAAAAAGTGATCACAGTTTTTTAGAGTATGTTTTCTATGTAACGGTCATTGAACAACGTGTGGCTATTTTGTAACCGTTTCAAAAAGGCTCATTTTCATCAGACAGAGCGATCATTTCATTGTGTAAGTTGATCTGTCAGATAGAAATCTATGGCGCCTTCCGAGCTATTCATGTAAGACTGGCTGTTCGGATTGATTGAAGTGACATTGTTCAAAGGAATAGAGTATCAGGTCATTACGTTGTATCTCGTTTGTTACACCGATCATTGAATGACAGGGGATGCTGAAAAACTAGGTATCGATATCGATGCCTAGTTTTTTGTTAAGATAGACTTATATGTAAGAGGAAGAAGTGTAGGAAAGATGTTCTCAAAGGTGATGATTATGTACCGGATGAGATTCTCGTGTTGTCCATATGGCGTACAGAAGGTCATTACTTCGCATTGATTGTATGAGCTGTGACGATTCAATATCGATTGGGTCATTCCTATATGAGTAGGAATGATTCTATCAATGAAAAATTTTTTCAATTATAGAGGAGGAAATGAGATGCAAGTCGAAATAAATGGAAACGTTCTCAAGCTGATGACAGGTGATCTAACGAAGCAAGATACGGATATCATTGTGAATGCGGCGAATGGTTCGCTCTTAGGTGGTGGGGGTGTCGATGGGGCGATTCATCGTGCTGCTGGAAAGGAATTAGTTGAAGCATGTAAACGTATACGGAAAGATCAATTAAACAGCGCATATTTGCCGACGGGTGAAGCGGTCATTACAAAAGGTTACAATTTATCTGCACGCTACGTGATTCATACGGTAGGTCCAGTGTGGAAAGAAAATGCAGAACAAGTTGATCAACTGCTCGCCAATTCCTATCAAAATTCTTTACAATTAGCGCTAGACAATGGAGCGCAAAGCATTTCTTTTCCATCCATATCAACAGGAGCTTACCGTTTTCCAGTTGATCAAGCTGCCACAATTGCCCTAACGACAATTATCGAATTTTTACAACAGAATCACTTTGGTACAGTTGTCCTTACATTGTTTTCAGCATCTGATTATGCGGCATATGAAGCAGCACTCAAACATCTTCTTCAACAGTAAATAATCTTTCCTCAAGCAGTTAAATCAGACGTACAAATCTGTGTGGATACATGGAATAGTACTTCATCCCTCTGGGGGAAGGTAATCGTACGGTTATGGTTACGGCGTTTTGAGCTGTCCATTTTATATCCCTTTGTAGGTAGAGGTAGTCCATAGGTTTACGACCCGCACGTTGCATCGTACGTCACGCATACAAGTTGAAAAGTGAAAGAATAGGTGTATAACATTTCATGAAAGGAGAGATGGCGTGTGAAAAAGGATGAAGGAAACTATGTAAATATATGGGGGGATCACGTCAACATTCGGGATCTAGGCATTTCTATGACTCTTTGCGTGATTCTTTCCTTGGTCGGTTTTATGTGGGCTCCGGGCGATATAGAACCACTGATCACAGGACTTGCTGGTGGAATTGTCGGTTTTATGATAAGCAGTATCATCATTAGGCCAAAACGAAATATCATCGAAATCGGAGAGGAGGAGTAAGGTTGGATACGATAATTATCATCCAAATGATTTTAGCAAGTATCGGTGGTGTTGTCCTGTATACCATCATTGGGATTGCCCCAGGAACGGATGAAACCGCAGTCCTTGCCCCCGTAACGATTGCACTCGCACTACTAGGCGTATCACCCTACGTCCTCGTTGCCTTTTTTATGGCGGCTATTGTTGCTAAAAAGTTGACCGACTCCATTCCTGTGGCTATAGCCGGAATTCCTGGTGGTGTGATGGCTGCACCGATGGTCGAACATGCCATGGTATTAAAAAACCACGGTTTGCCTGATGTCAGTATTAAGAAAATGTCGTCGGGATCTGTAATCGGGACAATCGTCTCTATTCCTGTCAGCTTTTTCATCGCCAAGTTAATTCTCCCGTACGGAGAAAAAATTGCTGCTTATTCGGGGCTCATCTTTTTTTTAGGGGCGATCTTTTTAGCACTCATGTCTAAAAATAAACGATTATCATTAACAATCATTATCCCTTTTGCAATATTGATTCAAGGGTTACGCCACTTATATTGGGGATTGGACATCGTTCCAGAAAATACAACCGTATTTATATCATTTTTCTTAGGCATTACGATTGGTCCGATTGCCTTTAAGTTGTTTGAACTATTGAATCCAGATGTACGCCATAGAATGCCTAGGTTAGGTAAAAAAGAGATTCATTTGAAAGTCGCCAAGAAAGAAAAGGGCATCCCTAACCCGTTCCGTATTCTTACCCGAAAAGAAGCGAAGACGGCAGCATTTGGCAGTTTCCTTGGATCGGTTGCCTTTTTTCTCTCTCCGGTAGGCATAACGGTGTTTTTAGGAGAATTTTTAACGAGACATATTAAAGATCCAGTAAAACGAGCGTCACGTGCGATCTCGACGATGGATGGTTTAACGAATGCATCGTATATTTCAGGGACATTAATTCCCCTGATCGCCATTGGTTTACCCTTATCACCGATGGCAATCGGCCCAGCTGCGGGTCTATTTAATGCACCACCGGTTTTTACAGAAGATCATAATATTCATCATCTCCTGACTACAGGGGAAATAATGATAGCAACAATCATTGGCGCGACGATTGCCATCATCATTACGTATTACGTCATGATCAAATATGCTTCCGAAATTTGTGCATTTGTTTTCAAATACATCCCTCATGAAGCATTGATCGGATTGTTCGCTGGATTGGTAGTCATGCTGGCTTTTATGGATGCTGGGCTTGTGAATATATTTGGCGTCGCTTTAATCGCTCTTGTTTCCGGATTGTTACATCGACATGGCGTTAATTATGGTGTAATGTTCATGATTTTATATGCTGCACCTTGGTTACTTGAGAAGCTAAGTTAAGGTCAAAAATTAATTTCCCCGCTCGTACTATCGTTGATGCTGAGTGAAAAAGGGATTATGATAAGGATACATGTGATATTGAAAAAGGCGGTAAAACGAATGCATCGCAAACAATCCTTAACCCCACATCAAACCCTCCGTTCACTATTCCAACATCATATTAACGTCACGCATATTTCTGAAGTGTTGCACACGTGTCAATTGCATGACGATACGAATGTAGCGAAGCACATCATGGAGACATATGATTATGATTGTTTAGGGGTGGAAGATGGGGGCAGAGTTGTCGGTTATATCGACAAAGCAGGTCTTGGCCCTGGGACGTGTTATGATTATGTAAAGTCGTTTCACCCACGAGAAATTGTTTCCGAAACGACTTCCCTCATGCAAATATTGTACTTATTTAAGGAAACGAATCGTCTCTTTATCTTGGAAGGAAATCAGATCACGCGGTTAACAACTTCAGCTGATTTACAAAAGACACCTGTACAACTATTTCTGTTTGGACTCGTCTCGTTAGTAGAGATGTATCTATTAGAAATCATTAAAATATCGTTACCAAATAATACGTGGAGACCGTACATAAAGAAAAAACGATTGATACAAGCTGAAGAGATGTATAAACAACGAAAAGAACAAAATGAAGCGATTGAATTAGTCGACTGTCTACAATTATGTGATAAGCGTGATATTGTCATAAATGATACACGGCTATTTAAACAATTACGCTTTTCATCAAAAAATAAAGCATATACCTTTTTAGGCCGCTTCGAAAGGTTACGCAACCAATTAGCCCATGCGCAGCCCTATACAAAAGAATTTTCAACGAAGGAAATCATTGCTCTTGTACAACAAACAGAGCATTTATTGACTGTATGTGAAAAAGTGCTTGAAGATGCAGAGTAATTTATTGTGTCCGTCGTTAAGCGAGGATGTATATCATATTGTAAAAGGAGATAAACATGATCACAGTTGTCGGTGCTGTTATTGTAGAAAACGATAAAATCTTATGTGCTCAAAGAGCTGCAGGAGCATCTCTTCCTCATAAATGGGAGTTCCCTGGTGGTAAGATCGAAGCGAATGAGTCCCCAGAAGAAGCGCTCACACGTGAAATAGAGGAAGAAATGTCGTGTCGAATTCAGGTCGGTGAACGAGTCGAACAGATCGTTTACGCTTATGATTTTGGGACCGTACATTTAACGACATTTTACTGTCAGATCATCGCCGGAATCCCGAGAAGAACAGAGCATGCATCGATCAAATGGCTATCCCCTTTTGAACTTGCCACGCTTGATTGGGCTCCAGCGGATCTTCCGACTGTAAAACGAATCGAAAAAGATTTCCGTTAGCATAACGTGATGAACGAATATAGAGCTGATTTGCCAGTTTGTGTGTAATCACCTGGCAAATCAGCTTGTTTTTTTGGAGTTCTGTTAATCCAAACCGACCACACCGACAAAATAAGAATAGTTTTTCCATGATTGATATATATTAGTAAAGATGAGTCATTTTAAAGTTGTTATAGCATCATTTATAGGATAACAAGCAAAACTTGAATGATATGTGCATATTTGGGAGAAAATATACGTGCAAGCTCGTTTAGAAGTGATAATTGTTTGCGAGTAGTTTCATTTTCAAGATGGATCCATCAATAGGACTCAGGAGGAATGATTATGGCACTTAATGTAACGGAGAAGCTCATTAAGGATCATCTCGTTTTCGGCAAAATGATCCCTGGTACAGAAATTGGGTTACAAATTGATCAAACCCTTACCCAAGATGCAACGGGTACGATGGTAATGCTAGAACTCGAAGCGATGGGCTTAGATTTGGCGAAAACAGAGGCATCCGCACAATATGTTGATCATAATTTAATTCAAGTGGATAGCAAAAACCCAGATGATCATTTATTTTTGCGTAGTGCAGCTCAACGCTTCGGTTTATATTACAGTCGTCCGGGCAACGGTGTAAGTCATCCTGTACATATGCAACGGTTGGCTAAGCCAGGGAAAACGTTACTTGGTTCGGATAGTCATACGTGTGCAAATGGCTGTATGGGTATGCTGGCGATGGGAGCAGGCGGAATTGATGTCGCATTAGCCATTGCCGGTGAGCCCTTTTATGTCAAAATGCCGGAAGTGTGGGGGATTGAATTAACGGGAGAACTCCCCGATTGGGTCAGTGCAAAAGATGTTATTTTAGAGTTGTTACGTCGACATGATGTCAAAGGTGGAGTTGGGCGAGTCATTGAGTATTACGGGCCTGGTGTGGAAACGCTTAGTGCGATGGATCGTCACGTTATCGCCAATATGGGGGCGGAGCTCGGAGCAACTGGTACGGTCTTTCCGTCTGATGAAGAGATTCGACAATTTTTAAAGGAACAAGACCGCGAAGAAGATTGGATTGAACTAAAGGCTGATCGTGGGGCAACCTATGATATTCAGGAAGAAATTAATTTATCCGAAGTCGTCCCACTGATTGCTAAACCTTCGAGCCCAGGAAATGTCGTTCCTGTGAAAGAAATGGAGGGAACACCGATTTATCAATCGTATATCGGCTCTTCAGCAAATCCCGGTTTTCGTGACTTTGCGATTGCTGCACAAATTGTTGCGGGGAAACAGATTGCGGAAGGTGTTTCTTTTGATATTAATCCGACATCGCGCCAAATGCTCACTGACTTAGTCGAGGAAGGACATATTGCGGATCTCTTACAGTCGGGTGCGCGACTCCATCAAGCAGGTTGTAACGGATGTATCGGTATGGGGCAAGCACCAGCAACGGGGCGGAATAGTTTACGGACAACACCACGTAATTTTCCTGGACGTTCAGGAACGAGGGAAGATCGTGTCTTCTTATGTAGTCCGGAAACCGCCGCAGCTTCTGTGTTGACTGGAGTCATTACCGATCCACGAACCATTGATGCGCGTGCTCCAAAAGTGAAGAGACCGAAAAACCCTACCGTTGATGATCATTTGTTGGAGCCTCCTTTACCAAGAGAGAAGGCTCGCCGAGTTACTTTGCAAAAAGGACCGAATATCGCATCCATTCCAGAAATGGATGAACTGCCAGATCAGATGGAAGTCCCTGTCCTGTTGAAAATGGGAGATCATATTTCTACAGATGAAATTTTAGCGGGTGGATCACGTGTACTTCCATATCGAAGTAATTTACCAGAAATCAGTAAGTTTACCTTTGAAATTGTCGATTCGACGTATTACGAGCGTGCCAAAGAAACCGTTGACAAAGGTGGACATGCGATCGTAGCAGGTTATAACTATGGTCAAGGATCAAGTCGTGAACATGCAGCACTTGCTCCGAGATATTTAGGGTTACGCGTTGCCATTGTCAAAGATTTCGCTCGAATCCACTGGCAAAACCTAGCGAACTTTGGCATTCTTCCGTTAACATTTGTCAATGAAGCGGATTATGAACAACTTGATCAAGGAGATGTTCTCGAATTTACGGATGTGCGAAGAAGCGTAAAGGAAGGGAATCGTTTAACGGCAAACGTGCAAGGTAAAGATGAAAAAATCGCGCTGGAACATGCACTCTCCCCGCGACAAATTGAAATCGTACTCCTGGGTGGATTGATCAACTGGGTACGAAATCGTAAAGCATCGACATCGTAGGAAAGAGAGCTCTTCATGTAATGACCTGGATGAAGGAATAGGTATGATTTTTCGACAATCGCATAACCTAATTAAAAAAAGTTGTGGAGGGATTGTGATGGTGAGACAGCCTGAATGTAAGGCATGTGGTGGGTCCGGCATGCAAGCGGATGATGAAGGGTGGCAGTATAATTGCAGTGTGTGTGATGGGACTGGGGTCGTTCAAGATGATCGACCGACACGCGTATTATCCGTCGATGAAAACAACCGTTTACTGGATTAAAAAATTGTTCAACAAGGAAAACTGAAGGAAAAGCAAGACAAAATCCGAAACATTGATGAATCAATATTTCGGATTTTTTAAAATATGTCTAAAGTGAAAACAAACTGATTGGATGATCCCCTTTGTTTGGCTCACTTTACGACCGTTCATTGAATGGTCGAATCATACTGCTTTGCCGGTTACCATCATGAACGAACAAGGGAGAGGGAAATGATTTTATATGAATCCTCTTTTATAAAATAGGAGATAATAAACGTGAAATTCCTTCTTTAAATCGGATAAGAAGCGATCGCTTGTTGTACGTTTCCATCGTCAATTTTGTGCTGTGTTCGCGATCACGTAGAAAAAGTTGTTGCAGTTCGTTGGCTACGTTTTGATCATAGATGACAGCATTAACTTCAAAATTTAATTTAAAGCTTCGGGTGTCGATATTCGTCGTTCCTACTGAAGCGACTTCACCATCGACGACAATTGTTTTTGCGTGCATGAATCCATTTTCGTAGATGAGTATTTTCGCTCCGTAAGACAATAAATCGCCTGCATAAGCAAGAGTTGCCCAATATACAAATGGATGGTCTGGTTTATTCGGTATCATAATTCGTACATCTACTCCTGCTAGTAGCGCCACTTTACACGCATCCATGAAGCTAGAATCGGGAATAAAATAAGGTGTTTGAATGAATACACTCTTTTTAGCGCTCATGATTAATTTAATATACATGTTTTTAATATGTTCTGTTTCTGAATTCGGTCCGCTATCAATAATTTGCACGGGACTGTTTCCACTATGGGGTTCCGTTCGAAAGAGAAAACGATCAAAATGCGTTTCTTTTTGTTTTGTCGCTTCTTTCCAATCCAAAATAAATCTCCCTTGAATTTGGTCGACAGCTCCGCCAGTAATGCGCAAATGTGTATCCCGCCAGTAGCCGAATTTTTTATGTTTCCCTAAATATTCATTACCAACATTAAATCCGCCGATATAGCCGATCTTTCCATCGATAATACACAGTTTGCGATGATTACGATTATTAATACGGGGATTAATAAATTTAAAGAGCGATGGAAAGAAAACCTCGACCTCGCCCCCATGATCGATCAATTCTTTGAAAAAAGATCGGGTCAATTTTCGCGAGCCGATTTCATCATAAAGAACGCGTACGGTTAATCCTTCTTTTGCTTTCTTCGTCAGTTCATCTCGAAGTTTTTTACCGAGGGAATCCGGTTGAATAATATAATATTGGATATTTATTTCTTCTGTTGCCTTTTGAATGTCAGCGAATAAACGTGTAAATTTTTCGTGGCCGTCACTAAAAATATCAATTTCATTATCGGTCGTAATTAATGATGTGGATGATTTCAAATTCATTAATAATAAATAGGCGTGTTTATTTAAGAGGTTGTGATCGGTAAACTTTTTACCGATTTGGATATCTTTTATTTGCTCTTTAGCCGATGATTTTAAATACTGTCTTTCTTCTGATGATAATTTATAAAAATTTTTTTGTTGCAATTGACGTCCAAATAAAAGATAAACGATAAAGCCAACAATCGGTATAAAAAATAACACCATTAACCATGCCCAAGTGGTCCCAGGATCTCTCCGTTCAATGAATAGGAGAAGTCCAGCTAACAAAAAGTTAATGATGGGGATGGCAAGGGTTACATAATTTGCTAGATCCACGCGTGCCCCTCCTTTTAGCTACGAATATAGTATGTATTATGTTATCACAATCACCGGATGGTAGGGACAAAGAAACTTCTTACAACGGATACTGTTTTTTGATAATTCATATAAATAAACTGGACATTTGCTCAAAAATGGTATATAGTTACCTAGGTAACTACTTTTATCGGAAGGGAAACCAATGACAAACTTTCATGATTTATTCCATCAATTCTTTCAAGTGAATCGACAATTTTCGAAGCTGATGAATGAGAAACTAGCGCCACTCGGACTGTATCGGTCCCAATGGACGATTATTTATTTTTTAAAACAGCACGGCCCTTCGACACAGAAAGAAATTTGCGAATATTTAAATGTTGAAGCTCCGACAATCACGCGGACGGTTAAGCGTCTCGAGAAAAGTGGTTGGATTGAACGGACAACAGGTAAAGATAAACGTGAAAAGCGCATTCAATTAACTGAAGAAGCGGTTGACCAGTTCAAGCAATGGCAACAGACAATCAATACATTTGAATTACGTGTACTGGATGGGGTGCCGGAGCAGGCACAGAAGGAATTTGTGAACACGCTTAAAAAAATGAATCGAAACATGAAAGATAAGGGAGATTGAGGCTTATTTGAGTAACCAGAAACTTTGGACGAAGGATTTTTTAGGGATTTCATTTGCAAGTTTTTTTATATTTATACCATTTTATATATTGATGATTACTCTGCCAATCTATGTTATGGAAGATCTTGGAGGAAATGAAACACAAGTCGGTTTAATTGTAACAATCTTTTTAATATCAGCGGTATTGATTCGGCCATTTACAGGCAAACTATTGGAGGTCTTCGGTAAGAGGGAGATGCTCTATTTTTCTTTAGGTATTTTTTTCGTAGCAACTGTTCTTTACTTAATGGCAAACAGCTTTGGCTGGCTATTAGCATTGCGCTTCTTTCACGGAATTGGTTTTGGGATTGCTACGATTGCGACAGGAACGATCGTAGCTGATATTATTCCTGAGCATCGTCGTGGAGCTGGGATGGGGTACTTTGCTCTATTCATGAATTTAGCGATGGTTATTGGACCCTTCCTCGGCTTAACGATCATTCAATATACGAGTTTCAACATGCTCTTTATCATTACGTCATTCTTTTCATTATTTGCGGTTATCTCAGGATTCATTCCATCACTACCGAAAAAGCAGGATGAACCACAACGAGATGCATCTACATCCTCGCGCGATAAGAAGTGGCTGGAGTTTGACGATTTATTTGAACGCAGAGCTTTACCTGTAGCGTTCATGGCAGGAATTTTATCATTTACGTATGCGAGTGTGCTCTCGTTCATTTCCATTTATGCAAAAGAAGTGAACATGGTGCAAACAGCGAGCTTCTTCTTTGTCTTTTATGCAGTATTTTTAATTTTATCAAGGCCGTTGTCCGGTCGCTCGTTTGACCGTTTCGGTGAAAACTCTGTCATTTATCCATCGATTATCCTGTACGGTATAGGGCTGATAATTCTCAGTCAAACGGCGCACCCAGCGACCTTTTTACTTGCAGGAGCGCTCATTGGCATTGGTTATGGAACAGTAGGGCCGGCGATTCAAACAATTTCGATTAATATTGTACCCGCTCATCGGCGTGGGACAGCAACAGCGACCTTTTTCACCTTTTTCGACAGTGGTTTAGGAATCGGGTCGTTTATTTTAGGAATTGTCGCCGCGCATATGGGATTAGGTCAGCTTTATTTATATTTAGGCCTGTTCGTCATCGCTTCGATCGGCATTTATTATGTACTCCACGGTCGACGACAAACCGAGAAGAAAAAAGAACGTCAATTCCAAGTGAACGTCCAGAAACGTGTGGAAGAAGAAGGGCTCTGACGTAGCGAAAGAAGTTTTTACGGTATACATCGTGAATATCATTTATTCACGGTTGCTAAATGAATGGAGGAATGTAATGGCATGTTTTCTGTAAGGAAGACATGCCTCTTTTCGTTTATCGACAATTAGCGTTCCTATGGGAAGATGGATGGTCATCTTTTTTGTAATGGCTCCTTGAAATCATTGAGAGGCAAAATGTTGATCGCTTTTGTTGGATCAATCGTGTATTCTAGGATTACGAGATGGAATGAATCCATTCCCACATACCAATTGAAAGAATCGATGTATCGTATTGAAATGTATGAAGGTTTATTGAAAGTGTATGCCAATGAATCGTACCGCAGTAATGGTGTGCATTAATCGGGGAGTTTGTCGCTTTTGGTGTACGGGTGTCGATTGACTCAGTTTGTCTATTTTCCACTTCTCTTTTGGGTGTTTATGAAAAGTCCACATGATTTTGTGCTGTTTTTTGCCGTCATTACAGGCGCTCACTTTTTTCCGTACGGTTGGTTGTACTGAGCAAAAGCTTACTATATCATGGCTCCTGTTATTTCTGTCGGTATGATGGTGATCGGTTGGATGTTTGCTGATCCATATTTATGGTTATTGCCATTAGCAATGATTATCTTTCTTTTCGTACTCATCGTATGGCTCTCTATGGATTACAAGCAAAAAATCCAAATGATTCAACAGCATGATTAAAAATCAGAAATCAACGAATACGGTCATTAAATTGGAACAAATGACGATGCCGAAGAAGAAATACGTGGCGGCATCAATGAAAAATGAGCACTCAATGACTATGTTTGTTAAACATGTCGTCACGAACAGTAAAGATTACTGGATCTACCTTGTACGTATGAGGTAGTTTTTTTATGTTTATCGTCCGTTTCATCATGCCATGGAAACTTTACAGAAAAAGTTTATCAATCCCTTGACATCGTTAGAATATTTATTATATATTGTACTCAACAATGTTGAATTCGAATAAACTTAATTGAATATAAGGATACAGAGATGAATGTAGGAAAAGGAGTGCCGAGAAGCGTTATTTTAATTAAGAAAGATTCTGAAAGCGCATTCAAAACAGTGATGATCAACGCATGGATCCGAGATTCTTCAGCACAGTTTCCGGGATGACAATGAAAAGTAATAGGAGGGATGATCGATGAAACGTTGGCCAAAACACGTGCAGATTAAGGAAGTTGGACCGCGGGACGGACTGCAAAATGAAAAGAAATGGGTCCCAACAGCAGATAAAGTAAACTGGATTAATATGTTGTCGGAATCAGGATTACGAGAAATTGAGTATTCATCTTTCGTGCACCCAAAGTGGATGCCAGCTTTGTCAGATGCTCATGAAGTCGGGAAGAAAATCACGCGCAATCCGAACGTTCGTTATTCTGCATTAGTGCCAAATATGAAAGGGTTAGAACTTGCATTGGAAGCGGGGATTGATGGAGCGTCTGTCTTCATGTCAGCGAGTGAAGAACATAACAAAAGCAATATTAATAAGACGATTGATGAAACATTTCCTGTGTTAAAGGAAGTGATTCACGAGGCGAAACGGGCAGGCAAACATGTGACTGGCTATGTGTCTACGGTGTTCGCTTGTCCGTTTGCAGGGCGAATTACTCCCGAGCAAGTCATTCGCGTCTGTGACGAGCTCCTTGAATTCGGTGTGGATGACCTCTCACTTGGCGATACGATTGGCACAGCTGTCCCGTCCCAAGTGAATGAACTGCTAGACGTAGTGCTCAAGCGCTACCCGAAAGAAAGGATTATTATGCATTACCATGATACACGCGGGATGGCAATCGCTAATATCATGACATCTATGGAATATGGAATCACGCGGTTTGATAGTTCACTCGGTGGTCTTGGCGGATGTCCGTATGCTCCTGGGGCAGCTGGAAATGTGGCGACAAATGATGTACTCTATTTGTTGCATGGAATGGGTATTCAAACAGGCGTCGATGAGAAAAAATTGCAGGAAGCTGCTCTTTTCATTCAAAATAAATTGGGAAAGGCACTTCCGAGTAGGTCTCTCGCTTATGAAGCTGCACAGGAGTGAGTCAGACAAACAAAGGGGAAAGATATAGACCGATGTCGCTGGGCAGGCGATGATCCGAAAAAAAGCCATCGCTTTTCGATAGGGGAAAAGATGGCTTTTTTTGTTTGCTTCGGAGCACGATTCGCGAAATCCAAATGTTCGATGCAGCGTCATTGGTGAACGCGTCTTGACGTTACCCCCACCCTGTTCTATGATAAAAGCACCCATATCCATTTTACGGGAAAGGGGAGAATTTCAATAAACTTACAACAAATCGGTGCAAAAATAAAACAAGCACGTCTTAAAAGCAAAAAAACACAACAACAAGTCGCAGATGAATGTGGTATTTCTAAAAGCATGCTCTCCAAAGTCGAGAATGGCCAGACGGCTTCAGCTGTCGCAACATTATCGAAAATTAGTGAGGCCCTGGATGTTCCGCTTTCCTGGGTGCTCGACGATCAACCAGAAAGAGATCTCGTCTTACAACCAAAGTCTGACCGACAATTCCGTGTTGGACATGAGGAAATGGGCTATTCTTATGCATTACTAGCTCGGAGACGCTTCTCTAATATTGAATCGACCATCGTGCATGTCACTCCGAAAGATTCCAACATTCGACACGAGCCCTATACCCATACGGAAGACGAATTTATTTACGTGTTGGAAGGCTCCATTTACCTTTTATATGAAGATGAAAAGCATTATATGGAAAAAGGTGATACCGCCTATTTTAAAGGAACGAACCCTCACCTGTTCATCCCAGTCGATAATGAAGGCGCAAGCGTGTTAACCGTGTTTGTCGAGCCCTAATCAAACAGCAGTTCAACCATCTAACCAGATAGCAAAACAGCTCGACTCGCTCAGTTGTTTTGCTATTCATTGTATAGGGGACGTGCTGAAGGCTGTCGTACACAATCACCGCCTCAACTTAAATACGGATGAACTGTAATGGGGTTGGAAGTAACGTACATCACGTAGTAAAGAAAATGAAATGTTGACGTTCATTATTTTTAATATGAATTGTCCTAATAATCGGAATTTTGGTTTACCCTAGATAAGACTCAGGATCGAATCATGAGTGTTTCTTTTATTGTAGGAAACTCAGTGTTTAAGAGTAATTTAGTACTTGTACGATTATGAATTATCATGGCTGAAAATATAAACGAAAAAAATAGATTTACATAAACTTCACGGGCAAAGACTAGAACATAAAAGTGTTTCACGTTAAAAATAAATACAATTTGTAAAAAGTAGCCGAAATAATTGAAAGTGTGTCTGACATTGCAAATGTAACCATCCCCCGTCTCTCATATGCAGAGACAGCGAAAGACGAAGCGATTGAAACGATGGAAGATGTAGAAACGAATTTAGATACATTTACGAGCCAAGGAAAGAATGAACAGACGGAAGAGTTAATTTATCATATTGAAACGCTTATGAAAAAGTTGAGAACTGAATCTGGGGAAGCGCGTTTTAGAAAACTTGATACATGGGTGGAATATACTGATAAATTAGATTTGAATAATCGTGTTGACAATTATTCAGCTGACATTAGCAAAATGTCAATGGATGAAATTGAGGAAGAAAAAGATAATATTAAAACGGATTTGGACCCATATGGCCAAAAAGTAATTGATGAAGCTTATAGTCAATTGGTTAGTAGGAAAATAAATAAAGATGATTTTCAAAAGGTATTATCTATCATTTCGGAAGCTGATAAAGAGATAGAAAAACTAAGCAAACAAAATAAAGATAATATTATTAATGGGGAAGTTATTTATGAAGGTAAAAATGACAACATCAAATTACTAATGGAATAGAAGCAGATGTAAATAGGTTGGGAGTAAGATACGACACGGTCAGGTTTGATGCCGATACAGAAATTAACTATAAAGTGGAAGATGGAAGCTTTATAATATTTAAAGACGATCCAGACCTTTACTATTATACTCAAGGGGCAGAACAAGGGAAATTTAATTATTATCTTGGTGGAGCAACAAAGCTTTATGCTGCAAATTACACGAAGGATAAATTTAAAAAAATACCGGGTATGAAAAAAATTCTTGATAAAATACCAGATCCAGCTAAATTATATGGGGGATGGGTGGTTAATGATAATGTGCCTATAGTAAAAGACATTGTGGGTGCAGAAATTCCTGAAGTAGGAAGTAAAGAAGTCATCTTATATATTAGCGAAGGTGGTGAAAATTGGGATAAAGGGGTCAGGTTTGTTGTGAGTAAAGATGGGAAGGTTAAAGCAACAAAATTTAATCCAAATCCATGGTAACTCTATTGTAGAGTTATTGTTAAAATTGGTTCTATATTTAAATATAGAAAGAGCGGTAACTTGGTATCTAGTCGATTGGCTTCATTTACCTTAAGAACAACACCAGTGACGATCAAAAGATAACCTCATAAAATTTCCTGCAAGTTTTATAGATAAGATTTATTTCAGCATGTAAATTTAGTAAATCCCGCTATGCTGCACTAAAACAACAGATATGATGAAAGGAGTTATTAAATTATTTAATGAATACAAATAAGCAAAGAAACTCTAAAGCAAGGACTTATATCAAGGGACTATTATCTGCACTTATTGTTGCAGTAATTTACAATTTTATATGGAAAGGGTATATTGTTCATCCTACCCCTTCAGATGCATTGGGAGAAAAAAAAGGTAAACAAGCAATTTTGACAGAAATCGATCGAAAGAAATATTTAGGTATTGTGAAATTAGAGGATGGTTTTCATGCTTATGCACTATCTGACGGATTTTGGGGATGGTCAACAACTGATGATTTTTATTTACCCAATCATTTATTTTATAAAGACAAGTTTGTTGCCAAAAAAGAAACATTTAAATTTAAAGGTGGTAAAGATGTAGATATAGTTTTTGTTCTGACAGTTGATGATCAAATTTCATATTTTAACGCCTATGATGAAAAAGAGAGGGAAATTATTTTTGATACAACAAGAGATGCAGGTAGGGAGCTCCATTATGCATTCAGTTTAACTCCGTTAGAGGGAAATCTTACTTATGAAGCTTACTCATCAGATGATGAGTTGTTATATCGAGAGTAAGGAAAATATAACTTTTTCATAAGGGTTGAGCGATGAAAGTTTATTTCCTCACCCCTCTTTTCTTTCATTTTATGAAGGGAGCGGACAGGTACCGACGGATTTAGTTGTAGTAGGTATGAAAAGGCACCGATATAAAATGATGGGAATAACATTTATTTTGCTTCGATTGTTCTATGGTGATTTAGAGAATGGGGCTATAGATAGAGAGACACTTCAGATTATAATGCAAGTGCTCAATAAAACTGAACTATCTGAGATGGATAATGATTCCCGTGCTTATATAGAAGCAGTCTATAAAAGACTACAAAAATGAGAAAGTCGATCATCAAATATTTACCTCCGTGCTTTCAGGAATTATAAGTCCGGGTGCTAGTTTCATAAAAGACATGTTGAAAGGTAAAGCTAAAGGAAATGCAATTGATGCAGCGGTAAAAGGAGCGGAAAAGTGGATTAGGGAAACAACTGCTTTATTTTTAAATCGCGAACTAGTTGCATCTACAGTAGGAGCAGGGGCAAACGTAAATATAAAGGTTTAAAAGTGAATATGTATCCATTTATGTATATGACGTATATGTTTCTAATTGTCTATTCTTTACTTCATATTCCATAATTGGAGGTATTTTTGTAACACCGATAGGTTTCATTTCCGTAATACCGACTATCATAATGATATAGATAGCTAGATTGCTGTATACAAAGGTATATCTAAAAACAAAAGAAAATTATTTGAAAAGTATTGACTTTTACAAAGAAAGTGAATCAGTTTGAATTTACAATTATTTAAGGAGAGTACATATGGCTAAAAGAAAGTGGAAAATGTTTCTTGTTGCATTTGGGCTTATTCTATTAGTGAGCTGCAAACCGTCAGATAAATATACTGGCGACTGGTATGCTGTTTCTGCTTCTGGGGATAAGGTGATGATCAACTTTTCAAAGGAAAAAGTGATGACGCTTAGTGATGAAGAAGGTAACGAAGAGGTGTATGAAATGAATCAAACTGCATCAGGCATTCAAAATAGTACGAGGTATTTTAGAGTTGAGATTGACGGGGCGAGTCATTATGTGGTTTTTGAAAATAATAAAGACGAAGATCATGCCCAACTCGTCAAACAGACAAATCATGCCAGCGACTTTGAGGATGTGGTAGGAGAAATCATTTATAAGATGAACCGAAATGATTTTCCAACTGAATAACTGCAAATAGCCTTTATTAAAGAAGCATTAATAAAGAAGGATTGGATAAAGGTTCACGAAGTTTTTGCAAGTCATCGAAAAGTAATGGGAGAAATATCCACGGATTTGGCAGAGGATCATAATCGAGCAGATGATTTAGCTATTCATAATTATATTTCTTCTGGTGAAATGCGTCGTGATGATTTTAGGGAATTTTTGGAGGAGAAGGGAATTGAAACGACAAAATAGGTTCCCCCTACTGAAAAATGGAAAACAATTTGAAGTCCCTGTTTTAGAGAAAATGAAAAGAGAGCCAGATCGTCCATATACATTTTCAAGTGGTTTATGAGTTATATAGCATATCATATCCGGTAATACCCCATATATCGTGCGAGTCGCACTGCTCACAAATCAATCACTTGACAATATATTGCGGAATGATTATATTCATGTAAATACCCATGGGGGTATAGAGAAGTTTAAACATGATAAAGGAGAGTCATTCAGGATGAACATGAAAATGTTGTACACATTTCCGCAAAGACGTCTGATGATCAGTGTTCCTGTAACGTTGGTGATTGGATTTATTGTTGGTGCACTGGTGGATACGAGTTTTTTGCAACCGACGATCTTATTTGGAACGATTGTGATGATCTATGCAACGATGGTCGGTTTTCAATTTAAAGAACTCACGTCGCTAAAGGGAACGAAGGTACTTGTCTTATCGATTATTATTAATTTTGCCATTATTCCATTTGTCGCTTATCTTTTAGGTAAAGGGCTCTTACAGCAGTATCCGTTTATGTTTGCCGGATTAGCCTTGTCATCGCTCCTCCCTACGAGTGGAATGACGATTTCATGGACTGCGATTCATAAAGGGAATGTGCCTGCCGCTGTCAAGCTAACCGTATTTGGATTAATTTTAGGATCGTTATTAACCCCATGGTACTTATTAGCGATGGTTGGTCAGTATGTCGACGTCAATATTTTGGATACGTTTAAAACGATTGCTCTCGTCGTATTTTTGCCGATGGTTCTTGGTCAAATCACATTCAAAATGTTGATGAAAAAGTACACCTATGAACAGTTTAAAAAAGGAATTAAACCG
Organism: Bacillota bacterium; assembly: GCA_035301985.1. GTDB lineage: Bacteria > Bacillota > Bacilli > Bacillales > Amphibacillaceae > DASUXY01. The sequence goes on from DATGTE010000010.1 coordinate 143,282, forward strand.
AATTTTGGACCCTTGAGTATTTGGGCGATGTTATACGTCATTTTCGTTAGTATTAGCATGAAAGCACAGATGATTTTAGAAAATTTACAGCTAATCTTAATTGCACTCATCGTTTTAATTATTTTTTACGGATTAAACTACGTCATCAGTACAGTCACTGCGAAAAAGTTTCTGAACCGAGAAGACGGCATTGCTCTTGTAAACGGTACAGTGTTACGTAATTTATCGATCGCGATTGGACTTGCGGCGACATCGTTCGGAGCGGAAGCCGCATTAATCGTTACCCTCGCTTTCATTGTTCAGCAACAAAGTATCACATATTATGGGAAAATTGCTAATAAACATTGGTTTAAACCAGATATAGCAAAGGAAAAAGCGGATTCCATAGCAACAGGAGCATAGGGAACTGTTTTGTTCATGGATAGATGGTTGATATCGGATGCGGTCAAGGTGAAGAATGGTGTGATGCATAGGTAAAAATTTCTCTATAAGCTATAAACAATACGAAGTAAAAGAAAATACCCTGCCTGTTCACGAAGGTGCGGTCTATTTGTTCGAAAATAGTGTTAAAAAAGTCGAGGCGATGAAAGAGGGGCATTTTTAAGTCATTTTTTACGCACATGTTTTTCGATTATTAAGGATAGGAGCGATCTGAAAAGGGATTTCTCTTCGGACCTATATGGAATCATAAAATTCCGAAATTTTAATGAATAAGCGAGTGAACTTTGCTATACTATTTTTAGTGTGTTAAGGCTTTCATGGGTGGTCGTTCACTCCCTTTTAAGAAGGGGGGTGATCAAATGACAGTTTTCCAGGCGTTGATTGTAATGATTGCGTTTGGAAGTTTAATCGTTTCGATCCTGTCACAAATAAAAAAATAACCACCCTATAAGCCTGACCAGCGATTAGTGTGGTTATTTTTGCACGAATTGTGGGCTACCCCCTTGAAGGGTTAACACACCTGGACTGTGAAGTGTATACGCACTTTGCAGTCTTTTATACTATGATATGATCTTCTGACTAAAGTATACATGATAAGGGAATCAATCATCAACTTTTAACTAGCAAATAACGAGAAGATGAAACGAATCGTCGTATGTCCAACCAATTTATAATCAACGTGTACAGAAGTGAAGTGGAAGGTTGAAAGAAGGCTGATGATTGTAGCGGTTGAAAATCGATACCATACAAGTAAGTAGCATACATGTAAAATGGCTATTTTACACACACACGGCTGGATTGCGAAGTGGATGTTCAAAGAAAAACAACACATAGAGTGTCATACAAGTCGATGCGTGAGGACTATATTTAAGCCGTTTTGCGCATCGACTTCATTGGTCATTAAAATTTACATCCTAAGGTTCATGTGCAGCCAATCTTAATATGTTTTCTCCTTCTGCAGGGTTGCTTCCATTTTGCGGTATTTTACGTACGTTGTAAGCGTCTTGATTCCAAAAAACATAATGACCATACCCCAGAAACTATAAAACGTTAACGTAAAATCACCTTTCACAAACTGAATCGTGAGGGCAGCGACTAGAGCAAGCGATACAAATATAAGAACATTTCTCATTTATAGGAAACCTCCACATGTTATAAATTTGCGTTCATAAGTAATTGATAGGATCCATCGGTTCTGAACGATGTGTATCCTTGACAAATGGTTTAGGACGACTAACTTTATTATAAAAAGCGATGCGTCCCTTGTCTAGTCTAAAACCGACAGATGGAGATAATGTTGGAAAGTGTTCACTGTTTTACTCGTGGGAATCATTTGAAAAGGTGCGTCATATAGTTTAAGATATTTTTTCTCTGTAGAAGCACGATGACTATCTTTTTTGAACGGGTCCCACCTAAGCATTGTTTAGGACATGATAGACTGATCGAGGATGATCTTTTTTTGATTGGCATGCTATGGAAAGATGAGTAAGATACGGACTTGATAGATAGTTGCTTGTATAGTAGGCTTAGTTTGTATTCAAATGATTGAAAAATGCGCAAATGATAGGAACACGAATCGAGAAACTCCTTTTTCAAAAAGGGGTGTTTACATAACTGTAATGTCATAAAGCATCCGTTTCCCACTCAGATATCCATATCAATTTCTGCTCAGTGAGGTGGTCTAGATGACGTCCTACATACGTCGTACAATGTATATAGCAATCATCATCATAATGGCTTCTGTTACAGGTGCTTGTTCAAACGGTGAATCTGTACGTACTCATTCAGAAACCGGTGACCAGGAAGCGCCATCCGAAACAAGTGAAAAAGATATTGAATCCGCTAAAGGCAAAGGAAATACCTCTCCATCTGTAGCGAAAAAGCAACATAAAGAAGAAAAAGAACATCGCCAAACGAACACTTTCAAACACGCACAATACCATTACACGATTGAATTTCCCGAAACATTGGTCGAATATTTGGAGATTGATGAAGGCAAAACGACAAAGATTTATTACGATGATCGTCATACATTAAACAAGAAAGTACTCCTCGGAAAAATAGAACCCGTTCCAATCGAAAAATGGGAACGTCGAGATGAAACGCAACCTTACGGGGGAATTGTCCTCATTGATGATCAACGGGAATTCGTATTTGTCTATCGCCCGAATACCAAAGAACCTTATGCCAAATTAGTCGATGATGATTCGAGTGACGTACCTGAAGGATATATCGAATATTACACAGCATCTGAGCTCGTTTTGAACAGTCTTTTTCACGCTGGCTTTATTCTCGGTGACATTCAACAGGATCAGTCGATTCCTGATGAATTCAATACAGAGCATAAAGAGGCGATTGCCGTGAGCGAAGAGATGTATGCTGATCTGTATCAGTGGCAGAAGCATCTTAGACAGCACATTAAAGAGGGTATGTCTTTAGATGAGAAAGGTGAAGTGTTATTTGATATTTTATATGAAGCAAGCGAACAATATCCAGACATACAAAAAACATCACTCCCAACGTCTGAAATGGAGCATAACGCTGCACAGTGCATGAATCTTATGGAACATTGGTCAAACTTTCCATATTTAGCGGATGAACCTAACCATATGTTTGTTGACAACCAAATCATCATGTTCGAGCAATATGTCAATGTGATAGCCGAGCAATTGGATGAAGTGAAGCGTGCCCAGTCGTGA